>CAVTYB010000003.1:0-225909 GCA_963738825.1 uncultured Alphaproteobacteria bacterium | reverse complement strand
CGCTGCTCGATACGGTTCAGTATCCCGCCGACATCCGGGGCCTGAGCAAAGACCAGCTCCCGCAGCTCGCCGACGAGTTGCGTCAGGAGATGATTTCGGCGGTCTCCGTAACCGGCGGGCATCTTGGCGCGGGGCTCGGGTCGTCGAGCTGACCATCGCCGCTCCACTATGTGTTCGATACGCCGCAGCGACCGGCTGGTCTGGGACGTTGGCCACCAGGCTTATCCGCACAAGATCGTCACCGGCCGGCGCGACCGCATTCGTTCGCTTCGCCAGGGCGGGGGCCTCTCGGGCTTCACCAGGCGCGAGCGAGAGCGAATATGACCCGTTCGGCGCGGCGCACAGCTCGACCTCGATCTCCGCGGCGCTTGGCTTCGCAATCGCCACAAGCTGTCCGACGCGCCGGGCAAGGCGATCGCCGTCATCGGCGACGGCGCGCTTTCGGCGGGCATGGCCTATGAGGCGATGAACAATGCCGCGGCGGCCGGGAACCGGCTGATCGTCATCCTCAACGATAACGACATGTCGATCGCGCCGCCGGTCGGATCACTGCGCAATGCGCTGGCGCGGCTGGTCTCGTCGGGCAAATATCTGGCTCCCCGCAGGCTCGCACAGAAGCTCGCAAGGGCAATGCCGCGAGCCGCTGCACGTCGCCGCGCGCAAGACTGGAGGAATATGCTCGCGGCATGGCGACCGGCGGCACGCTTTTCGAGGAGCTCGGTTTCTACTATGTCGGTCCGGTTGACGGACACGACGTCGCGCGCTCGTCGAGGTGCTCGAGAACGTCCGCGACGCCGAGATAGGGCCGATGCTCGTCCACGTCGTCACCAAGAAGGGCAAAGGCTATGCGCCCGCCGAGAATGCGGCGGACAAATATCACGGCGTCGTGAAATTCGACGTGGTGTCCGGCGTTCAAGCGAAGCCCGCGGCCGGCGCGCCGAGCTATACGAGCGTCTTCGCGAAGGCGCTGATCGGCGAGATGGAGCGCGACGAAAAGGTCGTCGCGATCACCGCCGCGATGCCGTCGGGCACCGGGCTCGACAAGGTCGGCGAGAAATTTCCCGATCGCATCTTCGATGTCGGCATCGCCGAGCAGCATGCGGTGACCTTCGCAGCCGGCCTGGCGGCCCAGGGCTACAAGCCGTTCGCGACCATCTATTCGACCTTCCTGCAGCGCGCCTACGACCAGGTGGTGCACGACGTCGCGATCCAGAACCTGCCGGTGCGCTTCGCGATGGACCGCGCCGGCCTGGTCGGCGCCGACGGACCGACGCACGCCGGAAGCTTCGATCTCGCCTATCTCTGCACGCTTCCGAATTTCGTCGTGATGGCGGCGGCCGACGAGGCGGAACTTTGCCACATGGTCCACACCATGGCGCTGCACGACGGCGGGCCGATCGCCGTGCGCTACCCGCGCGGCGAGGGCAGGGGCCTTCCGCTTCCCGAGCAGCCGCAGGCGCTCGAGATCGGCAAGGGGCGCATCGTCCGCGAGGGCAAGAAGGTTGCGATCCTGTCGCTTGGCACCCGCCTCGCCGAGGCGGAGAAGGCTGCCGACCAGCTCGATGCGCATGGGCCTTTCGACCACCGTCGCCGACCTGCGCTTCGCCAAGCCGCTCGATAGCGAGCTGATCCGCCGACTGCTGACTAGCCACGAAGTCGCGGTGACGATCGAGGAGGCGTCTATCGGCGGCCTCGGCGCGCACATCCTGACGCTCGCCAGCGACGAGGGACTGATGGACGGGGGCCTCAAGATCCGTACCATGCGCCTGCCCGACCGCTTCCAGGATCAGGAGAAGCCCGAAAAGCAATATGACGAGGCGCACCTCAACGCGCCGGACATCGTCGAAACCGTGCTGAAGGCACTGCGCTACAATGCCGTCCTGCCAATTGAGGCACGCGAGTTTGTATGAGGTGTCCACTCTCTCCGCCGAGCTGGCGGCTCTACAGTTCCTCCGCCACCGTCACACGAACACCGAGAGTCGGTTGACTGCACGATAGCGATGCAATCGGTCGTATCTACGCTGGTTGTGGCGAGCAGCCGTCGACCATGGCTGACACTCATCGTCGCGTTAGTATTGGCGAGCATGTCACTGCTGGTCGTGGTCGATCGCTTTGCGATGACCACGGACACAGCCGAACTCATTTCGCCCAAGGTCCCTTGGCGCAAGCAGGAAGCGGCAATGGAGACCGCTTTCCCGCAACTGCGCGATGTGACGCTCGTAGTGATCGATGGAGCCACGCCTGAGCTGGCCGAGGGCGGTGCTGCGAAGCTCGCAGCGAATCTCGCCAGAGGACAAGACCCATTTCCGGCTGGTAAGCCGGCCCGATGGCGGAAACTTCCTGCAGCGTGAGGGGCTGCTGTTCGGCTCTGAGCAGGCAGTGCGGGACGCGACCTCGGCGCTGGTCGAAGCGCAACCGATGCTGGGCCCGCTTGCCGCCGATCAAAGTCTGCGCGGGGTCGCCGACGGACTCTCGACGATGGCCGATGCAGTTGCAGCGGGGCAGGTAACGCTCGACCGGATCGACAGGCCGATGCGCGCGCTCGCAGACGCGAGCGAGAGCGTGCTCGCCGGAAAACCGGGCTATTTCTCGTGGCAGGCCCTTTTCACAGGCAGCGGTACGCCGGCTCCCTCGACACGGAGGTTTATCCAGGTCCAGCCGATTTTGGACCACGGCTCGCTGATGCCAGGCGAGGCCGCCAGCGACGCTATCCGTGCCGCCGCAGCCGCGCTTCGCCTCGATGCGGCGCATGGCGTTCGGGTGCAGTTGACGGGCGAGGTGCCGCTTGCCGACGAGGAATTCGCCACCCTCCAGGAAAATATCGGCGTGGTGGGTCTGGTGATGCTCGGCGCGATGTTGCTGACCTTGTGGCTGGCGACCAAATCAGTCCGGCTGGTCGCAGCGATCCTGACAACGATCGTGCTCGGCCTCATCATGACCATGGCGATCGGCCTGCTCACGGTGGGTCGCTTCAACCTCATATCGGTGGCCTTCATTCCACTGTTCGTGGGGCTCGGGGTCGATTTCGGCATTCAGATCTGCGTGCGCTACAATGCCGAGCGCCTCGGTGGGGCCGAGCCGGCCCAGGCGCTGCGCCAGGCCGCTGCCGCGCTGGGCGCGCCGCTGAGCTTGGCGGCAGGCGCGATATTCCTGGGCTTCGGCGCTTTCCTGCCGACCGCATATGTCGGCGTCGCCGAGTTGGGCGTCATTGCCGGCCTCGGCATGATCGTGGCGCTAGTCCTGAGCGTCACCTTGCTTCCTGCACTGATCCTGCTGCTTCGTCCGGGCAAGCCGCGCAAGGAAGTTGGCTTTTCCTCGCTGGCGGGGGCCGATGCATGGCTCGAACGGAGACGCGGCGCGGTGTTGTGGTCGTTCGTGGTGGCACTGATCATCAGCATCGCTCTGCTTCCCTGGGTGACGTTCGACTTCAACCCGCTGCACCTGCGCGATCCCGATGCCCCAGCGATGCGGGCACTCGCCGATCTTACCCGCGACCCCGATCGTACACCGAACACGATCGACGTGCTCGCCCGCAATCAGGCCGAGGCGAATGCGCTTGCCGCCAGGCTCGCGGCATTGCCGGAAGTATCGCAGGTGGTCTCTATCGATAGCTTCGTTCCCGAGGACAATCCTCCAAGCTGGCCCTGATCCAGGATGCATCGTTGCTGCTCGATGTCGTCCTCAATCCACTCGACACCCTGCCTCCCCCAAGTGACGCTGAGATAGTTACCAGCCTATCCCGGAGCGCGGCCAAGCTGCGCGGAGCGGCGGGAACGGGAACGAGCCCCTC
Organism: uncultured Alphaproteobacteria bacterium; assembly: GCA_963738825.1. GTDB lineage: Bacteria > Pseudomonadota > Alphaproteobacteria > Sphingomonadales > Sphingomonadaceae > Sphingomicrobium. Next base: position 222,119 of record CAVTYB010000003.1, on the reverse strand, counting down.
CGCGCGCGATGCGCGGCGCCTCGCAACCGCTCTCGACCGGCTGGCCCGTTCCTCTCCCGCCGATCGGGCGAAGGCAAATGCAATGGTCGCCCAGCCGCTGGACGTGATGTTGGACCAGCTACGCTTGGCACTCCAGGCTACGCCGGTCGCCCGTGCCGACCTACCGCCCGATCTCGTGCGTGACTGGGTGACCCCGGACGGTCGCGTTCGGCTGCAGGTCTTCCCGAGCGGCGACGGCAACGACAATCGAGTGATCCGAAAATTCAGCGCGGCGGTCGGAGATGTGACGCCGGCGATTTCTGGTTTGCCGGTCGCGACGCAGGCCGCAGCTAATACGGTGGCCAATGCGTTCGTCGAAGCGGGCATCCTGGCATTTCTGCTGGTGAGCCTGCTCCTGTTCGCTGTATTGCGCGATCTTCGTGAGGTAGCGTTCACGCTTGCGCCGGTGGTGCTGTCGATCTTCCTGACGTTGGGTACCTGCGTGCTGATCGGCCAGCCGATCAACTTCGCCAACATTATCGCCTTTCCCTTGTTGTTCGGCGTCGGCGTCGCCTTCCACATCTATTTCGTAATGGCCTGGCGATCAGGTTCGACCGGATTGCTCCAGTCGAGCCTCGCGCGCGCAGTGCTGTTCAGCGCGCTTGCCACCGGCACTGCCTTCGGCAGCCTTTGGCTGTCGCACCATCCGGGAACGGCGAGCATGGGCAAGATTTTGATCATCTCGCTTGGGTGGACCTTGATCTGCGCACTGATTTTCGAGCCCGCGCTGCTCGGTCCACCACGCGCATCGCCGATCGATCGTTGACCGGCCTGCCGGAACCAGCGCTTCACGGACGCGAAGATCAGAACGATGATCGCAAAGAGGCCCGCGCGACGAAGAATTCGTAAGATGCTGGATCGCTCTTCAGCCGGCAGCGGCCTGGGTACGTCTTAGCGACCAATCGTAATCATTCCGCCGTTTGGAATGTCGGGGATGCTGAACGCGATCGCGCCGCTTTGTGGGTTCTTGGATCTCTGGATTAGTCCGACACTGCCGCTGACGGATGACCGGCCGGATCTATCGTGGACGACGAGTTCGATTTGCTTCCACCAAGGGGCGAAGCGACCTTCACGGGGATCGAAGCTGATAACCAGGCTTTGGCCGTCTCCCGATGCACAGTGAATTGTCTGACGCAGATAATCGCCCTTGGCGAAGGCCATCGAATGACCGTCGTCGAGATAGATCGTTCCCGTGCAATCGGGGCCGGGATAAACGTCGAGACGGAGCGGACCGACGGGCGTTTCCGACGTGCTCTGCACCAGCGGCTGGCGCGGCAGGATCGTGCCGGCGCGAACGAAGACCGGAAGCCGGTCGAGCTTCGGCGTCTCTGAAAGCTTGTCTGACCGCCGACCGCGCTCGCCCGTCCAGTAATCGTACCACCCGCCCTTCGGCAGGCAGACGTCGTAGGGCTCCGGGGATTCCATCTTCGGCGGCGGCGCGATCAGCAGCGCCGGACCAAGCGTGAAGGTCATCGACTGGTCGCACGCAGCGCTTGGCAGCTTCGGGATAATCGTAGAAGACCGGCCGCATCAGCGGATCGCCGGTGCGCGCATTCTCGTCGGCGAGCGCGTAGAGGTAGGGCATCAGCCGGTAGCGCTCCTCGACGAAGCGGCGGCGGATCGCGAGTTGTGCCGGGCCGTCCACCCACGGCTCCGCGCGCGGCGTGTCCTTGGCGGAATGGTCGCGGAAGATCGGCGTGAAGGCGGCGACCTCGAACCAGCGGGTCATCAGCTCGGGGCTGGGCCCGCCGGTGAAGCCGCCGACATCGGCACCGGCATAGGCGAAGCCAGACAGGCCGAGGTTGATCAGCTGGTGGACCATCAGCCGCAGATGATCCCAGGTCGAGCTGATTGTCGCCGGTCCAGGTGACCGCGTAGCGCTGGCCCGCCGGCATAACTCGCGCGGGTCATGACGAAGGCGCGCTCGTCGGGCCGCAGGGCCTCTCACCGCCTCATAAGTCGCGCGCGTGTTCTCCATTCCGTAGACGTTGTGGATTTCGGCATGGCGTGGCGTTTCGCGGCGCGAAATCGTCGCTGTCGACGCGGTGCACGGTGTCGAGCGGCATCGTCTCCGGTATCGTTGAACACCGACGGCTCGTTCATGTCGTTCCAGAAGCCGGCGACGCCGTCGTCGACCAACGGCTGGAAATTGCTGCCCCACCAGTCGCGCGTTCGCGCCGAGGTGAAGTCCGGGAAAGACCGACGGGCCCGGCCAGACCTTGCCGACATAGACGGAGCCGTCGGGGTTATGGACGAAGTGGTTGCCGGCGATGCCGCTGTCGTAAGGCGCATAGCCCTGGTTGGGCGCATCGGCGACGTGGAGGTCGGTGATCGGCGACCAGCTTGATGCCCTCTGCGCGCCGAGCTCGCTCGCCAGGCCCTTCAGATCGGGAAAGGTCTGCTTGTTGACGGTGAACGGGCGGTTCCGATCCTGGTAGTCGATGTCGAGCCAGATGACGTCGGTCGGGATCTTGTCCGGCGCGAGGGTCTGCGGCGATCTGACGCACCTCCGCGGCGGACATGTAGCTGTAGCGCGACTGCTGGTAGCCGAGCGCCCATTGCGGCGGCAGCGGCGCCTTGCCGGTGAGATCGGTGTAGCGCCGGACCACGTCGCGCACGCTCGGGCCGGCGATGACGTAATAGTCGATCGGGCCGTCGGGCGCGCCCATCGCCAGCGTGTCGGCCGCAGCGTGGCCGAAATCGAACGAAGCTGCGCCACGTGTTGTCGAGGAGGATGCCGTAGCTTCCGCCGCTCGCCCGCCGGTCGCTATGAAAAAGGGGATCGACTTGTAGATCGGGTCGGTCGAGCTGTCGAAGCCGTAGGCGTCGGTGTTCCAGTCGACGTAGCTCTTCCCGCGGCGGTCGAGCGAGCCGCCGGTCTTGTCGCCGAGGCCGTAGATATGCTCGCCCGGCGGCAGCACCTTGCGAAGTGTGAACTTGGTCCCGTCGAAAGAGAGCGGCTGAACCCGAATCGGCGACGATCACCTTGCCCGAGAGGTCGGTGACCGTCAGCGCAAGGTTGGACGGATCGACGACAACTCGGATTGCTCCTGTTGCAAAGCCGTTCGCCAGCGGCGTCACCGGGGCATGATGAGCACGAATTGTTGGAAGAACCGCCCAACTGGCGTCTTCCGGCAGCACCCCGTCGGGTGCAATGCGAACTCGGACGACTTGGTCGGTCAATGCCGTCACTCGCATCAGCGCAAGGCCATGACGCACCTCTAATCCGTCGATACGTGGCACGATCGCCTCAGAAGTGTTCGCCGGCGGCGCATCCACGGCCCGTGCAACGGCTGGTAACGCCGCCAGCAAGCTCGCGAAGTAAGCCAAGGCTGCTATCCTCATTCGGTTTCCCCGCCCCGGCCGTCGCCTGGTCATGATCTCAGGATTGTCGTTCGAAGGCGCTGCTTCAACGCCGTCCGCTGAGCCTGCGTCATCTCTCCAAGGATCCCGCGAGCATTCAGCGGAATATGCGCGGCCCCGTCCTCGTCGAAGACGTACTTATCGAACATCGCCCGCCAATAAGCGCGCTCCGGCGGGGGGAGCGTTTTCAGAGCCAGCAATGCGGTCAGGAAAGCGTCGTGCGGATTGCCGAGGCCGATGGGACTATCTCCCCACCAGTAATTGACCATCGCATTGTAGGGATCGCGCGAAGTGACGTGATGCCACCAGTATCGCGGCATCAGCAGCGCATCGCCGGGGCTTAGATGGGCGACGCGTGCCGCCTCGAGCGCCTGTCGGAAGCGCGGAAAGGCGTTGAAATCGGGAGTTTCAGGATCGACGAACGAGAGCGGTGGCGGGTTGTCGAGCGGGCCGAGGTAGAGATTGGCGACCTGCTCGGGCGGGAAAAGCACGAACCGCCTGTGGCCGGCAACGACGCAGGCGAGATTGTGATCTCGGTCGTTATGAATCTGCGTCTTGACCGGGCCGCCGAGCCACAGCTTCGGGCGAGCGACGGCCGGAACTAGCGGCATTGGATTGTCGCGCACGAAAGCCGGCATCTGAGTATCGAGTGAGAGCATCTGGATGGCGAGGTAGGCCGGGTTCGGGTCGCTACGCGCGCGCGCAATTCGAGCGAGCGTTTCGCCCAGTGGGCGCATTCGCTTGGTGAAGCTGAATTCGCGCGGATCTGCACTATAGCTGAACCGGCCGCGGCTCGACGGCGGCGCCTCCATCACGGGCACCAGCGCGCCGCAATCCCGCGACATCAAATATGCATCGAGTGTCGCCGGCGACTGCACGGCAGCAGCAAGAGCCGGCCAATGGCGGACCACGCCCTTCAGGAGGATAGGTTCGGCGCGTGCGAGCAACGCGTCTATCTCCTGGATAGTGGTCGCTATCCCGGCGGCGACCGGGGGGAGCGCATCGAGCGATCGAGCGCCGGGACGGAAGCCGCCGCGTTCATCCCGTCTTGCCGGCACCAATCTCGGCGAGATAGAGGTCATGCGTCGGCTGCTCGAGGACCTTGGCGCTGACAAAACCAAGAATCCGTCTCAAACCTTCCTTGATCCGTTCCGGCGCCACGCTTTCAATCGCGGGCGGCCAACTCTCAGGGGTCAAGCCAAGCCCGATGAAGAGCGCTCGCCACTGATCCGGACTGAATGTCTCATCCTCCATCGGCGCGATGGTGCCGCGGGCTCGAAAGATCTCGACCTTTTGGAGAAGGCTCTCCGGAGGCGACCGCGAAGCTCCGGTCAGGAAGTAAAGCGCCGCCTGGAAATCACGAAGGCGCTCGAACAGCGAGCGAGTGACGCGGTTATATTCAATGCGCTCTGAGTCCGCGGCGGCGGTAGTCGGAAACAATGACAGCAGGTAGACGATCCCGAGCTGGACGACGTGCAGGTCGAGATCGAACAATGGGTCGAGCGCGCACGCCGAAGTGCCGATCGCTACGCAATTGCCGCTCCACGCCCGCTCGAACTGATGGTGCGACAGGAGTGATCGTGATGTCGCTGAGCGCCAAACCCGAATCCGTGGTCGCAGCGGTAATTGCTTCCTCGTCGCCCTCGCTGGCATGACAGGGGTGAACCACATGCGTCGCGGCCTGGGCAGCATAGAGCCCCGTCCAGCCGGTCGGAGAAAGGCGAAGGTCGGCGTAGCCGGGGACTGCGGCAAAACGTTTTCCCCTCGCCGCAAGGCGCCGGTCATAGGGAAAGAACGCGCGCCAATCTTCTGTGGTGACGTCAAGAGCATCGCCAATCAAGATGGCCTCAGGTCCGCTCGCGTCGATAAATAGGTCGCCGGCGATCGGTGACCCGCCATCCGGCATCGCCGCTCTAATGACGCCGCTGCCACCATCCCGTTCAACTCCGACCCGAACCGCCTGGTGTATGGCAACGCCGAGCCGAGCCGCGCGGCTCTTGAGCATCGCTGCATAAGAAATCGCGGGCAGGTGGTACGGATAGTCGGTCCTGCCGAACCGCTCTGTGTCCTCATCCGGAAGCAGGATCCGCCCATGGCGCGCAGCCATGGCGGTTGGCGAGAAATCCTCGAGCTGAGCCGCGAGGCCGAAGCGCCGCGCCTTGAGCCACAAAGGAAAGAAATCGGCGCCGTCGATTGGTGCTCCGTAGGAGCCATGCGCCAGGAAGAAGGGCGCCGCTGCTGGAGGAACGATATTGTATCCGAGCGAGAAACTTCCGCCAGTGTCCCGGAGCAGCGCGGCTTCATCGAGACCGAGGCGCGCATGGAGCGATTCGATCGCCGGCAAGGTCGCGTATGCGGACGCAGGCCCGAGCCGGCTGGGAAGCTCGACGGCCGTCACGGCGAACGCCCGCCCGCCCCAGCGCAGCGCGAAGCGCTGTCACCGTCAGCCACAGGTCCGCATCTCGTCCGACCACGACCACGTGGCGCGGCGCGCCGCTCATGCCGCAACGCTCTCGGATGCAGCGCAATAATTGGCGATGAATTCGCGCTGCGACGGCATGCTGGCGACGGCCGCATCGATCCGGCTCTTGAAATCAGCGCATTGCGAATTGACCAATTGGAGATCGAACGTATCGGCAAGCGGATCGTGGCCTTGAGGCAATAGCCCCTGGCCGAACAGGACCGACAGCCAACTGTCGCGCGAGAACAGGCCGAACTGATATTCCGGCGCGGTCGCACGGGCCCGGAAGAGCGCCATTTTGTGCGCCAGGCTATCCGGTAGCGGCATAGTCCGCAGATAGTCCCATAGCGGCTCGCCCTCGCGGCGGTTCGCGACATAATGCAGGATCAGGAAATCCCGGATCCGCTCGTAATGCATGGTGGTCAGCCGGTTGAACTCCACTGCAAGCCGCGGATCGATGGCCCGGTCAGGCGTCGGCGAAGGCATTAGGTCGATCAGATCGGCGACCGCTGCCTGGATCAGGTAGATGCTGGTCGATTCGAGCGGCTCGAGAAAGCCGCTGGCGAGCCCGATGGCGACGCAATTGGTCGCTCCACGCGGCACTTGCGGCGACCGGGCGTGAAGCGCAGCAGCCGCGGTTCGGTGTGCGGCGCTCCATCGAGATTGCCGAGCAGGGTCTCGCGCGCCTCATCCTCGCGAGATGAGGTCGCTGGAATAGACGTAGCCGTTGCCGATGCGGTGCTGCAGCGGAATGCGCCATTGCCAGCCCGCGTTCGAGCGTGGATCGTGTGTACGGCGTCAGCGGTCACCGCCGTTTCGCAGGGTACAGCCATCGCGCGATCGCAGGGCAACCAATGGTCCAGTCCTCCCAGCCGACGTCGAGCTGCCTGCTCGATGGAGCAAGCGAGCGGAAGCCGGAGCAGTCGATGAAGAGATTGCCGTCGATCTGCTCGCCCGATCTGCATCGACAGATGTCGAGGAAGCCGTCGCTCTCGGCGTCTGCGTCGATCTCGACGTTCTTGCCTTCCGTGCGCGTCACACCGCGCGCCTTGGCCTAGGCGCGCAGGTAACGCGCATAGAGTCCGGCGTCGAAGTGATATGCGTAGGCGATAGGTCGACAGCGGATCGACGTTGGCGATCCGTCCTCGGGCAGCGCGAACGCGTTCGCGCGGCGCGGCGGCGATCGCGCAGCGAATAGGCGTCGAACGGCGCTGTCTCGCCGGCCTTGCTCGCGCGCCTTGAGCCAATAGTGCTGGAACTGCACCCCGCCCGATGGTCGTCGCCGAAAGTGCCGAACGGATGGATGTAGCGGTCGCCGGGGCGATCCCAGTCGCGAATTCGATGCCGAGCTTGAACGTCGCCTGGGTGGCTCCGCATGAATTCGCTCTCATCGATCTCGAGCATCTCATTGAACTGCTTGATGTGCGGCAGCGTCGCCTCGCCGACACCGACGATGCCGATCTCGTCGGATTCGATCAGGACGATGCTGTAATCGTCGGCCGCGGAAGCCGTCGGGCGAGCGCCGCCGCGGTCATCCAGCCGGCGGTGCCGCCGCCAAGGATGACAACACGGAACTTGTTTTCCGCTTTCAGCACCAGATCAATCCCCACTGGAAAAAGGCCGTACCGCCAACTCGGCGGTACGGCAGGGGAGCTTGTGCATTAGAACTTCACGCGAACGCCAAGCTGTACGCTTCGATCGACACGGCTCCATGAGGAATCCATGTAGACCGGCTTGGCGCCGGGTGTCTGCGGGGAATCTGCCAAAGATTTCCTGCTGGTACGTAGTCGTGGTTCCCAAGCAGTTGGTGCCTTCGATCGACAATTCCATGAACCGCGTCAGTGAATAGCGGATCGAGCCATCGAGGAATCCTGCCGCCTTTTGAAACACGGGCAGGCCGATGCAGCAATCGAGGTTTTGCGTCAGATAGCGCGAGCGCCAGTTGTAAGCGACGCGCACCGCGAGCGGCCCTTTCTCGTACAGTCCGACCGCGTTCACCGTATGCTTCGAGATGCCGGCGAGCTGGTGGGAGTTCGATTACGTTGCCGGTGCCGCCGAGTGCCGGAATTCCGACTCCGATCGCGCCAACGTCACCTCCCGATGTCGCGTTGATCACATTGGAGTTATTGATGCCGGATTGATGCACATAAGTGTAGTTGAGCTGCATGCCGAGGCCGCTGAGCAGTCCGGGCAGGAACGTGAAGAAGGTCTGGAAATTGGCCTCAAGGCCGTAGAGCTTCCCGACGCCGGAGCTGTTGATCGGGCCGTTCACCTGCACGGTCTGCGTCGAGCCGTTGTTGGTGAAGCTGCGGAGGGACTGGCCGTACGAAATGAGGTCGGTCAATCGCTTGTAGAAACCATCGACCGTAAAGGACGAAACCGGGTTCATGTAACGCTCGAAGGAGATATCGAACTGGTCCGCGCTGATCGGTTTCAGTCCGACATTGCCGGCATTGGCCTGGAACACGAAATTATAGCCGACGACGTTCGCCGGGATATGCGCGGCAGTCGGCGAGTTATAGACGACATAGGGCGAATCAGGCGACGTGTTGATGACCGGCGAATTGATCTGAACGAAGTTACGAAGCAGCCCGATGTCGGGCCGGGAAATTGCCTTCGAGTAAGCGAAGCGAAGGAAATCCCTACTGTCGAGGCCGAAGCGCACGTTGAAGCTTGGAAGCCATTTGGTAAACGACGTGCGGTAACTGTTCGGGGTTCCGCCGCCGCTCGCGAACGCGAGGACGCCAGTCGTCAGGTAACAACTCGGATTGACGACTTGGTTCGGGCCGAGCGGAGTGTTGCACGGGGCAAGCGCATTGAGCGCGTCGCCGGTTGGGAAGCCGACGCTGCCGTTCCGATCTCGGTTGTGCGCACCACGCGCACTCCGACATTGCCTAGACCGTGACGCCGCCGAAGATTGTCGTTTTGATCCCCGCCAAAGTTCAGCATCGCGTAACCGGCGGTTGTCCGCTCCTCCAGCTTCATCACCTCTGAGGGTAGAAAGCAGTCGTCGTCGTGCCGGCACGATCGCAAATCGGGACATAGCCCGGCAGGATCGGTGAGTTAGTTGCCGCGCCCGAAAGGCCCGCCATCAATCGGTTGTAATTGGTCAGCGCCGAATTATTGACGAACACCAGTGACCCGTTGTTATAGACATTTCCGTCATAGAGGTTGCCGAAGCTGTATGGCCCGAAAATGTTTGCGCCATATCCCTTGAAATTGAGATCGCACGCCGCCGTCGGATTGGGCTGCGTGTATTGTCGGCATTGAACCCGGCGCCGTTGCAGTTCCAGCTCGCCGCGATCGGCGTCCAGTTGGACGTCGAATAGCGGACGGTCTGGTTGCGGTCGGCATAACGCACTCCCGCCTTCAGTAGTCGAGCCAGCTTGCCCCTGTACGAAATCGTACTTCAGGTCACCGCTAAATGCATTCTCGTGGGCATTATTGTTTTCGACATGCCCCTGGATGAACGGGATCCAATAATTGTGCGGATTCGCGAGTCCGCCAGATGCATAGTTGACGTTGCTCGCCGGGGAGTAACTTGATCTGCGGCGTCCCGTCCGAGTTCGTGTGATATTGGTATTCGCCATTGATCCGGTCGCGACCAGTATATCGTTGTTGTAGGTTGACGCAGTGATGTGCTGAGCATCGAAATTGGCATGCAGCCGGGCGTGAGGTCCCACTGAATATTGGCCGATAAATCCTTCGTTCCCTCACGATGGTCGAAATCGCGCAACTCGTTTTGGAAATACATGCCGTCGCGCGAGCGTCGTGCAGCTGCCCGGCGATCGCGCAGTCGTTGACGAACGGCACGCCCGGGATTGCGGAGCCGGTGTTGATGGCGTCCTGGGGATTACCGCTCCATGATCCGCGCCAGCTGCCGTGGGGCTGCGTGAGATCGCCCGATGAGCATTCCGTTCGGCCCAACACAGCGGGCCGGTGCCGTCGGCCGGACCGAAGATGGTCGAAGCGCGCGGATTGAATGCTGGTGTGCCAAAATAGCTGCCGTCGAGGATCGCGTGGCTCGCATGCTCGATCCAGGCATTGTGATACTTAGAGCTGAGGTACTGGACGGTGGCGCAGAATGTGTCCTGTCGGTATTTTCGTATTGGCCGGCGAGCGCGCCAGTCCGTGACGGTGACGGTCGTAATTGACCTGTGAATAACGAATGCCGTCGGGCGCGAATGCCCATCCCGAACCGCCGAAAGGATTGGCGGTGCACGGGATGCTGCCGTCGCTGCTCACGATCGCGTTGCCGTTCGCATCGGTTGCGCCAGCCGAGCAATAGGTGTCGATCTTGTCGATGATCACGCTTTCGGTGCGTGTCACCACATGGCTCCACGCGTAGTCGGCGAGCAGTCCGAAACGGCCGACCTCGGTGTCCCAGGTGTCGCTGACCAGCGCCGGAAAATTCCGGCGTCCATTTCTTCGAGCGACTGCCGTAATTGGCTTTGACGTTTCCGGCGATGACCAGCCCTTTCTGGTCGAATGGCAGGCGCGTGCGCAGATTCACCGTACCGGCGATGCCGCCCTCGATCATGTCGGCAGTCTCGTTCTTGTAGGCGTCGATCCCGGCCAGTAGCTCCGGCGAGACGTCGTTGAACTTGAGGCCGCGCGCGGAGTCGGCCGAGAAGCTGTCGCGGCCGTTGAACTCGGTGCGCACATACGTCAGGCCGCGGATTAGGACCTGGTCGGTTCGCCGGACGGATGGGTGCTGTCGTCGGCCGACTGCAGACGGTTTACGGTGATGCCCGGAATGCGCTGGAGCGCTCCTGCTGCCGATTGGTCGGGAAAAGCGCCGATATCCGTGGCGGTGCACTGAATTGACGATTGTCGGCGCGTTCTTCTTGATCGATTGAGCGGTGGCGAGCGCGCCCCGAACGCCCATGACGACGATCGTGTCTGTTTCGTCTGACGCTTTGGCGGATTTGCTGGTGTTCGAGCCCGGTGCGCCAACGTCAGTGGGCTGTGCGGGAGCCGCCGCTTCCGCGGTTGCCTGAGCGTATGCCGGCTCTCCGACGCCCAGCCAGGCGAGCACAAGCAGCGAACCTCCGCTGTCGCAGCCGGCGACCCCGCATCACAGCGCAAATCATCCATCGATGTCCCTCTCCCTGTCGCCCGCGAAACGCGGAAGTCAGTGCGCGGAACCGCCCCGGTCGGTTCGCCTGACTTGCGTAAATTTGCTGCAAATTTTCGGTTTCCGCAAGCCACTATGCGCTGTCGCTAAAAGTTGCTTTTAAATCAAACATATAAGGTGCGCTTTGGATAGAGGAGTGCGCCCGGTTATCGTTTGCATGCGGTCGATTTGGTCGCAAATCACCACATACAATCGGCATTCATGCAAGAGTTTGCAGATTTTTTGCATTGGCTGTATCGGTGCGAAATGCGAACGCAGGCGCCGCTCGGAGTATTCTTGGCCGACGCGATTGGGTTGCGATCAATCGCGGTGATGATCGGGAATGGTCAAAGTGATTATCGCACCGATTGCTATGCTTGCAGCAGCAAGCACGAGCGCAAGATATGCGTGATCGCCGAAAAGATCGTCGACGATCCATCCCAGCAGCGCCGTGGCCACAAGCTGTGGGAGCACGAGGAACACGTTGTGGATACCCATATAGACGCCCATCCGTTCCGGCGGCACGGCGCTTGGAGAGCATCGCATATGGTATCGACAGGATGGACGCCCATGCGCATGCCGATTGCGACCGCAGCCGGCCACAACCACCGCGGATCCGCGATGAATGCGAAACCCAGAGTCCCGCGGTGCCGAACAGCAGGCAAAACGCGTGCGCTTCACGCCGTCCGATACGCGCGACAAGCCGAGGCAAGACGAGCGCGACGAGCGCTGCGATCCCGTTGTAAAGGGCGAACATGACACCGACCCAGTCGGCGCTAACGTTGTAGGCAAGGCTCGCGGGGTTGGATCCAGTGCCGCTGCGCTCGGCGACTGCGGGAACTATGTAGATCCACATCGCGAACAGGCCAAACCAGGTGAAGAATTGAACCACCGCCAGCCGCCGCATTACCGCGGGCATATGGAAGACATCGTCGATGATCTCGAGAAGGCCGGTGGATCGAACCCCGCGGCGTGCACGCCAGGCGGTCACCCATTGTCCTATGCCGAGCAACAGGCAGACGCCGGCGATCAGGTAGAGTTCGCTCGGATAGTGTTTGAGTGCGGCCACAGCGGCAATGGCTCCGCCTCCGAAAATCCACAATCCACTGTAACGCAAGAGACCGGACGAACTGCCATTCGTCCGGGCCGCCCGAGCAATGCCTTCGCGGTCGCCCGCGAGCTCGCCCGGCGGTCGCTCGCTCGTTGTGGCGACCGTGATCCCGGCACCGACCAGCAACCCGACTGCGCCGATCGCAAATGCGGCGCGCAGCGAAGCAGGCAGAATTCCCGGCGACGCTACGCTCGGCACGCCCAGACGCGCGAGCAACCATGGCAGGATCGAGGCAATCACCGCTCCGGCGCCGATGAAGCACACCTGCGTCGCATAGGCGAACGTCCGCTGTTCCTCAGGAACGGTGTCGGCGACGAGCGCCCGGAACGGCTCCATGGCGACGTTGATCGCACCGGTAAGCAGCCACAGCATGAAGATCGCTGCCCACAGGCTGTGAACATTGGGCATCAGGACGAGAGCAATCGCGCTCACGATCGCGCCGCCGAGGATATAGGGGCGCCGCCGGCCGAGCGGGCCCCATGTCCGATCGCTCAGATGACCGATGACCGGCTGAACGAGCAGGCCCGGTAATGGGGCCCGCGATCCACAGGATCGGCAACTGATCGAGGCCCGCGCCGAGCGTCTGGAAAATGCGGCTGGTATCGACATTCTGAAGGCCCCAGACGATCTGCACGCCGAACAGGCCGCAGCACATGTTGGCGATGGCTCGCCGCGAAAGCCTCGGTACCGATGCTGGAGAATAATCGTCTGGACTGTCGGTCACACTGGCCGGTTGCAAATCAAGCCCTTCGGTGACCTAAGTCGCTGCTTTCAAGAACCATGCAGTCTGAGCGCAATGGTCAACGATAGCAACAGCAATACAACGCTCGAGGATCTGGCCAAGCTCGCTGGCGTGTCGATCTCCACCGTTTCACGAGCGCTCAACGATCAGCCGCTGATCAGCGCGCGCACCAAGCAGCGGATCTGGGCGCTTGCCCGCGAGCATGACTATCCGTTTCGCCAGTCGATGCCAGCGGCGCCGATTGGAGCGGAAGGTTCAATCGCCGTGGTCACGCCAAGCCAACGGGGCCGCCCGCTGCCGCTATCGCACCCGTTCTTCCTCGAATTGCTCGCAAGCATCGGTGAAGCAGCCCGCGAACGCGACTGCGACTTCACCGTCAGCCACGTGGCGCCCGCCAACTTCAACGATCTCGTCACCGCGACCACAACCGGCCGCTCGAGCGGAGTCATCTTCCTCGGCCAGAGCATGTTGCACGAGGAGTTCAATCGCCTCGCCGAAACTGGCGCCAGGTTCGTCCTGTGGGGAGCGCACCTTCCCGGACAGAAATACCGCTCGATCGGATCGGACAACTTGCTTGGCGGACGGCGAGCGACGCTGCACATCGCCCGGCTCGGACGTAGCCGGATTCTCTTCATCGGCGGCAGCGATCCCGAGGCGCAGCAGCGGCGTCGGCGGCTATCTCGAGGGATTGGAGGAAGCGGGACTGGAGGCCGACCCCAGATTGATTTGCGAAGTCGAATTCGAACTCGAGTTTGCGGACGCGGCGGTAACACGCCTGCTGCGCCGGGACATCAAGTTCGATGGAATCGTCGCTGCCAGCGACCTGATTGCGCTTGGCGCCATGCGGGCGCTGCGGCGCGCGGGAATCGAAGTCCCTAAAGACGTTTCCATCGTCGGTTATGACGACATGCTCCTGAGCCGGCTGAGCACGCCCACGCTTTCCACCGTCCGTCAGGACACGCTCCGTGCGGGCAAGCTGCTGGTATCGAGTATCCTGGATTCCGAAAACGAGGACCTGCCAATATTCCTTCCGACCGAACTGATCGTTCGAGAATCCTGCGGAGGCTGAAACGATCAAGAGGCTTGGGACTGCATCACAAGGATCAAAGTCAGCTGCGACAACGTGTTTTATGGGTCTCGCTGATCTCCGCAAGAATGATCAGGCGCTTAAGGACCTCGCCAAGAAGGGAATGGCGCCGGAGGGAGCGCTGCAGTCGGCATGACCCGAAACTCGCTGCTCGCCTACCCCAAATTGTTATTCCCCCGCCATTGGCATCCTAGGTCTCGTCGGTGAGCGAACCGGCGCAATTAACTCCTCCGACGCTGCGTGATACGCCGAGCGACGGACGCCGACGTGCTGCCGATGGCGAGAGTTCACATTGCCTCATGGCGCGAGACCTATCCCGGTCTGCTGCCGCAGCCGATGCTGGAGCGGCTCTCAATCTCGAACGAAGCGATACGGCGGCAGCGGATGCTCGACCGACCTCGCACGTCGGAGGCGAGTTCTGCATTCGTTGCCGAGCAGGAGGGATCGATTGTAGGTTACGGCATCTGCCATGAACAGCGCTCGGAACTTCTGCATCATCGCGGCTTCACGAGCGAGGTAAGCGAACTCTACATGCTCCGAGGCGCCCAGGGACTGGGCGGCGGTTCCGGACTTATGAGGGCAATGGCCGGTGCGCTGCTGGATAGAGGTCATGGTGCGATGAGCCTGTGGGTGCTCGAGCACAACAGACTCGCGCGATGCTTCTACGAAAGAACTGGAGGCCGGTTGATCGCTGAAAAACGCGGCAATCTTGTCGAGGTGGCATACGGATGGAGAGACCTCAGAACACTCGCGACCGGCTCGAGTTGAATGTCACTCCGAACCGCAAAATGGAGAGATGAAAATGGCGAAGCCAATTTGCGCAGTTGTCGGCGTTGGTGAAGGCAATGGCGCTGCCCTGGCGCGGGCGTTCGCACGCGAAGGCATGTCACTAGCGTTGCTCGCGCGCAGCACCGATTTCACGGAGGCGTTGGCGAGCGAGCTCGATGACGCGCGGGCTTATTCCTGTGACGTCTCGAATCCGGCGAGCGTGGCCGATACGTTCGCCAGGGTTCGTTCCGATCTCGGCGATCCGGCGACGCTGATCTACAATGCTGGCTCGGGAGTCTGGGGGGATGTTGAAACCATCAACCTTGAAGGATTTGAATCTTCGTGGCGGGTCAACGCGCTCGGCGCACTCGCCGTCAGCCAACAAGTGATCCCGGGGATGAAGGCGGCCGCCTCCGGGACAATCATTTTCATCGGTGCGACAGCGTCACTTCGCGGCGGTCCGAGGACCGCAGCCTTTGCGCCGGCTAAGGCGGCCCAGCGTAGCCTCGCGGAATTGATGGCGCGAACGTTATGGCCGCAGGGCATCCATGTCGGGCTCATCGTCATCGATGCGGTGGTCAACTTGCCCCGGACGCGTCAGAACATGCCGGATAAGTCCAATGACTTCTTCCTCGAGCCGGACGACATGGCCGCGACCGCCGTGTGGCTTGCCAAGCAGCCGCGTTCCGCTTGGACCTTTGAAGTCGCCGTGCGTCCGTTCGGAGAGAAGTGGTGAGGTGGGCCGCGTCGCGGACGTCCTCCTCCGCAAAAGCGTCTTGGCACGACGCTTGCAGCACTCAGCTGATGAAATGCCGAAGACCGTACAGGCCACGGAACGAGCCCGTTCACGCATCGCGCCCCCGTGTCCATTCTCGCACAGCTGCTGTTCAAGACCGGACAGTTGGGCTTTGCGTGCCGTGCTTGGCTACCAAACCGTGCGGACGAAATTCGCCGCAGAGACAGAGGCGCGAAACCGGGACATGCGCGCCCTCGTCGGTCAGTCTCCGCGGACGGATTCGACACCGGAATGCCGCTGAAGCGCGCTACTGTTCAGATACTTTCTCTTGGAGAATCAACGATTTAAATGTGGGTGGAGGCCCGAGCCGGAGGGCCACAAGTTCATATTTTCAATGACGTACATTGGATAACCACCCGGCAGCAGCCGGTAGGATCTCAAACAGTTACCGACTGAAGTGGATAACCTTGGGAGGCGACTTCCGCTCCGCGACGTATGTGAGTGCGAAGCCCTCTCGCTGCGGCTAGAACCCGATTGGGGACCATAACCGCGTTGACAATTACACCTCTAAGGTGTATTGCCGGCTAGTGCTGAAGAATGTGCCGCACCATCTTTTGTCGGGCATCCAGGCCAAGTTTGCCGACGTCGAAACTTTGGAGATCACGAGTTCGGCGATCAGGTCGGCAAACGCGATCGGTTATTCGTTGGAGGACGTGGTCGATGTCGTACAAACGCTCGAGAAGCGCGACTTTGTGAAATCGGAGACGCAGCACTCGCCGCCAAATCCTAGAGTTTGGCACGACACCTACAAGGCGCCGATGGATGGAATGTGGTTGTATCTGAAGTTCGCGGGCGAAACGCTTATCGACGTGACGCTCGCGTCGTTCAAAGAGGTTTGATCATGGCCGAGAAGACGAGGATCCATCCCGAGACTGGCGAAACGCTGCGACGTGGCGTGCGGCCAATGATGGTCTCGTACGCGATTTATTCCAAGGTGATCGATGTTCCGGGCTGGTATCCTGAAGGCGATGGCGATGCGATTCACACTGGAAAAGATCTCGCCGAGTGGAACGAAGTCTACCAGCAGATGCGAATGAATTACGCCAAGAAGGTTCGCTCGTTGAGGCTACGCTTGAAGCTCACGCAAGAAGAGGCCGGTCGCGTCTTGGGCGGCGGCAAACGTGCGTTTCAAAAATATGAAACCGGAAAAACCCCACCATCTGATGCGGCGGTCGCGCTCCTCGAGATAATGGAGCGGCACCCAGAAGATCTTGAACTCCTCAAGTCGCTTCCTGGCAGGCAAGTCGAGCAGGCCACAGGTGACCGAGCGCACCCGTGAAGGTGCGCACGTGGGATTCCGATTAGGTCAATGAATTGGATAACCCGGGCATAAGCTATTGAAAAACAATAACTTATGTCTCGATATTGGAGGCCCGAGCCGGAATCGAACCGGCGTGCAAGGATTTGCAGTCCTCTGCGTAACCACTCCGCCATCGGGCCGGAGAGTTGGGCGTCTTTGCGGCGAGCTTCGCCTTGCGGTCAAGTCCCGGCCGGCTGCCGGCCGATCTTTCGATGAATGGCGGTTGGCGCGGCTTCCAAGCTCCATATATGAGCGCCGGACGTCTTGAACTCGAAGTGTATTAGCGGCATATAACAGCAATGACGGTTCAAACGCCCGATCCCCGATTTCGCGCCGCGCGCGCGGCGATGGTCGAAAGCCAGCTGCGGCCGCAGGGCGTGAGCGATCCCGCGGTGCTCGATGCCATGGGCAAGGTGCGCGCGCGAGAAGTTCCTGCCGACCGAGACGCGCCCGCTCGCTTATGTCGACCGCGCCGTGCTGATGGGCGACGGGCGCTTCCTTCCGGCGCCGGCGGTGCTCGGATCAGCTGCTCACCCAGATGATGCCCGAGCGCGGCCAGCGCGCGCTCGTTGTCGGCGCCGGCACCGGCTATTCGGCCGCGGTGCTCGCAGCGATGGGGCTCGACGTCGCCGCGCTTGAAAGCTCGCCCGAGCTCGCCGGCGCGGCGCGCGAGCACGGCATCGATGTCGTCGAAGGCCCGCTCGAGGCCGGGCTGGAAGAAGGCTGCGCCCTACGACCAGATCCTGATCGACGGCGCCGTCGAATTTATTCCCGACGCGATCGTCGATCAGCTCGCCGACGGCGGCCGGCTCGGCACGGCGCTGCTCGACCGCGGGATCACGCGGCTGATCGTCGGCCGCAAGGCCGGCGGCGCGTTCGGCTATCTGTCCATCGAGCGATGCGGGCGTTCCGGCGCTGCCCGGCTTCACGCGCCCGAAAGCTTTCATTTTCTAAGAGGGTCGTCGAGTGGTTCGCAAGCTTCATCACCGGATCGCTGATCGCTGCGCTGATGGCCGGCACGGCCTCGGCGCCGACACGCTGCGCGAGGCGCTCGTCTCCGCCTATCAGACCAACCCGACGCTGACCGCCCAGCGGCGAGACGCTCGAGGCGACCGACGCGACGGTCGCGATCGCCAAGGCCGCCGGGCGGCCGCAGGTCAGCGCGACTGTCGGCCTCAACCGCGACCTCAGCCGCAGCGGCATCCTCGATACCGGCGGCAAGGGCCGACCGCTTTCGGCGGGAGCGGACCTCAGCTACCCTTTATTCAACGGCGGCAGCGTCAGGAACTAACGTCCGCGCCGCCGAGACGCGGGTCGAGGCGGGCCGGGCGACGCTGCGCGCGGTCGAAGGCGACGTCTTCACCAACGCGGTCTCCGCCTACATGGACGTGATCCGCGACCGCGCGATCGTCGAGCTCAACCAGAACAACGTGAAGGTGCTCGAGACCAACCTCGAGGCGACGCGCGACCGCTTCCAGATCGGCGATCTGACCCGCACCGACGTCGCCCAGTCCGAAGCGCGGCTTCAGCTCGGCCGCGCGCAGCTTGCGACCGCGCAGGGGCAGCTGACGGCGAGCGAAGCGACCTACCGCCAGCATGATCGGCCATCCGCCGGGCAAGCTCGCGCCGCCGCCGCCGCTCCCGCCGCTTCCCGCGACGCCGGACGAAGCGGTGCGGATCGCGCTTGCCAACAACCCGGATCTGGTCTGCGATCTCGCGCCAGGCGATCGCCGCCGGCTATGACGTGCGCGTCGCCGAGGCGAGCCGCCTTCCGACGCTCTCGGCGGTCGGCAAGCGGCGACCTATGTCAACGAACTCGGCGGCCGACATCGCCGGCAGTTCCCGAGCACCGGCACGCAGACCACGATCGGGCTCGAGCGCGCGCGTGCCGATCTTCCAGGGCGGCCTTCCCGCCGCGCGCATCCGTCAGGCGCAGGCGCAGCAGGGCCAGGTGCTGCGAGCAGGTCGTCGGCACCGAGCGCGCCGTCGTCCAGGCCGCGCGCGCCGCCTTCGCCGACTTACGACGCGGCGCAGAAGGCGATCCAGGCCGAGACCGTCGCGGTCCAGGCCAACGAGCTCGCGCTCGAGGGCAACCGCGCCGAGCAGAGCGTCGGCACGCGCACCGATCATCGAGGTGCTGAACGCCGAGCAGGAACTGCTGCAACTCGCAGGTCGCGCTGGTCACCGCCAAGCGCGACGCCTATGTCGCCGGCTTCCAGCTGCTGAACGCGATGGGCCAGGCCGAGGCGCAGGATCTCGGGCTCGACGGCGGACCGCTCTACGATCCGCTCGGCAATTACCGCCGCGTCGCGAACAACTGGAACGACTGGGCGACGCGATCCGACGCCACATCGCCGGTCGCGACGCGCACCGTCAGCCCGGAGGAGATGCCGCCAACCCGATCGTCACGCCCAGATCGATCCGGCGCGCATCGACTCCGCCGCCGGCAATCCCGGGCCGGGCACGACGCCTGACCGAGCCGGCGCGCCTCACGTCCGGAGGGGTGACTTCGGCGAGTCCGCGCGCAATGAAGCTATAGCGTCGCGCGCATGCAGTCGCCCGGCCGCGAACCCTCGATGGAAGACATCCTCGCGTCGATCAAGAAAGTGATCGCCGAGGAGAAGGAGCTGCGCGCCGCGGCGCGGCCCGTCGAAGCGGTCGAGGACGAGCCGCTTCCCGAGGACGACCGAAGAGCCGAGGACGACGTGCTCGAGCTCGACGAGCCGCTTGCGCCCGCCGGCCGATCTCGGCCCGCCGCTGGTCGACGAGGAAGTCGCCGGGCAGAGCCGCCAGGCGCTCGAGCAGCTGCAGACCGTCGCCGCGAGCGTCCCCGCCGCGCCGCAGGTCAACCCGCTCGAGGACATGGTCCGCGAGATGCTGCGGCCGATGCTCAAGCAATGGCTCGACGAGCATCTGCCGCAGATGGTCGAAGAGCATGTGAAGCGCGAGATCTCCCGGATCACCGGGCGGCCGCTCTAGATCCTTGCACGCACGGGCGCGGCTTTGCTACGCCTGCGTGCATGACCAGAATTCCGCAGCTCCTCCTCGCCGCTCGCGGCCGCTGCGCTCGCGGCTTCGCCCGCTCTCCGCCCGCCCGATGACCGCGATCGACCTGCAGTCGATGCATCGCCTGGGCTCGCCCGAAGTCTCGCCCGACGGCCGCTGGGCCGTGTTCACCATCTCGAGCACCGACTGGGACAAGAACAAGCGCGTCAACACGCTCTACCTGCTCGACCTGACCAGGGCGGGCGCTGCGCCCCAGCCGATCGCAGGCGCCGAGAAGGGCCACGACGCGGTCTTCGGCGCCGACGGGTCGCTCTGGTTCCTGATGCCGGTCGGCGACCAGGACCAGCTGTTCCGCATGCCGATCGGCGGTGCGCCGGTGCAGGTCAGCGACTTCAAAGGCGATATCGGCGGGTTCAAGCTCGCGCCGTCGGGCGACCGCGTCGTCGTCTGGGCCGACCGCGACCTTCGCTGCCCCGATCTCAACTGCGCCGAGCCTGCCCGAAGAATCCGAAGATCGGCTCGGGCCGCACCTACGACCAGCTGTTCATCCGGCACTGGGATACGTGGGCGGAGCCGGGCGTGCGCTCGCGCCTGTTCACTTTCCCGATCGCGGGCGGGAAGCTCAGCCGGTGCCGGGCGTCCCGATCGAAGGCAATCTCGTCGGCGACACGCCGTCCAAGCCGTTCGGCGGCGGCGAGGAGATCGCTTTCTCGCCCGACGGACGCACCGTCTATTTCGCGCTGCGCGAGGCGGGCCGCATCGAAGCGCTGTCGACCAACCTCGACATCTTCGCGGCGCCAGCGGACGGAAGCGCGCCGCCGGTCAACCTCACCGACTGCGAACGACGGCGACCGACACGCTGCCGACCGTTTCGCCCGACGGGCGGACGCTCGCCTATTTCGCGATGGCGCGGCCCGGCTACGAAGCCGACCGCCAGGTGCTGATGCTGCGCGACCTCGCGATCGGGCACGCGTCCGCCCGCTGACTCAGGCTTGGGACCGCTCGGTCGGCTCGATCGAATGGGCGACCGACGGCCGGAGCCTGCTGGTCACCGCCGAGGACACGCTCGAAGAGCCCGTCTTCCGCGTCGACGCCGCGAGCGGCAAGGTCACGCGCCTGACCGGCGACGGCAATTTCGGCAATGTCCATGCGCTGCGCCGGCGGCGGCGCGATCGCGACGATGAACAGCATCGTGGCGCCCGACGATCTGTATCGGCTCGATGCGCGCGGCGCGCACGACCAAGCTCACCGACCTCAACCGCGACCTGCTTGCGCAGCTCGATCCGGTCACGTTCCACAAGTTCAGCTTCGCCGGCGCGAACGACGACACCGTCTGGGGCTGGACGCTGAAGCCCGCGAACACGACCGCGCCGCTGCCGATCGCCTTCCTCGTCCACGGCGGACCGCAGGGAAGCTTCAACAACAGCTGGTCGTACCGCTGGAACCCGCGGCTGTTCTCGGCTCCGGGCTATGCGCGCGGTCAGCGTCGATTTCCACGGAAGCGACGGGCTACGGCCAGGCCTTCACCGACGCGATCCACCAGAATTGGGGCGGCTGGCCGCTGGAAGACCTGCAGAAGGGCCTCGCCTACGCGACCGCGCACGATCCGCAGCTCGAGGCGGACAACGCCTGCGCGCTCGGCGGCTCCTACGGCGGCTATATGATGAACTGGATCGAGGGGAACTGGCCCGACCGGTTCAAGTGCATCGTCCAGCACGACGGCGTCTTCGACGCTCGCGCCATGGCCTACGAGACCGAGGAACTATGGTTCGACGAATGGGAGCACGGCGGCCATCCCTATTATGAAGCGCCGCAGGAGTTCGAACGCTGGAACCCCGTCAACTTCGTCCAGAACTGGAAAACCCCGCAGCTCGTGGTCACCAGTCCGAGAACGACTTCCGCATCCCCTACACGCAGGGCATCGCCGCCTTCACCGCGCTTCAGCGCCGCAACATCCCGTCGCGGCTGCTGATCTTTCCGGACGAGAACCATTGGGTGCTGAAGCCCAAGAACTCGGTTCAATGGTACCATGAGGTGTTCGGCTGGATGCGCCAGTGGCTGGGGCAGGGGCAGCCGGTCCCCGACGCGATCCCTGGGCAGCCCCGGCGCCCGGGCACGGCCGAGCGAGGTTGATGCTGCACCGCCGCATCGCTAACCGCGTGCGGCCATGAGCGAGCTTCCCAAGACCTTCGACCCGGCCGCGATCGAGCATCGATGGTATGCGCATTGGGAGCGGGAGGGGCTGTTCCGCCCCGACCGCCCCGACGCGAAGCCGTGGACGATCGTCATGCCGCCGCCGAACGTCACCGGCTCGCTCCACATCGGCCATGCGCTCGACAATACGCTTCAGGACGTCCTCACCCGGCGCGAGCGGATGCTGGGGCAAGGACGCGCTTTGGGTGGTCGGCACCGACCATGCCGGAATCGCCACCCAGATGGTGGTCGAGCGCAACCTCGAGAGCCAGGGCCTCAGCCGCACCGAGATCGGCCGCGAAGCATTCCTCGAGCACGTATGGGAGTGGAAGGCGCAGTCGGGCGGAGCGATCACTCGGCAGCTTCGCCGGCTCGGCGCGTCCTGCGACTGGGCCCACGAGCGATTCACGATGGACGAGGGTTTCAGCCGCGCTGTCATCCGCGTCTTCGTCGAACTGTACAGGCGCGGCCTCATCTACCGCGACAAGCGGCTGGTGAACTGGGACCCCAAGTTCCAGTCGGCGATCAGCGACCTCGAGGTCGAGACCAAGGATGTTGAGGGCAGGTTCTGGACGCTTAGCTATCCGCTTGCGGACGGCAGCGGCGCAATTCAGGTCGCGACCACGCGGCCCGAGACGATGCTCGCCGACATGGCCGTCGCAGTCCATCCGGATGACGAGCGGTACAAGGCGCTCATCGGAAAGCAGATCAGGCACCCGATCACTGGCCGACTGATCCCGATCATCGCGGACGAGCACGCCGATCCGGAGCTCGGCTCGGGCGCGGTGAAGATCACGCCCGGGCACGACTTCAACGATTTCGAGGTCGGCAAGCGCGCCGGCCTCCGGCCGGCCGACATGCTCAACATGTTCGACGCCCAGGCTTACGTCGTGCAGACGCAGGACGGGCTCATCCCGCAGGAACTGCTCGGCCTTTCACGCGACGAGGCGCGCAAGCCGCGTCGTCAAGCTGCTCGAGGATGAAGGTGCGCTGGTCCGCGTCGAGGACCGCGTGATTCCGACCCCGTTTGGCGATCGCTCAGGCGTGGTGATTGAGCCATGGCTCACCGATCAATGGTACGTTGACGCGGCAAAGCTGGCCCTTCCTGCCCTCCAGGCTGTCAAGAAGGGCGACATCAAGATCGTCCCCGAAACGTGGAAGAAGACCTGGTTCAACTGGCTCGAAAACATTCAACCCTGGTGCGTTTCGCGCCAGCTCTGGTGGGGCCACCGTATCCCTGCCTGGTACGCCGAGGACGGGCATGTCTTCGTGGCGGAGACAGAGGGGGAAGCGAAGGCGCAAGCTGGCGACCAGCCGCTGCGGCAGGACGAAGACGTTCTCGATACCTGGTTCAGCTCGGCCTTGTGGCCATTCGCGACTCTAGGCTGGCCCGAGGAGAACGAGGACCTAAAGCGCCACTACCCCAACGATGTCCTCATCTCCGGCTTCGACATTCTCTTCTTCTGGGATGCGCGCATGGCGATGCAGGGCATCGAATTCATGGGCGAGGTGCCGTGGAAGACGCTCTACCTCCACGGGCTAGTCCGCGATGCACTGGGCCAGAAGATGTCCAAGTCGAAGGGCAATGCCGTCGACCCGCTCGGCTTGATCGACAAATATGGCGCGGACGCGCTGCGATTCACGCTCGCCGCGATGGAAAGCCAGGGCCGCGACATCAAGCTCGATGAGAAGCGCGTCGAGGGGTACCGCAACTTCGCGACCAAGCTCTGGAACGCGGCCCGCTTCCTACAGATGAATGGGATGAGCGCGAGCGACAGCATCGGCGCGCCGACGGCCGAGCTGCCCGGTCAACCGGTGGATCATCGGCGAGGTGGTTGAGACTCTCGCCAAGCTCGACCGCGCCTTCGACGATCTGCGCTACGACGAGATGGCCGACGCTATCTACCATTTCGTCTGGGGAACCTTCTGCGACTGGTATGTCGAGCTCATAAAAGGCGCGTTCGATGAGGAGACGAAACGCGTTGCCGCCTGGGCGTTCGACCAGATCCTGGTGATGCTCCATCCCCTCATGCCCTTTATCACTGAAGAGCTGTGGCACGCGATGGGCGAGCGGCCGTACGAGCTGATCGTCGCGAAATGGCCCGAGCCGCAGGCGCAGGCCGATCCTCACGCCAAGCGCGAGCTCGAATGGCTCCTGCGGCTGGTCAGCGAAGTGCGCTCGGCCCGCACCGAGCTGAACGTGCCGCCGTCTGCCAAGCTGCACCTGTTCGCCGAAGGCGCGTCCAAGGCCACGATCGCTCGCCTCGATCGCAACCACGCGATGCTCTCACGCCTGGCGCGGCTGGAGTTCGATCCAATTGTCGACCTTCTCAGGCGAGAGCGCCGCACAAATAGTGGTCGATGAAGCGACCTATTCGCTTCCCTTGGAGGGCGTCATCGACGTCGGAGCCGAGCGCGATCGCCTCTCAAAGGGCGTTGCCGCTGCGGAGAAGGAACGCGACAGCCTCGCACAGCGCCTCGCCAATCCTAACTTCACCGAACGCGCCAAGCCGGAGGCTGTCGAAAAGGCGCGCGCAGATCGTGATGCCAAGGCCGCTGAGGCCGAACGACTGCGTGCCGCGTTGGAGAAGCTGGGGTAAGCGGAGAGACTGTGCCAGACGCAGCAGAAGGACGGCGACCGCCCGAACGCGGCGACCTGACGAAGGGAAGCATCGGCCCGACGCTGCTCAAGTTCGCATTGCCGACACTTGTTTCGTCGATCATTCAGTCCCTGAACGGCACGGTGAACTCGATTTGGGTCGGCCGCTTCCTTGGCGAGAGCGCGCTGGCGGCGACGTCGAACGCGAACATGGTCATGTTCCTCCTGATCTCATTCGTGTTCGGGTTCGGGATGGCAGCGACGATCCTCGTCGGCCAAGCCTTCGGTCGAAGGGACGTCGAGCAGGCGCGTCGCGTCGTTGGCACGACCGCCGGCGGCTTCCTCCTGATCACGATCGTGGTCGCGGCCGCGGGCTGGTTCCTGTGCCCGGCAATTCTTCGCCTGCTTGGAACTCCCGCGGCCGCAACGCCTCTCGCCCTCGCCTATCTACGCGTAATCTTCCTTGCGATGCCGGCGCTACTCCTTTTGACGATGCTGATGATGACTCTGCGAGGCGCGGGCGACAGTATGACCCCCTTGTGGTTCATGCTGGTCGCGGTCGTCCTCGACAGCGGCCTCAACCCGGTCTTCATCCGGGGCCTCGGGCCGGCGCCGCGGCTCGGCATTGCCGGATCGGCGACAGCGACCCTCATTGCCAACTACACTGCCCTGCTCGCGCTCCTTGCTTATATTTACCTGCGCGACCTGCCGCTGCGCCTCAAAGGCCGCGAGCTGGGCTTTCTGCTTCCGAATGCCGCGATCGTGAAGACAATCGTGGTCAAGGGCTTGCCGATGGGCATCCAGATGATCGTCATTTCGGTGTCTGCGCTGGCGCTCATCGGGCTCGTGAACGCACACGGGGTCGACACCGCCGCCGCCTTCGGCGTCGCCATGCAACTGTGGACCTATGTGCAGATGCCGGCGATGGCGTTGGGGGCGGCAGTGAGCGCAATGGTCGCTCAGAATATTGGCGCCGGTCGGTGGGAGAGGGTGGGTTCCGTCACGCGTTCGGGGATCATTTACTCCGTCCTCATCACCGCTGCGCTGGTCGTTCTTCTGACAATCGCCGACCGCTCGGTCATGGCGTTGTTCATGGGCGGAAGCAGTCCGGCGCTTCCGATCGCGCGGCACATCCACGTGATCGCAACCTGGAACTTCATCCTGTTCGGGATCACCATGGTGCTGTTCGCTACCGTCCGCGCCAACGGCGCCGTCTGGGCGCCCCTCATCATTCTCACGATCGGCCTGCTCCCGGTGCGCTTCGGGTTCATTTTTGCGACCGACCATTGGCTCGGTAGCGACGCGATATGGTGGAGTTTTCCCGTCAGCTCGTTCGCCAATGTTGCGCTCGCGATCGGCTATTACCTGCAAGGCAGCTGGAAGAAGGCGCGAATGACCGTTGGGCAGCCATGCCCGGATGAGGAGGAAACGACCGAGGAAGCACTTGCGACGCGCGAGGCGGGTGGGGCCCTCAATCCCGCCGGTTGACAGCGCTCTTGCTGCCCGCCATTTGCATCGCATCCATCGAGACCGGCTGAGGGACAGGCCCGAAGACGCCGGGGCAACCGGGAGCAGAGCGAAAGCGGCTCCAAAGGTGCCAAGTCCTGCGGGGACCTGAGGTCCACCGGCAGATGGTTTAGGTTCACCCAATCGATGGGTGAGACCGAAAGCTGTCCGTCACCCCGCATGCCTCGCTGGAGGAAGCTGGCGGGGTAGACGATGAACTTGACCAATCGATGTAATCCTGAAGGCCGGCGGAACAACGCCGCGCAGTCCTGCGCGAACGCCAACCGGGGCGAGATTGGTCTTGAGCTGCAGCTTCGTCACGGCGGCAGTGCCAAAATCACATTGCGCTATGAACTGATTGGAGATGGTTCACGCCTTCTGCTCGCCGGTGGAGGGATTTCGGCCGGCCGTCATGTGCTCGCGAGCCCCGAATTTCCCGAGCTCGGTTGGTGGCAGGCGCAAGCGTCGTCATTCGACCTTGGCGACTTCCGGTTGCTTGCAATCGAATGGGTCGGCGGCGACGGCGAGCTCGACCTGCCCATTGATGCGGCCGACCAGGCCGACGCGATTGTAGCGCTCATTGATCATCTTGCGATTGAACGAGCAGACGCGTTTATCGGCGCCTCCTACGGCGGCATGGTCGCGCTTCAATTCGCAGCGCGTCATCCCAATCGATGCAACGCAATCCTCGTTATCAGTGCTGCCGACGTTTCCCACCCGTTCGCCAGTGCCTGCCGCTCGCTCCAGCGGCGCGCCCTCGAGCTAGGAGAAGCCAGCGGCGATAGTGCGTCGGGCGTTGCGCTTGCCCGCGCCATGGCGATGCTGACCTATCGCACGCCGGGCGAATTCGCCGAACGTTTCAGCGTGGCGCCGCGCATCGAGGAGGGTCGGGTTCTGGTCGGCGCCGACGATTATCTCGATCATCACGGCCGTCGCCATGTGCGAGCGCATGAGCGCTGCCGCCTATCGCCGGCTCTCGGAGTCAATCGACCTTCATCGCGTCGATCCCGCCGACATCGCGTATCGATGCGAGCTTCGCGGCGGTCGACAGCGACGCGCTCGTCCCGGCGCAGATGTCGAGGCGCTCGCCGACGCGATTTCATCCGCGCGCTTTCAATTGATCCATTCCCGCTTCGGTCACGACGCCTTCCTCAAGGAGGAAGGCTCAGGTCGCGGCCGTCGTCACCGCACTTTCTGCATCCCTGGAGGCCAAGCCATGAAGTTCAGCCCCAGTCAACCCGGGCGGTACGCGCGGGCATCGACAGCGACCCAGCGTTCGGCGCGGTCGTCGCCGCCCACTGATCCTGTCGGCGACCTTCAGCTTCGACGGCCTCGGTCAGAAGCGCCGCGTACGACTACACGCGCAGCGGCAATCCCACGCGCGACCTGCTCGGCGAGCGCGCTCGCCGATCTCGAGGGCGGAGCAGGGGCGGTGGTCACGGCGACCGGCATGGCGGCCGTCAGCGTCGTGCTGCACGCGCTGCTCGCGCCCGGCGACCGGCTGCTGGCGCCGCACGATTGCTACGGCGGCAGCTGGCGCCTGTTCAGCGCGCTGGCCGCCAAGGGCCTATTCGAATTCGACACCTGCGACTTCACCGATGCGGCGCGCTCAGCGGCGCTGGAGCGCCGCCCGCAAGCCGACGTCGTCTGGATCGAGACCCCGTCGAATCCGCTGCTGCGAATCACCGACCTCGAAACGGTGTCTGCGGCCGCGCACGCACGTCGGCGCGCTGGTCGCCGCGGACAACACCTTCCTGTCGCCGGCGCTGCAGCGGCCGATCGAGCTCGGCGCCGACGTCGTGGTCCACTCGACGACCAAATACATCAATGGCCATAGCGACGTCGTCGGCGGCGCGGTCGATCGCCAATCGCGACGCCGGCTGCCTCGAGCAGTTCAAATGGTGGGCGAACGCGCTCGGACTGACCGGCGCCCCGTTCGACAGCTATCTGACCCTGCGCGGACTGCGCACGCTGCACGCGCGCCTGCGCATCCACCAGGAAAATGCGGCCGCGCTCGCCGAACTCCTGGCGACCACCCGGCGGTTGCGCGTGTTCATTATCCGGGTCTTGCGGCGCATCCGGGACACGACTTCGCGGCGCGCCAGCAGGATGGCTTCGGCGCGATGTTATCGGTCGAGCTCGATGGCGGCGAGCGGCGCGGTCCGCGCCTTCGTCGACGGACTGAGCTGCTTCACGCTCGCCGAGTCGCTCGGCGGCGTCGAAAGCCTGATCGCCCATCCGCGTGATGATGAGCCACGCCGCGATGAGCGAGGATGCGCGCGAACGCGCTGGCATTGGTCCTGGGCTGCTTCGCATGTCGGTCGGGATCGAAGACACAGATGATCTTGCCTCTGATCTCGCTTCCGCGCTCAATCGCGCGCTCGCTGCGACCAACGAGGCCGTTCGATGTTAGCTCGGGCAAGTTTCGAGCCAGTCCGACCATCCCCGCGAGCGGCACCAACGGAGGGCGGGATTACCCGCCTCGCCCTTCTTGGAAGCGGCACGGTTGGACAGGCGGTGCTCGACCGGCTGCAACAATGGCACTCGACAGGACATGATCAAGGTCTGCGGCTCGTCTATGCCGCGAACACGCGCCTGGCTCTCCACGATTCCGGGGGGCTTTGCCCCGCGCTTACACGATCCCGGTTGGCCGGTGCGCCTGCGTGCGCCAGCGGCTGCGAGAAAAGTGCGATCGCGAAAGCGTTGGGAGGTCGCGGTGTTCGAATCCTCATCGACGCGACGGCCGACAACGATGTTGCCCGGCGCCATCCGGAACTGCTGCGTTCCGGAATTCATGTAGCAACCGCCTGTAAGCTTGCGAGCGGAACTTCCCTCGAGCTTTGGAAGCAAATTCGCTCGGCATGTGCGGAACGTGGTGCCGGCTTTGGCGATCGAGCTACGGTCGGTGCGGGCCTTCCACTGCTTCGCTCGATCCGCGAGTTGCGCACCGGTGGCGACCGGATACATGCCGTCGCCGGCATCATGTCGGGGTCTCTTGCCTGGCTTTTCGACCGTTTCGACGGTTCGCGGCCTTTCTCCGCAATTGGTGCGTGAAGCGCGTCAATCCGGCTTTACCGAGCCGGACCCGCGCGATGACCTCTCGGGAGAGGATGTCCGGCGCAAAATTCTCATCCTCGCGCGGGCCGCGGGGTGCGCCCTCGACAGTCATGAAGTCGAGGTCGAATCGCTGGTTCCGGAATCACTGCGCGCCGTGCCCCTTCATCTGCTCGACCGGGAGCTGCAGCAACTCGATGCACCCCTCGCCGGACTGGTCGATGACGCCCGGCGGAAGGACAGGAGATTGCGTTTCGTCGCGCGCCTCGAAAACGGCCGGGCGAGGGTCGGCGTAGAAGCGATCGGCCCCTGCGATCCGCTGGCCGGAGGCGCGGGCACCGACAATCGGGTCGCGATCTGGTCAGACCGCTACGCGTCGCAGCCCCTGGTCATCCAAGGCCCGGGTGCCGGACCGGAAGTTACGGCGGCGGCGCTGCTCGACGATGTTCTTAGTCTTCGGGCTATGGCCTTGGCGGGAAGTGGCCCGACAAGCTAGAGCGCTGCCATGTCCGCTTCCTTCCCCGCCCTACGCATGCGCCGCGGCCGCTCGAGCCCGTGGATGCGCTCGATGCTCGCCGAGAACCGGCTGCATCCGTCCGACTTCATCTGGCCTTTGTTCGTCTGCGAAGGCCGCGACTGCGAGGAGCCGATCGGCTCGCTTCCGGGCGTCAGCCGCTGGAGTGTCGACCGCATCGCGGCCAAAGCGCGCGAGGCGGCCGATCTCGGCATCCCCTGCATCGCCCTGTTTCCGAACACGCCCAACGAGCTCCGCACCGACGACGCGCGCGAAGCGCTCAACCCCGACAACCTCATCTGCCGAGCGATCAAGGCGATCAAGGATGCGGTGCCGGAGATCGGCGTGCTCACCGACGTCGCGCTCGACCCGTACACCGTCCACGGCCACGACGGCATGATCGACGAATCCGGCAACGTCATCAACGACGATACGGTCGAGATCCTGGTCGAGCAGGCGCTGGTCCAGGCCGAAGCCGGCGCGGACATCGTCGCGCCCTCCGACATGATGGACGGCCGCGTCGGCGCGATCCGCTCCGCGCTGGAGGAGGCGGGGCATCAGAACGTCGCGATCATGGCCTATGCGGCGAAATATGCGTCGGCCTTCTACGGTCCGTTCCGCGAAGCCGTCGGCTCGCTCGGTCGCCTGAAGGGCGACAAGCGCGGCTACCAGATGGACCCGGCGAACATCGAGGAAGCGCTGCGCGAGGTCGAGCTCGACCTCGCCGAAGGCGCCGACTTCGTGATGGTGAAGCCGGGCCTGCCCTATCTCGACGTCCTCGCGCGGGTGAAGGACGCGTTCGGCGTGCCGACCTTCGCCTACCAGGTGAGCGGCGAGTATGCGATGATCGAGCATGCGGCCGCGGCGGGCGCCGGCGACCGCGACGCGTTAATCCTCGAGACCCTGCTCGCCTTCAAACGCGCCGGCGCAAGCGGAGTCCTCACCTATCACGCGGTGGATGCCGCGCGCCTGATCGCGTGATCGACCAGCTTCGCGCAGAGATCGAGCGGCTGCGCGAAGCCGCGGCGCCGCTGGAGCCCGACGCCGCCGAACGCCGGGCCATTGGCGGCCAGGCGCTCGATCACGCGCTCGCCTTACTGGGACCAGGTCGAGACCGCGCCCAGCAATCGCCCCTGGTCGGAGGTTTTCAGCCAGCGGCTCGATCCGGAGTTCGCCGAAGAGGGCAGGGATCCCGCGTCGGTCCTCGACTATGTCGGCGCAGTTGCATCGACGCGCCGGGTTTCGCGACGACCAGCCCGCGCTTCATGGCCTACATCCCCGGCGGCGGGCTGTCCCTATTCGGCCTTGGGGGACCTGCTCGCCGCCACGTCGAACAAATATTCGGGCTTCGCTTCGGCCAGCCCGGGCGCCGTCCGGATCGAGAATGCCTGCGCCGCCTGGCTGGCGAGCGTCATCGGCTATCCTCGCGAAGCGGCGGGCACGCTGACGTCGGGCGGGAGCATCGCCAATCTCACCGCCATCGTCGCCGCCCGCGAAGCGCGGGATCCTGAGGGCGGAGGCGCCATCTACCTCACCCGCTTCGCCCATTATTGCATCGACAAGGCGCTCCACATCGCCGGCCGCGGCCGCTCGCCGCGACGCGTCATCGCCGACCGACGACAATTATCGCATGTCGGTCGCCAGCGCTTGAGCAGGCGCTCGAGGAGGATCGCCGCAGCGGCGTCCGTCCCTGGCTCGTGATCGCGTCTGCCGGCACGGTCGACACGGGCGCGATCGACCCTCTGCCTGAGATCGCCGAGCTCTGCCGTCGCTACGGCGCGTGGTTCCACGTTGACGGCGCCTATGGCGGGCTGTTCGCTTTGTGCGACGAAGGCCGCGCGCTCCTGCGCGGGCATCGAACTTGCCGACAGCGTCGCGCTCGATCCCGCACAAGACCTTGTTCCTTCCCTACGGAACCGGCGCGGCGCTAGTACGCGACGGCCAGCTTCTTCAGGACGCCTTCAGTGCGAGCGGCGAATACATCCGCCCGCTCGGCGAGTCCGAGGTCGGCCCGTCGCCGGCCGATCTCTCACCCGAGCTCACGCGCCATTTCCGCGCGTTACGCCTGTGGCTGCCGCTGCAAATCGCCGGCGTCGCCGCCTTTCGCGCCGCACAGGCCGAGAAGCTCGCCCTCGCGCGCTACTTCCACGCTCGCCTCTCAAAGATCGATGGGTTCGATGCCGGTCCGGAGCCGCAGCTCTCGGTCGTCGCGTTTCGCTATCTCCCGAAGACAGGCGATGTGGACGAGTTCAACGAAAATCTGATGCGCCATATCCAGCAGGAAGGCCGCGTGATGATGAGCGGAACGCGCATCGACGGCAGCTATCGCTTACGATGCGCAATCCTTTGCTTCAGGACCCATCTTGAACATGTCGACGACGCCGTCGAGGCCGTGCTTCGCGCTGTGAAGGCAGCTCCGTGGCTGAGATCGCTGCGAAGACTGAGCGGCTGATCCTCCGCGATTGGGACGACGAGGACGAGGCGCGCTTCTTCGAGGTGATGAATGTGCCCGCCGTCATGCGGCATCTCGGCGGCGTTCAGACCCTTGAAGAGTGGCGGGCGGGGTTCAAGCGAATCAACGGCTTCACGCGCGATTTCGGCCATACCTTCTGGATCGTCGAAGACAGGGCAACAAATGAGCTGCTCGGCTTTTGCGGCTTGAAGCGCGTCAATGCCCCTGAGGCAGGGGAGCTCGTCGGCACTCCCGAGATCGGGTGGCGATTGCGCGAGAGTGCCTGGGGGAAGGGGATCGCGAAAGAAGCGGCGATCGCCAGCTTAGACTTAGGCTTTGGACGCTTCGGCTATGATCATGTCATCGCCATGACGATTCCGCCCAATTCAAGCAGCCAGGGATTGATGGAGCGGCTCGGCATGACGCGGCGCAAGGACCTGGATTTCACCGACAAGCGGTTCGGTCCTGAGACCAATCCGCAGATCATCTACTGGATGGATGCTGCCGACTGGCCCGCAGCTCGAGCAGCTGCGCTGACGCTAAAGGCCCAACCTGCGCTGGATCGCAGCGATTCGGTCGGTCTGGCTGCGCGAGATTGAAGAAACTTTAGCAGCCGCATTCTCGATCGCCAGGAGGTCATTCGGAGCGATCCCGCCATGGGTCTGGAGTGCAGTCGCACCGAGCGCGTCGATGTCCGATTGCGCTAGCGCCGTTGCCTTCCGCGCGGCGATCGCCGCAGAAAGCGCTTCCTGCGCAGCAATCCAGCCCTCGCCCTGCGGTGCTCCCGCCGAGGCGGCGAGCCGTTCCGCCTCAGCGGCAGCGGGCTCGAACGCCGCTTCGCCGCTACGGGCCTGGTCGACTAGCGCCGAAAGCTGCGACGCAAGCGCGCCAGTCACCGGTCGGTCATTCATCGGCCGAACGGGCTGCAGGCGCGGATCGATCGCCTCGGCCGCACGCGGTTGAAGCGAAGGATAGTGTCCACCTACCGAGGAGCAGGCGGTCACGAGAAAAAGCGTGATGAGCAACGGCAATCGCATCGCCGAGGGCTCTAAGAGGAAAATGGCGCGCCCGAAAGGATTCGAACCTCTTGCCCCCCGATTCGTAGTCACAGCGGATTGTTTTCCCGGATACACGCCAAGACGTAGATGGTCCCTCGCTGGCCAGACAAGGCGCGTAGTGCCCGCTCCTCGTGCTACTGACTTTCCCGTTCGGACGCATTTGTCACCGCCCGGGTGCATAAGATCTTGACTTTGTGCGCTTAAGAGCTCATTTGATCCCGGACGGGAATATTCTGAAGATGGCCAAAACTCTTCCTCCAAGCAAACTTGCTCGCCTGACCCGGGCGATCGAAGGCGCGCGTACCGGTTCGCAGCCAAGCGGACGCGGAATGCGAATAATTCAGAGCGCGAATGTTGGAGAAAAGGGAAAGCGGGCTCAGAGCGCTGTCAAGTTTCCCAAGCCCTCGAACGCGCTGCGCCAGTATGTCGCGGTTGTCCGCGAAAAGGCGCTGACAATGCCTGCAGTCCGGCTTCGGACCGAGCCGCCCGTCTCCACCCCAACGTCTCGGCTCACAGAAGGTACCGTTCCTCGCTTGCTGACTTCCGCCAAGTCGCCGCCAGCCAGATTGCGGAAGGCGCAGGACGCAGACACCGATGCGCTAATGCCGATCAGAACCATGGCCCAGGTCGGCGACATCGTGCGCCGCTCGCGCCGTCGGCGCGGCCTCACTCAGGCCGATTTGGCGCTCGATGCTGGGACCGGGCGCCGGTTCGTGTCCGATGTCGAGGCAGGCAAGCCCACGATCGAGTTCGAGAGCCTAATGAAGCTCTGCAAGTCTCTCGGCGTCGAGACTCTTCGCAATCGGGGCGGATGATGACGAGTGATACGCTGGCCGTCTGGATGGACGGGTATCCCTCTCCCGCGGGCCGCCTGACGCGGAGCGAGAACGGGTAACACCAGCTTCCGTGGCGCCAGAGATCAACGCTTTTTGGGACAACCAGAGCTTCCACAATTATGCGGATTACGCCTTGTCGGACGAATTCGCCGCCGCCCTCGGCGAGCTGCTCCAGATCAGCTCCACGCGGCGCTGCGCGATTATGTGCGCCGAGGCCGTGTGGTGGAGATGCCACCGGCGAATCATCGCAGATTATCTCCTGGCGCGTGGTCACGCCGTGTTTCATTTGATGGGCGGCGATCGCGTTGAGCCGGCGCGCCTGACGCCGGCAGCCACGATCCACAACGGCAAGGTGATCTATCCGCGAAAATCCTGCAGCAAGCGGGAGCGAGTTGACCCTCAGTCCTAAATGCCTGTAAAGTATTGAATAATGATAATCAAGATTAGCACTTTAGACAACGATAAATTGCGGAGTTTGCTTGGTAATAAAAACAAGCTGTCCGCTAACCTATAAATTCTATCTATTGTATTAGCACGCAACTGGCCCATATCACTCATCGCTACCAGTCGAAATCGACGGTCTTGGGCGCTTCAGTCGCACCTCTCTCCATCTTTGACGTCTTTTAGTCGGCACGCCGCCAATGTCGGCGGGTGCCCAGAAAGGAACTCATCATGAGGTTATTTGGAACGGTAAAGTCATTTGACACTGTCAAGGGCCACGGCGAAATCAAGCCGGAAGTCGCCGGTGACATAATTCGCTTCGAAAAGAGCGCGATTTCGTGGGAAAAGAATACACTTCCGACGGTCGGCCAGCGGCTATCCTATGAGGCGGGCACCAACCATCAGCGCCAACCCTGTGCGTTGAACCTCCAGACAGTCTAAGCGAACAACGCGACGCGGGCGAAACTTTCGTCGCGTTGAAGGGCGTCTGGCTTTGGTCGGGCGTCCTTCTTTGTTATGTCCGCTTTCGACTGCCGTTTCAGGCGGTCGTTGCAGCATTCTGATGCAGTCGACGCACTCAATCGGACACCGCAACCTGCAACGAATGATGCTTCAGTCTGTTGAAGCAGCATCACCAGTCACTTAGTGGGCCTTGGTGCTGGAGAGACGTGGCACGCTCCCCGCTCACGGAGCGCCGCGATGCATGCACTCATCATTGAAGACGAGTCTCTTGATTGCCATGGTGATAGAGGATGCGCTGCGCAGTTGCGGCTTTACTTCGTTTGATTTCGCCGTTTCTGCCGAGGAGGCCGTCTCAGCGGCCGAACGCAAGTGTCCCGATTTGATTACCGCCGACGTCGAATTAAGCCCGGGCTGTGGAATCACAGCGGTTCAGTCGATTTGTTCCGAATGGCCGATACCTGTCCTTTTTGTTACGGGGAGCCCGGCTGACGTGAGGACAAGGATGCCTGGGCACGCACTGATTGAGAAGCCGTTCGAGACCGATCATATTATGGGAGTCATCAAGGCTGCGATGGGCAACAGAGATGGTTGAGCCAATGCCGCTCCCAAACGAGACAGTGACGAGCCTCGCCATGGCCCTCGTTGAGTTGTCGAAGGCGCCGCTACTCCTGCTGGATGACGGTGGGGTCGTCGTTGGTGCAAGCACCTCCTTCTGTAACACCTTCAATCTCGATCCGTTGACCATCG
Source organism: uncultured Alphaproteobacteria bacterium (assembly GCA_963738825.1). GTDB lineage: Bacteria > Pseudomonadota > Alphaproteobacteria > Sphingomonadales > Sphingomonadaceae > Sphingomicrobium. The sequence goes on along the minus strand of CAVTYB010000003.1, from coordinate 186,468 downwards.
CCAACCGCAGGCTGGCCGATCTCGGCGCGGGCGAATGGGACGTTCCGCAGCTCAATTCTCTTCTCCTCGCGACTATTGCTGGAGCAGCGGAAATCGACGCCTATGAGATGGATTTGGTCCGCGAAGGAAAGGCGACGTGCCGTCTCATTTTGAGCGCCCATAAACTCGATTATTTCGACACCGAGAAGGTGCGCGTCGTGTTTGCCGCGACGGACGTTACGACCACGCGCCTGGCTGAAAAGCAAAAAGACGACCTCGTTCGTGAAAAGCAGGTCCTGCTGCAGGAGCTGCAGCACCGCGTCGCCAACAGCCTGCAGATCATTGCAAGCGTGTTGATGCAAAGCGCGCGGCGCGTTCAGTCCGAGGAGACGCGTCTGCATCTTCAAGACGCGCATAGCCGGGTCATGTCGATCGCCACGCTTCAAAAGCAGCTGGCGGTCACTCAGCTTAAATCCGTTGAATTACGGGCTTATTTCACGGACCTGTGTCGAAGCATTTCTGCCTCAATGATTGGCGATCCAAAACGGCTCACGCTTGAGGCAATCGTGGACGACACGACCACCAACTCTGACGTGTCGGTCAGCATGGGCCTCATCGTCACAGAATTGGTAATAAACGCGATCAAGCATGCGTTCCCCGAGCACGCCGCTGGAAGAAAGGTCATTGTGTCTTTTGATGCAGACGAAGGAGCCTGGCTGCTGTCCGTGTCGGATAATGGAACGGGAATGCCGGTCGGCACGAAACGCGGAAAGCCGGGTCTCGGCACAGGCATCGTCGACGCCTTGTCGAAGCAGCTCGGCGCGACTGTGACCATGTTTGACGCACGTCCGGGGACGCGAGTGGAAGTTCGACACGGCCTAACCTGAGGTAACAATCTTCTGCTCGCTAATGTCTACAGTGGGTGGTGGTCTCAGGAGGTCGTCGCAACACTTTACCTAATGAGAGGTGAGGTGATCGATGGCGAAGAGACGACGGCGGATGTTCAGTGCAACGGAGAGCGCGGAGGTCTGGGACCCGAATCCCTGAGGCAGCGGAGAAACCGAATGTAGCCCGACTGCAACATAACCTGTCCGAGTTCGTATGGATTGCACCTGTAGCAATCGACAGGTCTCTTCCCTTACTCTTTAGATGGAGGACCAAATGAACACGGATGAACGGCCTTTGCTGGAAAAAATGGCAGGCACTTTGGAAGAAATCCTGAGTGAGTTGCGCAAAGGGCGCGAACGGCACAAGGAGCTCGATCAGTCCGCCGCCGCTGCCGAGTATAAACTCAGGAATCCCTACGAAAACGTCTAGTAGCGTTTGGCGGCGGGAAGTCCGCCAAAGCTGCAAGGTTCCGCGATAAGCTCGATAATTCTCGCGATATTCATGTCTGCAATGGGGTGGAGAGCGGCCATAACCCCGAAGCACGATGGGCGTGAAACAAGTTGAACCCCGACTGACACTGCCGTTCAGACCTGCATCAAGGGAATCCGCGCACATTCATCCGCATCAACCGGTCTAACTAGGAGAGCCGTGATGCGTAAGATTTTTTTTCTGTCCCTTGCCGCAGCAAGCGCGGCACTCGCTATCGCGAGCCCTGCCGCTGCTCAATATTATCCGCAGTCCTATGGCTACGGTTACAATGGCCATGACAATTACGGCGGCGTTCGCTCACTTCAGGCGCGGATCGATGCTGTGCAGTGGCAGATCAACAGGCTGGATCGCTATAACGGAATTCGTGGTGGAGATGCAAGACCGCTTGCGCGAGGAAACGCGCAATATCGAATATCGTCTGCATCGGGCCGAGCGTTATGGCCTGAACCCTTACGAGGCCAACGGTATCCAAACTCGGATCGCCCGGCTGGAGCAGCGCGTGCAGTACGCCTCCGCGAACCGCTACGGTCGCTACGGCCGCTACGGGAACAACGGCGGCGATGGCTACGGCCATCATGACGAACGCGATGGTCGCTGGGATCACGATCAGAACGACGACTGAGGGTAATTCCCTTCGGCCCAGTTGCAGGCCGCAGCTAACTAAGGCCAACGTCCTGCCTTCAAATGAGTTTAACTGCGCCAGTTGGGCGCGCGTCTGTTGGCTGCCCGGTGCGTCCCTAATATCGGGCAGCCCTATTTTCGCTGGTCGGGCATATGCGAGAATACAGACTATATTGCCTGAATGAATTGGGCTCTCTCGACTTGGTAGACACCATCGTTGCCGCCGATGATCGAGCAGCAATCAGCGAAGCTTGCGACTTGAAGCGAGACGCTCGCAAGTGTGAGGTTTGGGACGGCAAACGACTGGTCGCTATTTTACAGGCGGACGACCTTGCCGCGGTAAACTAAGCATACGAACTTTGTTTTGCGGCGTCACAAATTAAAAGCCGATGACGGCCGAGAGGCGGGGGAGCCTATCATGTCTTTGGGAGATACCATTCAGCTCGTCACGCTCGTGACGGTGGTCATCGCTCTGGGGCTGACCATCTGGCAGGCGCGCCAGATGATGAAGCAGACAGCGTTGATGTTCACGGAGTTGTTCGACCATGCTGGCGCCTCACTCATCGAGACACACACCCAACAGCGGATGACGTTCTTCCTGAATGACCCTGAGTTGCTGAAATGGCACCTGACTTCGCGCGGTTACACAAGCACCAATCCGCTCGAAGACAAGCAGCGACTTTACGCGTTGGTCAAGCTGGAAGCCCATGAATTAGCTCACCAGCGGCACCTCAAGGGAACTATCGATGACTGCGCTGTGGCAGGAATGGCGTCAGGTGTTAAAAAGCTGACCTGAAGGTGCCCATCTTTGCGGACGTCTGGGTTAACGGCCGCCAGTTCTATGATGCGTCGTTAGCCGCGATCGTGGACGAGATCTTGGCCGAGAACGTCGCCGAGACTGTACCGGCGGCTGGGGCTACCACCCCAGACTCAGCCAAAGCTTCTCCACCCCTTCCAAAGCAAGCTCGAACGGAACATCCCATCTGCTGCAGTGTCTGCAATGTCGGCTATGGCTGGTTGGGGGTGGCAAAGCGACCATATCGCGCCTTGCTTGACGTCGCAGTAAGTCGTTGTGTAAACACAACACTTTCTACCTGAGTCGCAACGAAATGGTAACAGCTCTTTATAACCGTATTGCCATTTTTCGTGCAGAGCGCGGCGTGTCCCGGCGCGAGCTGGCCGAGGCTGTTGGCGTGAACAACCAAACGATCGGCTATCTTGAGCGCGGCGACTACAAACCCAGCCTTGAGCTTGCCTTGAAGATCGCGGCCTATTTCGCCGTTCCGATCGAGCTGCTTTTTGCCTTCCAGCCGTTCGAACCTGTCGCCGACACATTGCGCCGCGCAGCGGCGGGAGAAGCATCGCAATGACCCTGCTCCGGAGAATGGACCGCCTCGTCTACGCAACGCGGCTCGACCGCATTCTGTTCATGAAGATGCGGCCTCGCACCTTGCGGTGGACGCCGTTGTTCGTGCTCGCGGCCCTGATCGCCGGATACGTGCTGATGGCGAAGACCGTGGGGCGGCCCGACCGCGCCTTTTTCCTGGATGGCTGCTGTTTTACGGCGCCTACATGGCGGCGGCCTTCCTTCGGATCTTTGGCCCGCGCTTCGTGCCGAGCGCGCTCTCATCCTTTGGACGAGCGCGAGATGACGGTGAAGATGCGTGCTTATGCCTTGTCCGGCATACTGCTTACCGGAGTCTACGATGCTCGGCTGCTTTTACATTGCGGGCGCCGACATGATCGGATTGTGGCATCCGCATTCCCCAAATGACTGGATTGCGCTTGGCTTCGGCGTTCAGGCGGCGGCGATGCTCCTGCCGACCATGATCGCAAGCTGGGTCGAGCCACGCGATTTCGGACCCGGAGGATTAATCGCGAGATAGCGCTGCTCCGCTGTGGTTGATTTCGCACCAATGTCCAATGTCCCGCTATGGGTCGAAGGCGGGCGGCAAGTCTGGGTGGATAGTGTTGAAAAGCTGGCTCAAGCCGATTTTCAGGCTTTCGACGCCGATTTTGCGATTTCATGCGTCTGCGGAAGTTGTTGATTTTATTGGATAACTGTTTTCTCATTTCCGGGATGACCAGCTTCCGGAGCCGCTATCTGACTTTTTCAACAGTATCGGTCGGAACCAGCCATTCGAGCGATCATCTTTCGGCCAGCTGCATGCCTGATCGAATACGGACCCGTTCCGCGCTGCCGGGAACGGTGAACGACGGCTGCGTCGAAGCGCCAGAATAGGGCAATTTCTTTTGGGTTGTGAGGCGCCCGTCAGGGGCGTCGCCGCGCACCCACTCCAAAAACCCAAATATCGGTGGGAGACCACAATGCCCAACAATTCGATTTTCCCAGGATCCGTAGAGATCAAACGCGTCATCGCTGCCGTGAGCCGAGCCGGCATCGAGATCGGCTCGATCGAGATCCAACCGCGCAAAATCATCATCCATCCAAAGGAGGAGGGCGCACCTCCGATTAGCGCCTACGACCTCTGGAAAATCAGCGAAGGACGCGATTCCTCGCGCATCCGACACCCAGATAAGGAATCTGGTGCTCTTCCAAAGAAACCAAGGAGATAGCGACGCGGAATTGTAAACTCGAGCAGAAATCGGCGCTTTTTCTGTAAACCCGATTGTCCGTGACGGCACCGCAGAACTTAGCTAAATCATTGAAAGGGAAGGAGGAAATGGCGCGCCCGAAAGGATTCGAACCTCTGACCCCCAAATTCGTAGTCTGGTGCTCTATCCAGCTGAGCTACGGGCGCGCGGGTGCCGGAAAACGGCAGGGGCGCGACATAGGGGCAGGAATTGGCGGGCGCAACCCTTTGCCGAAACGTGCCCGGAGGCTTTGTTGGCGGTTCACTTCGCGGGGTGCAGTGCAGCCTTAACTTCTGTCTTTGGACGCAAGGATCGATGCGCTCCGATTTCGGGCTTGGAAAGAGTGATCCGGGCCTTTGAGGCGACGGAGGCCGAAGCGCTAAGGCGTTGACTCGTAAAATGTTTGTTTACTTGCGGCGGGTTGCCCGTGCGCGGTATTATGTCGGCGCCGACGGGGGCTGACCGCCGCGCCGGCAACTGGGGGTCCGCCCTCTCTGGCGCGGGGGCGGGCCTTCTCGGCAACCATCTCAGGTCAAATTAGCCAAGCCTGCGATTGCGCCTGCAAACAACAACCCGAGGACGGTTGCGATGATGGCAAGGATCGCGCGCTTGCGGCGGCGCTCACTCCGCACCCGTTCGGAGCGGCGGCGGCTCTTCTCGACGAAAAACTGTTCCCAATCTTCCACGGGCCGTGGTGGTGCGGATGAAATTCCTATGGACGCAAGATTAGGTGGCGACGGCGCTTTGCGTGCAGATGGAAGTAGCGGTGCGGCGGTAGTTGACGCGGTGGCGCGCTCGGCGAAATCTTCGGCAAGCTTGGCGTGCCACGCGCGCGCCGTTTCAGTCATTGCGCGCTGAGCAGCCATTCGTTCCTCGACTGCCCGACGCCGATAATAACGCTCGTTCGATTCCACTGGTCCCCCCTCCGCTAGAGAACCTGTCGGACCATCTACCCGAGAATGCCTAAGAGAGGGTTAATATCCACAGCTCGATCGGCGTCAGAGCGACAACAGGCCAATTTCCGCGCCGCGAATGTCCCGGCTGAAACAGCAGTGTTGCTCAGGAATGACACGTCGGAACGAGAAGCAGATCATCCTTGAAACCTAACGACTCGCCGCTCGTTGGAGCGTTCAAATGGTTTCGAAGGAAAGCACCATGCTGAGTTCGATTGAGTCCCGCCGCAATCGCTTCAATCCAAGCGTGCGCGGATATCATGCCGTCTATCACGACGGCGAGGTCAACCACTGCCCCGGCTGCGGCCGGACGCACTGGCTGATCGGCCGCATGTCGGCCGAATGCGCCTTCTGCTCGACCGCGCTTCCGCTGAAGGAAGCGGGCACTCACGGACCGGCACCGACGCCGGTGTTCTGGAGCGGGCGCCGGCCGAACTACGCCGAGCTCAACGCGGCCTAACTCAAGCAAATCACGAATTTCTGATTGGCGCGCCGACCGGTGTATGGTGGCGCTCATGCGAAGAGGCTCATTCTGTTCGTTACTGCTGCTCGCAGCGGCCTCGGCCGCACTTGCGGGAGCGTCCAACTTCACCCTCGTCAACGGCACCGGCGGCAGGCCTTGCCAACCTGTCGATCCGCCGCGCCGGGACTGAAGACTGGAAGCCGCTTGGGACCGCGCCTGCGGCGGGCGCGCGCGGCCCGATCAGCTTCAAGCGACACGGATTGCGCGTTCGACATCCGCGCGGATGTTAGCGGGAAGTCGGCCCGGTCACCTGGGCCGACGTCAATCTATGCGACGTGAAATCCGTGACTCTGAAGCACGACGGGTCGGCAGGCGCGTGGGTCGATTACGACCAATGATCGAGTGGCGCCGGAGCGGCGGCGCGATAAGGGCCCGCCGCGATCGCCGGCTCGCGCCGGCCTCACCGAATCCAGCAGCTTGGCGCCGGCGATGAACACCACGCCGGTGCAGGCGACCGCCAGCAGCCATCCGCCCAAGCCCGGATAGGTCTCAAGATAATGGCGCCCGCGTTCGACCGCGCCAAGAGCGATCGCATAGATCACCAGCCACGCCTCGAAGCGCGTCTTGATCGTGAACAGCCGGCCGATCTTCTTCAGCTTTGCCATCGTTAACGCATCAACGCCTCTAGCGGCAGTTTTGCGCCGTTCCGCTGCTAATGAACAGGGTTAAAGTCGCGGTAAGACTTGGCGATCCGTCCCAAATAGGGACTCGGTCAGGCGAGCTCCGAAAGGCCCAGCGTTTCGAGGAGCGTTCCGCGGGCACGTTCGACCTCGGCGATCAGCGCCGGCTGCTGCAGATCATCATGCGCGAACCGCTCGGGCCAGGTGCGCTGGATGACGTCTGCAATTTGGTCGAGCTTTGCATCGTCGACCAGGAATCGCGGATCGACTGTGGCCGGATCCGCAACGACGCGCAGCCTCAGGCAAGCGGGGCCACCGCCGTTCGCCATCGATTGCCGGACGTCGACAAGCTCGACGCGGCGGATCGGCCCATTGCCCGCCAGATGCCGCTCGATCCAGCCCCACACCGAAGCAGTCTCGCGCGCTTCGACCGGAACGATCAGCGTCATCTCTCCGTCGGGCGGAGTCACAAGCTGCGCATTGAAGAGATAGGATCTCACGGCATCCTCAAGCGGCACTTCGGCGCCAGGCACCTCGACATATTCGAAGCCCGGCAGCCGGATCCGACAGGCGTCGATCAGCGCCTGCTTGTGCGCAAATGCTTGCTCGTGCGCGAACAGCACATGCTCGTTCGCGACGGCAACGACATCGTTGTGGAACGCGCCGGCGGCGATCGCCTGTTCCGACTGCTCGGCGAAGATTGTCTGCGCGGGGTCGAGGAGGTGCAGCCGAGCGATCGCCTTGGACGCTTCGAGATGCTGTCGCGCCGGAAAGGCGCCTCCGGACACGCCATAGACGAAGATCTCGACGCCGGGATCGCCGTGGAGAGAAGCCAGCCGCATGTGGTTCGCCGCCCCCTCGTCTCCGAATGCCGGAGGGATCGAGGGGTGAACCTGGAAATGAGCGCCGTCGCGGAAAGCGACGAGCAGCTGGCTCAATGTCGAGCGCCATTCCAGGCTTCGGTGCGGCATTGTCCGCAGGTTCGCCGACCGTCAGATGGCACTTGTGATCAGCGGTGTCGGGCGCAGGTGAGACGGTCGCGGCGTTCGCGGCCCACATCGGCGAGGCAGACATCGCATTCGCCGCGATCGCCGGTTCGGCATCCTCGATCGTGGTGCCGAGCCGGGCAAGCCAGCCACGATGGGGCCGCGGGTGCGGCAGGAAAATTCCTTGAGCAAGGCCGAGCGCGAGGTTGGCCCGCATCTTGTCGATGCCCTGCAGCGCCGCCGCGCGCGGCTCCGACACCTGCCCGGCGTGTCCCATCGATGCGACATTGCCGAAGCTGAGGCCGGCATAATTGTGGCTGGGCCCGACGATCCCGTCGAAGTTGATTTCCCGCAGCACTTACTTCGGTACCGTCAGTAGCGTGTCACCGACCTCAACCTCGAGCAGCTGCGCGGCGGCCGGATCGATCATGATACCCTTCTTCGGGAGCTTCTTGACGGACGCGCAGCAGGCCCGGAAGTCCTTCAGCTCCCCGGCAGCCGCCAGGACTTTCTGCGTCCCGCCCTCGCCGATCTCGGCGATTTTTTCCTCTCGCGATTCCCTCACGGTTCGGATGTCGTCAGTCCGCGCAGTCACTGTCGGCCCGCCATCGAAAATGTCGATGTAGCGGTCGAACACGAACCCCTCATGTTCGAGCATCCGCAGCGCAGCGCGGCCGCTCGGATGCGGCTGGCCGATCACGGCTTTGGCTTCCTCGGTGAGAAGCGCGACGTACACCGGCGAGCGGGGCATGAGGTCGGCGATGAACTTGGTGCCGTGCACAGCATTGAACTCGTCGGCCTCTGGGAAGCTCATTCCGAAGAACTTGCCCGCGAGCGCATCCCAGAAGGGCGCGTGACCGGCTTCGTCCATCACTCCGCGAAGCTCCGCGAGGGTGCGGTCGCCGAAGCGTCGCGCGATGCGACTTCATGAACAGGTACCGGCTGCGGGCGAGCAGCGCGCCGAGGCCGGTCGCTCGCATCTCGGGATGGAGGAACAGTCCGCCGACCTCGGACGAGCCCTCGAGGTCGGTGGTCAGTGACAGGCGCTGGTTGCGGAAGGTCTTGCCGAGCTCGGGGCTCGTCTGGGTCAGCGTGCTTAGATGGTAGGAATAGAAGGGCTGGGTCGACGCCGACCTGCCCAAAGACCTGGCAAGTGCCGCGGATCTTGCCCGCCTTCGGATCCTCGAGGACGAACATGTAGAGGTCGCCGGTCTGGCAGTCGTCTTTCGCGGGTGAAGCTCTTCTGCGAACGCTCGAGCTTCGCGACCAGCGTCTGCCGGTCAGGCGGGAGATTGGTGAAGCCGCCGCCCGTCAGCTTCGCCATCTGGTAGATGGCACGAAAATCCTCGCCCGTCGCAGGCCGCACGCGATAGCTCATGCCGCCTGCCCCATCAGCCGCAGGATGGTGAGCGCCGACAAGGCGGCTCGCTCGGCGAGACTTTCGGCTAATCAGGAATTCCTCCATGCTGTGGATCTTGCCGCCGCGCACGCCCATCGTGTCGACGACCGGCACGCCGCAGGCGGCGATATTGTTGCCGTCGCAGACGCCGCCCGACGGCTGCCAGGCGATCGCCTGGCCAAGGTCCGCGCCGGCTTGCTTCACCAGGTTGAATAGCGCTTCGGCTTCCCTCGTGAGCGGCTTGGGCGGACGTCCGAACCCGCCGCTGACCTCGATCTCGACGTCGTGCTCGGCCGCGACGGCGGCGACCGCCTCGTCGATCTCGCGCTTGGCCGACGCCTCGATCTCGGGCGTCCGCGGCCGCATGTTCACGCGGAGGATGGCGAGGTCGGGAACGACGTTGCTCGGACCGCCGCCTTCGATCCGCGACGGGTTGACGGTGAGGCCGTCGCGTTTCAGCTTGTCGAGCCGCAGCGCGAGCTCGGCTGCCGCGAGCAGTGCATTGCGCCCTTCTTCCGGATTGCGCCCGGCATGCGCCGAGCGGCCGCGCACGACGAACGCGAAATTGCCGCTGCCCGGCCGAGCCCCCGCCAGCGTTCCATCGGGAAGCGCCGCCGGCTCATAGGTCAGCGCCGCACGCTTGCCCTGCGCGGCCTTGGCGAGCAGCGCCGCCGAAGCGAGCGAGCCGACCTCCTCGTCGCTATTGATCACAACTTCATAGCCGAAGCGGTCAGCACCGGGGCTGCGCTCCGACCGCCTTCAGCGCCGCAAGCATTACCGAAAGCCCGCCCTTCATGTCGGCGACGCCGGGTCCATTGAGCACGCCATCATCGAGCCAGCGCGTTTGCTGGAAGGCGTGGTCGGCGCCGAATACCGTGTCCATGTGCCCGGTGAAGAGCAGTTGCAAAGGCGCGGTCGGGCGCACGGTCAAATGAAGGTGCCGCCCATGCTTGAGCTTCACTGTCCTTCCGTCCGCCTCGACCGCGTCCACGGGCTCGGGATTCTCCAGGCGGAGTACGCCGGGCAGAGCGGCGAACGCGTCTGCCAGCAGCTCCGCCATCCGCTCCAGGCCGCCAAGGTTACGCGAGCCGCTGTTGACCGCGGCCCAATCGAGTACCTGGTCGAGCATCGGCTCCGCCGACGCCCGTTCGACCGCCTCAAGTTCCCTGGACGACAATCCCCGCATCCCTGGCGCTCCTAGCCTCGCCATCTGCGGATGGCCACACCGCTACAGCAGTCGGTCAAGCTCCTTTGCGCATTGCCGTAGCGGTTCGCCGCGCTGCTCAACCTTGGCGATGGCCATTGCGCCGGAATAGGAGGCGACCACCATTGTCGCGAGGCGATCGGCGTCGCCGGGCGCCTCATCTCGGATCTTCGCGGCGAGAGTCTGCCGCCAAAGATCGAAGATCGAACGCAATTCCGCTCGGAAATCCGGGTCGGCGAACGCGAGCTCGAGCGTCAGGTTGTTGACCGGGCAGCCGCGCACCGATCCGCTGCGATCCAGCTCCTTGGCAAGATCGGCGAAGACGTCCCGGATCCCATCCCGTGCGGTGCGGGCGCTCTGAACGGGCTCAAGCCAAGTCTCCTCGACGGCGGTCGCCACACGCTCGCGGATCACCGCGAGGCCGAGCGCCTTCTTCGACGGGAAATGGTGGTGAAGGGCGCCCCCGGTCACCCTGGCGGCTGCCGCGATTTCCTGGACGCCCGTGGCGTTGTAGCCCTGCGCCTGGAGCAAGGCGAAAGCGGTGTCGAGCACCCGCGCGCGAAGCGCCGCCGGGTCGTTCTTTCGCTTTGGCCTGCCAGCCCCGTGATCCATTATCTCTTCATACATGTGCGGTCCCGCAGCGCTACACCATTGACACAAACCGGACAACCTGTTTGTTAATGGCGTTCACGAAACAGAGGAGGGTTGGATTGGACCGAGAAACAATCTCGAAGGGAGGTTCGGCGCTTGCGGGAGCCGCAGCTTCCCGCGGCTGGCCGTGGACGCGGCAACTTATGCGATCGTCGAACTCCGGCAGTACACGCTGCATGACGGCCAGCGTGATACCCTGATCGACCTCTTCGAGCACTACTTCATCGAGCCTCAGGAAGCGCTCGGGATGAAGGTGATCGGCACCTTCCGCGACCTCGACCGGCCCGATTGCTTCGTCTGGCTGCGCGGCTTCACCGACATGGACTCGCGCCTTGCCGGCCTGACCGCCTTCTATGACGGTCCCGTTTGGAAGTTTCACCGCGAAGCCGCCAACGCGACGATGATCGACAGCGACGACGTCCTTCTGCTCCATGCGCCGAGCGATTGGGCCGCGTTCAGAAGCGTCGCAGCAAGGCCCTCTACTATTGGCGAGAAGAGGCCGGGGGGCCTGGTCGCCGCGACAATTTACCATTTGCGCTCGTCCGCCGAAGCTCGAGCGTCTGTTCGAGACGAAAGTGAAGCCGGAACTCGAGCAGGCCGGAGTGCCCGTGCTCGCCTGGTTCATGCCGCAAACCGCGCCGAACAATTACCCGCGATTGCCGGTGCGCGAGGGTGAACCGGTGCTGGTGTGGTTCGCGAGGTTCGACAGCGAAGCGGACCGCGCAGCTCACGCTGTCCGCGGTCGAAAGCGCTACCGCCTCGCTTCGCCCATTGCTCGTGAACCCGCCCGAAATACTCCGGCTGAAGCCGACCGCGCGCTCGGCACTTCGATGAGCAACGAGAGGGATTTCGACTTCCTGCTTGGTCGTTGGTCCGTACGGCATCGACGGCTCCGATCGCGCGGAGTGGGCTGCGCCGATTGGGAGGAGTTCGCCGGAGCCGCCGAAACCCGACCCTTGCTCGGCGGAACCTGCAATATCGAGGAGCACATAATTCGAGGAACCGATCATTCCGGCATGGCCTTGCGCACCTTCGAGCACTCCACGAGCCGGTGGTCGATCTACTGGGCGAGCGAACGGAGCGGCCGGCTCGAGCCGCCTGTCGTGGGCAGCTTCTCGGGCAATGTCGGCAGCTTCGCTGGTGAAGACCTCGTCGAAGGCCAGCGGGTCCAGGTGAAATTTCTCTGGGATCGCGCCGATCCCGGCACTCCGCTCTGGGAACAATTGTTCTCGTACGATCAGGGCGCGACTTGGGAACTCAACTGGCGGATGGAGTTCGCTCGGCGGGCCTGAGTCTTGAAGCGCCTATTCCGCCGCCTCGGCCATTCCCAACCGCTCTTTGGCCGAAGCCAGCATTTCCTTGAACCGGGGCTCTTCCCGAATGGCATTGAAGTCCGGATCAGCTTCCAGGTGACGGATGTGGGTTCTGCTCTGGACTTGCTCGAAATAGGGCTGAAGGGCGTCGATCGCACCTTTGGGATCGGCCAGATCAAGAGCAAGCGAGCAGGCTACATTATACCGCATCGAGAGGTTGTCCGGATCGAGGAGGAGAGCGCGACGCATCCATTCGCGCGCTCGGTCCTTGTCGCCGCCGACCGACAAGGCATTCGCGCCCATCGCCAAGGCAGGGCCGTTTGCAGGCTCCTTCATGATCGCCCGCTCGGTCCGCTCAAGACAGAGCTTCGCCGCGCGGCGCAAAGCCTCACTGTCTCCGATAGCTTGATAGCAGCTCATCAGCATGCCCGCGTTGTTATAGTCGGAGTCCATCAGTGAGGCGGCCTTCTCGAAGAAAGGTATCGCCTCCCGAGCATGGCCATGCCGATAGAGCATTCGCGCGGCCTCGCGGTTTGCCTCCCACGAGTCTCGGCCCAAGCTCAAGCGCAGTGCGTATCTGTTGCTCGGCTTCTTCCGCCCGTCCCTCTTCCTCGAGATAGCGGGCCTTGATGCAAAGAGCTTCCGCCATGTTCGGATTGATTTTCAGTGCAGTCTCGGCGGCCGGGAGCGGATTTTCATCTCCTCTCGCGTGCCAGAACCGAAGCTCCGCCTGGGCAAGCGCCATGAGAGCCCAGGCTTCGGCATAATTGGGATCGAGCAATGTCGCCTGCTTGCACAGCCGAACGATTGTTTCTTCGCGCCGGGGGTCGCCAAACGTGCCCGTGATCCACTGCTGGCGGGCCATTAGATAGAGGTTGTAGGCGTCGACATTCGATGTTCCCCGGCTCTCGATCGCCTTCTTCTCCGTCGGCAGAAGCTTGACCTTCAAAGCGTCGACGATCGCCTTCGAAATTTCATCCTGGATTTCAAAGATGTCCGTGAGGTCGCGGTCAAAACGATCGGCCCAGAGATGCTTGCCGGTCGATCCGTCGATCAGCTGGGCATTGATGCGAATTCGGTTTCCCGCCTTGCGAACGCTTCCTTCGAGAACGTGGCTGACGCTCAGCTGCTTCGCGACCTCCTGGACGTCGGGATTTTGACCCTTGAAACTGAACGCGGTGTTGCGGGCTACCACTTCGAGCGCGGAGACCTTGGAGAGGTCGGTGGTGATGTCCTCGCTGATGCCGTCGCTGAAATATTCCTGTTCGGGCTCGCCGCTCATATTCACGAACGGGAGGACGCAAACCGAAGCGCGCACCGCCTGAGCGCGGGGCGCTGAAGATTCAGCCGAGCCGGGCTCGTCGTCAGTTCCTCGGACGAGAGCCGCGACGCTGCTGTGGAGCTTGTGCCATCCGGGCGAACTCGTTTCTCCGTCCCAGCCGTTCAGGTCCGCGCACTGGATCTGGTTGAACGGCATTGGCGGCAGCACGCTGTCGAGCGTCGCCTGCACCAGCGTTCCCGCTTCCCGCGCGGTATCCGCTTCCGCCCGGACCCAATGAGACTTCGCGGATTCGGCCGACCACAGCACGACCACTGCCTTGGCAGACTTCAGCCGTTCCTCGATGACGTCGGAATAGGCGCGGTGCGCCGGCAGCTCGTCGTCGCGCCAGACACTGAAACCGTCGCGGCGGAACTGCTCGGCAATGCGATGAGCCTCCTCCTCGCTCGGCCGTGCGTATGAGATGAAGACGTCGCGCGTATCAGGCATTGCTTATGCTTCGGCCAAACCTAGGCGCTGTTTCGCTGACTTAAGCATCGTGACGAACCGGGGATTGTCCCGCAGTGGATCCATGTCGGGGTCTATTTCCGCGTGTCTAATCTGGCCGGGGCTGTCGATCCGCTCGAAATAGGGCATCAGCAAGTCCAGCGCGCCGTCGAGGTCGGAATTTCGGAAGGTCAGGCTGCACGCGACATTGTACCTGACCATGAGGTTCTCAGGATCGAGCAAGAGCGCTCGCTGGAGCCAGTCCTTGGCTCTATCGAGCTCACCGATCATTATCAGCGAGCTCGCTCCGGCGGCGAGCGCAGCTCCATTGGTGGGATCCTTCGAAAGTGCGACTTCGGCGCGCTCAAGCGTGCGCTGCGCCGCCTGCAGAGCCGCCGGCTCGTTTCCTTCACCAAGATAGCAGGTCTGGAGCATCAGGCAGCTGTGGAAATCGGTGTCCATCAGCTGTGAGGCCTTTTCGAAATAGCGGATGGAGTCCCCCATGCGATCGCGGCGGAACATCAGGCGAGCCGCCTCTCGGTTCACCTCCCATGAGTTGGGGCCCAGGCGCAGCGCCTCCTTCAGGGCCTTGTCCGCCTCGGCCTCGTGGCCTTCCTGCTCGAAATGCCTGACCCTGACGCAATAGGGTTCTGCAAGCCGGGCATCGATCTCCAGCGCGCGCTCGGCCGCGGGAATCGGATCGTAGTCCTTGCCGTGCCAAAACCGCAACTCCGCTTGGGCCAGCGCCATCAACGCCCATGCTTCCGCGTATCCGGCATCGAATGTGGCAGCGCCTGCTTGCAGATGCGGACGATGGCCTCGTCGCGGCGACTTCGCCCCAGCTGCCGCCGATCCACTGCTGCCGGGCCATCAGGTAGAGGTTGTAGGCTTCGCGCTTGTCGGTGCCGCGCGTTCTCGATCGCCTTCTTCTCGGCGGGCATCAGCTTCAGGCGCAGCGCGGCGACGATCGCCTTGGAAATCTCGTCCTGGATCGCGAAAATGTCGGTCGAGGTCGCGGTCGTAGCGGTCGGCCCAGACATGGTCGCCCGTCGGCGCCGTCGATCAGCTGCGCGGTGATCCGGACGCGGTTGCCCGCCTTTCGGACGCTTCCTTCCAGCACATGGTGACGTCAAGCGTCGCGCGCGACGTCCTTCACGTCGATCGATCTCGCCCTTGAACGTGAAGGCGGTGTTTCGCGCCACGACCGACAGAGCCGAGACTTTCGACAGGTCGGTGATGATGTCCTCGGTGATCCCGTCGCTGAAATATTCCTGCTCGGGGTCGCCGCTCATGTTGATGAACGGCAGCACGCAAACGGAAGTCCGCTTCTTGGCCGCGAGGCGATTTGCCGGCTTTGTCCGCACCGCGCGGCCGCCGCCTCGAGCCCGCAAGTTGCGACCGATGGCCTCGAGCAGATCCTCGATTGCCTGCGGGTCGCCTGCGCCGTCCCACGTCCGCAAGATCGATCGTTTGGAACTGGCGGAAGCCGAGCGGCGGCTTGGCTGAGCCGAGCGACACCGGGACCAGCCGCCCGATATCGCGCCCTTCGGCGGCCTCGTCCTGCACCCAGGCGGAATTCGATCGACGTTGGCGACCACAGGACGACGACCGCTTCCGCGTCCTTCAGCGCCTTGTCGATCTCCGTGCGAACCGCGACCCGCCCGTGGAGATGCCGGTCCCACCAGACTTCATGGCCGGCGTCGGAGATGCAGCCGGCGAGTTGCTTCGCCGCGTCTAGCATCGTCCCTTGCATAGCTGAGGAATATGCGAGACAAGCACCAACCCCCGAAATCGTCGCTCTTTTGCGCCCAAGCGCGTTAGGCCGCAAGCGGTCGGGCGAGGGTAAAGGATTTCTATACCCGCCCGGTATCGCGCGGGAAGTCCTCGCTATTGCCGAGGTTTGACGAACTTCAGCGCATACTGGTCGGTGTGGCCCTGGATCGATTTGTCGAAGATCGGTTTGCTGTGATCGTCGCCTCGGACGGTGCAGGAACTTGCCCTCCGCGACGAGCTTGAATCCGGCGGAGGTCACTTCCTTGACGACCACGTCGCGATTGATCCGGTGCATCTTGGCGATCTCGGCATCGCTCATGCCCGCCTGCCCTGGTGATCGAGAATGAAATAGATCCCACCAGGCTTCAGCGCCCTATAGACTGAGCGGTCGAACGCGAGTGTGTCGACCTTGCCATATTCGGCGATCTTGAGGTCGTGATAGTTTTGGGTGACCCACGCAAGATCGAGCGGTTTGGGGAAGTTCACCGTGCCAAACGGCTGGCTATCGAGCGACACGTTCTTCCATTTGCCTTCGGCGAGCATTTCGTCGTTCGCCTTGACGGCTCCCTTCCAGCCCGCGTTCTCGATGCCATAGACGTGGCCTGTCGGGCCGACGACATCGCTAAGCATGCGCGTAAAATAGCCGCCGCCCGGATAGAATTCTCCGACGACCATGCCTGGACGCACGCCTGAAAAGGCGAGCGTTTCGCCGGGCTTGCGCAGCGGGTCGAGCGAGCGATGGTCTTTTGGCCGCGCCGGATCGGAGACCGCCTTGGCTATGATCGAACTGGCCTTCGTGGAAGCGTTGGCACAAAGCGGAGCCGCAATGGCGGCTGCGACGAGCCAAGAGAACGAAATGACGCATGGGACCCTCCGTGCGAGACGAACGTAGATGCCCGCTAATCTTTCACTGCCGAACCATCCAATGCTGTTTCGACCGGTGGTCCTCGTCGAACTGCCGAAGGGATGGACTCCTCACTGTATTATAACTATAATACACCTGCTAAGGAGCATCACGATGTTCGAAAACCCAGTAGCCAAGCGAACCGCTATTGCCGCGGCCATCGGCGCCGTCGTCGCGATCCCGCTGCCGTTCGTAGGCCCGATCCTAGGAGCGCTCGTCGGCGGCGGAATTGGCTATTTCACGGCTGACCCGCGCCGCAAGTCCTGACGCTCAAAGATGTTCCGCGAATTCGAGTAGCAATCGCCTGTAGAGATCGCGCTTGAAGGGCACGATGAGGTCGGGAAGCTGCTGCGGCTCGATCCATTTCCACTCGCGAAATTCCGGATGCTTCGTCGCGATGTTGATGTCGCTGTCCGACCCGAGGAACCGCGCGAGGTACCAGTTCTGATCCTGCCCGGCATATTTGCCGCCCCACAGCTTGCCGCGAAGCTCGTCCGGCAGGTCGTATTTCATCCGTTCGGGGTATTTTGCGATACGCTTCACCAGGCCGGGTGAAATCCCGGTTTCCTCTTCGAGTTCGCGCAGTGCCGTCTTCCAGGGCTTCTCATCCTCGTCGATCCCTCCCTGAGGCATCTGCCAGGCCTCGTCCGTGTTATCGATGCGGGCGCCGACGAAGACTTTGCCCTCGTCATTGAGCAGCATCACTCCAACGCCGCGGCGGTATCGGTCATTCCTCGTCATTTGCCGTCCATGCGTGGCGGATAGCGGCGAGGCAATGCGGATAATGGCGTTTCCTTGCCGATTGCGCCGCGCCTGCTTTTTTCCGCGGTCAAGGGAAGGTGTTTGGCCGATTGCGGCGAGCCGCTTCCTGGGCGTGGGACGGCAAGAGATATTCAAACTGGCGCTCAATAACCCCGCTCCACTCATGCGCAGGTGCTCCGCCCGGCACCTTTTGTCGTGGTGGCGAACCGCGAACGATCCGCTCGGTCAGGGCGAATAGATCTTTAGTTGACGAGCCTCATCCGCACTCAGGTGGTGTAGAAAGTGATGAGGAAGATTGCGAACCGGTAGCCGATGAAGAGCAAAGCGACCGCGCTCGTCAAAAAGGTCGCAGATACGAGCCTCGGCCAGCCAGAGGTGCGATAGACCCTCCCAATCGCGAGGTAGAGGTAGCCGCCGCAGACCGAAAGGTTGAAGATCGAAAGCGTCTTGTCGACGAGCCCGGAACTTAGGCCTTGTCCACCCAGGATCTTGTCGAGCCAGGCAAGAATCACCGAGACGCTGAGGAGGATGAGAACAAATGCATAAAGATGCAGGGCGAACACGATATGGGATCCGGCTGGACGATAACTGCCGCGAAACAGGATCGCCGGTAGGGGCGCGAACAAAAGCGCCATGAGGATTATCAATGCTTTGGCATTGAAAAGCGCTGACCGATCGAAAACGGGAGCATATGCATCAAGCGCGAGGCTACGGTGCGCAAGCCGGTTTCGGACAAGATCCTGCGCGAGGGAACTCCAATCCTGCGAATGAAGATGCGAGGCGAGCGGCGAGGACAGCACATTAATACCGGTCAGCGACTGAACGCCAACGAAAGCCGCGTTGCCGATGAAGAATAGCGCGAGCGGCGTGATGTATCGGCGCCTCTCGCCGCTGACGAAGGCGGCGGTCAGTTGCCCCGGCATGGTGAGCAGGCTTCGCCAGCTCCGCATGAACTTGCCGTCGACGCTACTCGCATGCTTGACGAACTGGGCGACCAAATGGCGCGTGCTGAGATCGTCAGCGCGCAAGCGCTCTTCACCGCATTGCGGACAGAATTGCATTCGGCGCCGCGTCGAACAAGTCGGGCAGGTCCAGACTGCTGGTCTTGGCATTCGTGCCCCCGCCCAAAGCATCGCATTTACCGTGATTACGGACAATGGCTGCAAACCGGCCCGCGACCAGGGTGGCTCGACAGTGATGACAGAAAGGTGGCGAAAGCTCTCCCACGAGCCTAAACAAGCGCAAACCATAACTCGCGTCTGTGAAGGACTTACCCGTGGCGACTGCCACCCATCTTCTCACTGAAAAAGAAGCCACCGCGCATCCACCGCACGAAGCGGTCGTAGTCCGCTTTGCCGGCGACAGCGGCGACGGCATGCAGCTGACCGGCGGCCAGTTCACCCTTTCGACCGCGCTCGCGGGCAACGATCTCGCAACCTTCCCCGACTTCCCGGCCGAAATCCGGGCACCCCAAGGCACGACCTTCGGTGTGTCCGCTTTCCAGATCAATTTCGGTTCCTGCGCGATCGACACGGCCGGTGACCAGCCGGACGTGCTGATCGCAATGAATCCCGCCGCGCTGAAGACCAACGCCGATGCGCTGCGCGATGGCGGGCTGATCATCGCCGACGAAGGCGAATTTACGCCGCGCAACCTCGCCAAGGCCGGCTACGATCAAAATCCGCTGGAAGACGGCAGCCTCACCAAGTGGCAGGTCATCCACTTCAACATCTCGCAGCTGACGCTCGATGCCGTGAAGCCTTACGGCCTCGGCAACAAGGAAGCGCTACGCTGCAAGAACATGTGGACGCTGGGTTTGGCGCTCTGGATGTTCGATCGCGACCGTCAGCCGATCGTCGATTGGCTGAAGGCCAAATTTGCCAAGGCGCCGGAGCTGGCTGAAGCCAATATCGCTGCGCTCAATGCAGGCCACGCCTATGGCGAAACGGTCGAAATGGGTGCGCCCTTCAAGCAGCACCACATCGCGGCCGCTCCTGCTGAACCGGGCCTCTACCGCACTGTCACCGGCGCCGAGGCGCTCGCACTCGGACTGGTTGCGGGTTGCCAGCTCGCCTCCCTTCCGATGTTCTTCGGCTCTTATCCGATCACGCCGGCAAGCCCGCTGCTGCACCATCTTGCGCGCCTGAAGGAATTCGGGATCACGACCTTCCAGGCGGAGGACGAGATCGCGGCCATCTGTGCTGCAATCGGCGCCAGCTATGCTGGCCAGCTTGGAATTACCTCGTCGTCGGGGCCTGGCATCGCCCTCAAGTCAGAGGGGATCGGCCTCGCGGTTATGACCGAGCTGCCGCTCGTGATCATCAATTCCCAGCGTGGCGGGCCTTCGACTGGACTTCCGACGAAAACCGAGCAGTCCGATCTCTATCAGGCGGTCTACGGCCGCAACGCAGACGCTCCGGTGCCGGTGATTGCCGCCCGTTCGCCCGCCGACGCCTTCGACTGCGCGATCGAGGCATGCCGCATCGCCACGCGCTACATGACCCCGGTCATGCTCCTTACCGACGGCTATATCGCCAATGCGGCCGAGCCGTGGCGCGTACCGGACATGAGCAACTACCAGCCCTTCCCGGTCACCTTCTTCGAGAAGCCGCCGGCGGAAGGCGAGAGCGTCATGCCCTATTCGCGCAACGAGGACCTCGCTCGGCCCTGGATCAAGCCGGGCACGCCAGGGCTCGAGCATCGCATCGGCGGCATCGAGAAGCAGCCCGGAACCGGCAACATCGATTATTCGCCAGCCGCCCACCAGGAGATGACGAACACTCGCGTTGGCAAGGTGTTAGGCGTCGCCGCTTCCATTCCGGACCAGGAGGTCTGCCTCGGCCGCGAAGGCGCCGAGCTTGCGGTCGTTGGCTGGGGGTCGACCTTCGGCCCGATCCACCAGGCTGTCCGCCGGGCGATTGCCGCGGGCAAGGACGTAGCCCATGTCCACGTCCGCCACATCTGGCCGATGCCACAGAATATGTCTGTCCTATTGAAGGGCTTCAAACATATCCTCGTGCCCGAGATGAACATGGGTCAGTTCAAGACGGTGCTTCGCGACCAGTTCCTCGTGGACGCGCAGTCCCTTACCAAAGTGAGCGGACATCCATTCCGGATTGCCGAGATCGAGGCAGCGATCGATGCAAGGCTCGTTTAGCGTCGCAAAGTTGGTCGCGCTCCTCGAGAGGAGGGCGGGGCCAAGATGAAACCGATCAATATCTGGCCGATGGCGATCATGCTCATCATCATTGTGCTGCTTGTAATCTGGCTGAGGCCCCACGGATGAATGAGATCACCACTGTGACCACCGCCAAGGACTGGGCGAGCGACCAAGAGGTCCGCTGGTGCCCCGGCTGCGGCGACTATGCCGTTCTCAAAGCTGTCCAGCGGACGATGCCGGACCTTGGCGCCGCGCGCGAGAAGACGGTGTTCATCAGCGGCATCGGCTGCTCGAGCCGCTTTCCTTATTATATGTCGAGCTACGGCTTCCACACGATCCATGGCCGAGCCGCGGCGATCGCGACCGGCGTCAAGCTCGCCAATCCCGAGCTCGATGTCTGGATCATCACGGGCGACGGCGATGCGCTGTCGATCGGCGGCAACCACACGATGCACGTGCTCCGCCGCAACCTCGACTGCCAGATTCTGCTGTTCAACAACGAGATCTATGGCCTCACAAAGGGCCAGTACTCGCCGACGAGCCGCGTCGGCACGCGCTCGCCTTCGACACCGTTTGGCTCGGTTGACCGTCCGGTGACGCCGTGCGCCTTCGCCCTCGGCTCGGGCGCGCGGTTCATCGCCCGCGGCATAGACGTTCAAAAGAATCTGCCCGACGTGCTGAAGGCTGCACATGCCCATCGCGGCGCGAGTTTCGTCGAAATCTATCAGAACTGCATCGTCTACAACGACGATGTCTTCGCTTCATTCACCGAGAAAGCGGCTGCAGATCAGAAGCAGCTGTGGCTCAGGGCCGGCGAGAAGATGCTGTTCGCGGGCGGCACGAAGGGGATAGCGCTCGATACCGAGCGGCTGGCGCTGAAGGTCGTCGCGGGCGAGGACCCATCGGTCATCATCCACGACCCGACGAACCGCCAGCTCGCCGCCATGCTGATCCTCATGGATCCGGACGAGTTCCCGATCGCGCTCGGAGTTATTTACGAAGACCCGGCGCCGACCTTTGAAAGTGCGGTCATCGAGCAGAACAAGGCTGCGGCGTCCGGCAAGACTCCCGACCTCCAGCAGCTGGTCGCGAAAGGCCAGACCTGGATGGTCGAAAAGGAGCCTCATCAGATTTGATCCACGCGTCTTAAGTGGACAATCTCACGCACAGCCTCGTTGGCGCCGTGATGGGCCGGATGGGCCTGAAGCGCCTCAGCCCGCGCGCGATGCCGGCGATGATCATCGCGGCCAACCTGCCGGACATCGACAGCTTCGTCGCGCGAGGGCTCGGCTGCGAGCCAATCGCGTGCGCACCGCGGCTTCACGCACGGCATCGGCGGCGACTTCGTCATGCCTTTCTTTGCAGTTGCAATCATTTGGCTCTGGGAAAAATTGCGCCCGGGCAAGGAAGGCCCTCAAGCTGTCGGGCTGCTCTTCGCCTGTTTCCTCGCGGACCTCAGCCACCCGCTGCTCGACCTGATGAACACCTACGGCACCCGCGTGCTCGATCCCTTTTCGCAACCGCTGGTTCTACGGCGACACGCTGTTCATCGTGGATCCGTGGATCTGGATCATGCTGATCCTGGGTCTTGAAATGTCGTGGCGGGCCGAGCGGCTGGGGCAGGGACTGGCGCCGGCCCGCAGCCTGGGCGTTCACCGCCATGCTGCTCTACATCGGCCTGAACGCAGCGATCTCGCCGCGCGGTCGCGCTCACTCGGCCGCTCGTCGAACGCGTCGTCGAGCCACGCGCTGATCGTCGCCGGCGAAGTCCCGCTCATCTTCTGGAAGCGCAGATGATCTGGCGGAGCGGCGACGCTCGGCGGCACGGGACCTACAATCTGCTCGAAGGACTGAACCATGTGCGCTCGATCCGAGGATCGTTCCCTGAACCTCGACGATCCACGCTTGCGTGCCGCGAAGGCGCGACGATCGGCATGTTCGCGCTTTCCTCTTCTGGTCGCGGATGCCGATGGTCGTCATCTCGACGGCGGGATGCCTATCTTACCGACCAGCGGTTCTTCGAGACCTCGCCGTACGCCCAGCACCGATTTCCTCATCCCGCTCGACAATCGCTAAATGAGTTCATAACTCGCGCCGCATGAGCACGCGCGGCGAACATCTGGTGCGCGCGGACCGCCGTTTCGCGACCGGCGGCGGCCTCGTCGCGCGCCTGCGCGCTCCCGCGATCACGCGGGTTCTCGACGAAATCGACCGGCGGCTCGCACCGGTGGGATCGATGCGACGCTTCCCGACGGCATCCAGCCGTCGCCTCGGTTTTCAGCGCAATGGTCCGCGAGCGGTCGTCCATCTCGTCGAGTTGGATGGCGCTCGTACGCCTCGCGACTTCAGGCTCGGTCGGCTGGTACAAGGCCTGGACCCTCGGCGAATGGTCGAGCCCCGACCCTGTCAAGATTTTCGAGATCTTCTCCGCCGATGCCGCACCGCTAGGCGAAGTCGGCCGTGCGAAGGGGCCATTTCGCTGGGTCAACGCGCTCGCCCACCGCCTTCGCGATAACGCACCGGCAAGGCGCGCAAGAACATCGCCGCCCATTACGATCTCGGCAACGATTTCTATTCCGCCTGGCTCGACGACACGATGACGTACAGTTCGGCTCGGTTCTCAGCGCCGACGACGCCTTGAACAGGCCCAGTTCACAAGGTCCACAGCTTGCTCGACCGGCTCGAATCTCAAGCCCGGGCATCGCCTGCTCGAGATCGGCTGTGGTTGGGGCACCCTTGCTATCGAGGCGGCCAAGCGCGGCGCTTATGTTGTCGGTCTGACCCTCTCGACCGAACAGAAGGCGTGGGCCGAGCGGAAGATTGCAGATGCGGGGCTTGGCGATCGCGTCGAGATCCGCCTCCAGGACTATCGCCACACGGCCGAACAATTCGATGCTGTGGCATCCGTCGAGATGGTCGAAGCGGTCGGCCAGCGCTGGTGGGGCGCCTATCTCGACAGCATCGCGCGCAATCTGAAAGCCGGCGGCCGCGCCGCGCTCCAGTTCATCAGCATCGATCACCCGCTGTTCGACCGTTACGCGCGCAACGCTGACTTCATCCAGACCTACATCTTTCCCGGCGGCTGCCTGCTGGATGAGCCGCAATTCGCCGGCATTGGCGATCGAGCGCGGCCTTTCCTGGCAGGATCGCGATGGCTTTCGCCTCGACTATGCCGAAACGCTGAAACGCTGGCGTGACCGCTATGATGAGGCGGTCTCGCGCGGCGCGCTCAAAGGATTCGCGGAACCGTTCCACGACCTCTGGCGCTATTATCTCATGTATTGCGAGGGCGGATTTCGGGGCGGGGCCATCGACGTCGCGCAGGTGACGATGGTCAAGTCTTGAAAGCCATCTACGACCGCCAGAGGGCGCTAGGCGACGGGCTCGCGGCGATCCGAACCCAATTCCAATTGCCGAGCGGATTTTCGCCCGAAGTAGAGGCGGCAGCCGCTGCTGCAGCCGCGACAGACGCTCGGGAATCATGTCGATCGCACCTCTACTCTTTTCGTCACGCTCGACCCTGCGAGCTCGACCGATCTCGACCAGGCATTTGCGATCGAGCAATCCGGGGGCGACCTCATCCTCCGCTATGCGATTGCCGACGTCGGCTGGTTCGTCGCCGATGGAGGGTCCGGTCGACATCGAAGCCTGGGCTCGCGGCGAAACGATTTACATCCCGGACGGGAAAGTCAGCCTCTATCCGCCGATACTGAGCGAAGGCGCCGCTAGCCTGTTACCGGACGCGGACAAGGCGGCCATCATCTTTGTGGTGCGCGTAGCAACCGACGGAACTTCAACCCTCGATTCCGCTGAACGAGCGATCGTAAGAAGCCGCGCAAAGCTTGGCTATGCGACCGTTCGCCCCGAAGACCTCCCCGATGGCTTTACCGAACTTTCCCGTCGCATTGAGGCGGCGGAACTGGCGCGCGTGCGTCGCGTGTGACCCGCCGCAGCAGGAGGTCGTGGAAGAAGGCGGCGGCTGCTTCCGCCTCGAGTTCCGTCCCATGACCGACGCCGAGGGTCGAACGCGACGATGTCACTTGCTGCAAATCTCGCGATTGCTGACCTTCTCTATCGACACGAGACTGGCCTTTTCCGAGTCATGCCCGAGCCGGACGACTGGGCGATCCGACGACTTCGCCACAGCGCCAGGGCATTCGGCATCGAATGGCCCAACATATGGGCCTCGAGGAGAGGCAGCGCGATCTCGACCCGAACGATCCCAAGCAGGCAGCGTTCATGCTGGCCATCCGCCGAGCTGGCGCTCATGCGAGCTACGCCCCCTTCCGACGGGGCGAGCGGCCGTGGCATTCGGCGATGCGGGCCACTTATGCCCACGCCACCGCGCCGCTTCGCAGGCTCGCCGATCGCTTTGTTATCGAAGCCACGCTCGCAGTCGCGAACGGCCGGAGTGTACCGGACGGCGTGGCCGCGGCGTTCGAGCGCTTGCCGGAAGTGATGAACCGAGCCGATGCGAGAGCCTCGCAAGTCGATGCTGCCGTGCTCGAGCTGGCCGAGGCAGTCGTTCTCTCTGGCCAGGTGGGCGGGATCTTCGATGGCACGGTGACCGACATCGACCAGCGGGGAGCGAGGATCCAACTTAAGGATCCAGCGGTCATCACCCGAGTGCCTGTGAACGGGCTGGAGATCGGTGCCTCCACCAGACTCCGTCTCGAGGAAGCCGATCCAGCGCGGCGGCTGACCCGGTTCTCGCTAGCCTAGGTCCGGCTTGTCCATGAACGCGCGCACGACCTTCTCGGTCAGCCGCACGCAATCGACGCCTGCGAAGGGGAACGTTCCGGTGAGCGCGGTCCGCACTTCCGGCGCGAGCGCCTGCTGCAGCTTACGACGTGCCCGCATCAACCGGGTTTTCACCGTGCCCGTAGGGATTTCGAGAGTGGCCGCAGTCTCCTCGACCGATACGCCTTCAATCTCGTGAAGGACGAATACCGTGCGGAAATTCTCTGGGAGTTCGGCAATGGCGCACTCGAGGATCGAGCGAAGCTGCTGACGCGCAACTTCGGCCTCGGGGTTCGGCGAGTGCGATCCCTTGGCAAGCTGCTCACGATAGGTTTCGAGCACCTGTACTCCCTCCGCTTCGAGATGCTTCCGCCGCCGCTCCTTCACGCGTTTGCGTGCCAGTGCCTCATTGATCGTGATGCGCGTCAGCCAGGTGGCTAGCGACGAACGCCCCTCGAAAGCTGTGATTGCGGCGAGCGCTTTGGCGTAGCTCGATTGCAGCGCGTCCTCGGCTTCAGTGCGGTTCTTGAGGATGCTCCATGCGACCCTGAACAACCGCTGATTGTTCGTGCTTACGAGATGGCGCACCGCGTCCACATCCCCCGCCGCACAGCGGCGGGCAAGCTCACCGCCGGGCAGCGTGCCATAATCGAGTGCCAGGTCCCTCATTTGCGCTCATACTTCCGCGCATTCCCGGGTGATACTTGCAGTAGAATGCAGCATGTCCTGCTGAGTTGATGTGCAGGCTGGCACGGGCCCCCGGCATGAGGTCGAGGTTGAAGCTGTTGTTGGACGCCGTCACGGTGTGGCGGAAAATGTCCTTGTTCACGAACAGAACTGTATCGCCGACCTTGAGCGGCGGAACTTCGCCATATTTCATCTGATCGATCGTCACGACATGCATCGCGGCTGCTGCCGGTACGGGGGGCGCAACCGACAGCAGCACGCCGGCAACCGCGGCGCACAGGGCGAATCGCCGCGGCAGCAAGCTCACTTCATTTTCGATGCAAGTTGCTCGGCATGCGCCTGATGCTCCTCGAAGAGCTTCAGGCCGGTCTCGAGCAGGGACTTCAGCTCGGCATTGTTGGCCGAAGGGATCAGCGTGGACTTGAGGGCACCATTGACCGTCTTGTGATAGGCGACCTCGTTCTTGATATACTCGCGGTCGAACGCTGCGCCCTTCAGCTTGCCAAGTTTGACCCGCTCGCCGTCAGCTGCCTTGGTCAGGCCTGCGCTGGTGGGGTTTGCTTCCGGAGTCACTTTCAGTTTCTTCACCAGCGCGAGCGCCTTGTTGTTCACCGCTTCATGGTCGCGAACCATTTCCTGCGCGAAGCCACGAACGGCCGCGTTGTGTGACGTCTTCAGCGCCTGCTTGGCCGCAGCGATGTCGAGGTTCCCGGCGGTGTACGCGATATGCGCGATCTGCGGATCGGTCGGTCCGGCGGCCTGCGCCGGCGCGGCGATTGCAAGCGCGGCGCCCGCGGAGACGAAAAGAATAATGCGTGTCATCTAAACAGTCCTCCCGTTTTGTTGCGGGGACTTTGATGACGCTGGCTGCAGGATGGTTCCCGCAATCAGAACAAATTTGGGTTCAGCGCAAAGGCGCGAACATCAATGAATGGCGGATTTGCGCCTTCATAATCCCTGCACGCTGGGAATGCTCAGCAGTTCAGCTGATCAAGCCTCGACACGTAGCTTCTCTCCCGTCGGAGCATCGGCGGTCAGTCGTACAAAAATTGCGCGCGCCACCACCTCCGGCGGCTTGACGCTCTCCGGCTCTTCACCCGGGAAGGCCAGGGCGCGCATCCGTGTGCGCGTCGCACCCGGATCGACAATGTGCACCTTGATTCGCCCCGTGTAGTCGGTCTCATCCGCGTAGGCGCGGACCAGCGTTTCGAGCGCTGCCTTCGAGGAACCGTATGCGCCCCAGAATGCCCGTGGCTCGGCCCCGACCGAGGAAGTGAGCGCGATCACGTCCGCCTTGTCGGCCTGCCTCACCAAGGGATCGAAAGCCGCTATCAGCGCCTGGTTGGCGAGAAGGTTGATGCTCAGCAGGCGGGTATATTCCTTCGGGTCGATGTCCTGGACCGGCGTCAACGCGCCGAGCATCGCTGCGTTTAGGACCAATATATCGAGCTTCTTCCACCGTTCCGCCACGGCACCGGCGAGCTTGCCGATGCTCTCGCCGTCAGTGAGGTCCATGGGCGCGATCGTCGCAGTTCCGCCTGCCTCGTGGATCCGCTCCTCTATCTCTTCGAGCGCAGATGCAGTCCTCGCGACCATGATCACGTGCGCGCCAGCACCAGCAAGCGCTTCGGCCGTCGCCGCGCCGATTCCGCGAGATGCGCCGGTGACAAGTGCAAGCTTGCCGGAAAGTTGTTTGTCGTTCGCCATCGCGCGGGGGCCCTAACACTCCCTTCGGGCCATGGGGAGGGCCATCAGCCGCCATTCGTCTGTCTGCGGAAGTTGGCTGTTGCTCGAAAATGAGTTTCCGACCGGCTCCTGTTTCTGAACAGATAGGACATTCTGATCTAGGGGCGTTGATGAACTGGGGGCGTCGATGAACTGGGGGGCGGCCAGCCGGCTATTCTTTGCCCTGACGGTGATCGCGATGGGCATAATCGGCCTAGTGACTGGCGGCTTTGCGCCGATCTGGGGAGGCGTGCCGAAGGATCTGCCTGACCGCCAATTGCTGGCTTACCTCTGCACACTCCTCTCGCTCGCATGCGGAGCCGGTCTCTTGGCCAAACGTGCCGCCCCCGCCGCGGCGTTGCTTCTACTTGTCTATCTGTCGTTATGGACGATCGTCTTCAAAGCCCCGTTCATCATCCGCGAACCGCTTGTCGAAGGCTCCTACCAGAGCACCGGCGAGAACCTCGTCCTGGTCGCGGCTGCGTGGGTGCTCTACGCCGAGTTCGCCAAGGGCCGGCTCGCAGGAGGAGAGGGGGGTCTTCGAATTGCCGCCGTGCTTTACGGCCTCGCCCTGATCGCCTTTGGACTGTCCCACTTCGTCTACCTCAGCCTCACGGCGCCGCTCGTGCCGGCGTGGCTCCCCGCGCCAATGTTCTGGGCCTATTTCACTGGCGTCGTTTATTTCGTGACCGGGTCTCTTCTGGTGACCGGGTTCGCAGTGCGGATGGCCGCTGTTCTTGCCGCGGCGCAGATCGCGCTCATCACGCTGTTGGTCTGGGGGCCGATGGTGCTCGCCGGTGACCTCACAGCGATGCACTGGCAGGAAACGATTGTCTCGTGGGCACTAACGGCCGGCGCTCTGGTGATCGCCGCGTCCCACGAAGGCAGTCCGTGGATCGAGCGGTTCGGCAGGCGACTGCCGGCCCGCGCAGAAACTGCGACCTAGGACCTTCTAGCGGCTCGCGACCAAGGAAAGGGGCGTCCCCTTCTCCTTCTCGGTGACGTCCGTGAGCGTTGTCGGATAGGCACCGGTGAAACAGGCGTCGCAGCGCTGCGGCTGGGCATTATCGCGTTCCTCGCCGAGCGCCCGATACAGTCCCTCGATCGAGATGAAGGCAAGGCTGTCCGCGTTGATGTAGTCGCGCATTTGCTCGACGTTCATCTGCGCGGCGAGCAGCTTGGCGCGCTCGGGCGTATCGACGCCGTAGAAGCAGCTGTGCCGCGTCGGCGGTGAAGCGATGCGCATGTGCACTTCGCGAGCCCCAGCATCGCGCATCATCTGCACGAGCTTGACGCTCGTCGTGCCGCGGACGATCGAGTTGTCGATCAGGACGATGCTCTTTCCGTCGACCAGCGCACTATTGGCATTGTGCTTTAGCTTCACGCCGAGGTGGCGAACTTCCTGGCTCGGCTGGATGAAGGTGCGGCCAACATAGTGTGAACGAATGATCCCGAGTTCGAACGGAATGCCGCTCGCCTGGGAGAAGCCGATCGCCGCCGGAACGCCGCTATCAGGCACCGGAACGACATAATCCGCATCGACCGGGGCCTCGCGCGCGAGCTCGGCGCCGATGTTCTTGCGCACCTCGTAGACCGACACGCCCTCGGCGATGCTGTCCGGCCGCGAGAAATAGACGTGCTCGAAGATGCACGGCCGCGGATTGACCTTTTGGAAGGGACGGAAGGAGCGGATGCCGCTGTCGTTGACGAGGATCAGTTCGCCGGGCTCGACGTCGCGGAGAAAGCTCGCGCCGATCACGTCGAGCGCCACCGTCTCGCTCGCAAAGATCGTCGCCTCGCCAAGCTTGCCCATCACCAGCGGCCGGATGCCGAGCGGATCCCGGCAGGCGATCAGCCCCTCGTCCGTCAGCACGACGAGCGAATAGGCGCCCTCGACCTGCTTCAGCGCATCGGTCAGCAGGTCGAGCATATTGGTGCAATGCGACGTGGCGACGAGATGAATGATCACCTCGGTGTCACTGGTCGACTGGAAGATCGAGCCGCGGCGATTGAGTGTCCGCCGGAGCTTCATCGCGTTCGAAAGATTGCCGTTGTGCGCGACCGCGAAACCGCCCTCGGCGAGTTCGGCGAAAAGCGGCTGGACGTTCCGCAGTGCCGTCTCGCCCGTTGTCGAATAGCGGACATGGCCGATCGCGGAGCGCCCGGCGAGCTGCCGGATGATTTCGTCCCGGTCGAAATTGCCGGCGACGTGGCCCATCGCCCGATGCGAGTGGAAATGCTTGCCGTCGAAGCTGGTGATGCCCGCCGCCTCCTGGCCGCGGTGCTGAAGCGCGTGAAGGCCGAGCGCGACGAAGCTCGCCGCATTGTCGGCACCCCAGATACCGAATATGCCGCACTCTTCGCGCAGCTTGTCGTCATCGAACGGATTGGTTGTCAGCATCGAATCTGGGTCCCCGAGCTACCCGCATTCGCTGTGTCGGGCGTCATATAAGGCGGGGTGGCGCTTTGTCGCCCCCAGCGCTGAATAAAGCGTGAAATATTAACTGCTTAGCAGTGCTTAACCTTTGTAAATGGCCGGGAATTTATGCCTGAGCGCGGCGATCTTGGGCCGGTCATTCACCATGATGTACGGGAAATAGGGGTGCTTCTCGGCGAAGTTCTGGTGATAGGCTTCGGCCGGGAAGAACCCGCCATGCTCGATCCGCGTTGCGATAGGCCTGTCCCAGATCCGGGACGCATTCAGGCGGTTGATGTAGGCGCGGGCGAACCGCTCCTGGCCGGGCGACTGCGGAAAGATCGCCGAGCGGTAGCTGGTGCCGACGTCAGGGCCCTGGCGATTCGATCTCGGTCGGGTCGTGGGCGACGGTGAAATAGACCTCGAGCAGCTTGCCGTAGCTCAATTGTGCAGGATCGTAGGTTATTTTTACCGCCTCGGCATGGTCGGTGCCCTCCGAGCTAACCTTGTCGTAGCTGGCGTCAGCCGCGCTGCCGCCCGCATAGCCGGAGACGACGCCGGTCACGCCCTTCACATGCTCGAACACCCACTCCATGCCCCAGAAGCAGCCGCCGGCGAGCACGGCGGTCTCGGTCCGTGGCGCAGCCGCAGCCGGTGCGGCGGTCAAAAGCAGGATCGGGATCAGCAAATGTTTCATGATCGTCCTTTCGAAGGCGATCTAATGTGCTGCATGCGACATTTACAGCGGCTGGACGCCCAGTCGGTTGCAGAATAGGACGTTGCTGACACGGAGGTAAGCGAATGCCGACTTACAAGGCGCCCGTCCGGGAGACGCGTTTCATCCTCGACGAAGTGCTGGACGTCGGCCGCTATTCGAACCTTCCCGGCTTCGCCAATGCCTCGCCTGACGTCATCGAAGCGATACTCGAGGAGGCGGGCCGCTTTTGCGAGGAGGTGCTCCAGCCGCTCAACCGCGTCGGCGACGAAGTCGGCTGCAAGCGTGCTGACGATGGCTCGGTCACCACACCGCCCGGTTTCAAGGAGGCATATCAGCAATTCTGCGACGCCGGCTGGCCGACGCTGACCGCGCCGGAAGAATATGGAGGCCAGGGGCTTGCCGCAGGTCGTCGGAACCGCGATCAGCGAATTCATCCTTTCAGCCAACCACAGCTTCGAGATGTACCAGGGGCTGACGAGCGGGAGCGATCGCCTCGCTGCTGGTGAAGGCCTGCGATGAGCTGAAGCACACGCTATGTGCCCAACATGGTGACCGGCAAATGGACCGGCACGATGAACCTCACCGAGCCGCACTGCGGAACCGACCTCGGACTCCTGAAGACCCGGGCCGAGCCGAACGACGACGGCAGCTATTCGATCACCGGCACGAAGATCTTCATCTCGTCAGGCGAGCACGACCTGAGCGAGAACATCATCCACCTGGTGCTCGCCAAGCGTGCCGGGGCGCCCGACAACGTGAAGGGCATCAGCCTGTTCGTCGTTCCCAAGTTCCTGGTCAATGACGACGGCACGCTCGGAGCGCGCAACGCCGTCTCCTGCGGCGCGCTCGAGAAGAAGATGGGCATCCATGGCAACGCCACCTGCGTCATGAATTATGACGGCGCGAAGGGCTGGCTGGTCGGCGAAGGCGAGAAGGGCCTCCAGGCGATGTTCATCATGATGAACGCCGCACGCCTCGGCGTCGGCCTCCAGGGCCTCGCGCAGGGCGAGGTCGCCTATCAGAACGCCGCCAATTACGCGCGCGAGCGGCGGCAGGGTCGGGCACTCAACGAGTCCGAGCGCGAGCCCAGGGCGCCAAGGCCGACCCGATCATCGTCCACCCCGACGTACGCCGGATGCTGATGGAGTTGAAGGCGTGGAACGAGGCGGCGCGGGCGCTTTGCCTGTGGGGTGTCGCTGCTGGTCGACCTTCTGCGCCGCTCGCCCGACGAGGCGGAGCGCCAGCAGGCGGATGACCTCCTCGGCCTCCTCACCCCGGTGATCAAGGGCTACCTCACCGACAAGGGCTTCGAGGCGGCGGTCTACGCGCAGCAGGTGCTCGGCGGCCACGGCTATATTCGCGAGCACGGGATGGAGCAGTTCGTGCGCGACGCGCGCATCACGCAGATCTACGAGGGCACCAACGGCATCCAGGCGATGGACCTCGTCGGCCGCAAGCTCCCGCGCGACGGCGGCCGCGGCAGTCCGGACCTTCTTCGAGCTCGTCGGCCGCGACATCGCCGATGCAAGAGACGCGCGGCGACCCGCGAGGTATCGCGGCCGCGCTGGAACCGGCCCTGCATGACCTCCAGGCCGCCACGATCTGGCTCGCGCAGAACGGCTCGGCCGACCCCGACAATGCCGGGGCGGGTGCTTACGCCTATATGGACCTGATGGGCCTCGTCAGCGCTCGGCTGGATGTGGCTCAAGATGGCCCGCGCGGCGAGCGATGCGCTTGCCGCCGGCGGAGGCAAGGAGGGCAAGGACTTCTACGAGGCGAAGCTCACGACCGCCCGCTTCTATGCGCAGCGCGAACTGCCGCTCTCGAGCGCGCTCCGCCGCAAGATCGAAGCGGGCGCGGAAACCCTGATGAAGATTCCGGCCGAGGCCTTTTAGGCACTATTTCTCCGGCTTCACGAACTTCAGGGCATATTGGTCCGTGTGCCCGCGGACCTTTGGGTCGAAAATCGGCAGGTGATGGTCGTCGCCGGGCCGGTTCAGGAAATGGCCTTCCGCGGCCAGCTGGAATCCCGCAGACGTGACCTCGCGGATGACCTGCCCTTTATCGATCCGGTGAACCTTGGCGATGTCCTCCTTGGTCATCCCCGCCCAGCCCTCGTGATCGAGAATGAAGAAGGTCCCGCCTGGCTTCAGCGCCTGATAAACCGCTCGATCGAAGGCGACTGTATCGACGTTGCCGTACCGGGCGATCTTCATGTCGTGATAATTCTGCGTGACCCAGGCGAGATCGAGCGGCTGGGTGAATTTCATCGTTCCGAACGGCTGGACGTCGAGGGATACGTTCTTCCACTTGCCTTCCGCCAGCATCGCCTTGTCGTCCTTTATGGAGTCGTTCCAGCCGGCATTTTCGACCGCGTAGATGTGGCCGTTGGGGCCGACAACGTCGCTCAGCATGCGCGTGAAATAGCCGCCCGCGGGGTAGAACTCGCCTACGGCCATGCCCGGACGGACACCCGAGAAGGCCAGCGTGTCGGCGGGCTTGCGGAACTCGTCGGCAGCCCGGTAGCCCGTAGGCCTCGCCGGATTTGCGACGGCCTTGGCGATGATTTCGGATTGGCTCGGTTGAGCATCACGGTGGCAGGCGAGCAGCGCGATGGCGATCGGGGCCAGGAATAATACGAAGCGGCGCACGCGGCGTTCTCCCCTCTTTTCGACGCTCATCCATCGTTCGGGCTCGAGGGGAGTTGGAAGCTCTATTCGACGAAGTCGCCGGTGAGTTCTGCAAGGTACGAAACGGATGAAAGCCTTTGATCAGCGGGTCGGGCGACTAGCGCAAGATCGATGCACCCACACCGTCCGTCGTTCGTTGTTCGCGCTGACCTCTTGGAGGAGAAGAACAATGACGCCGACTGCCTGGATCGTCCTTGGTACCATCATCGTCGCTTTGCTGATTATCGGCGCAATCCTGTGGTCGCGCCGAGCCCGGTCGGAGCATCTGCGCGACCAGTTCGGACCTGAATATGATCGCGCCGTCGAGGCAAGGGGCGACCGCTCGAAGGCCGAGGCCGATCTTGCCGCACGCGAGAAGCGCGTCGCAAAGCTCAACATCCGCCCGCTCGAGCCGGCAGAGCGCCGCGAGTTTACGGAGCGCTGGACCGACGTCCAGGCACGCTTCGTCGACGATCCGGCGCGCGCAGTTGCGTTCGCTGATGCGCTTCTTGGCGACGTGATGAAGGCGCGAGGATATCCCGTCAGTGATTTCGACCAGCGCGCCGGTGATATCTCGGTCGACCATCCAGTCGTCGTCGAGCATTATCACGAGGCCCACGACATTGCGCTCCGGCACGAGCGCGGCGGGGCGAGCACCGAGGACCTTCGCCAAGCGATGATCCACTACCGAGCGTTGTTCGACAATCTGGTGGGCGCGGCAGCTCCGGCAGCTCGGCAACCGGAAGCAGCGAATCACTAATGTCGATCAGGTTGTGGAACCGAATGCGCGGCGCATTGTTGGCGCCGCGCATCTTCCCATCCCCCGGGAAGACGCCTGTGGAGCGGTCCGCCATTGCCCCCCTCCGCAGACGGATCGCTCCACAGATGACTGGCAGGCCGCTGCCTTTGACGAGTTTCGCTTGAATGAGATTTGCCTCACGCGATCCAGTCGTCGTGAAAGAGCCGCCCCGCGGCAACGTTCGCAACCGAGTTGCCATTTGCCGAAAATCATAGAGCGGCCCGAACCCTATTCGGGCCGCTCTAATTTTCTCACGAGAAGGCGAACGCCAGCCCTGCGCCGACAATGACGGCCGTAAGGCTCAGCCCGAGCACCGCGCTACGCCAATTTCCAAACGTGCTTTCCATGAGAACCTCCCCTTTGCTCCCGAGGGGGAAGATAACATGACATTGTCCCAATCGCGATGTGAAATCATGACGACTCAGTAACTTAAGCCCGGTGGATGGCAATGGCGCAACACCCGCGTTCAACTGCCGTTCAGCTTTGCGCGACGGTCCGCCCCGCTGGCGCGACAGCCGTAGACCCATCCCCTCTTGTAAATCGTTCTTATGGCGAAGGCTCCAACCGTGTGGAAGGAGGAAAGAGCCATGCGTACGATGATCAAAATGCTTGCCGGTGCAGCCGGCATTGCGACTGTCGCGGCGGCAGCGCCGGCGGCAGCCCAATATTATCCTCATGGATATAGCGGCTACGGCGGCTACGGCGGCTACGGCGCCTATGGCGCCGGCGTGAACTCCAATTTCGCCGCGCAGCAGTGCACGGCAGCCGTGCAGAGCCGTCTCTATAACCGTACCAGCCTTGGGTCGATCCTGGGCTCGCTCGTTGGAATGCCGGCGAACAGCTCCGGCCGGGTGACCGCCATCACGTCGAGCACGCCGACGCGTAATGGCATGCGGATCCGCGGTGTCGCAAGCAGCGGCCGCTATGCTTACAATAACTATGGCCCATATGGTTCCGGCGCCTACGGCGCGCTCGGCTATGGCTATAATAATGCCGCTGACCTGTCGTGGAGGTGTGACGTCGATTACCGCGGTTACGTCCGCAGCGTTGACATCAACCGCCGTTACTAAGTGGTTCGCATTTCGCAAGGAGAAGCGCCGGCGTTCGCCGGCGCTTCTTTTTTAGATCTCCCGCTAAGATCATGGAAAATCTGTTCTTATTCGGACATTGCAGGTTCATGCCCTGTGCGGATAAACCCTTTGCAGCAATTGTGCGTTCACCGCTGGCGGCGCCGTGTCGCGTTCACGAACAAGAGAAATTGGTAGATGAGAAAGCTTCTGCGCGGCGCCTGGCCGCTGAATGGGTCTCTTGTCCTAGCGTTCGCAGCGGGTTTGATCGCTGTGCCGCTCGCAGGCGGAACGCCGGCCTTGGCGCGCGCTTCGGCAAGTTCATCCCAAGCCGGCGAGATCGCCGCATTCTATCGTGGACGCGGCGGCGCACCGCTCTGGCTCTCGCCGAATGCGGGACCTGCGGCGCCGCAGCTCATTTCGCTGCTTGAAACTGCCCAGGCCGACCATCTCAGCCCGAGACGTTACAATGTGAAGGGCCTCAGCCGAGCGGTCGACAGTGCTCGGGGTGGCGACCCAGCATCGGTGCAGCGCGCCGACGCGATGCTGAGCGCCGCTTTCGTCGCTTATGCACGCGACCAAAGGCATGACCCGGGCGGGGTTATTTACGTTGATCAACAGCTGCGACCGGCACCCAGTTCGGTGGCTGAGTTGCTGAATTCGGCGGCACATGAGCCGTCCCTATCTGACTATGTCCAGAATATGGGCTGGATGAACCCCATTTACGCCAAGCTCAGGGCCGCGATCGCGAGCCGGCTCTACCGCAACGATAGCGAGCGGCGCCTGCTCGAGCTCAATCTCGAGCGGTCACGGGCGCTCCCGGGAGGGGACGGCCGTTATGTGATCGTGAATCCGCCCGCCGCACGCCTCTATATGTACGACGATGGCCGGGTCGTAGACTCGATGCGGGTGGTCGCCGGGCGGCCCGATCCGGTGGCGCAGACCCCAATGATGAACGCATTCATCCGATACGTCGCCCTCAACCCCTACTGGAACTCGCCGGCCGATCTCACGTCGAAATTGCTTGCTCCTCGCGTGATCAAGGGCGGGCGCACCTACCTCAACTCGCATGGGTACGAGGTCTTGTCGGATTGGTCCGACCAGGCGCACGTCATCGATCCAATGTCGGTTGACTGGCATGCCGTTGCCGCCGGCAGGCCGATCCGGATGCGCCAGAAGCCTGGACCTGCGAACTCGATGGGCCGGATGAAGTTCATGTTCCCGAATCGCAGGGAATTCTGGCTCCATGATACGCCGGAGAAGGAAAAGATCGATGAGGCGGCGCGGCTCCAGAGCAACGGCTGCGTCCGGCTCGAGGATGCGCCGCGTCTCGAGCGCTGGCTGTTCGACGGTCGCCCTCCGAGTTGGAAAGGGGCGAGGCCCGAGCAGAAGGTGAACCTTCCCCAGCCGATTCCGGTGTACATAACCTATCTGACTGCCGTGCCGAGCGGGACGTCGATCGTCTATTTCGATGATTTTTACGGGAAGGATCGGTCCGAGACGCGGCGCTTCGCAGGGCTGTTCTAGCTCAGCCCCCTTGCCCCTGCCGAAGGTAGGAAGGAGTGAGCATCTGAACGTCGTTTCGCGACTCCTTTTTCGGAGCGAGCCGGCCAAGGTCGAACTGGTTCTCGAATTGAACCCCGAACTTCCCTGATTGGGCCCAGCGCACGATGCCGCGGACGGGACCGACGCCGACGATGTCGATGGCAAGGTTCGTACCTGGCGCAACGGGGATCTGGCAATCGACCAGCGATCCCATGGCCGAGATGTTGCGCAGCTTCACCTCGACCATCACGCCGCCGATGCAGGTCACCGCGCGCCGCATCAGCCGGTGGCGAGGCTCACGGCTGCAAGCGAAGCCGTCAGCCTCGAGCGTGACATTGTTTGCCAGTTCGCGCGCAACGGAGGATTCGCTCGGCTTCCCGAAGATGTAGCCTTGAACCATGCTGACGCCGAGCTCGCGGATCAGCTGGAGGTCGTCGTGTGTCTCGACGCCCTCGGCGCAGGTGTCCATCCCGAGTGTCTCCGCGAGCGTGACGATTGCGCGGATGATCGCCGCGTTGCGGTTGGTTGCGGAGGCCGCGCCCCGGACGAAGCTCTGGTCAATCTTGATCTTGTCGAACGGCGCTTTCTTCAAATAGCCAAGCGAGCTGTAGCCGGTCCCAAAATCATCGAGCGAGAGGCGGACGCCCAGCTTCTTCAGCTTGGCGAACGTTTCGTCAGTGGAATCGCCCTCCGCCAGGAACACTCCCTCGGTGATCTCGAGTTCCAGCCGCTCCGGGCGAACGCCGGTCTCCCTGAGGTGCTTCGTGATCATTGGACGACGTCAGGATCATTGAATTGGAGCGGTGAGAGGTTGACCGCCACGCGCACCGTGTCTGGCCAATGTGCCGCTTCCTCAAGTGCTGTCTGGAGCACCCATTCGCCGATCCTGCCGATCAGGCCAGCTTCTTCTGCAAGCGGTATGAATTTGGAGGGCGGCACGGCGCCGCGGGTCGGATGTTGCCACCGGACGAGCGCCTCGAACCCGGAGATTTCTTCTCCTGCTGCACGGACGATTGGCTGGTAATGCACTGCCAGTTCGCCGCGTTCGATTGCCTGGCGAAGGTCGTTTTCGAGCAGTTGGCGCTCGGCCGCCTCGCTGTGCATCGAAGGTTCGTAGAATCGATGCTTGCCCCGTCCGGCCGCCTTGGCGGCATAAAGCGCAAGATCAGCATTGCGCACGAGCGCATCGGCGCTCGCGCGGCCCGGATCGCCGATTGCGATGCCCACCGAGGCGCCGATCGCCACTCTGTGGCCTTCGATGACGTAAGGCCGGGAGGCCTGTTCAATGAGGGTCCTGGCGAGCGGCTCAAGCAGGCCGATGTCGACCGTGCCGGGAAGCACCGCTTGGAATTCGTCGCCGCCGAGGCGGCCGACCTGGCCATGGTTGCCCATGACCGACTTCAGACGCTCCGAGACCTGACGCAGCAGCGCATCGCCGATCGGGTGGCCGAGCGTATCGTTCACGTTCTTGAATTGATCGAGGTCGATCATGAAGAGCGCGCAGCCCTTCTGCCGGTGCGCGGAGTTGCGGAGCGCTTCCTCGAGCGTCTGCCGCATCATTGCCCGGTTCGGCAGGGCCGTGAGCGAGTTGAAGCGGGCGAGGCGCGAAATCTCCCGTTCCGACTTGCGTTGCTCGGTAAGATCGGTGCCGATTCCGCGGAAGCCGAGGAACCGTCCGCGTTCGTCGAAGATCGGGTTCCCCGAGAGCGACCAGTGGACATCCTCTTCGCTCGCGGGCCGCACCACGACATCGGAGAAGGGGAAGCGGGCCGAAAGATGGAAGCCGAGTGTCTTGCGCTCCTCGGACGATTCCGAGGCATAGTCGACCGACAGGAGATCGGTGAATTGGCGGCCAAGAAGGGCTTCGGGGTCGCTCTGGAAATCGTCGGCAAGCTGCTGCGAGACATAGGAGAGGGTGCCGTGCGAATCGGTCTCCCAAAACCAGCCGCGGCCACTATTTTCGAACTCGTCGACGAAATGCAGTGCTTTTCGCGCCTGCGCCTCCAACTTCAGCCGAATGCGTCCCGTCGCGATCACCTGCCTTGTTCCCGCGATGCTGTAGGCGACGAGCGCGAGCGACAGTAGCAGCGACGCCCCGCGGGATGAGCGGCGAATTGGCCAGCATGGCCGCCGCAAAAGTCGCGACGACCGCGTTGACGAGGGCAAGCGGTGGCGAGTTGATGGACACGATCGTGCCCATTGAGATTCCCGCGCAATGGAGATCTGCGCCGCCGCGATCGGCACTGTGAATGCATCGTCCTGCACAGTCTCGCCAAACCAGGTCCAGAGCAGGCCGCTGAGCGCAACGTAAACGCAAAGCGCACGAATGGCGCTGTGCGGGGCGAGATCGATCCGCCGGCGCATCAGCATTGCAGCGCCCGCGACGCCGTCGAGGGCGATAGCCAGAAGGGAGGGGACCAGCGGATTGTCGAGCGTCGGAGAGATCGGAATGCCTTCGATGCCAGCAATACATAGGCGGCGACGAAAATGCAGGTGCGTGAAGCCGAGGAGAATCGCGATCAAGTCCAGGCCTGCAAGGCGCCACTCGGCAAGTGAAAATTCGTCGCTGCTGTCCGGGCTGTGCAGGTCGAAGCTCAACGCTTCTCGCACGGACGAGCGGGCGAGAAGCTCATCGTTCGTTTCAAAAGCAATGGCAAAACGTGACCGACGCATGGTTCCCCACCGGCCCAGCACAAGATGCGGGCCTTGTTGTGGACCATTAGTCCAGAGCAGTTAATCTCCGCCCGAACGAACGCGGTTAGCGTCCGCTTAAGCTTTCTACTCGGGCAGGAAGTCGGGCACCGACAGGTATCGCTCACCGGTGTCGTAGTTGAAGGCCAGGATGCGCGGCCGGTCTCCAAGCTCCGGGAGCTTCTGGGCAACGCCGGCGAGCGCCGCGCCAGAAGAAATCCCGATCAACAATCCTTCCTCGCGGGCGGCTCGACGCGCCATCTCCTTCGCTTCATCGGCGTCGACGTCGATCACCCCGTCGAGGATTTCGGTATTGAGGATGCTTGGCATGAAGTTGGCGCCGAGACCCTGGATCGGATGCGGACCCGGCTTGCCGCCGCTCAGGATTGGCGAAAGCGCCGGTTCGACGGCGAACACCTTGAGGTTCGGCCAGACGGGCTTCAGCACCTCGGCGCAGGCGGTGATATGTCCGCCGGTGCCGACTCCGGTGATGATCGCATCAAGCGGGTTATCGGCGAAGTCGCGGAGGATTTCCTGCGCCGTTGTGCGCCGATGCACATCGACGTTTGCCGGATTATCGAACTGCTGC
This sequence comes from uncultured Alphaproteobacteria bacterium, assembly GCA_963738825.1. Classification (GTDB taxonomy): domain Bacteria; phylum Pseudomonadota; class Alphaproteobacteria; order Sphingomonadales; family Sphingomonadaceae; genus Sphingomicrobium. The sequence goes on along the minus strand of CAVTYB010000003.1, from coordinate 146,237 downwards.
GGCATCCAGCTATCGGGAGTCTGGTCGATCAGTTCCTGCGCGCGATCGATTGCTCCCGACATGCCCTTTTCCTTGGGAGTGAGGTCGAACGTCGCGCCATAAGCGAGCATCAGGCGGCGCCGCTCGAGGCTCATGCTGTCGGGCATGACGAGGATGAGCTTGTAGCCCTTTACCGCCGCGACCATCGCAAGGCCGATGCCGGTATTGCCCGAGGTCGGCTCGATGATCGTGCCGCCGGGCTTGAGCTTGCCGCTACCGCTCCGCGTCCTCGATCATCGCAAGCGCGATTCGATCCTTGATCGAGCCGCCAGGATTTGCCCGCTCCGACTTCATCCAGACTTCGGCGCGATCGCCGAACAGTCGGTTGATGCGGATGTGCGGCGTATTGCCGATCGTCTCGAGGATATTGGCGGCCTTCATGCACACAGTCTCCTCTGATTGTGCCGTGCGCAAATCGGGTGCGTCGAAGCTTTTTGCAAGGCGCAGCTCCGGGAACCACCAAGACCAGAGCAGAACAACGCCGATCGCTCCGACGCCGCCGGCGATGACCGCCGGCACCGGGCCGATGAGCGCGCCGAGAAAGCCCGATTTCGCTTCACCAAGCTCGTTCGAAGCGGAAATGAACAGCGACGAGACGGCGCCGACGCGACCCCGCATCGCGTCGGGCGTATAAAGCTGGATCAGCGACTGACGCACATAGACCGAGAACATGTCGGCTGAACCGAGCAGCGCGAGGCAAGCGAGCGACAATGGCATCGAGCGTCGAGAAGCCGAACATGATCGTCGCGTCGCCGAACAACGCGACCGCAACCAGCATCTTGACGCCCACATTGTGCTTTAACGGCCGGACCGAAAAGAACGCAGCAGTCAGCGTCGCGCCGACGGCGGGAGCCGCGCGCAAATGACCAAGTCCCTCCGGACCCGCATGGAGAACGTCGCGGGCGAAAACCGGGCAGCATCGCTGTGGCTCCGCCAAGGAGCACCGCGAACAGATCAAGACTGATCGCTCCGAGAACCAAGCGGTTGTGGCGAACGTACTTGAGACCCTCGACCATTTGCGCCCACGGGTTGGGCCCGCGTGCCAGCTCGGCCCGCGCATCGGCGGGATGCGCAAGGAGGCCAGAAAGCCATGGCGAACAAGGACCCCGCTGACGGCGTAAGGCGCGTAGGGCGCAAAGGCGTAGAGATATCCGCCGAGTGCCGGGCCCAGTATGGCTCCCGTCTGCCAGGCGATCGAGGACAGAGCGATGGCGCGGGGCAGGATCTCGCGCGGAACAAGGTTGGGCGCGAGTGCGCCGAGCGCCGGGCCCGCGAAGGCGCGTCCAACGCCGAGCAAGGCCGCAACGACGTATAATGAGGCGAGAGTGGTCGTATGCGCCAAGCGAGCCACCCGAGCGCAGCCGCGCATCCAAGCTCCAGCGCAACCGACATCCCGCGCAATCCAGCGTCGATCGAGCCGGTCCGCAGTCCAACCGGTCACCAGCGTCAGCAGGAACAGCGGGACGAACTGAACCACGCCGATAATACCGAGACGGAAGGCAGCCTCCTTCAGGCCCATGGTGTGGCGGGCGATATCGTAAACCTGCCAGCCGATGACGATCACCATCGCCAGGCTTCCGATCGTCCAGGTCAGGCGAGACAGCCAGAAGCAGCGGAATGCCGGGATCCGCAAGGGTTCGGGTAGAAGGCTCACGTTGCGCGCCTAGCTTCAGCGTTGCGGTGCGGCAACCGCTCCGCCCCCTGTTTCCGCCAGATCGAGCCGTTTGATCAGCCACGGCATCGTCAGTCCCTGGACGAGGATCGAGAAGGCGACGACGACGAATGCCGCCGAGAATGATCGCGCCGCGTTCAGCAACAGTTGACGGAACGGCGAGGGCCAGCGCCAGCGCCAGCGCACCGCGCATTCCACCCCAGAACAAGCGTGTGCTGGAATGACCGCTTGCAACCGCCAGCGCGACCAGCTGAACAAGCCGCCAGCGGATATACCGAGAGCAGCCGGCCAGCGAGGACGAGAATGATGGCCGCAGCTGCGGCCGCCGTAGCCGAGTCGGTGAAGCGGCTGGTTGCGCAATGTTCATTCCGATGAGGATGAACACGAAGCTGTTCGCCAGGAAGGCAAAATAGTCCCATGCGAAGCGCGACACGTTCCCGTCCCGCGTCGGAAAAAAACCGGCTCCCGCGCTTCCGATCAGCAGTCCTGCCACAAGGCACTGATCATGCCCGATGCATGGACGTGTTCGGCAATGAGGAACGAAGCGTAGGCGGCGATCGTCGTCAGCGTGATTTCGACCAGCGGATCATTGGTTCGGCCAGCTGCAAAAGCGTCGCACCGCTTACCACGAGGCCGATCGATGACCCCGCCGCCCAGCGTCCAAAGGAAGTCCGGGACGACGCTTGCTAGGCTCGGCGAGGCTCCAGCCCCAAGCGCCGAGAGTACCGCGAACGCGACAGCGGCTGCGCCATCGTTGAGCAGGCTTTCGGCTTCGATGACGATGGATACTCGTGCAAGGCAGCCCAGGTGTCGGAAAGTGGCGATCACGGAGACCGGATCTGTTGCCGCGATCAGCGCGCCGAAAAGGCCGGCGCCGATCCAGCTCCAGCCAATGATCCAGTGCATTCCGACAGGCCACGAGCGAACCGGCAATGCCACCCCGAGAAAGGCAAGGGTCAGCGTCAGTGGCAGCTCATTGCGGAATCGGCGCCAGTCGAGCTGAAGCGCTGCCTCGAACACCAGAGGCGGAAGCAGGATGTTGAAGATGAGATCGCGCGACAACGGCGAGGTCAGGACTGTTGGGCAGGAGCGCGATCAGAAAACCGGCGACGAGCAGGCCAACGATATAGGGAAGGCCGAGCCGCCGCGACAGCATCGCGATGAGGCATGCGACGATGAGCAGGATGCCGATCGGAGCGAAAGCGAGATGCGGTTCCATGCAGGGCGGCCATATCAGCCGAATTGCCGCTGCTGAGGTCTTGCACCTGCTGGCTCCGCTCGCAGCTCGGAGCTATGGCGCATTCCGCGAACCCGGCGATCGCGCTTCGTGGGATAGGCCGTTCTATCGCCATGGCCAAGCCCAAATCACGTTACGTTTGTCAGGCCTGCGGCTCGGTGTCGCACACGCTGGCAGGGCCAATGCGCCGACTGTGCCGAGTGGAACACCCTCGTCCAGGAAAGCGCCGAGGTCTCGAGCATCTTCGCCGCGAAGCACAATCTCCAGGGGGGAGGGCGGGTGATCCCGCTGGTCGGCCTCGAAACCCCGGCTGCTCTACCCGATCGGCTGCCAAGCGGACTTGCCGAATTTGATCGGGCCATCGGCGGCGGAATCGTCGCTGGCTCGGCGATGCTCGTCGGCGGCGATCCTGGCATCGGCAAGTCGACGCTGCTCCTCCAGGTTGCGGCGCAGCTTGCGAGCGAGGGCAAGAAGGTCGTCTATGTCTCGGGCGAAGAATCCGCCGAGCAGGTGCGGCTGCGCGCGGTTCGTCTTGGTCTTGGCGGAGCGCCGGTTCGGCTCGCGGCAGCGACGTCGGTTCGCGATATCCTGACGACCGTCGGGGAGGGAGAGCCGCCATCGCTTCTGATCATCGATTCCATCCAGACGATGCATTCGGATCTGATCGAAGGCGCGCCTGGAACGGTGAGCCAGGTCCGCGCCTCCGCGCAGGAGCTGGTGCGCTTCGCCAAGGAGCGCGGCACCGCGCTCGTTCTCGTCGGCCACGTCACCAAGGACGGCACGATCGCCGGACCTCGCGTGCTCGAGCATATGGTCGACACGGTGCTGAGCTTCGAAGGCGAGCGCAGCCACCAGTATCGAATCCTTCGCGCGATGAAGAACCGCTTTGGCGGTACCGACGAGATCGGCGTCTTCGCGATGGAAGGGCAGGGGCTGACCGAAGTCCCCAATCCCTCCGCCCTGTTCCTGACCCACCGCGGCGAGCCGGTCAGCGGGACCAGCGTATTTCCCGCGATCGAAGGCTCGCGGCCGGTGCTGGTCGAAATTCAGGCGCTGACCGTGCGCCTCGCGAGCGGCGCCACGCCGCGGCGAGCAGCGGTCGGCTGGGACAGCGGACGGCTCGCGATGATCCTCGCCGTGCTCGAAGCGCGCTGCGGTCTCAGCTTCGCGACGGCCGAGGTCTATCTCAACGTTGCTGGCGGATATCGCCTGAGCGACCCGGCTGCCGATCTCGCGGTCGCGGCTGCGCTGGTATCCGCCCTTTCCGAACGGCCGGTGCCGCAGGAAGCGGTCATTCTCGGCGAAATCGCGCTGTCAGGAGAAATCCGCCCCGTCGCCCACGCAGGCCTGCGCCTCAAGGAATCGGCCAAGCTCGGGTTCGAGAGCGGCTGGGTGCCCAAGGGGATCAAAGGCGGGAGGGCTTCGAGCTGCGGAGTTCGCGCAATTTCCGGCAGTTGGTCGATCAGATCCTCGGCCGCTAGCCAAAGATCAGCATTCGCATCCGCGTGGCTTGCGGTTCGTTGGGCTCAGGACCAATGAGCCAGCGGCCGTGAACGTCCAAACCGCGACCGATCACGATCCACCACGCAAGATGGTCTTGCCGGCCCCGCGTCGATACTGGTCGGCGTCAGCATCTGGCTGGCGCTCGCGATGGCGGTGCTCGACGGCGCGATCGCAAATGTCGCGCTGCCGGTCATCGCTCACCAGCTCGGCGCGTCTCCTGCAGCGTCGGTCTGGATCATCAACGCCTACCAGCTGACGATCACGGTCCTGCTCCTGCCGCTGGCTGCGCTTGGCGACCGCGTCGGCTACAAGTGCATCTACATCCCAGGTCTCGCGCTATTCACCATTGGATCGGTCGGCTGCGCGCCGGCGGAACGCTTGACACTGCTGATCGCTGCTCGCGTGCTCCAGGGGATTGGCGCGGCCTGCATCATGAGCATGAATGCGGCGCTGGTTCGAGCGACCTATCCGGCGAAAATGCTTGGGCGCGGAATTGGATACAATGCGATGGTCCTGTCGATTTCGGCGGCAATTGGCCCGACTCTCGCCGCGCTGATCCTCAGCGTCGCATCGTGGCAGTGGCTATTCCTGATCAACCTGCCGATCGGAATCGCCGCGCTGATCGTCGGTCGCAAGTCGCTTCCCGAGCCGCAAGGACAAGAAGCCCTTCGATTGGCCGTCCGCCCTTCTCAGCGCCGCGATGATGGGCCTCATCGTCTTCGGCGCCGAAGACCTTCGCCCGCGAAAGCAACCGGCTTGCGCTGGTGATGATCGTCGCGGGACTTTGCAGCGAGCGCGCTCGTCTGGCGCGAATGGGGAAAGCCTACTCCCCTGATGCCCCTCGACCTCCTCAGAATCCCGATCTTCACCCTTTCCATTCTGACGTCGGTCGTCTCGTTCGCCGCTCAGATGCTGGCCTATGTTGCGATCCCTTTCCTGTTCCAGTCCGTCCTCAGCCGGACGGTCTTTGCGACTGGCCTGCTGATGACTCCCTGGCCGCTCGCAGTTGGCGTCGCGGCCCCGATCGCGGGCCGGCTCGCCGACCGGATCAACGCCGGCTTGCTCGGCGGGATTGGCCTGGCCATCTTTGCCACTGGGTTGTTCTTCCTGTCTCGCCTCGGCCCGCTCGCCGACAATTTCGATATCGTCTGGCGCATGGCCATCTGCGGCCTGGGCTTCGGTCTCTTTCAATCTCCCAAACAACCGAACGATCGTCAGCTCCGCTCCCAAGCCGCGTTCCGGCGCAGCCGGTGGAATGCTCGCCACGGCGCGACTTCTCGGCCAGACGACGGGCGCGGTCGCGGTCGGTGTCGCGTTCCATCTCGCGGGTGTTCAGGGTCGCGCCGACCCTTCTGTTCACTGCGTCGATCGCCGCGCTCGTCGCCGCCGTAATCAGCCTGCTACGCCTCAACGTCTCGCCCCCGGCCGCGTCGCGGTTTACAAGCCTATCCTCGACTAGGCCAGAAGAGGGGCTTCCATCGGCTGTTTGGCTCAGCTAGCGCCGCGGCATGACCGCGCTTGACGTCTTCGTGTTCCTGTTGCTGATCGGCGGCGGCGCCGTCGGGTTCGTGCGCGGCTTCGTGCATGAGGTGATCTCGCTGCTTCGCCTGGATCGTCGCGATCGCAATGCTCAAGCTGTTCCACAAGCCAGCTGTGGACCGGGCTCGAAACATGTTCCACACGAGTCCGGCCGCGGGGCTGTGCTCGCCTTCGCGATCCTGTTCGTTCCGAGCTTCCTGCTTGTGAAGCTGGTTGCGAGGTCCGCTCGGCGGCACGGACGCGGCGCTCATTCGGTGCTCGGCCCGATCGACCGAGTGCTTGGCGGCGGATTCGGGCTGCTGAAGGGACTGCTCGGCGCAACGCTCTTCTTCCTCCTCGCCAATCTTGCAACGGACATGGTCTATGGACCGCAGGCCGACCGGCCACATTGGATGACCAAATCGACGACCTATCCTCTGCTCAACGCCAGCGGCCGAGGGATCGTCGACTGGGTCCAGGCGCGGCGTGAGGCCGGTCCCGGTGGACAAGCCAATGATCCGCCTCTACGATACGATGACGCGCGAGAAGCGCCCGTTTGTGCCGCTCAATCCGCGAGCGGATCACAATGTATGTGTGCGGTCCCACCGTCTACGGGCGCGCGCATATCGGCAACGCGCGGCCACCGGTCGTGTTCGACACGCTGGCACGGCTGATCCGGCACGAGTTCGGCGCCGACAACCTGGTCTATGCCCGCAATGTCACCGACATAGACGACAAGATCATCGCCTCGGCCGAGGCGGAGGGCGTCGAGCCCTCGGTGATCACCGAGCGGTACGAGCGCTATTATCTCGAAGACATGGGCGCGCTCGGCGTCTCGCCGCCGACATCGCGCCGCATGCGACGCAGGAAATCGAGCCGATGATCGCGATGATCGAGCGGCTGATCGAGCTCGGCAATGCCTATGAGGCGGAAGGCCATGTGCTCTTCTCCGTCCCGAGCGATCAGCGACTATGGCGTGCTCAGCAGGCGCGACCGCGAGCAGATGATCGCCGGCGCTCGGGTCGAAGTTGCGCCCTACAAGCGCGATCCCGCCGATTTCGTCCTGTGGAAGCCGAGCCCGGCCGGCGTAATCGGCTGGGACTCGCCCTGGGGCCGCGGCCGGCCAGGCTGGCACATCGAATGCTCGGCGATGATCGCGCGCCACCTAGGCGAGACGATCGACATCCACGGCGGCGGGCTCGACCTCATCTTCCCGCACCACGAGAATGAGATCGCGCAGAGCCGCTGCGCGCACGGCGGGGCTGCCGCTCGCCCGCTTCTGGGTGCACAACGGCTTCGTCGACATGGGCGCGGAGAAGATGTCCAAGATCGCTCGGCAATATCGTCACTCCGGCCGAGCTGCTCGCGCAGGGACACAAAGGCGAGACGCTGCGGCTCGCGCTGCTGTCGGCGCACTACCGTCAGCCATTGCCTTGGACCGACGCACTGATTGCGCAAGCCGAAGGCTATCCTCGACCGCTTCTATCGTACTTGCCGGGAATGCGGAGCCAGGCGAGATCGATGGCGCGGTCATCGAGGCGCTGTGCGACGATCTCAACACGCCGCTCGCGCTTGCCGCGCCTTCAATCGATCGATGATGCCGGCTGACTCTTAAGGCCAGCGCGAGATGCTTGGATTGCTCGGCACCACTGCGGCACAGATGGTTCCGAGGCAGATGGCGATGCGAGCGCGATCGAAGCGTTCGCATTGAAGAGCGCTCCGAGGCCAAGAAGGCTCGCGACTTTGCAGCCGCTGACCGAATCCGCGACGAGCTCAAGGCCGAGGGCATCATCTTGGAGGACGGCCCGGCGGCACGACTTGGCGCCGAAATGAACCGCCCGCTCTACACGACCGAAATCCTGCGCCTTGCTGCCTCGCTGCAGAGAAGCGCGAGCTCGAGCGCGAGGATGGACGCGCCGAAGTGCGTTCTCCCACGTGCGGAAGCCGGATCATCATTGCCGTGCAGCTCGATGACGATCGGCGCATCCGCATGATCTCACAGCAGGTTCATGCCTGCGCTTTCGGGCAGGCCTCGGCGGCTTTGGTGCAGCAGCATGCGATCGGCCGTGCCCATGATGAAGTCGCCAATGCGCTGGTCACGATCAGCCGCTGGCTGGCCGAGGAACAGGACGAAGCCGGCGACTGGCCCGGCATCGCGGCGCTCGAACCGGCACGGCCGCGCAAGGCACGCCATGGCGCGATCCTGCTGCCATTCCGCGCCCTTCTCGCCGCGATCGAGGCGGCAGGATGACCACGCCTGCCGAAACCGCGCAAGCGACGACGGCGATTCTCGAAAGCGGCGCTGTCATGCTTGGCGCGGCGCTTGTCTTCGTCACTCTGTTTCGGCGGCTGAAGCTCGGAGCGACCCTTGGCTATATTGTTGCTGGCGCGCTGATCGGACCGCAACTGCTAGGGCTGATCCGCGATCCCTAGCAGCTCACAAGCGTCACGGACATCGGCATCGCGCTTCTCCTGTTCATCGTCGGGCTCGAGCTCCAGCCGAGCCGGCTCTGGCGTCTGCGCAAGGACATTTTCGGCCTGGGCCTGGCGCAGGTCGTCCTTTGCGGGCTGACGATCAGCGGCTGCTCTATCTGACGCTGCGGCTTCTCGCCCGAGGCAGCGCTGGCGATCGGTTTGCCGCTCGCGCTTTCCTCGACAGCTCAGGTGCTTCCGATGCTTCGTTCGGACAATGAGCTCAACACGCCGCAGGGCGAGCGCGCCTTCTCGATCCTGCTGTTCCAGGACCTCGCGATCGTTCCGATGATCACGATCATCGCTGCGATGGCGCGAGTGCGCCGGACCCGAGCGCGCCGGTCGGCTGGAGGCTCGCGCTCTACACGGTGCTCGCGGTGATCGGGTTGGTCGCTTGTGGGCGGCTTCATTCTCAATCCGCTGTTCCGCCTTGTCGGGCGCCTGGGCGAGCGCGAGCTGTTCATCGTCGCCGGACTGTTCACGGTCATCGGGTCGGCCGCGGTGATGCATTCACTCGCATCTGTCAGTGCCGCTCGGTGCCTTTGTGGCGGGCGTCATGCTCGCCGAATCGCCCTATCGGCACGAGCTAGAAAGCGACGTCGAACCCTTCCGCTCGATCCTCCTTGGACTCTTCTTCCTCTCGGTCGGCATGCTGCTCGACCTCCGCCTCATCGCCGCTCGGCCGCTGTTTGTGCTCGCGCTCGCCGCAGGCGTGATCGCCACCAAGACGATGCTCATCACGCTTCTCAGCCGCGCATTTCAGCTGTAGCTGGACCCGGAGCTTCCGGCTGGGGTTGCTGTTGAGCCAAGCCGGTGAATTCGGCTTCGTGCTCTTCGCACAGGCTACTGCCGCGCTGCTGATCATGCCCGAGGCGGCATCCTTGTTCAGCGCCGTGGTCACGCTCTCGATGGTCACCACTCCTTTCCTCATGCGCCTGACCGATTGGCTCGAACGGCGCGAGGATGCGGGCGGCGAAGGACTCGACGGTCCCGAGCTATCGCCGGAGACGAGCGCAATCGTCGTCGGCTATGGCCGGTTCGGCCAGACGGTGGCGCAGATGCTGCAGGCAAAGGGCGTTGGCGTGACGATCATCGACAAGAAGCCGGCGCAGATCGAGCTGTCGGGCGAATTCGGGACCAAGGTCTATTACGGTGACGGGCTGCGGCTCGACCTGTTGCGGACAGCCGGTGCCGAGACCGCCAAGGTCATCGCTTTTTGCAATGACAATGAGGGCGGCGAACTGTCGCGCAGCGCGGTCCAGTCCGTTCTCGACGCATTTCCTCAAGCGTCGGTGATGGTCCGCGCCTTCGATCGGCGTCATTTGATCGAACTGCGACGGACTCGACCTGGTGCTTGCGGAACGCGAGTTGTTCGAAAGCGCCGTGGTCATGGGCAGGGCGGCATTGCGGGCGAGTGGGATTGGCTCGCGCGAGATCGAGCGGGTGGAGCACGAATACCGGCTGCGTGACTGTGAGCGCCTCGAACGTCAGCGCGAGACTGGCGACATCCGCGCAGGCTGGGAAACATCTTTCGGAGAGGACCGGCCCTTGCCGGACGAAGGGCCGCGCCGGCCTAGGCTTTGCCCTGCAAGATAATCATCCAGCGCGCGGACGATTGCGTCGACAACGTCCTTGTGTGCCCCGGCGCCGCTCTTCACGTGGATGTGCGCTTGCTCGTAGGATTGCCGCCGCTCATTCGCGAGGCGCTCCAGAGTTCCCTTGGGATCGCCGTTCCTGAGCTGGGCGCGGGTGTCGCGGCGCGAAGTCCGCTCGGCAAGGATTTCGACCGGCGCGTCGAGCCAGATGGTGATTGCACGATTGTTGAGAAGCTCGCGCGTCCGAGGGTCGATATAGGCCCCGCCGCCGGTCGCGATCACCCGGACATCGCCCTCGATGAGCCGGGCGACGAGCCTCCGCTCGCCATCGCGGAAATCGTGCTCCCCGTAGCGTTCGAACACCTCGGCGGGTGAAAGGCCCGCAGCGTCCTCGATTGCGGCGTCGCTATCGACGAACGGCAGGCCGAGCCGCCGCGCGAGGCGGCGCCCGACCGTCGACTTTCCTACGCCCATCAGCCCGACCAGCACGATCGGCCGGTCGAGGCGCTTCGCCGAATTCTATCACTCTAGGGGCTATACAGCGGCTCGCCCGCTCGGCAAAAGCGCCCGCATGTCACGATTGGTTGTGCTGATCTTCGTCCTCGTGCTCATCCTTGGCGCCCTGTTCTATCTTTCGACCGTGCCGAAGCCTCGGCCGACGCACACGATCGAAATCACAGTGCCGCAGGGGGGCAATGCGCATTAAGCCGATACTGATTGCCTCGGCTGCCGCCGCGATCGCGCTGCCCGCGATCGCGCAGCAAGTGGCGCAGACCCAGCCCGCGGCCAACCAATATCCAAACGGCGGACTTGGCGCGACCCAGCCGCAGCCTCAATCCACGCAGTCGGCGGCCCCGTCTTTATTCGGTCCGAACCCGTCGGCGGGCGCCGACGAAACTGCCGTCGAGGAAGTCACTCAGTCCAACCTGCAACCTGCGCAGCCCGTTCAGCCGCCGATCGAATATCCTGGTTGGGCGCGGCGAGATCCCTGGGTTGTCGGCAAGCTCGACCCCGCTGCTCACGGACTGGGCGACGACCCATGGGGGGGCGCGAGCGGCGCCTTCCTGTCGACTCTGATGCGGCGGATGGACACGCCGATCGCGTCGCGCTGGGCGCATATCGCAGTTCGCGATGCACTGCTCGCCAAGGCGCGGGCGCCTGCCTACGTGAACCCGATCGACTGGGTGGCCGAGCGCACTTGGCTGCTCCTGCGCATGGGCGAGGCGGATGCGGCGCGAATGCTGGTCGCCGACGTCGATACCGACCACTTCACGCCGAAAATGCTGCAGGTCGGGGTGCAAACCGCGCTTGCCAATGCCGATGCGTCGGCACTCTGCCCGCTTGAAAACGGGATCAGGAAATACGACCCGGCAGATCCGCCAGCTGGTCCAGGCAATGTGCGCGGCGCTTGCGGGAGATCCCGACACAGCCTCTGCCCAGATCGACAACGCCCGGCGATACGGCCGAATCGGCGGCGTCGATCTTGCCCTTGCGGAGAAGGTCATTGGTGCCGCCGGCAGCGGCCGCGCCGCGACGATCGAGTGGGACCCGGTCGATAGCCTGACGGCGCTGGCGGTTTGGACTTTTCGACTGCAACCGGGATGGTGCCGCCAGACCGTTTGATCAATGCGGCCTCGCCGCAGCTGCGCGCATTCCAGGCGCGAGCGCCACTGCTGTCTCCCGCAGCAGCGGCTCGACTCCGCTATGATCGCGGCGGGGCTGGGAGTGTTCTCGTCGCAAACGCTCGTCGATCTCTATTCGGCGATCTACGATACGACGGACCCCAGCGATCTGCCGTCGACCGATGCGTGGCAATTGCGCCAGGCTTTCGTCGGCAAGGACGAGCCGACGCGCCTCGCGGCCATTCGCCATATCCTCGGCCTCGGCAAGGACGGGCCTCCAGAAGGAAGCGGCGCGGGCACTCGTCGCTCGAGCCGCAACGCTGGTCACGCCAGACGCGAAACTAGCGAAGGACGCGGCAGACCTCATCTCGGCGATGCTCGCTGCAGGTTATGATCGCGCGGCTGCGCGGTGGATTCCAGCGGTAAACGGGATGGACGATGCAGCGGGCGACCGGTGCTGGGCAATGCTGGCGCTTGCCGCGCCCGATATTGCCAATGTGGCACCAGCCGGATCGGCGGCTTTATCCGCCGTGACAAGAGCTCCCACAAGATTCGCAGCGCTTTCCTTGTCGCCGGTCTCGCTGGTCTCGGACGGATCAGCACCGACACGGCCAATTCGCTGAACCGTCGCTACGGCACTTGGCCTTGGCTTGACCACGAGCTGGACCCGTATCATCGACGCGTCCGCGGGAAGAGGACAAGCGGGCACCGTCCTCGTCCTCACCGGTACCGGCTTTCAAACGCCAAATTGGGACAAGGTGCCGTCGCCGCACCTCTATCATGCCGTCGCCGCGCTGAATCGCACCGGGCAGGACTTCACGGCGCGAATGATCGCCGCCGAGGCCCTGTCGCGGACGTGATCGCTGACGACCGAGCGCTGGTCGACCGCTTCCTCGACATGATGGCTGCCGAAGCGGGCGCGTCGAAGCATACCCTCGCGGCCTACCGGAACGATTTCGACCGGGCAGCGGAAACGCTTGGATCGCCTGGCGCGGCCTCGACGGAGGACATTCGCGCGCTTGGAAGCAGCTGGGCCGACCTCGCGCCTTCGACGGTTGCGCGCCGGTCGGCCGCTCTGCGGCGCTTCTTCGGCTTCCTGGTCGATGAAGGGCTTCGCCGCGACGATCCCTCGTCCGCTCTGCCGCGGCCTCGCTTCGAACGGCCGTTGCCCCGAATCCTCGATGAGCAGGAGGTCCGGCGAATGTTCGAGGCCGCCGAGGACCGCGCCGCGAGCGGCGAAGGGCTGCCATTCGTAACCTTGCCCTCCTTGAGCTCCTCTATGGCTCGGGACTTGCGGGCGAGTGAGCTGGTTAGCCTCCCCGCGGCGCCGTCCGGCCCGGTCAGCCTTTCCTGATGGTTCGCGGCAAGGGCTCGAAGGAACGGCTAGTGCCGATCTCGTCCCGCGCGCGAGGCCGCGGTCGCGCAATGGCTGGACGGTGTGCACTCCGAGTCGCTTTGGCTGTTCCCGAGCGGCAAATCCCACCTCAGCCGAGTGCGCCTCTTCCAGATCGTTCGAACCATGGCCGCCGACGCAGGGATTTCGCCAGAGCGCGTCAGCCCACACGTGCTTCGCCACGCCTTTGCCACCCACCTGCTTTCGGGCGGCGCAGACCTTCGCGTGCTTCAGTCGCTCCTTGGGCATGCCGACATCGCGACCACGCAGATCTACACCCATGTCGACAGCGCCCGGCTGGTTGAGCTGGTCAACGCCCGGCACCCGCTGGCGACCCGCGGTCGTTGACCCCCGCCGCAGCTTCGGCCTACCCGCGCCGGCACATGTTGACGTACCTCGATTTTGAAAAGCCCATCGCCGAGCTCGAGACGAACGTGGCCGATCTGCGCGAAACGGCAAACAGCTCGGACATCGACATCGACGCCGAGGTCGGCCGGCTCGAAGCCAAGGCGAACAAGCTGCTTCGCGACACCTATGCCAAGCTGACGCCGTGGCAGAAGGCCCAAGTCGCCCGCCATCCCGATCGGCCGCATTTCAAGGATTATGTCGCGGGCATCGCCGACGATTTCCTGCCGCTTGCTGGCGATCGCGCGTTCGCCGACGATCCCGCGATCATCGGCGGACTTGCGCGGATCGATGGTCGGCGCGTCATGCTGATCGGCCACGAGAAGGGCGACGATACCGCCTCGCGGCTCAAGCATAATTTCGGGATGGCCAAGCCGGAGGGCTACCGCAAGGCGATCCGCCTGATGAAGCTTGCCGACCAGTTCGGCATCCCGGTGGTGACGCCTCGTCGACACGCCCGGCGCATTCCCGGGCGTGCAGGCGGAGGAGCGCGGCCAGGCGGAGGCGATCGCCCGCTCGACCGAGGAGTGCCTGGCGCTCAGCGTGCCGATGATCGCTGCGATCGTTGGCGAGGGCGGCTCCGGCGGAGCGGTCGCTATCGCCACGGCCAATCGCGTCCTGATGTTCGAACATGCCGTCTATTCGGTCATTTCTCCTGAAGGCTGCGCCTCGATCCTGTGGCGCACGGCCGACAAGGCGCCGAAGCAGCCGAAGCGATGAAGATCACCGCGGCCGACCTTCAGGCGCTTGGGGTCATCGACCGCATCGTCGACGAGCCCCTTGGCGGCGCCCATCGCGATCCCGAAGCGGCGATCGGCGCACTGAAGGGCGCACTGATCGAGGAGCTGGATGGTTGCGGCAAGCTCGGCCCGAACGAGCTTCGCGCGCAGCGACGCGCCAAGTATCTCGCGATCGGCTGAAACCGCTGAGGATCCGGCCAGTCATTCTCCGTTCAAATTGCCGGGGCTTAATTCTCCGGCCGAACGGAGGCTGGTGCGAGGAGATGCGGAAAAGCTTCCTGTTACTTGCCGCGGCGCTCGCGCTAACGCCAGCCGCCGCGCAGCAGCGTTCGCTACCTCGACCCGCAGGACGTTGCCGAGGCGCAGCGCGAAAATGCGCAGCTGTGTCCAGGAGCTCGGTGGTGCGGAAACCGGGCAGCGAGCGGCCTATGTCGATTCCGTCGGACATCGGGTCGCAGCCTTCTCGGGCATTGCCGCAGCCGGGCCAGGCGCTGCATTTCACGACGCTCAATTCGGCGGTCGAGAATGCTTTCTCGGTTCCCGGCGGCTATGTTTATGTCACCCGGCAGCTGATGGCCCTCATGGAGCGACGAATCCCAGCTCGCCTTCGCACTGGGTCACGAAGTTGGACATATCGCAGCCAATCATGCGCATCAGCGCGAGGAGGTGGAACGCGAGCTGACCTGGCGTGCGCTCCCGAGATCATGCTCGGCCAAATGATGGGCGGGTCTTCGGCAATCGAATCGCGCTCGACATGCTCCAGGCCGGCTCAAGCTCGCATTCTCTGAGCTTCTCGCGCGAGCAGGAATATGAGGCCGACACGCTTGGCCTAAGTTACATGATTGCAGCCGGCTATGATCCAGCCGGCGCGGCGCAGTTACTCACCGCACTCAGCCGTGAAACCGCGCTCCAGGCGCAGGTCCAGGGCCGCACGAACCGCAGCATTCCGGAATGGGCCCTCACCCATCCATTGAGCGAAAACCGGATGCAGCGGGCGATCCAGGAAGCGCGCCAGACCGGACGCCTTGGACAAGGGCTTCGACAACCGCGATGTGTTCCTTAGCCAGCTGGAGGGCATTTATGTCGATGACGACCCGGCCCAGGGAATTATCGACGGGCCGATCTTCACCCATCCCGACCTGCGCATCCAGTTCCAGGTTCCGCCGGGCTATCTGATGTCGAATGGCAGCTATGCGGTGAGTTCTCGGGATCGGCAGGGAAGGCGCAGTTCAGCGGTGGCCGTGCCACCGGCTCACTCGACGATTATATCATGCTCGTCTTTCAGCAGCTCATCGGCGGGCAGCGGCAAATCGCCGATCCCCCGTCCCCAGCGACGATGATCAACGGAATGCCTGCGGCATATTCGACCGCGCGCGTGTGAGACCAATTCGGGGCTCCTTGATGTCAGTGTGGTGGCCTATCGATGGGATCCGCAGCACGTCTATCATTTTGTGATGCTGACGCCGGGCGGGACAGGAATTGGCCCGTTCAGGCCGATGGTGAATTCGCTGCGACAAATCACGCCGACGGAAGCCGCGGCGATCCGGCCGCGGATCATCCATGTGGAAACGGTTGGGCCAGGCGACACGCTGCAATCGCTCGCCAACCGATGGCGTACCGCAACTTCAAGCTCGATCGGTTTCTGACGCTGAATGGCCTCACGGCGAACAGCAGGCTGGTGCCGGGCAGAAGGTCAAGCTTATCGTCTACGGCACTCGGCGGAGCTGAGCGCTGAAGCTCAACTCAAGGCATATAAGTGTTCGTTGTATTGCCGAGTTTACCCCACATTGCCGCCAACGCCTCCGCCAAGCGACTGAATGCCGCCGATCATCGCGACTGACGATGAGCGCAGCGATCAGGCCGTATTCGATTGCTGTCGCACCGCGCCCATTAGCACGGAGCATGCGCAAATATTTTCGGATAGCGATCACGCCACCCTCCTCTGGTCCACGTCCACGCGGGGGGTGTATCCGAGCTGCGGTTAACAAGTCTTACTCGGACTAGAGTTAATGAGGCGTCATCCTTTTCGCGGTGTCCACGCCGCGAAATGCAGGATTTCGAAGGTTTCGGTCGTTCGGTCTCCCTCGCCAGCCGCGGCGAAGGCGCATTGAGCGGCCGCGTCGCGCTGCGCGCGGTCCAACGGCGCGTGACCTGGCGGTCGAGGATGTTTGTCGCAGCCATCGCCCGAGGTCCGCGACAAGCCGATCGAGAGAGCGATAGGAGACCGGGACGCGGTCAATGTCGACGACCGGATTGACAAATCCCGCCCCCCAGAAGCGGCGCAAGTGCTGATGCTTCAATCCGAGGATGCACGTGAGGGGCCGCGCACGCCCACAGCGCATCCGCTGCGCGCATTGCGGCGCGCAGCTGGGGGAGCGTGTCGCCGCCCGGAACAGCGCCGAGAAGAGCGCCATCCTCTCGCATGGAGCGGCGGATCAGACGCAGCGCGAGCGGAAGCTCGTTGACCGTGTCGAGCGTGCCGATGCGCGAGCACCAGATCATAGGTCCTGGGGACGGGTCCCAGGCATCCTCGACGATCACAGTTCCGCCCGCAGCTGCCGCAGCGAATAGTGGGCCCGGATCGCGGACGTCGACCGTCTTCGCTAAACGGCTCCGAGTCGCTCGGGCCATCCAGGATCGGGGCAACCGATCAGCAGCGCGTGTTCGAAACGGCGGTGCATCGAGAGGCGATTCGCTCGAGGCAATCCGCGAACGCCCGCTCGAAGAGAAACAGCTCGGGACCGATACGAGCCGCACGGTCGCGGCGCATCGCGCGCAATTTGCATGTCGAACAGTTCTGGCACGGCGCGCTTTTGCGATGCGGCAGCGCGGCGACAAGAAGACGATGGTCTGCGACGTCATGCTCGTGCGAGCGCGTGTTCGCGCGTCGCTGGCCGCGAGCGGTGAAACCTTCGCAGTTGATGCGTTGAGCGTGATGCCTAAGTATCGGCGCTGAAGGAAGCACGGCGTGCCAACGATCGAGATCTACACCAAGACTTTCTGCCCCTATTGCTGGCGAGCAAAGGCAGCTGCTCGAGGCCAAGGGCGTGGAGTATCAGCGAAATTCCAGTCGATTTTGGCGGCGAGGCCGAGGGAGCAGATGATCGAGCGCGCGAACGGCCGGACCACCGTCCCGCAAATCTTCATTCGGTGAGCATCCATGTCGGCGGCTGCGATGACCTGGTCGCGCTGGATCGCGAGCGGCAGGCTTCGACGATCTGATTGCAACGAATGACTCGGATCGCGCTCTTCCAGTCGACCACCGGCATCGACCCGGCGGCCAATGCGCAAGCGCTCGTGCGAGGCGATCGACGAGGCGGCCGCAGGCGGCGCCGAAATGCTGTTCACGCCCGAGATGTCGGGCCTGCTCGACCGCGATTCGGCGCGCGCTGCGAAAAACCTCGAGCACGAGGAGGAAGACGGGTCCTTGCCGCCTGCCGCGAAGCCGCGGCGAAGGCATAGGATCTGGCTTCATCTCGGCTCGCTTGCGGTGCTGGCCGAGAATGGAAAGGTCGCGAACCGCAGCTTCGTCATCGACCGCGAAGGCCAGATCCGCGCACGCTACGACAAGCTTCACCTGTTCGACGTCGATCTGCCGACCGGCGAGAGCTGGCGCGAATCCAATGTCTATTCGGCCGGCCAAGGAGTCGTCCTCGTGAACGGCACGCCGGTCGGAAAGCTTGGCCTCACGATCTGCTACGATCTTCGCTTCCCGGGCCTTTTCGCGAGACTCGCCGAGGCCGGACGCGGACGTGATCGCTGTTCCGGCAGCCTTCACAGTGCCCACCGGCAAGGCGCATTGGCACGTTCTTCTTGCGCGCGCGCGCGATCGAGGCGGGTCTGTTCGTGGTCGCCGCGGCGCAGGTGGGCAGCACGAGGATGGCCGCAAGACCTTCGGCCACTCGCTCGTCGTCGATCCCTGGGGCGAGGTTCTGCTCGACATGGGCGAGGAGCCGGGGGTCGGGTTTCGCCGACATCGATCTCAAGCGCATTTCCGATGTGCGCGCGCGCATACCCGCGCTCAATCACCGCCGGCCCATCCCGGACGCGATGACCCTATGATCGTTTTCGACCTTCAATGCCGCGATGGCGGCGAGACATTCGAAGCCTGGTTCCGATCAAACGCCGATTATGAGGAGCAGCGCGGCGCCGGTCTTGTCGAATGCCCGTTCTGCCAGTCCGCGAATATTGAGAAAGCGCCGATGGCGCCGAGGGTGCCGCAGAAGGGCTCGGACAATCCGCTTGCACGACTCGCGGCGATGCAGGCCGAGATGCTCAAGGAATTCGCGCTGGGTCGGTGACAAATTCGCGGAGACCGCTCGTGCGATGCACGACGGCGAAATCGACCGGAGCAGGTGCACGGGCAATGCGACCCTCGAGCAAGCCAAGTCGCTTGTCGAGGAGGGCGTGCCGGTTGCGCCCCTCCCGCTGCCTGTCACCCGCCCAACCAGGTCAATTGACCCAGTCAATTGATTGGAGGCGCTCGCGCCCCTATTCGTGGCGCGACGCGACCCCGTAGCTCAGCAGGATAGAGCATCAGATTCCTAATCTGAGGGCCACAGGTTCGAATCCTGTCGGGGTCGCCACATTTCAATGACTTAGCATGAATTTTAGGCACTGCTAGCGAAATCGGGTTTACACGAAAAACCTGCATTTCTGCATTTGTTTACACCTGCGGCGTTGCTAACCCTTTGTTTTCTTTGGAAGAGCATCAGAGTCTTCATCTGAGTGTCGGATGCGTGAGGAATCGCGTCCTTCACTCATCTTCCGGATGTCATAGTCGCTAATCTGCGGTGCGTTCTCCTCCCTCGGACGGATGGTGATTTTGCGTAGGTGGATCTCGATCGAGCCGATCTCGAAGCCGGCTCGGATCGCGGCAGCGATCACGCGCTTGATCTCCACGGTAGGAGGGAATTTCTGATTGCTGGGCATTGTGGTCTCCCGCCAATGTTTGGGTTTTTGGAATGGGCGTGCGACGACGACCCCTTAGGGCCGCCTCACAACCCAAAAAAATCGCCCTATTCTGGCGCCTCGACGCAGCCGTCGTTCACCGTTCCTGGCAGCGCGGAACGGGTCCGTAATCGATCAGGCATGCAGCTGGCCGAAAGGTGATCGCTCGAATGGCTGTTCTCACCGATACCTGCCATTGAACCTGGAGCGGTGGACGGAACAGCTGGGATCGACCAGCCGATCCGCATGAAGCCTTGGCGAAAATTCGGCTTTGCTGCCGGCGTTGTGGTTTGGGTGACAATCAGCCCGATCTTCCTACTCATCCTATGGGGCGACACGCGTTCCAGTTGCGTCCCACAGGCTTGGCGTCGAACCAGCATGTCGATCGCCGGTGCGTGGCTTGCGGGCGTGGTAGTATTGGTAAGAGTGCTCACGGCATCCTCGTAGCATGGCTTTCGCGCCCTAGCCTCGCACCGCTCCGATAAGGGACCGTCAGCAGGGTTTCATCGCTCCGCCGCTGGCGGATGCGGTTGTCATGACCGTCTCGGTCATCGTCGCGGCCTATGCTTTCCTTGAGCATCCCACTGACTACACTCGGAATTCGCATTGATTTTAGCGCTGAGCTTGCATTCCTACGCGATCAATCGTGGCCCGATCAATGGCAGCTTCCCACACCCATTGGAGACATAGCGGCTGCTGCACTCTATCCACCCTGGCGGTCTAGGAGGCTGCAATGGCAATCAGAATTGTGCGTGTAAGAAGGGACGAAGCGCCAAACACAGTTGATCGGCTTGCCGTTCATATGAGCGGATGCGGACGTTATGCATGGTCAGGCGCAATCGCATCCAATGGCCGTGCGATCTTCGATGGCAGCGACCCGGAGTTCGAAGATGCCGCTGACGCCGAGGCGGCGGCACTCGCTTGGGCGAGCCACCATGGCGTGACTGAAGTGATGATCGAGGCAGCCGACTAGCGAGGTTTGGCAGCTACAAAGCGCCGACTTCTAGCGCTAGCTCTCCACCCACTCCGGCCATCACCGACCCATTGCAGACACTAGCAGCGAGCGGCATTGTGTATTCGCTCGGTGCAAGTTTCTCGGAGTGGAAGATGACCGCCAAGTTTGTCAGGGCACCGAACACTCCTGTTCTGATCGCGGCCGGAATAGCGCTTCTTGGGCTCGCCACCATCGACATGCGGGCGGTGAACTGGAACGATTAGAGGTCGCCCGTGGCCATGCTGGCGGCCCCTGCCATAAAATACGCCATTCTCGGGACAGCACTTCTCTCCGTTGCACTCCTTCGAAGCCAATTCGCTGGTACGACAGCCGTACTGTCTCAATGTTTCTCTTGTTTGGAGTTATATTAGGGAATGTCGTGCCGTTGGGCTTCGGGGTCTCAGTGCACGAAACTTGGTGGGCTGCCATTAATTTAGCGATTGCGGCGAGCATCGTTGGGCCCTCGCTGTTCCCTTGGAGTCGGACCGCGAACAAGCCGGTGCTTTTCTGGATGGGGCTAACCTTCGGGGCGCTGACACTTCGTCGGCACCGTCGTCCTTCTTGCCAGACTCTAGGAACAGGCCGGCGAACGTCCGCATCGATCGCCCATTGCGGACACTATCATCAACTGCCAACGTCCGAACATGACGGAGACCTTCACGGCCTTGGAAAGCGCCGCGAGTTGCTCGCGTGGCTGACGGGCGCGATGACCGACGACGGGGAATTGACTGGACTGTGGGCGTTCTTGCGCGATGACTTCCCTTTTGATCCTGCTTACCACTCGAGTGATTGGCATGGTGCTGCGCGAGCGCGAGTTCGACGCCTGGCGAGATCTGATGCTTGAGGTCCAAGAGCCGACTGCCAGCTCTCGGACGACAACGCCGAGAAGTGCGCCGGTTGGCGGGTGAGCTATCAGCCGAAATGCAGCCATCCTAGCGGCAGCTTTCCACCCCAAACTCGCCGCCCGGGTCCGACCCCATTGCAGCGCGTCCCTCGGCGCTGTTAGCCTTCGCACGTGGCCGTCCCGCACGTTTATATGGCTGTTGCTGGTGCCCTACTTCGCCGTGGCTTCGATTAATGCGCCAGCGTGGATCGGTGAGACCAGGCGGGACGCAAATCGTGGAAATGCGCTAATCGTAATCAGTCTTATTTTTGCTTTTACGGTGCTCGGCGCACTGTCGCTGACCGGCACCTTTCACCGTCTGGATGGCATGGTCTGAATATTGGATAGCGCTCGCCACGGTTGTGCCGCCCATGGTCGGGCTCAGCTTCTGGCTAAATCAAGAGCGGGAAAAGCGATACAGCGCGCTCTACAGGTCGATGCCGATGTGGGAGCGCGTCACTTTCGGCCCTACCACGTTAGCGTTCACGTCGCTCATGATCTGGCTCTTTTTCAGGAAGAGCGCTTAGGTCAGCTTTCCACCCATTCTCACGTTATGGACTCTGTATCGTGTCGACTGAAATCACTCGGTTTCTGTTATCTAGCTGGACAACGAGATAGGCTGGGAAGAGCGGCGCAAATGCCGGAGCGATAGCCAAGTTCGGCAACGCAGCTTCTGCTCCCAACCGTATGGGAACTGCGCACCGCATCGGTCGTGCCACGATGGACTACCTAGAATTTTCTCCAGCTTGTGCGGCAGACATTCCGGGTCGAACTCGCTGCGAGTTTGTCCCCAAATTTTCGTCATGCTGGCGACCGGCAACGCAGGTGGCCGTCAGGAGGCTAACAGCCAATATCGATAAAACGATGCTGCGGTGCATGGCCATTGTCGTATCCGGCAATCCCTAATGTCGCCTTTCCACGGTGCTCTCAGGAGGTCGACGCACGCGGTGAGTGGTCTCAGGAGGTCGCGCAACACTTTACCTTGACGAGGTGAGGTGATGCGATGGCGAAGAGACGACGGCGGATGTTCACGTGCGGCGGAGAGCGCCGAGGTTTGGGATCGCTGGCAGCGGGGTGAAGGGCTGAAGCTGATCGGCCGGGTGTTCGACCGGTCGTCGGGAGCGATCTTCGCAGCATCTCAAGCCGCATGGCGGCATCCGGCCGGTGCCGCGGCGACGATCGCGACGGGTGCTGAGTCTGGATGATCGCGAAGAGATCTCGAGAGGTGTCGCTGCTGGCGTGTCGCTGCGATCGATTGCAGCGCAGCTTCGACGAGCGCCATCGACCGTCAGCCGCGAGCTCAGGCGCAATGGCGGTCAGCGGCGCTATCGTGCGGCAGCTGCGGACAAGCGCGCGTGGGATCGTGCCTTGCGGCCCAAGCTGTGCAAGCTCGCCCGGCATGAGGAGTTGAGGCAGCTGGTCGCTGCCAGGTTATCTGAGAACTGGTCGCCTGAGCAGATTGCCGGGTGGTTGAAGCATACCTATCCCGATGACGAGGCTCACCAGGTGTCGCACGAGACGATCTATCGCAGCCTGTTCGTCCAGGCTCGCGGCGTCCTCAAGAAGGACCTGCAGGCGCATCTTCGCTCGGGCCGGGCGATCCGCCGGTCGCGTCACGCCAGCAGCAAGAGCGATGCTCGCGGCAGCCTTACCGACATGATCTCGATCCGTGAGCGCCCGGCCTCGGTCGAGGATCGCGCGGTGCCGGGTCACTGGGAAGGCGACCTCCTGTGCGGCTCGTCGAACAGCTACATCGTCACGCTGGTCGAGCGGCACTCGCGCTACGTGCTTCTGGCGAAGGTGCCCGAACCGCGACAGCCAGTCGGTGATCACGGCGCTGATCGACCAGGCGCACCGCCTGCCCGACGAGCTCATCAAATCGCTGACGTGGGACCGCGGCAAGGAGATGGCGCAGCACAAGCGGTTCACGCTGGCGACCGATGCCGCGGTCTACTTCTGCGATCCGCAGAGCCCGTGGCAGCGCGGCTCGAACGAGAACACCAACGGCCTGCTGCGCCAGTACTTCCCCAAGGGCACCAACCTCAGCGTCCACTCGCAGGAGCGCTTGGACGAGATCGCGCGGCAGCTTAATGGACGACCACGCAAGACGCTCGGCTTTGAAACACCGGCCGAGCGTTTTGAAGCGTGTGTTGCGATGACCGACTGAAACGGCAACCCATTGCGGCCATTAGGGTTGCCGAATGAAGCTGCGTTCCTTGCGGCTGGCGTCAATCACCGAAAACTTGTTCGGCGCGTCGAATACGAGAACGGTCGGTTCCCGCTCTCCGTCTACGGTCACCAAATAGAACGGCCCAAACGGTCGGTCCGCGTATCCCTGTAGGCTGTCCCTGACCCAACGCAGCTTTAGGTTTGCCTCGGCGTTCCCATAGCGAATGCGCCCCTCGCCGATGCGGAGAGGCAAGCAGCAGGAATTGTAATATGTCCCATCTACAGACCTAGGGTCTGGTGTCGGGTGGTAGTATCGGACGAAGGTTCCAACCATTAGCGCGGCTACACCAACGAACGTGACAACGCGGACGATATTATCAATCCTATCGCGCTTGTGGCCGTCCATTCCGCAGTCTTGTCACAACTTCGCCAAGTTCTGCAATCCATCCAAAGCTGCGGTTTGCCGAATGGCAACTCTCCACCCATTGCGGACATTGGTTCAAGCGCTGACCGGACTCCCAAGGCGGCGCTTTGCCCCCGAGAGCATCTCCTGAAATCGCGGGGTGTCGCGGATCCGCGTGAAATCCGGGTCGGCTTCGGTGTGCTTGATTTGCGAGGCCGTGTTCACTTTCTCGAAATAGGGCCGAATGACTTCGAGCGCCGCCTCGTCGTCCTGCAGCGCCACCGTCAGCGTGCACGCGAGGTTGTAGCGCATGCTGAGGTTGTCAGGGTCGAGCAGCAGGCCGCGTTCGATCCATTCTCGCGCGCGATCCGGCTCGCCAAGCAACGCTAGCGCGAACGCGCCGTTGGCAATCGCGGAGCCGTTGGTCGGCTCATGCGCAAGGGACTTTTCGGCGCGCTCGAGTGCCAATCTCGCTGCGCTCTTGGCACCCTCCAGATCGCCGATGGCGACCTTGCAGGTCATCAGCATAGCCGGGTTATAATAATCGGTGATCACCAGCGCCGACGCCCTCTCAAAAAAAGGGATCGATTCGGCAATTCGGCCCTGCCGGAACAACATGCGCGCCGCTTCGCGATTGACCTCCCACGAATTGGGATCGCCGCGAAGAGCGGCGTCGATGAGCACGTTGGCTTCCTCCTGGTGGCCCTGTTCCTCAAGATATCTCGCCTTCACGCAAAGGGCCTCGGGAACATCGGGCCTGATGGCGAGCGCACGTTCGGCGGCCGGCAGCGCGTTGGCCTCCCTTCCGTGCCAAAAGCGAAGCTCGGCCTGCGCGATGGCCATCAAGGCCCACGCTTCCGCGTAATTCGGATCGAGCTGGACCGCCTGCTGGCAAATCCGGGCAATCGCTTCATCGCGCTTCACGTCGCCGAACGTGCCCCCGATCCACTGCTGCCTGGCCATCAAATAGAATCTGTAGGCTTCTGCGTTCGCCGTGCCGCGCTGTTCGATGGCCTTTTTCTCTTCCGGCAGAAGCTGGAGCTGCAGCGCCTCGACGATCGCGTGCGAGATTTCGTCCTGGATGGCGAAGATATCGGTGAGGTCGCGATCGTAGCGCTCGGCCCAGAGATGCCGTCCGGTATCTCCGGCGACGAGCTGCGCGCTGATCCGCAGCCGGCTCCCGGCCTTCCGGACACTCCCTTCGACGACATGCGACACATCCATTGTCCGGGCGACTTCCTTGGCGTCGACGACCTTTCCTTTGAACGTGAAGGCGCTGTTGCGAGCGACGATGGACAGGGACGAGACCTTGGACAGATCGGTAATGATGTCCTCCGTGATGCCGTCGCTAAAA
Organism: uncultured Alphaproteobacteria bacterium; assembly: GCA_963738825.1. Taxonomy (GTDB): domain Bacteria; phylum Pseudomonadota; class Alphaproteobacteria; order Sphingomonadales; family Sphingomonadaceae; genus Sphingomicrobium. The sequence continues at coordinate 121,288 of CAVTYB010000003.1, read as the reverse complement.
TATTCCTGCTCGGAATTGTCGCTCAAGTTCACGAAGGGCAGAACGCAGATCGAGATCGGCGCAGAGACGGTAGCAGTTTGAGTCGACTTCGCGGGGCCTTCGTCTTCAGCCATCTTGGATATCGCCGCCAAGACATCGTCGATCGGTTCGGCGGCCCCGTGCTTGGTCCAGGAGGATAGGTCGATGCACTGGAGCTGCCGGAAGCCGAGCGGCGGCTTTACGGAATTGATTACTGCCGGAACGAGCCGTCCGGAGTCACGTCCTTCCGCTGCTTCGTCCTGAACCCATGCGGAGGCGATCGACGCCGAACTCCACAGCACCATCACGACCTGAGCGTTCTTCAGCTCGCGGTCGATCTCGGTGCCGAAGTTTGCGCCACCATGTACGTGGCGGTCCCACCAGACGGTCTGTCCCGCGCCCGCGAGGACATCGGCAAGCTTGCGCGCTGTTTCGACGTCTTCACGCGCATAGCTCAGAAAAACTCGCGCCATGGTTGGCCCCCGATAAGAGCGGCGACTGTGCTCTCAATGGGTTGTGCCTTCAAGGGCGGCCACGAGACGTCCGCTCTCCACCCAAAGTTGCCGTTAGGCGGGTGCCTGCTTTCGACCCAAAGCTGCCATTACCCTTTCGGGCTCGGCTTCGGCGTGAGCCTGTCGATCTGCGACTGTATCAATTGGGAAGCGCGTTTGGCTGACCACTCAGCGGCTTGAAGACGGCTTAGCCGCTCAGGGCTGTCCGCGTCCAATCCCTTAAGAGCGACAAGGTTTGCTTCCAGTTCAGCGAATTGCCGAGCGATAGCGCGCAGTTCGAGCAACAATGATACCGACATACGTCCGGCGCATAGGAGCCACTCGGTCTCTTGCTGCGCTGATGACGACACGAATGGTGCGAACAACGCCAAGTATCCGCTTTCGACCCATTGCGGACATCAGTGAAGACCGTGACAAGTGACTCATGAGGGTTTTTGACGTGCGTCAGGCCGTCGCATGGATCGTCGCCGGAGCTGCGGCGTGCCTCGGTCTAGTCGCCTACGGTTTCAATGAGCATCCTCAAGCGAGCCTGCTCAGCTTTGCGGCCGCCTCAGCGATTCTTATTAGCTACGGAGCACTGGGTCTCGCGCTTGGAAGCTCTGAAATGGTCGGCAGTTCTGCGACCCGCCTCAATCGCCGAACTCATGGCTGGAGCGGTGTTCGCGGCCGAGATCTTGCTCGAATATACCTTTCGACCTGCGAACAACGTGGTTTGGGGCTACTTCGAATTTGGAACGGTATTCCTGATCTACGCGCTGACGGCAGGATGGGCCGCATGGCGCGGACGGGCGATCGGCGATGGTGTTCGCGCGGCGTTCGTCGCGGCCGTCATCAGTTCGCTGATCTGGTGCCTCGTGCTGCTATCGGTGTTCTACGCCTTTGAGGGAACGAGCACGCAGTCGGCCGTGCTGATCGCGGAAGGAGACCCTGAGGACTTCCTCAAGAGCGGAATGAGCGATTACCGCACATTCTTAATTGAGGATCTGTTTGGCGCGACATTTTTCCATCTGTTGCTTGGACCGATGATTGGTGCGGTCCTCGGTGTGATTTCATCATTGCTCGTCGCAACGTTCAAGCAAGTGCTCGGCCGTACCACCTAAGGCTTGCGGCAGCTTTCGACCCATTTCTGCCATTGGCCGAATGTCACCTTCGACCCATCCCGGCAGTGGCGTCACTAAATTATTTGCCCCGAGGAAATAGCGCGACCACGTTGAATCGAACACCGAAGTTGGGGCCATTCTGGGGCTTCCACACATAGTAGCGAACGCCGCCTTGGAGCTGGATCGGAAATGGCAAGCCAAAGACCGTCTTTGGCTTGAACAGCTGCGCCACGGACAAGTTCAACGGCACCGTCCACTGCTTGTTAGTCCAATCGTATGTGCTTTCGGTGTTCATGGTGAAGGTCGTACCCTTCGGCGTGGTGTACGCGGCGAACGGCTGCAAGAACGTCGCGTTAACATTCGGGCGATGCTCGTTACCCGCGACCGACCAGATATGATTTGCCAACGCACCATAGGTCCATGGACCCGTCTGCTTCAGCACCACGACTGTTGGTCCCACACCCCATTTCTCCGAGCCGATGAGCTTGTCCGTCGCCGTCGGTATAAGGAAGACCGGACCAGCTCCCCAGATGAGCCCGCCGCGCGTTGGCTTCTGGGGCGAAAGGAACAGGCTTTGAACGACGTCGCTCAAGCCGAACTGGCTGTGGTCTGACGGGACGACGTTCTTCTGCGCGACAATCGGCACGATGGTTCGGGAGATGAGGTTCCATCGGCTGTTGAGGGTGATGGGAAGCACCGGTTGGATGTTCAGCCGGTATTGCGCCCCGTCGCCGCCCGGCCCGGCGCCCCAATCCCAGTTACTTTGAAGCGGCACGCTGATGAGCGAAGCAATCGGGTTGGACAGCTGCTTCGCCAGCGCCTGAGCGTCGTTTTCTGCGGGCTGCGGCACTGCGGCTGCGGGATCGACTGCCGGTTTGTCGTTATCCTGCGATGTTGTTGATGCTTGAGCCACAGCGATGCTCGACGGGGTTAAGGGCGCGGCAGCTGCCAGATATGCGGCGATCAACCGGCCCTTCATGGTACGCCCCCGCTGCTCGCCTGATCGGCCTGGCCCCGCTCAATCGCCAGACGCTGCGTCCTACATCTGCATATTGTCGAGGACGTCCGCGAGGCCGTTCTTAACCGCCAGTGCGCTCTTGATCTCGCCCGAGCTTACGTAGGAATGTTCGGAATATTCCATGAAGCTCGGCCAGTGATGGTCGCGAACGAACTGGACGAAGCCTTGCGGGTTGGTCTTCCAGTCCTTCGGGAAGCCCTCAAGGTTCTCGAACACGGTGTCGAGGCCCGTCGCTGAGAAGATGCTCACAGCGTCTTCGGTGTATTTATCGAAATCCGTGTCGAAGATGCCGTTGTACATCATGTAGGTGTTGCCCTCGCATTGAAACAACGCCCACTTGAGTGTGTGAAGCGCGAGGATTTTCAGCGTTTCCGGGTCGTCCGCGACGGCCTTCTCCATCCTTCGAGCATGTGCGTAGAAGTTCTCCTCGGTGCCGGGGATGATTTTGGCGATGATGTTGAAACCGTAGTTGAGTGGAGTTCGTGGAAAGACCGGACCAAAGCGCCCTTGCTCCACGCGCTCGGGGAAATAGCCGCCCTTCGGAATTGCGACAGCGGATTGACGACCCTTCACCTTCTCCGCGGGAAGCGCGTTCGAAACGGGGGGCCTTTCAAGAACCGTCGCCATCATCTTTCTCCTGGGAGCGTCCCCTTGGCGGGCATCCATTCAGTTTGGGTGTTCGTCCACTGCTGCACTCCCCGCCATCAGTGCTTACCCTGAGGAAGCAAAGGGAACGTCCCACAGGCGATTGAAGACTTCCTGCGAAAGGCAGCTTTCCACCCATGCCTTGCCGTCTGGGTGCGACCCATTGTTGTCACTAGGACTCAGCGAAAATCCACTTCGACAAGATGGCAGCGGAGGCCGCGCCGACTAGCTGCGCGACGATGAAAAGCGGCACGTCGTGTGGAGCAATTCCAGCGAAGGTGTTGGTGAGGCTCCGGGCGACAGTAATGGCCGGGTTGGCGAAGCTGGTCGACGACGTGAACCAGTAAGCTGCGGTGATGTAGAGGCCGACCGTCGCCGGGACCCACTCGCGTCGGAAGCGAACCGTACCGAGGATGGTGAGGATCAGGCCGAAGGTCGCGATGAACTCGCCAGCGAATTGTCCCAGCCCGTGCCGCGCTTTGACCGAGAGCTGCAAGGTGGGCAGGCCAAACATGAGGTGCGCCGCCCAGGCACCGATCACGCCAAAGACGAACTGCGCAAGGATGTAGAGAAGCGCGTCTCTCCAAGCGAGCTCCCGCCGGAAGGCCGCGACGATGCTGACAGCGGGATTCATGTGGGCGCCGGAGATCGGTCCGAGCATGGTGACCAGCACGAACAACATCGCGCCGGTCGCCAGAGTGTTGCCGAGCAGCGCGATGGCGGCGTTCCCGCCTGAGAGGTTCTGCGCCATGATCCCAGAGCCAATCACGCAAGCGAAGAGGAAGAAGGAGCCCAGCCCCTCCGCGGCGATGCGGCGGGCGAGCGATGGTTCCTTAGGCCGCATCTTCCTTGTTGGGGCGTCCAATCTCGCGCAGCTTGGTCTGGAGACTCATCGCGTCGATGCTATCAAGCGGCAGGCACAGCAACAACTGGATGCGCCGCTGCAAAGTGAAATAGGCGTTACGGAAGGCGCGGTCCTGTTTGTCGGGCTCCACGGCCGCCGGATCGGGGATGCCCCAGTGGGCGGTCATTGGCTGGCCCGGCCACGCTGGGCAGACCTCGCCTGCGGCGTCGTCGCAGACGGTGAAGACGAAATCTAGCGGCGGCGCGCCCGGCGCGGCAAACTCGTCCCAGCTCTTCGAGCGATAACCGTCGATCGGATACCCAAGCTCGCCGAGTAGCTTGAGCGACCCCGGATGAACCTGCCCCTTGGGAAAGCTTCCAGCCGAGAAGGCGCTAAAGCGGCCTGCACCCTCCTTGTTGAGGATCGCCTCGGCAAGGATCGAGCGCGCCGAATTGCCGGTACACAGGAAAAGCACATTATAGGTTTTCATGGCTGAGTGCCTTGCCAATTCCCTATTACATTCTGGTGACGGTAATGGCAGCTCTCCACCCAAAGATACGGTAATGGGCCGCGCCTCCAGGTTGCTGGAGGAGTGGCTGTCCCCCGGTCATGATGGATCGGGGTTTCAGGTGTGGTGCCTCGATGCCCCGCTAACCTGATGGGAGACAGCCGTGGAGCATTATGCCGGATTGGACGTGTCGCTGGAACTGACCAGTGTGTGCATTGTCGACGAGCATGGCGAGATCGTCTGTGAAGCGAAGGTTGCGAGCGAGCCGGAAGCGTTGATCGGGTTTTTGGCTGGGCGTGAGCTGCCGATCGTACGCGTTGGACTTGAGGCAGGGCCATTATCGCAGTGGCTTCATGCAGGACTTGTTCGCGCCGGCTTCGATGCGGTGCTGCTCGAGACCCGCCACGTGAAGGCAGCGTTGTCGGCGATGACCGTGAAGACCGATCGGCACGACGCGCGGGGCATTGCCCAGCTCCTTCGGCTCTGGCTGGTACCGACGGGTGTACGCCAAGTCCGCGAATGCCCAGGAGGTGCGCGCCATGCTGACTGCGCGCAAGCTGATGCAGTCGAAGCTGCTCGATGTCGAGAGCGGGATACGCGGGGTCCTGCGCGGGTTCGGGCTGAAGGTCGGCCCGATCAGCCGCGGCCGGTTCGAGATGAGGATCCGCGAGTTGGTCGATGGCAACACGATCCTCGAGATCACCATCGGCTCGATGCTTGCCGCGAGGGCTGCACTCGAGACCGAGTTCAAGCGCCTTCATCGTGAACTACTGACGCTCGTTCGTGCCGATCCTGTCTGTCGTCAGCTGATGAGCGTGCCTGGCGTTGGCGCGATCGTTGCCATCACCTTCAAGAGCGGCGTCGACGATCCAACACGCTTCAAGCACTCGCGCGATGTCGGGCCGCACTTTGGTCTTACGCCGCGGAAGTATCAGTCCGGCGAGCTCGACGTCACGGGCTCGATCACCAAGGTCGGCGATCGTATGGTGCGCACTGCACTCTACGAAGCCGCCGGTGTCATGCTGACGCGGACCGTCCACTTCTCAACGCTCAAGGCATGGGGGCTGGCCGTTGCCAGGCGACGCGGCATGAGGAAGGCACGGGTCGCATTGGCGCGCAAGCTTGCCGTGATCCTCCACCGGATGTGGGTCGATGGCACCGACTTCCGCTGGTCCAACCAGGAGACTGCAATCGCGTAAGAAGGAGAGCTTCGAACATGGGCAGACGATAGGTCTGCGCCACCGAGGTCCCGTCGCTGGGACGGTGAAGTTGGTGAAGCCGCAATGGCAGCAGTAGCTCTTTAGAGACTACGCCCCAAAGATGGGCTCACCGCTTCCTCTGACCGTATGATGTGGCAGCTCATGCTGACCACGGACAGAAGCAAGTAACCAGCGGCAGGACAACCGGGGCAGCTTGACACAGGGGCCCATTACAGAAGCTGCCATTAGGTTTCGACCCATTCCTATCATTAGCGGACTTGCGGCGGCCGTCCGACCGGAACGGTCAGAGGCACGTTTTGATGATTGTTGCGTGCAGGTGCAGACTTTGATGCGACTGTGACCGACGGCGGTGCGAGATCAATCGATCCTTGGTCGGTTCGTCGGTGGTCTTGCGCTCTTCGGTCATCGAGAAGGGGCGAGCAAACGCACCTCCGACGGTCCGTGGATGACAGGCCAGCCAGCGACCCAGCTGATCCGGTCGATCAGCATCACCCGGCGGGAATTTGTCTCATCGGTCGCCATCTCTCGCGGGTGCCGGATGTCGACAGCATGGTAGACAATCCAATCCTGACCGGCGCCATCCGTCACGATCGAGTTATGACCCGGCGCAATCCAGTTGCCACGCTTCTCGAGAATGATGCTGTGCGACTTACCTGTCGCCCGCTCGAGCGTTTCGAAAGGACCCGTCGCGCTTTGCGAGCGTGCGACCATCACGGCGTAATTTGCCTTCGCCCCGCAGCAATTATCGCCCGAGTAGAAGAGATAATAATAGCCGCCATGGCGGATCACCCACGAACCTTCGACGAGCACTGGGAATGCGCCTTTGACGGGATTGGGCCAGACCAAGGGCTTGGCTGAACTGCCGGCTGCGAACGACATGCGGTCGCGTGCGAGTTCTTGCACCTTGATCGGCTCGAATCCCGAGCCCCAGTACAGAAGACGCTTGCCGGTTGCGGGGTCATCGAAGGCCATCGGATCGATGTTGACGAACCCGCCCCCGCATTCGAGCGGATGGCCAATGTCGACGAACGGCCCTAGCGGCGAGCTTGCCGTCGCGACTCCGAGGCAAAGGCCGTGCCGCTCGTCGGACGTGTCCGGCTTTCCCGAGAAATACATGATGTAGCGGTCGCCATCGCGCACCACGTCGGGCGCCCAGAAGTCCTGCGTCTTTGCTGCCCAGCCCGGCTTGGCCGGAAGCGCATCCCCGAGATACTGCCAGTGCACGAGGTCCGCCGACCGGGCGAGCTGGATGTTGATCCATTTACCGTCGCGCCGGGTCTGCGTCGCATAGCCATAATAAAAGCCGTCGGACGTCTTGATGACCGTGGGATCCGGGAAGTCCGCGTCGAGCACCGGATTGGTGTAAGTCGCCGGAGATCGGGCAACCGGCGTCGCGCAGCTGCCGAGGCTCAGGAACGCCGCTGCGGCAAAAGCAAGATACGCGCGCACCGATGCGACCATAGGTGCGATCCCGGCGTTGCGGAAGCGGCATTGGTTGGTAAGGCATGAGAACAATCCCGCAGGAGGCGCTCGTGGCGTTGCGCGCTCGACTAAAGAATTTGACGATCGCGAGCGCGTTGCTATGCCTGGGTGCGGCAGCGCCTTCAGGACCGTCGTTCGTTCCGGTCTTCAAGACGAACTTTCCCGACGCCTTCGTGCTTCTGCACGGAAGCCAGTTCATTGCTTACTCGACCAACGACGGGCCGAATGTCCCAATGGCAATCTCGAGCGATCTGGTGCACTGGACCTTCGCCACCGACGCGAATGGGAAAAGGCGCGATGCCCTTCCGGCCCTCGGGAGCTGGGCCAAGCCCGGCTTCACCTGGGCGCCGGAGATTCTCCAACTCGGCGATCGCTATCTCCTCTATTACACCGCGAGCGACCGCAAGAAGAACGCCCAATGCATAGGTGTTGCGATCGCCAGCGATCCGCTCGGTCCGTTCGTCGACAGCAATCCCCAGCCGATCGTCTGCCAGACCGAGCTAGGCGGAAGCATCGATCCCGACGCGTTCAAGGATGCCGATGGAAAGCTCTACCTTTACTTCAAGAACGACGGGAATCGCGTCCACGCGAGAACGTCCCTGTGGGGACAGCCGCTCGCTCGTGACGGCTTGTCCGTAACCGGCCAGCCGACGGAGCTCTTGAAGGATAATCAAGGCTGGGAAGAGCGTGTCGTCGAAGCACCGACGATGGTTCGCTCACCCGCTGGCTACGAGCTCTTCTTCTCCGGCGGTTTCTTCGGGTGGAACCCCGAAGAGGGCGGCCTGTCACCCTACGCTATGGGCTATGCAAGCTGCACCGGTCCGCTCGGCGCCTGCACTGCTGCGCCTGAGAACCCGATCCTTCATAGTTTTAACGAGCGAGAGGCCGGATGCCTGAGCGGTCCCGGGCACCAGAGCATCTTTGCGGTCGGCACGCGCAGCTTCATGAGCTTCCATGCCTGGGAAGCGAGCAGCGGCTGCCGCAAGCAGGACGACAACCGCTATCTCTACATCGCGCCGATCTTTTGGAAGGACGGCAAGCCCCAGATCGGCTCGAGCCTGCGTTAGCCCCGCTCCGGCACCGCTGCCGGCGGCGGAGGCGGCGGAGCGGGCTGCTCGACCGGGGGCGGCGGAGGCGGCGGGGCGGGAGCGGGAACGTAAGCCGGTGCCGGCGCCTCGGGCTTCGGACCACCGAAATTGAACCGGATGCCGCCTGAGATGATCCGCTCTTCGTAGCGAATGATCATCGGGAAGACTTCAGTACCGATCGGCGTTCCGTTCGGGTTCACGCCATAGTTCACGCGCACGATGTCGTCCTGGAACGGATGACCAAGGATGTTCGTCCAGTCGAAGAACAAGGTGAAATTGTTAGTCATCGTGTAGCTCGCCGAGAAATCGAGCCGCGGCGATTGATGAGCATGTCCCTGCAGGGTGTACGTGAACGGCCCGTCCGATTGGAGCGACAGCGGCCCTTCGGGATATCTGCTTCGGATGTTGTACGAGAGCCTGAGGCTGAGCGGCCCGCGTTCGTACATGCCGGTAAGATTCCACGTCCATTTAGAGACGTCGGGAATCCCCAGCGTGCGTTCGCCGCCCGGCACATCCTGCAACACGGTTGGATCTAGGTAAGTGACGTTCGCCTCGACGCCGAAGGCACGTGACCAGGACGGCATGAAGTCCCAGTCGAAAAAGGTACGAACCTGCGCTTCGAAGCCCTGGATACGGGCCTTCTGTGAGTTGACGGGGCCGCTGATGAGCAGCGGGATGGTGGGATCGTCTGGGTTTCCATCGGGAATCTCAAAGGTGCGATTGACGATGAAGCCCTTCATGTCGCGCCGGAAAGCAGTGATCGACGCGAATCCCGAATGCGAGAAGTAATATTCCAGGCTGGCGTCGTAATTGTTCGACCGCAGCGGATCGAGGAACGGATTGCCGCCGAAGCCAGTGCGGAAGCAATCAGACTGGCCCGGCTGGCAGGTCGGCTCCTGATCGAGGTGTAATGAAGGATTGAGCTGCTGGAAGGTGGGCCTGGTGATCGTCTTCGTCGCTGCGAGGCGAAAGATCCACGGCCGACCCATGTGGATGTTGATGTTCAGGTTGGGCAGCCAGTCGGTGTACTTGTTCCGGAAAGAGATCGGCGTGATGGGCGCGTTCGGGGTGAACAGACTGCCCTCGATATTGTCCTTCGTCTGAACGACGCGAACCCCGAGTATGCCGTCGGCATAGACGTCGCCTTCACCGACCCTCATGTTCAGCTGGCCGTAGCCGGCGAGCAGTTTCTCGTTAATGTCAAAGCTTCGGCCGGGATCCACCGGCGGTCCGTCAAGCGAGCCGGCGTGGTTCGGGTCGACGTCGATGTTGAATTGGCGGAATTGATCCAGATTGTCCCAGATCGAGCTGTAGGTCGGCGTGAACCACGTCAGCGGGAACGGCTTGTTGTCGTCGCTTCGGAACGCCCGGATCCAGCAGCGCGTAATCGAGCGGGACCTGACTGATGGGAATGTGCAGGCCACCCTCGTTCCAGTAGAATGAACCGGCGACATCCGATGCGTCGCGATCGACGTAGCGAACGCCCCACTGGATCTTGGGCAGGAAGTTGAGGCGGGTGTCGTAGTCGAAATCGACGCGTCCCTGCCAATCCTTGCCGCGCGGATCCTGATAATCTTCGAAGAAGCCGCGGTATTGGTAATTCGCGGGATCGGTGAGATCGATGCCGCTGACCTGGAAGGTGGGGCCAGGCCCGCCCGGATTACCGCTGGACCAGTTCACCGTGTAGTGGTTGTTGGCCAGCTGCATGTCGACGCTTTCGGTGCGTAGCTGAAAGTGGCTCGACGTGTGCGCCAGGTCCGCGGAAATGTGCAGCGCTCCGGCATCGTAGGTGCCGCCGCCCGCGAACTGGTACGTGTTGGTCTCGCGATGGGTAGCGCCCTTGAAACCCCAGGCACCGCCGCCGCCATCGCAGCCCGGGTTCTGGACTGTGCCGCTGACGATTTCGTTCGTGCCGGGACGGAAGACGATGTTCGAGTAAGTCGCCTGCCCGCAATTCCACAGCGGCTGCGCAAACATGCGGTCGGTGACCCGCTCGCGATAACCCTGCCATAGCCCGTCGAAATATAGATTCAGGTCGCCGTTGCGATATTGTAGCGAGCCGTTGACGGACGGCCGCCAGCGGTCGCCTTCATTGTAGTGAATCTCGGGCCAATCCGGCGATCGGCCGCCGTCCAGATTGGCAATGAAGAAACCGTGCCGCCGGAGCGAATCCATATAGTGGAGGCGCGTGTAGGAAACGTTGAAAAGCGCTCCGAATTCGCCGTTGCCCGCCTGCCAGCGATCGCTCAGCAGCAGGTTGGCGTTGAGGGACGTATCGCGCGATTGGTTCGGGTGCAGCGCCCAGACCGAGCCTGAGACCTCGAGGCCCTGGAAGTCGAACGGGCGGCGGGAGCGCACGTTAAGGAGGCCCGCGATGCCGGGTTCGACGAGGTTCGCCGTCGATGTCTTGAATGCCTCCACAGCGGCGATCGCGCCAGCGGGGAAGTCCTGAAGCGCGACCGAACGCGTTTCCGCGGTGTAGATCTCGCGGCCGTTGTAAGTCGTCGTGTAATAGGTGTTGTCGAGGCCGCGCAGAAGCACGCGGTTCGCTTCGCCTCCGGACCGCTCGACCTGGACGCCCGGAATGCGCGCTGCAGTGTCCGATACGGTAATGTCCGGAAGCTTGCCGATGTCCTCGGCGACGACGGCGTCGACGATCTGGTCGCTGTTGCGCTTGATGTTCCGCGCCGACTGCAGGCTTCGCCGAAGCCCGGTCACGACAATCGCAGATTCGTCCGGATTTCCGGTGCCTGCGATCGATGCGGGCGATTGCGGAGCATCTGCGTTCTGCGTCGGTTTGCCCGGGCTCTGCTGCGCGGTCGCCGCAGGATTGGGCGGGACCGGCGGCTGGTCCTGCGCGACGGCAGGAGACGAGATCAGGAGGAACGAGGTGAGCGCCGTGGTTGAAAGAACAACAGTAGCTAGTCGCATGTTACATCCCCTGTTAACGCGACGGCCTTAACAACAGCAGTTGTTACTTTTGTATGACGGCAAATCTGCGACTGACAAGACGCATCTTGGTCACACTGATATAGGTTAGCGCAGGGCCTCTACTGCTGTTTCTGAGCTTCCTAAGTACCCGGTCTAATCATCCATACTGTCGGGTAGCCGACTTTCAGATTGGCTGCTGTTAGTCGACTTGAGCAAGTAGAATGTCGACACGCCGCTCGGCGGCAGCCAAGGCTTGCGGGACAGTCTTCTGGCCGGTGAATGCAGCCGCCGCTTCCTCGCCCACGATGCCTTCGATCGCACTCTGCCTGAGGACGTAGCCGGGCAGCGGGCGGCCCATTTGCGCGAGCGGAGCGATATCTACGCGATGCGGGAGCGCCTTGAACCGCGGATCCTCGAGCACGGCCTTGAACGCGGGAATGTGCCCGGTGCGCGCCCAGTCGTAATCGTGGGCCGCCATGAAGCGGAAGAAGCGCGCGATGGCTTCGCGTTGCTTAGGGCTCCGCTTTCGAGTCGGCACCACCCAGCTGTGGCCGCTCACATATTCGACTTGGTTGCCCCACAAGCGCGGGTACGGAAAGACTGCATAGCTTCGGTACAGTGGGCGTCCCGGCGTTTCCGCTTCCTGCTCGAATGTTCCAATCATCCAGGTACCGGTTGGGTAGATGCCGCCCTCGCCGTTCTCGAACGCGGCGATCGCGGCGGGCGTGTCCATGTTCAGCGTTCCGAGGTGTTGCAAATTGATGTCTCTGAAGAAGGTCGCCACGCGCAATCCCAAGGGCGTGTTCAGTCGAACGTGCTTGGGATCGGGAAACAGCACGGCTCCTTGCGCCATCATGTAGGTGTACAAGTTGCGCGCCGCGCCCGCCGGATCGCCGACCAAGCTTTGAATTAGGTACGGTTTGCCGGTGCGCTGCTGGAACTGCTTCGCTTGGACGATGAGCTCAGCGGCACTCGTGGGAAGCACCGGCTTGCCGCCACGCATGAGGCCGGCCTTCGCGAACAGCGCGGTGTTGACGTGGAACAGGCCGCCGTGCGTGTCGATGGGAAGGCCGTAGATGTGTCCGTCGATCGTAACTCCAAGGCGTGCCGCGTCGGTGAAGGCCTCGGGTGAGATGCCTGCTTGTTTGAAGTAGGAATTGACGGGCTCCAGCAATCCTTCCGATTGGTAATCGCTGATCACGCCTTCGTGCATGGTCACGAGGTCCGGCGGATCGCCCGCCGCCATCTGCGCCGTCAGCTGCGGATAGCCGGGCCATGCGACGACGTTCACGTCGATGTGGAGGTCGGGGTTCTCGGCATTGAAGCGGTCGATGATCGTCGTGATGATCCCGCACTCGCCTTCCGCCTTTGCGATGTCGAAGTTCCCGCCATATTCCGCCCCGCACTCCCCGAAGAAGCGCTGCAGATAGATATGCGTCTTGTTGTCCGACCGCGTGCAGCTGCCGAGCGCGAGCAGCGCGAGGAATGCCGCACCGGCGCGGCCGATCATACGCGCGTACCCGCCATCGCGCGGACGATCTGCTTCTGGAAGACGATGTAGACGATGAAGATCGGGATCGACGCGAACACCGCCTGCGCCATCAGATAGCCGAGCCCGCTGGTCTGCGCGTAGTTCATCTGCGCCGCGGCGAGGCCGACGGTCAGCGTGTACATGTCGCTCCGCGTCGCGCTGATGAGCGGCCACCAGTAATCGTTCCAGCTGCCCAGGAAGGTGAACACCGCAAGCGCCGATTGCGCGGGTATCGTCAGCGGCACGATTACCTTCCAGAAGATCGCCCAGCGCGACGCGCCGTCTAGCTTAGCGGCTTCGTCGAGCTCGGCGGGAATGCCGCGCATGTAAGTCGTCATGAAGAAGACGCCAAAGGGCGCCACCAGTCCGGGGAGGATCAGGCCCGGATAACTATTGTGCAGATGGAGCCAGGCGAAAAGCTCGTGCTGGGGAAGGATCACTGCCTGGCTAGGTACGGCGAGGCCGAGCAGGACGATCACGAACAAGGTTCGACGAAGCGGGAAGTCGAGCCTCGCGAAGCCGTAGCCGGCAAGGCTGGACAGGATGAGCACACCGGCGGTCGTGCCGACGGAAACGATGATGCTGTTGAGGAGCCAGCGTAGGGTCAGGCTATTGCCGACTATCGCGGCGTAATTCTCGAGCGTGTAGGGCGGCCGCAGCGCCGCCTCGCTATGTCCGATCAGCGCGGCGTTGCTCTTCAGCGATAGCAGCAACGTCCAGACGAGCGGGGCGACCATGAGGGCCGCTCCCAGGAGCAACAAGCCCCATCCGAGCGGAGTGAGCCGGCCCCGCTGCATCTACTGGCCGCCCTGGGCGGTCGCTCGGCCAGTCGCCCAATATTGGGTGACCGTCACGGCGAGGATGATCAGGAACAGGACTTCGGCGGCAGCGCTCGCGTAGCCAAGCTGCCACTGTGCGAAGGCCGTTTCGAACAGGAACAGCACTGCAGTTCGTGAGGCGCCACTCGGACCGCCAGCGGTGAGCAATTGCGACTGGCCGAACATCTGCAGCTGCGCCGCAGTCTGCAGCATGATCACCAGCACAATGGTTCGCCGCAGCGCCGGAACGGTGATCCGCCACAAAGTGGTCCACCTACCCGCGCGATCGAGCGCAGCCGCCTCATACATATCACTTGGGATTTGCTGCAGGCCCGCTAGGAAAAGCAGCATCGGGAAGCCCACCGACCACCAAATCGTCGTGATCGCCAATGCCGGCAGCGCCAGATGTGCATCGCTGAGGAACGGTAACGGCACCCACCCGAGCGCCCCCCAGACATACCCGAGCAGCCCCGCGTCCGGCGCCAGCACGAACCGCCAGATTAGCGTCACGATCGTCACCGAGAGCACCGCCGACGAGAAGAAAATGCCGCGAAAGATCGCCGCGCCCTTGGTCGCTCGGTTGAGCGCGAGCGCAAGTGCCAGCGCCAGCACCGTCAACAGGGGCACGATCATCAGCGTGACTTCAAACGTGTTGATCAGCGACGCGTGGAAGATCGGATCGTGAGCGAGCCGGGCGTAGTTCGCCGCCGCTACGAAATGCCCGCGACCGAACAGATCGACCTGGTTGAAGCTGAGCCAGAGTCCTCGAAGCAGCGGAAACAGCAGAATCAACGAATAGAGCAGCACGAACGGCGCGACGAAGAGTAGGCCGCGCCAATCGCGAGCGCTGCTCACGAGTCGCTCCGATGATAGCCGGCGCCGCTGGCGTCGAAGACGTGTGCTTGCGATCCGTCGATCTTCAGCGAGATTTTATCGCCTATCCTCACTCGGCTTGTGCCGACGTCCTCGGCAGTGACCGCGTGGCCGTCGGCGAGCCGAGCGTAGATCAAAGTGCGCTCGCCAAGCCGCTCGACGAGATCCACCTTCGCCTTCGCTCCAGTCCGCGCAACGCGGACCGCTTCCGGTCGCAGTCCGATGCGAAGCTGGCCCGCCTCGGGCAAGGCAGTCCGCGGGACGCGCGTTTCGACGATTGTGCCGTCGCCGAGCTTAAGCGCGGCATATTCGCTCTTGCCGTCGACGAGCGACGAAGGCGCCAGGTTCATCGCCGGCGAGCCCACGAATTGAGCGACGAACACGTTTGCGGGCCGGCTGTAGATCTCCATCGGCGGTCCGACCTGTTGGATGCGCCGCTCGTTCATAACCACCACGCGATCCGCCAAGGTCATGGCCTCGGCTTGGTCGTGGGTAACCATGATCACTGCCGCATCGACGCGCCGCTTGAGCTGCGCGAGCTCGACACGGGTGCGGAGCCGAAGCGCCGCGTCGAGGTTCGAGAGCGGTTCGTCTAGCAGGAAGAGCTTGGGTTCCTTGACCAGCGCGCGGCCGATGGCAACGCGCTGGCGCTGGCCGCCGGAGAGCTGCCCCGGCTTGCGTTCGAGCAGCGCGTCGATCTCCAGCACCTTGGCGGCCTCGTCGATCCGCCGCGCAATCTCGTCTTTCGCGACGCCGGCGTTCCTGAGACCGAAGGCCATATTCTCGCGAACGCTCATGTGCGGGTAGAGCGCGTAATGCTGGAAGACCATCGCCACCCCGCGCTCACCCGGCGGCAGCTTGTCGATCCGCCTTCCCTCGAGCAAGACCTCCCCGGCATCGGCGGTTTCAAGACCCGCAATGATGCGCAGCAGGGTGGACTTCCCCGAACCCGAAGGACCCAAGAAGGCAACGAACTCGCGGGATTCGAGGTCGAGCGATACATCGTCGAGCACGGGCGTCGACCCAAACGCTTTACGAACGCCCTTCAGCTCCAGGCTGCTCACTCGACGCTCCCCTTCTGCGCACGCAAATTACAGAAAGGCCATGCGGCGACAATATCTGGAAAAGCGTCACGTACCGCTTAGCGGAGTGCCAGCTTTCTCCCAAACCTGCCGTCAGCTTTCGACCCATTGCGGACATAAGCTCGTCTGGTAGGCTCTGCCGCTCGCTGGGGGGTAAGCATGGCGGACCAAGAGGCGGACATTTCGGCTGGTAAGGGGCCGCCAAGGCGCCGGCGCGAAACCGATGCTTCAACCGCCGCGAGCTTGGCGATTGGCCGGGCCGGGGACGACAGCACCGTAGCCGCAGAGGCTGCCGCTTTCCTGCGCGAGCAGCGTTCGCTGACCAAGCTCCAGGTCGACCATTTCAAGGCAGAGCATCATCACACTATTGCCGGCACGCGCGCATCTCGTGCGCTCGAGGTCATGAAGATCATCCTGCAGGGAGCCCTGACCCTGCTCGTGATCGCGGCGACCATCCTGTTCATCAATATGATCTGGAGTGCGTCGCACGATCATAGCCTGGTCATCGAACGCTTCGCGGTCCCACCGGACCTCGCGAATAGTCAGATCAGCGGCGAGCAGCTGGCCGGCCTCGTCGCCGACAAGCTGGCCACGATTAACGCGACGGCCTCCTCGTTCCGCGCGGAGAACACGTTCGATGTCGGCTGGGGCAAGGACATCAATATCGAGGTGCCGGGTTCCGGGGTCTCGCTGTCAGATATCGACCGACTACTGCGCCAGCGGCTGGGCCATCAGACCCGCATCGGCGGCACCCTCTATCATCAGGGCGCGGGGCTTCGGCTTTCGCTGCACACCGGACTCGGCGCGGCGGCGTCCGTCGACGGCACTGCCGGCGATTTCGATGCTCTTGCGCAAAAGGCGGCGGAGGCGCTGTCCAACTCCACACAGCCGTATCGCTACTCGAAATATCTCGAGTTCAGCGGTCGGCCGGACGAGGCGCTGGCCGTCGCTCGACGAACCGCCGAAAGCCAGGCTCCAGCGGACGAGCGTGCCTGGGCATGGGCGCAAATCTCGAACTTGCTTTCGGCCAAGGACATTCCGAACTGCGTGCGCGCCGGCTATCGAGCCATCCAGCTCGATCCCGACAACGCGCTCGCCTATCTCAACACCTCGAATTGCGAGGCCTTTCTGGGTCACGACGGCCGCGCGACGGGATTGCAAGCCCGTTCCGTCGAGCTTGCCTCACACGGTGGGGGCGGCCTTAGCGAAGTCGGCGTGGAGACCGGTTCGACCCTCAACCGGGGGTGGGAATATTATCTGACCGGCGATCCCGGCGCTGCAGCGCGCATCTTCAGTCAGCCGGTCGATAAAGTTTATGCGGGCCTCGCCGATGCGATGCCGTCGTTCCGCGCCAACGCCTTGATCGCACTTCACGATGTCAGCGGCTCACGGCATGTCGCCGACGCGCGACATGACGATTATCTCCTCGGCCACCTCTATCTTCTCGACATCTATTCGGTCCCCGATTTCGCTCGGGCCGTCGAGCTCGGCGACTGGCAAGCCGCACTGAAGCAAAACGATGCGGATCTCGCGATCCTCGCGGCCAATCCGGAGGGACCCGAAATCGCCCGCTACGCCCGCGAAAAATTCATCCTCCCGAACCGCGCTCGAGCGCTTGTCGAGCTCGGCCGCGGCACCGAAGCCAGAGCGATCGTCACGGCGCTTCCGACCGATTGCTACCTCTGCCTGCGCACTCGCGCATGGGTGATGGGCAGGACAGGCGATATGCAGTCAGCCAACCGTGATTTCGCCGTGGCGGTAGCAAGCAATCCGAGTCTTCCCTACGCGGACCTGGAATGGGGACGCCTGTTGGTGTTGCATGGCGACTTCGCTGCCGCAGAAGCTCACTTGCGCCGCGCTGCCGAGCTTGCTTCGCACTTTGCCGACCCTCTGAAATATCTCGGCGACGCCCAACTCGCCTCGAAACGCTTCGGCGATGGCGCCGCAAGCTACGCAAAAGCAGCCCAACTTGCGCCTCGCTGGGGCGCCAACCGGCTGATGTTGGGAAAAGCGCTATGGGAAGTGGGAAGGCGCGACGAAGCCCGCCGCGAATTCGCATCCGCACGCGCCATGGATCTCAGCGCGTCCGATCGCTCATGGCTTAATCGAATCGCGCGACCGTAGCGCCGTCGTCTAACTTCTGGTGATCCGCCAACGGGATTGCCGGCATCATTGACCCCGGATCAATTGCGATCTCCCAATCAAAAACTCCTCCGGCAGTTTAGGCTTGGCAATCTTGGCTAGTGAAATAGACTTCGCTTCTGCCGCCTCGATGCCCAGCTTAGAGAAAATTGAACCTATCAAACGGAACGGCGCGCCTTCCTCGGCGTTGATTCTAAGCAGACGTTTTAATTGAAATTCCCCTTTCGAAACTTGCGTTGGCCCGCCCCGGTCTCCTTGGGCGGGCCATTTTATGGACCGGGCAAGATTCCGACGCTTTGAGCGTTAGCACGGCGCGCACCTCACGGGCCTGCCCCTTGCTGGTTCCGAACCGGGCCGCCGGTTAAACTGCTCTGCAGGGCGCCTGAACCCGGCTCCGGGATGAAAGCGGCCCGACCCCGCTAGGGAGCCGAGCCGCCCTTTACAGACCGCGATACAATACAGGCGGCATGCGCCGCAAAACGCACGACGGCGTCTGCCGGTTTCCAGCGCGGGGAGCGCTTCGCGCTTGTTCACGGCGTCAGCGGTTCTCAACCTCTTCATAGTCAATCGAGCCAAGCCACTGAGACAATACCGGCGCGACCTTATCCCGCGGCCCTAGATTGTGGCACCAGATATCGCGGCCCTCGGCAGAGCATATCCATACGCAGCCATCTTCGTCAGGCCCTTCGAGTTGGAACAAGGCTTGCTGTGGGGGCTCGTCTTCCATAACCCGGAAACGAAGCTGACGCGCCTCAGTGCCCTCGCGCGCGGGGGACAGCGCCTCCTTGGCTCCATGTGATATGCTTAGCGAAAGCGTGGAAGGGGGTGGAAATGGCCAGGGGCCTATGCCGAACGAAGAATGAGGAAACCGGTGCGGAAACGGCCCGCGTCGAATATGGGGCTGCCGGCCCCTCTACAGTCCCGCGCAGTCTATACGAGCGCCACGAGTATAGACCACCTTTCGAAGACCTGCCGCTGTGCGAGGAAATAGATGCCCAAGGGCCCTGAAGTGGCCACTCAGTTATGGTCTCGCCGCCGCTCCATCTCGCTAATTTCATCCGCGAGCTGAAGAGAGAGCGCGCGATACTCTCGTATAAGCTTGGCATCTGCGCCGTCGTGTTCCAGCCTTTCGAGATGGTCATACACGCGGTCTAGATCGCGTCGTTTGCCTTCCAGATCGCCGGCCATGCAGCCTCCTATCGGCTTTAGGCTCATCAAAAAAGGGCGGCTCGGGGGTTACCGGGAGCCGCCCTTAACACAGCACGCGTTCGGGGGGTGTGACCGCGTGCAACGCGGCGGAACGTCGCGAGCGGAACTTTGTTCCTGTTCCTAATTTCGGTTAGTGCGTCCATCCCTTGCGGCGCTCATTTGCTGAGGCCCTTCGGCTTAGGCCGTGCTTTCCCACCACTAGGCTGACTACATTCAGCGACCGGTCAGTTGCGTCGATCTAAGGGGCCGCACGCCGGTCCAAAGGCCCCCACCCGGCCGACGGGTGCGTGGAAAACTCCGCAGCCGGGAGGGTCTGCCCCCCCGTGGCAGAGCCTCCCAAACCCCCCTTAAAGTATCAGTACTCCGCGCATTCCTGCCCTGGCGTAGCGGAGCCTTCGGTCCGCGACGGGCGGGCCATTATCGCCCGAGTTCAAGCGCTCGAATGAACCAAACATATGTTAAGTTCGTTCTACCCTCATCGCTGGACGCGGAGCCTGGGCTTCAGCGGCTGAGAGCAACGCGAAGCTCCCGCCCTCATGGGGAGACGGTCCGTGCATGCTCTCATCATTGAAATGGACACTTGGGTCGTTCTCGCGATCGAAGGCGCACTGACGGACATCGGGTACACATCGTTCGAGTGCGCGACATCGGCGAAGCAGGCGCAACAGCTTGCCGAAGCCCATTGTCCCGATCTTATAACCTCTGCGATCCACATCGGCACGGAGTGCGGCTTCGCGGCAGTACGAGGTGCTCGCGCTGGCCGCGAAATTCCCTTCGTATTCGTGACGTCCACAAGCTGGGAAGCCAGCGTGCAAGACAGGGGAGTGGCGGTCGTGCAGAAGCCGTTTAGCGCGGAACGACTGAAACAGGCGGTGCACACAGCGGTGAGGTCGCCGTTGCCTGCATCATGGTGAGACCTATCGTAATTTCGCGAATCAGTCTCGGGATCGGCCCGTAGTTCGCTCGTCACAACTGTGGTAAAGTCGTTTCACCAAGGACCGGTAGCATCGGCTGTCCTTGGCTGAGAGCCAGTGCTCCCGCCCAACCGCGGGATTGCACATGAAGCACGCGCTGATCATTGAAGATCGAGCAGTGATCGCGCTGATGATCGAGGACGAACTCGCGGAGTTCGGCTACACTTCCGCAGCTAAAGCGACATCGCAAATGCAAGCCATCGCCCTCGCGGAACAACGGTGTCCTGACCTCATCACCGCAGATGATGGATTATCAGAGGGCTCGGGTATTGAGGCGGTCCGTCACATCTGCCGCAATCGAGCCATTCCAGTAGTGTTCATTTCGGCGGACCCGAACAGCATCGAATGCGCTATTCCCGATGCAGTGATCCTCGAGAAGCCTTTCAGCCACTCCAGCCTCAGTTCCGCAATTCGTCTCGCAGTTGATAACGCACGCGTCTATCCTTCCGGGTCTTCGGCAACGAATGCTCTAGATAAGCCGTGATAGATCCGCTCGGGAGAGATTAAGGCGCTCGTTGCGTCGGCAATCAGGGCGGTCGCGAAGAGCGGTAGGATCATGCTCCGACTTGCCGTCGTTTCCATGAGGATAATTGCGGCGGTCAGCGGGGCGCGCACGACCCCGACGAAATAAGCCGCCATCCCGAGCAGTGCGATTGCTGATGTGGGTGAGCCCGGAAACAGTTCGGCTAGGGCGTTGCCCACGCCCGCCCCGACGGCGAGCGACGGCGAGAATATTCCTCCTGGCGTACCACTCAGTGTCGTGAAAATGGAGGCAACGAATTTGGCCGGACCAAACCAGGCGCTAAGTTGGCCGCCCTCGATCAGTGCACGAGCCGGGACATAACCGGTGCCCCACGTGGTGCCGCCGGATACAATTCCAGTTACAGCAACGATCAGACCACAACCAGCAGCGAACAAGACTGGGCGGCGCTTCAGGCGCCGGGACCAGCTGCTTTTCGCGTCGCTGAAGTGAAGGACCACCCGCGAAAAGACACCGCCAGACATACCGCCCACAATCCCAACGACGGGTGCGAGCACCAGCGTTTGGCGTAGGCCAATAGAGCTCCGCAGGACCCCGAAGTAAACATAGTCGCCAGCGATACCGATCATCGTGAGGCCGGAGATCATCACGGCAGCCATCACCAGCAGGGCAACGCGTTGCTCATAGGCTGCCGCAAGTTCTTCGATTGCGAAGGCAACGCCCGCGAGCGGCGTGTTGAAAGCAGCAGCGACGCCTGCAGCGCCGCCTGCAATCAGAACTCCCGCCGTGATCGGAACACGAAAAAGACGATGAACCCACACCATCACGGCAGCGCTCACCTGCACGGTTGGCCCTTCGCGTCCGACCGATGCACCACCAAGCAGCATCAGCAACGTGAGAAAAAGCTTCGAGATTGCAATCTTGAGGTTTGCGAGACGGGTCGCACCCGCGCTTGCAGGATTCTCGGCTGCAGCGATGATCTGAGGTATGCCGGAGCCACGCGCCTCATTCGCCCAGCGCCTCGTGGCGAACGCAACGGCTGCGAAGATGGCAGGTGTCAACAGTAGCGGAAGGTGCGGATATTGCGCGAAGATGCGCCGAAACATCAGCTGGGCAACGTCCGCAGAACGCGCGAAGGCCAGCGCCGCTAGCGCAAGCAGTATCGCGCCCCCTGCGGTGGCGACGCGACGCTGAGCAATGGTCGCGGACATGCGCAGCTTCCGGTGCATATACCAGCGCCAAAGAAGCCTAGTACTACGAACGAGTTTACGAGGAGCCATTCGCCCGAATTAGATTGGAGAAGCCGATTCTTGCGATCTCCACTCGCCGCAGACTCAAGCGAGCGCAAGCTCGACGTTAGCGAGCCCAAGTTTTACGCGACGCGGAAATGCCAGCTTTCAACCCGTTTGGGACGACTGATACAATCAGACCAGCCATGAAAAAGCCCGTCGCAGAAATACCTCGCCGCCTGTCCTGACGACCTCACCGTGTGCGACGACGACATGTTCGGGATGCTCGTTTATTAACGCACGTATCTTGGGCCTCGCACTCGCGCGGTGGCGGAAACTGATCCTGTAATCGAACGGCGGATAGCCCCAACCATCGATCATTCTCGACAGTCTCGCGACCGGCTGCATCCACCACGGCCAGTGCTGCTTCAGAAACGTCTCGCTGAAGGTTTGCGAAAGATCGGCGATGATGGCGGTGCGCGATTCGCGGTGGAAGAAGATCAACTCGTCCAGGAAAGGCGAGTTGGTGAAATAGAACTGGTCGATCTGTCCTTTCCATCCGCTCGGCGGGTCGTCGCCCAGCGCCTTCGAAAAATGGATATTACCGCACTTCCTAATTGTCGCCGCTGTGGCCCACATTTCCGCATCCGGAAATGCCTCCTGCCACTCTTCTAAAAAGAGAAAGTGCAGCTTGTTGGGGCTGACGATGTGCCGGACCGGACCGAGCGCGCGCACCGCACCTTCAATTTCTGACGTCTTTTTGACCGGCGACCACAACCACAGGCCGCCGTCCGCAAGGCGCACGACCGCCATCCGCGTCGGATAGTCGAAACCGTTGAACGAGACGATTCCTCCATCCGCGAACCAAAGGTCTGATCCCAGGGGCTCAAGCATGGCCTCGGAATCTAGCTCACCGAATGGCGTCTTCCCACCCAAATTGCCGCCCGACTTCGACCCATTGCTGCCACTAGACCGGTGCTTGCTTTACGCGCGGCCTTTAGGCGTCGGCCTCAGTCTTTTCGATGGAGTATCCGGCAGCCCTCAACGCCATCGCTGCCGCGAGCGCTTGGTAGTGCGCCTCCTGCCCTACCTCATAAGCCGACCACTCTGGTTAGTAACCCGTTCAATGGCCTCTCGCATCGCACGATACGCGTCCTTACGAAGAGGCGAATTAATCCTTATAATTCAATGCGTGTTGGTGGAGAGGGTGCACATCGAATCTTGACGGTAACCAATTGTAATAAAACGGTTTTTTGCGAGGATTGCAACGCCGCTTACCCCAAAAGTAACCCCAAAAATTGATGTTGCTAACTATCTGAAATTACACGGTTATTTATCCGGATGCGAATCCAATTTCAGGATTCGAACCTGCTGCAAATTTGCAGCTCGCGCGGCTCGAACACGCAGCGTCGCACGCCGCAGTATGCAGGCGATGCCGAGGAATGTTCCGCGAATTGGCCGATCCGTGACCGGTGGGCCCCGGACTAATCAGGCGACCGGCGCCAGGCCAAACTGTTCGAATGTAAACGTCAGGCGCCCCGGAGACGGAAAGGCTGCATAGGTAGTCAGTCGCCCCCTCTCGAACCGAAAGTGCCAGCTGCGCGAAATTTCTAGCGATTCTCCGTCCAAAGCCGCAGGGTCAAGGACTGCAACATTGTGCCGTCTCGACGGATCGCGGACCGATTTATAGCGAATCATCTGCAACTCAATCCGGCGGGCGCGGGCCGCAAAGTCTTGGCAGGCCGTATAGTCACCCGGATTGGTCCAATCGTCGCGCCATGTGTCATAGGGTGGCGCCGTTAAGTCCAACATATGTTCGACGTCGGCGCGCACCGTGAATGAGGTGTGCTCCACAATATTTTTGGGCATGTGTTCGCTGGTGGAACGCGAATGAAATAGCAGGCGATAGAAGGCCATCTCGGCCACAGATGTGGCTTCCGCTTCCGCGCCATAGAAGATTCCAGGCTTCTCCGTAGCGCGGCGAAATCTTGTGCTAGACTGATGCCAATATCGAAATGGAGTTGCGAGCAGTCGAGGAAGGTGCCTAGCCTCAGCGGGAATGGGAGGCTTCACCTGTTCGATCAATTCCTCAAGCACAGGCTGATCGTCTGGATCATCCACAAGCCGGTCCGACGACATGATATTCTGGCTTTCGACAACGCGCCAAACCAAGCCAGAGCACCGCGCGAAGTGTTCTGGAGATGGCTCAAACTTGGGCGCGGAAGCCATCGATATAATCTGCCACCCGTATAAGGCCGGTAATTGACGATCGCATCAAGTCCAATGGCCGAGACTCCAAATCAAGGTTGAGTGACTTCAGCCACGAAATCGACGCATCGTCATCACTTCCCATTATTGAGTCCAGTGACCGGAAGACCCGAACGAAATATTGTCCGAGCTCAAATTCAGGCTTCCCTCGCTTCAGCGTAAACTCCCCGCTGGACAGCCGAAGGGCAGACGTTCTCGAAATGCCCAGTATGTCTCCAAGAGCTTGGTCCGATAGGCGCCAGTTCGCCGCCGCGCGAGCAACAGCTTCGCTAAGCACCCGGCTCTGCCGCGCCTGCGCTTCGGTCGTGCGAACCAGCGTGCTTGCATCTGCGGACATGGCGTTCTCCTGAACAATTCTCTATCATCTTGTTCTATAGAACGAAAGTCCTAAAGCTTGGTTGCCGTTTTTCCCGGCCCGATTCTGTTCAGCGATCAGGAGGTCACCATGGACGACGATACGAAGATTTGGGTGTATCCACAGAATGCGCGACGCGTCAGTGGGCACTACGAAATGCCCGGGAGCCGACGCAATGAGCGGGTCAATATCGTCCTCGACAGGGACGTCACGCCGTTCATTTCCGCCCGTGATCCGCGGGCAGCGCTGTGTGAAATTCGGCGTGAACTCCACGAAGCCGCGCAGCTGCGGTTGAGATTGCCTGGAACGGCATGGAACGCCGATGGACTCCCAAGTCACAGGAAAGATTACGATAAAAAGCCGATTTGAGACTGCATGGGACGGTATGGGATTCGAACCTGGCGGAGCGAGTGGGATTCGAACTCCCGATATGGTTTTGCATAGATCCTCACAAAATGGCTGAAAACCGCCAATTATTCTGGCCATGCGTGCCGCGGAGAGCATGCAATTGCACATGATCGCCAATGTCCGCTTAGGCTGTTTGGACGTCGATCACGACTATGCCGGCCTTTTGCCCCGTAAAAACGTAGCGGTAGCCGTCGGGGATCGCATCCAGCGGATATCTTCGATCGACGGCTGCGCGAAACTGCCCCGCTTGCATCCGCTCCTTGAGGAAATTGACGAAGGTCGGAGCGCTTCCACGCGGGGGAAGCGGAACAGATACCCTGTCGCCTCGCGTTAAAGCGGACCAGAGCAGGAAGGGCGCATCCTGCCCCCAGGGACCGAGATCTGTGACTGCAAACCGACCGTCTTTTTTCAGCAGCCGACGCCACTGGCCGACAGTCATTTTACCCACGGCGTCGAGCACGAAGTCGAAGTTCCTGCCCAGCTGGCTGAATTCGGATGTGGCATAATCGACCACTCGATCCGCGCCCAGCGATTCGACAAGCTCGAGATGCCGGGCAGCGACCACCGCCGTTACGTCCGCCCCGGAGTATTTCGCCAGTTGCACCGCGGCGACGCCGATCGCTCCGGATGCGCCGTAGATCAGGATTTTATGTCCTGCCCTGAGTCCGAAGCTGGTCACGCTTGCATTGGCATAATAGGCGCCTTCGCAGACAGGGGCTTCATCGAACCGCAGCTCAGCCGGGATCGTCGCAATCGGGCCGGATTCCGGCATGCAGAAATATTCCGCCTGAGCGCCGTTCCTTCCATACGGGCACATGCCGAACACGCGATCGCCGGGCTTGAGCATTGCAACGCCGTCGCCGACTGCCTCGATCTCGCCCGCAAAGTCCATTCCGAGAATTGTGCGTTGCGGTTGACGCACAATCATCCGCTGCAAGACAGGATGTCGAAGCTCGCCACAATCGGTCCGATTGACCGTGGCCGCGTGAACCCGAACCAAAACCTCGCCAGGTGCGGGCTCAGGTTTCGGCACCTCCTGAACTTCAATCGACCAGCGCGATCCGAACCGGATGACTACCGCCGCCTTCATGAGTGAGCCCCCCGGTGAGAAGCGCAGCTTCACTTCAATCCGAACGATTGCAAGCTCTGGCGGCTACTTCAGCGTTGTCCCCAGTGTCCGCTTTTCACCCATTGGAGGCGTCGGGGTCCCTACCGGCCGCGCCTCGGTGGAATTCGCACGTTATCGTTTTTCAATAATTTACTAGCCGATTATCGATATATTCGATATTGTCTTTCGATATTCCGAGTCGCTTGGAGCACAAACCTATGACCCGCCCCTCATCCACCGCGCTGCCGATTGCCTATGCGGTCCTGCGGATTCTCATCGCCCTCAATTGGGTTTACGGCGCAATTGTCCTTGCGATCCTTGCCGGGATGTTTGTCGATCCACATTGGACGATGACCGCCCTGGGTCTTGCGTCCCCGGCGCAATCCGCTCCGCTGATCATGGGCATGCGGGCGATTGCTGCACTCGGGCTCGCAGCCGTCCCGCTCAACCTTGCCGTGCTCCGGCGGCTCGTTGCGATGGTCCAAACGGTCCGCGCCGGTGATCCATTTGTCGCCGACAACGCCTATCGGCTGCAGGCGATCGCCTGGTTCCTGCTCGGGCAACAGCTACTCAGTGTCGTCATCGGCGCGATCGGCAAGGCCGTTTCGACGCCTGCGCATCCGTTGCATCTCGATGCCGGCTTTTCGCCGGGCGGCTGGCTCGCCGTGATCTTGGCGTTCGTGCTCGCTCGCGTCTTCGCCGAAGGAACGCTGATGCGCGAAGATCTCGAAGGGACGGTGTGACATGGCCATCGCCGTCAAGCTCGACGACCTCCTTCATGACCGCCGGATGACGCTGACCGAGCTCGCTGAGAAGGTCGACATCACGCTAGCCAACCTTTCAATCCTCAAGACTGGCAAGGCGCGCGCCATCCGATTCTCGACGCTCGAGGCGATCTGCGCGGCTCTCGGCTGCCAGCCGGGCGACCTGCTCGAGTTTCAACTCGATACCGACGCGAACGAACATCCTCGCGCGGCCTGAAAGGAAGATTTGACATGGCCTCAACTGCATCCCGCATTTCCGGATCGAACCGCGCAGGTCGCCTGCTCACGAGGTGTCGCTGCTTCGCCTCTACGTGCTTCGCGCCACCTATCTGCTGCTCGTCGTCGGGCTCGGCGGAATGATCGTGCCTGACGTGATCAGCCATCCGCTGATCAGCCGGGGGGTCATCCCGAGCCTGCTTGGCGCGGTGTGGCTGCTGGCGTTTGTGGGCCTCAAATACCCGCTGGAGATGCTCCCGCTGCTAATGTTCGAGTTTGCATGGAAGTCCCTCTGGGCTGTCGCTTACGGCATCCCGCAATGGTCGGCCGGCCACCTTCCGCCGACATTCGCTGAGGATTCCTTCAACATTGGCCTGGGCGTGATCCTGATGCCGCTCGTGATCCCGTGGGGCTACGTCTGGCGTCACTATGTGATGCAAGCCGGCGCACGTTGGCGCTAGTCGATGATGTGTTGAGCGATGCGCGCTTCGGCTGAACTCTCATTCCCTACTTCCGACAAAGGGCGCAGATCAGATCGCACGACCGTAGCCCTCGTGACTTCACTCCGTACCTCAGCTTTAGGTCCCAGAGAAAGCAGTCGGATTAAAGGCTACTTCACCGACCAAGCCCGTTTCTCCGGGTCTCTGACATGGCGAGAAAGGCGCAGTTCTGCGCCATTCGCCGTGCTCTTTTTTCCTTTTTCGCCAATGACTTAGACTTTGTGGCGGAGAGGGTGGGATTCGAACCCACGGTACGGTTGCCCGTACGCCGCATTTCGAGTGCGGTGCTTTCGACCACTCAGCCACCTCTCCGCGTGGGGTTCGCGCTGGCCGGGCGAATGCCGGCTCCGGTCGGGACGCGGCGCTCTAGCAGCGAGCATCCGAGCTTGCCTAGATAGTAAGCAATGACCCCTTTTGAACCTTTCGAACGTTCAGCGCCCCATGGGCCGCAAGATCGACATGCCGCTTGCTCGTTTCGCGATCGGCGACGTCGTCCGCCACAAGATCTTCGACTTCCGCGGCGTGATCTTCGACGTCGACCCCGTCTTCGCCAACAGCGAGGAATGGTACGAGGCCATTCCCGAGGCCCTTCGGCCGTCGAAGGACCAGCCCTTCTACCACCTGCTCGCCGAGAATTCGGAGAGCAGCTACGTCGCCTACGTCAGCCAGCAGAACCTGGTCGTCGACGACAGCGACGAGCCGATCGACCATCCCGCGATCGCGACGCATGTTCGACCGCGTCGAGGACGGGCGTTACCGCTTGAGGACCGAGCTTCGGCAATAGCCGGCGCCGGTTGACACTTCCGCCCCCCTGCCATAGGCGGCCTCGCTTTCCCGAGCGCGGCGCGTCTTTCGAGAGCGAGCGTCGCTCGGGATCACGAATTTTCTAGGGAAGAGAATGCCATGTTCGCAGTCGTCCGCACGGGTGGGAAGCAGTACCGCGTGCACCCCGGAGACAAGATCGTCGTCGAGAAGCTCGACGGCAACGCCGGTGACAAGATCACGCTCGGCGACGTCCTGCTCGCCGGCGAAGGCGGCAATCTCAAGTCAGACCGACGGCCTGACCGTCGCGGCCGAGATCGTCGCCCAGGCCAAGGGCGACAAGGTCACCGTCTTCAAGAAGCGCCGCCGGCACAATTATCGCCGCAAGAAGGGCCATCGCCAGCAGCACACGATCCTGAAGATCGTCGCGATCGGCGACCACAAGGCCGAGAAGAAGGCTGCGCCGAAGGCTGAGGCTGCTCCGGCCGAGGAAGCCTGCTGCGCCTGCGAAGGCGACAAGGCGAAGTCCGCTGCCGAGCCGGCGAAGGTCGACGCGACGCCGACCGAGAATCCGGCGCCGAACAACGAGGCCGCAGGCCAACCCGCCGGCCGCAGAGCACCGACGCTCCGGCCAAGGCTGCCAAGGCCAAGGCGAAGGACAAGCCGACCGCCAAAACCCCGTCGACAAAAAATGCTGCACCTGCTAAGGGCGGCGCCAAGAAGGCCCCCAAGGGCAAGTAATCAGGACCTTATTTCGTCATGGCACATAAGAAAGCAGGCGGCTCGTCCCGCAACGGCCGCGACAGTGAGAGCAAGCGCCTCGGCGTGAAGCTGTTCGGCGGCCAGACCGGCGCGCGCCGGCAACATCATCGTGCGCCAGCGCGGCACCAAGTGGCACCCGGGCGACAACGTCGGCCTGGGCAAGGACCATACGCTTTTTGCGCTTACCGACGGCCAAGTCGCGTTCCGCGACGGCAAGCTCGGCCGCAAATACGTCCATGTCATGCCGATTACGGAGAGCGACGACAGCATAGGAACGGTCAGAAAGGGACCGTTCCCACAAGGGGCGGCCCGGACTGAGATCTCAAGGATCGAGACCAAAAGGGAGAAGGGGAGCCCCGGAAGGGGCCTCCCCTTTTTCTTTGCCTTCTCCCGAAACTGTCACGGGCGGCCGCTAGGCGGCCGCGCGAGGAGAAGGACGATGTTCGCAAGAACGCCAAGACTGCTGCTGAGGCCGGGCTTCCCGGAGGACGCGCCGGCGCTTGCCGCCGCGATTGCCGACGAGGCGATCGTGCGCAACCTGGCCGTCGTCCCGTGGCCCTATCGCTGCGCGACGCCGAGGCCTTTCTCGCCTCGCCCGCGCGATCCGGTGCTGCCGTCCTTCCTGATCTTCGAGCGCACCGACGGCGCGCCGCGAGCTGATCGGCTCGTGCGGGCTCGGCCGGCGGCCGTCCGGCGCGGTCGAGATGGGCTATTGGATCGCCCGTGCGCTACTGGGGCCGCGGCTTCGCCACCGAAGCCTGCTCGGCGCTGATCGACATCGCCCGGACGCTTCGGCCTGCCGCAGCCTCGAAGGCTCGCACTTCATCGACAACCCGGCTTCGGCGCGGGTGCTCGAGCAAGCTCGGCTTCGAAGCGGTCGGGCATCGTCGCTCCGCGCATGAGCTGCGCGCGCGGCGAGGAAGTGCCCGCGCGGCTGATGCGGCTGCGGCTAAGTGATCGGATCGTCGAGGAAAAGGATGAGGCGCTCGCGGCCTAGACCGCCCGCCTCACCTTGCGCCTGGCCTGCGGCGCTGGCTCGGCGCTCGAGTCATACGCGCTGAGCAACGCGCGGTCGTCCTCGTTCCACGGATGAAAGCCCGGCAGGAAGAATTTCAGCCACGCGCCAGCGATCTTGCGGAACATGCCGGGCCGCACCCACAGATACGCACAGCAGCTTCGCCCATGCGCGTGAGGCCGGTCACGCCGTCCTGCCGCATCAGCTCGAGCGCGCCGCGCCGTCCGGTCGACCAGGAAATTGCGCGTGACGTAGAGCATCACCCGCGCCTTCACCTTCCACCGCTTCCAGCGCGGCCAGTCTGCGCGTCGCGTGCAGCCAGGTGTCGTAGGCGACGCCCTTGTGCTCGATCTCCTCGACGGCATGCCAGCGCCACAGGTCGGCCGTTTCCTTCTCGGCGCCTTCGAGGTGCCTCGGGTCGGCGAGCAGCTGGTGCGCGAGGATCGCCGTGAAATGCTCGAGCGCCATGGTCGCAGCGAGGCTGACGATCGGCGGCTTGCCCGCGCGTGACCGCCAGCCGCTTCTCGACCTGCGCCTCCAGCTTCGAGAGGTCGTAGCCCGCGTCGCGCCGCGCGCTTGTTGAACGCGTCATGCTCGCGGCTGTGGATCGCCTCCTGTGTGGTGAAGGCCTTGATCTCCTCGGCGAGCTTTGGCGGCGCGCCGTCGCGGAACGCGCGCACGCTTTCGACGAAGAATGCCTCGCCCTTCGGGAAAGGTCGTCGACAGCGCGTTGTAGATTGCAGTCGCTTCGACGCGTCCGCCGTGCCAAAGACGCGGCGTGGCGGCCTCGCGGCCGAAGCGGCGGTCGCGCGGCGTGATGCTGAGTTCCGCTGGCGTTGGTAGAGTGATCGGCTGCTCATGGTGAGAAGATAGGCTAACTTACACTAGTGTCAACAAGACGCAAGCGACTGAGCCCGGAAGAAAGCCGATCCGCCGCCATCGAGGCGGCGCGCCGGCTCCTGCTTGCCGATGGCCCGCAGGCGGTCACGCTGAAAGCGGTCGCCGCGGAAGTCGGCCGAACGCACGCCAATCTGCTCCATCATTTCGGCTCCGCCGCCGGGCTCCAGGGCGAGCTTGCCCGGTCGATCGCCGGATTCGGTGACGTCGAGCATCGCCGAAGCCGTCGAGCGGGCGCGGGCCGGCGAAGCCGACGCGCGCGACATCGTCGACCGGACCTTCGACGTCGTTCGACCGCGAAGGCGCCGGAGCGCTCGCCGCGTGGATGATCCTCACCGGCAATCGCGACGCGCTCGAACCCGATCCTCGATTCGATCCGCGCCCTCGTCGCCCAGCTCAGCGTCGGCCATGAGGACCATCACGTCGCCGAGAGCACGCTTGCGCTGGTCCTCAACGCGCTTGGCGATTCGCTGCTCGGCGCGCCCGATCGCCGAAGCGCTCGGCCTGCCGCGCGACACTGCGCGCGAGCTCGCCGCCGAGCGCCTGCGCGCGCGGCTCGACCACGTCATCACCCGCAGGAGTAGCGCGACCATGGCGTGCACCCTAGGACGAGCGGACGTTCGAAGCAGGTTCGCGCGAAGCAGCTCGTCCGGTTCGCTCGAGGAACTCGGTCCCGGGCCTCGTCACCGGCGCCGCCGACGACGATCCGAGCGGCATCGCCACTTACTCCCAGGCCGGCGCGCAGTTCGGCTACGGCCTGCTGTGGACCATGCTGCTCTGCTATCCGCTGATGTCGGCGGTCCAGCTGGTCAGCGCGCATATCGGCCGGGTCACCGGCGCGGGGCTCGCCAACAATCTCGCCAGCACCTTCCCCAAGCAGTTCGTCGGCCTGCTGATCGGCGATCCTCCTCGATCGCCAACATCATCAACATCGGCGCCGACCTCTCCGCGATGGCCGAAGCGGCGCAGCTGGTCGACCGGCGGCGGCGAGCATGTCGTTCGTCATCGCCTTCGCGATCGTCAGCACCGCGCTCCAGCTGTTCGTCCCGTACCGGCGCTACGCGAGCATCCTCAAATGGCTGACCCTCAGCCTCTTCGCCTATGTCGCCGTGCTTCTCGTCGTCCATACCGACTGGCCCGCAGCGCTTGCTCGGCCTGGTCTGGCCGACCGAATCTCGGCCGCGATGCGCTCCTGACCATCGTCGCGCTGTTCGGCACGACGATCAGCCCCTATCTCTTCTTCTGGCAGAGCTCGCAGGAAGCCGAGGAGATCGCCAACTCGCAGGCACAGGCCGATCAAGCAGGAGCCGCGCAGCGCGCGCAGGCAGTTCCGCCGGATGCGATTCGATACGCTGACCGGCATGGCCTTCTCCGAACCTCATCTCACTCGCGATCATCATGGCCGCCGCGGCGACTCTGCACCGGCAGGGGATCACCCAGATCGGCTCGGCGGCCGACGCCGCCGCAGGCGCTTGCGCCCGGTCGCCGGACAATTCGCCTTCGCCCTGTTCGCGATCGGGATCATCGGCACCGGCTTCCTCGCCGTGCCGGTGCTCGCCGGCTCGGCCGCTTTCGCAGTCGCCGAGATCTTCGGCTGGAAGGAGGGCCTCGAATACCAGCCGCAGCAGGCGGCGGGCTTCTATTCGATCATCGTCGCTCGCGACCTTCATCGGCGTCCTCATCGACTGGTCGCCGATCGACCCGATGCGCGCCTTGTTCTGGAGCGCTGTGCTCAACGGCCTCGCGGCGGTGCCGCTGATGATCGCGATGATGATCGTCGTCTCGCGCCATCAGGTCATGGGTCGCTTCACTGCCAGCCGAGCCGCTGCTGATATTGGGCTGGGCGGCGACGAGCGGTCATGGCGCTCGCGTCGGCCGCCATGCTTGTCACTTCGCTCTAAGCAGCAGCTAATCTCGTTGCATGCGCGTTACGCGGCGCATGCGAGCTTCTTCACCCGGGTCGCGGCTTGGATCTCGACGGCGGCAGGCCAGCCGCTGACCTTCCTTACGGCCGTCTGCAGTAATCGTCATCTGGGCGGTGACCGGCCCGATCTTCCATTATTCGGACACGTGGCAGCTGATCATCAACACCGGCACGACGATCATCACCTTCCTGATGGTGTTCCTGATCCAGAACAGCCAGAACCGCGACGGCGCCGCCATGCAGGCCAAGCTCGACGAGCTCCTTCGCGCAGTGGACAAGGCGCGCGAGAAGTTCATCGGCATCGAGCATCTGACCGACCAGCAGATCGAGCTCGTCCGAACCGCGCTCGAGCGCTACGCCAAGGATGCGAGAGGCAAAGACAACGACCGCCGAGGACACCGTCGACCGGCTGCTCGAGCGCTTCTGATCAGCTCGGCTTGTTGCTGTCACGCGGCTGGAGCTTGCGATCGGCTTCGTCGATCGCTCGCAGCAGTTCAGTTGAAATTCGGCACCTCCTCGACCGGCCAGACGCGGTCGAAGGTCGGACCGAGCACATCCAGCTCACGACGGGTGAGGAGGCCGACCGCCACAATCCGTTCCGGCATGGTCAAGCGCTCACGAATAATCCCAATTTACATCAGAAACGCGCCTAAGCGGCTGTCGTGCCTATAGTTTCACCCAAGCATCGTTTGTCTGCG
Source organism: uncultured Alphaproteobacteria bacterium (assembly GCA_963738825.1). Lineage (GTDB taxonomy): Bacteria > Pseudomonadota > Alphaproteobacteria > Sphingomonadales > Sphingomonadaceae > Sphingomicrobium. The sequence continues at coordinate 87,906 of CAVTYB010000003.1, read as the reverse complement.
ACAGTTGTGCGGTAATTGCCACACTTCGTTCGCCCTTGCCGGCAGCGCCGGTGACGCCAAATTGAGGTCCTAAATGTGGTCGACGGCTCCCCAATGGCAGCAGCTGGCGCTCTACGCTTTAGCAGCGGCGCTGGTCATCATGCTCCTTCAGCGTATCCCCGTGGTCGGGCGGATCATCCGCTTCGCGATCTCGCTCGCGCTGTTCGCTTTCCTCATCTTCATTCTACTTCAGCAGGCGCCCTATCAACCCGAGCTGTCGCGCCTGACGAGCAGCCTTGGCCTCGACGATCAGAAGGTCGCCGGCAAGGAGCTGCGCGTGAAGATGGCGCCCGACGGGCATTTCTGGGCGATCGCCTCGATCAATGGAGTCAAAGCTCGGATGCTGATCGACAGCGGCGCGACAATCACCGCGCTTTCCGAGGAGACCGCGCGGGCAGCGAAAATCGACAAGGGATCGACGCTTACCCGGGTGGTGCTTCACACCGCAAACGGCGTCGCGACCGCCGAAACCGGATCGATCGATGAGCTTCGCGTGGGCAACATCGCCGCGCGCAACCTCAAGATCGTCACCGCACCGGGCCTCGGCGGCCTCAATGTGCTCGGCATGAACTTCCTGTCGAAGCTGCAGTCGTGGCGCGTCGAGGGACAGACGCTCATCCTCGTTCCGCACCACCCGCAGGACGGGACCAGCAGTAGCTAGCGTTTGGCGCGGCAGACGTAGTGGATCGACGGATCTTCGGCAGTGGCCCATTCGTGCTCCGGCATCAGATGTCCGTCCATGCCGACAGCCTCAACGTTGGAAAAGCCGGCGCGCTCTAGCTGCCGTCTCTGAGCGGCTGCGGCGATCCGGTAATGAACGAGCGAGTACATGTCGCCCGAATCCACTTGCACGCAATATTCGTCATCGAACTCATTGCGGTGAGCGTTCTGCAGATAATTGACGATTCCGAGCGGGTAAGAAACGAGCCGCTTTCCGAAACGGATGGGATTGCGCACCGGATTCACGTCAAAGTGACTGAGCGCCCACGGCTTGGGAATTTGAGCATTCCGGTTGTGGCTGGAGAATACAAAGAGGCCGCCGTCCTTCAGCGTCCGATGGACCTCGGCCAGAACGGTGAGCCTGTCCTGATGGCCGATTGCATCGATGCCGGCCTTGCTGAACAGGACGAAGTCGAAGCAGTCATTCGGAAACGCCGACAGATCGCGTGCATCCAGCACCCGCAAGTTCGCTTCAGGGAAGCGGCGGCGGCACCGCTCGATCATCTTCGGCGAGTAATCAACGCCGACATAGTAAGAACTGAGCTCGAGAAGGAAGCCCGTTGTCCGGCCGCCGCCGACGCCGAGATCGAGGATCCTCTTGCCCCTGAGGTCAGCGCCGAAGCGCTTGAAAATCTCGACCTCCGGCGGAGAAAGCTTCGCCTTCCTGGCGTAATGCGCTCCAACGCGCCGCCGTTCATAATATCGCCTGTTCGCGTCGGCTCGCGATATCGGCGATCCCTTCGAAAGCGTTTGCGCATCAGGCATGGACGCGGGGATTACTACTTGGTGGCAAGCCAATCTAGATTAAGCGTTCGCTTGTGCCGCACTGACGCAGACGATCTTGGGTTTGGAGTTCGGAGCGAGCTTAAGGTTCGGGAAGTTTCGAAGGACGATCTCATCAAGCCACGCATGAGCTGCTCTCTGAGCCTTCATTGGTTTCAGCGTATGGCTCTTGTACGGGAGATCGTGGACTTCGACCCCCACTTTGCGGAGTTCCGCAACGCTGCGCTGGTCGGACAATTCGACCCGGAGCGGCTCGTCCCCCGAAAAGGCAATATCGATGTGCTGACCTCGCGCGTGGAGCGTACGCAACGCATCGGACAGCTGTTCCCGCGCCGTTCGAGCCGGCCGGCGCATCATCCGCTGAGGAGTTCTGAACAGGTAGGTCGTGAATTGGCCCGCCCGGCGCAGCTTTTGTTTCTCTAGAAGCATGTTTCGGAATCCGGAGCGGGTGAGGATTCGGCCGAGCTTGCGGAGCTCGCGATTGCCCTCGGCGCCCGCGTCGAAGACCAGCAATCGCGGATTGAGCATCATGATGGCCCGTACGCGCGGATCGGAGGCTGCAAGCTCGAACGACCAATAAGCTCCAGAACACAGGCCTCCAAGCACGAAGCGGTTTGGCAGTCCCATTTCCTCGGCAAGCTCCAGTGCGCCGCGCGCCTGCTCGACAAGGTCGGGCGTGTAGAAGGCTTCGTCTCCCTCGGCATATTTGTCGCCTTCGCCGCCCGCGTCGCCGATCCCTTCGATGTCGACCCGAATGACTGGAATCCCGGCGGCCGCCCAGCGCCTCGCTGCTTCGGTCCAAATACGGTTGGGACCGATTCGGCGGATCGCGCCGGCATTGAACATGATGATCGTTCCGTCGGCGACGGGTGAGTTCAGCGGCTGTGCGACGATCGCATAGAGCTGCTGGCCCGCGCGCTCGAACACGATCGGAGTTTCGCGCACCCGAGCGCCCGGCGCGCCGATTTCGTGGAAACCTTTCGCCTTGGGCTGATGCAAGCGCGGAACGTCCGATGCGGGTTCGGCCAACCATCGATTTACGGTCTCGAAGACGGCTTTCGGCGACAGTGATTGAGGCCGAGCGAGCGCTGCACCCCAGCCGTGGCCGGGGTCGATTCCGACCTCGGTGCCGGCGGACCGAAGCGCTTCGAGCAATGCACCGTCAGGTCCCATACCATCGCGCCCAATCACCAACGCCCTCGCCGGTGCAGCGACGGCGATCAGCGCTTTTGCATCGAGAGCGGAAAGGTCGGCCAGAGTTTGTTGCGAAAGCACGTGGCCGCCCGCGCAAAGCTCGTCCTTGGGCATGTCGTCGACCGGCTCTCCGGTTTGAAACTGTTCGAGGCGCGCGAACGCCTTGATCTCGCGAATGAGCGCACGACCCGTGTTGGGCATTCCCCACAGGACCAGATCATCGACGATCGTTCCGTGAGCGATCGCCCGCAAGGTCACCAATCCGCCCAAACCGAGCGCGATCACGGCGATTTGGGCAGCGCCCGCTTTGTTCAGCCAATCGACACCACTGCTCACTGCGGCCGTCCATGCGTCGACCAGTTTTTCGTCGTCGGCAGTCCCCGAGGAATTGCCCGTCCCCGGCAAATCGATGCGCAGATTGGCGAAGCCCGCGTCCGCAAGTGCAAAGCTCCAGTCGTGGCGCGGACGGTAGGAGGTCTGGTCGTCCCAGCCGAACGGCGGAACGATGAGCACGGCCGTGCTAGTCGCGACCGCTTTGCGGGCAGCCTGGAAGATCGAAGCGACGCTATGGCGCCCAGAAGGAAGATAGAAGGGCTTCACGCTGCGCTCGCCCTTCCCAGCGGGTAACGCCGAGCGGTGCCGAGCAACTCGCCGGTCTCGCTCCGCAGCTCCGCGGTAACGAGATCGTGCGCAGGCGGTCCGAAACGATAGGTGTAAGCGACGTCGAGCCACCGTCCGATGATCGTCTCGGCGTCTCCCGACCATGTGGACCGTGACGGAACGGCAACCGCCGACTGCCCACCGTCAACGCGCTGACCTGCACGGCTCAATATGATCTCAATCGTCGCGTCCAAGGCCTCGGGACTGTCGTTGGCGACATGGACTCCATATCCGCCCATCCCCTCGTCGGTCATCCAGATCGCGACAGGCATGAGCACCTCGCGAAGCGCAAGGAGCACCGGCTTCGCCGCTCCATCGCTGTCGATCAGGCCCCAACCCGCGCCCGGAACGAGGTCGCGGAGCCAAAGCACGAAACCTCCGCCGCAACCGGAAGCCGGCCGCCGCCACTCGCCGAACACCTCGGCCATGACATCGCCGGAGACGCGCCTCGAGAGCTCGAGATAGCGATCGGGATCCGACGCTCGCAGCTCATCCGGATCAACCTCGTAAAGCAGCTTCAGATAATGGTCGCGGACATCGTCGAAGTCCCAATCCGTCCCTTCATCTTTGGGAACGCCTTGCTTCCACGCCGGATCGGTCGGAGGCGGAACATTGTCGCCGACATTGGCGATCGCGAGGCATTCCGAAGCGAAGCGCACGCCGGCGGAGCGAATTTCGCTGAATGGTCTGAGATAGCCCCCGACCCCAAACCAGTTCGACACTCCCTGCGACGGAAGCAGCGGCCGGTCGGCGCCGCACGGCGCCGATGGGACGTAGAGTGCGTCCACCTCGGCCTCCGCCAAAGCCGCCGGCACCTCGGCGGCGAAGAATGGCGGTCGTCCAATCGCCGGATCGAGCCCGAGCATCGCCACCTGCTGCTCGATCTCCGACCCACCGCAGATGCAGAAGGTGCTTGGCCGGCCCCCGATGACACGGATTCCCGCATCCAGCTCCTCGCCGACGAGTGTCCGGAAATCCGGGTCGTCAAAGGGATAATCCATGTTGGCGAACATCAGGTCCTGCCAGACGAGGATTCCGAACTCGTCGCAAAGATCGTGGAATTCGGCCGTCTCGTAGGTCATCGTGCCGGGAATTCGAACGGCGTTCAGACCGTGATCGCGAGCGGTCTCCAGAGTTGAACGCATCTGGCCCTCAGGCACCGGAGTCCACAGCGCGCCGCGCACGAATATGTCGACGCCGTTGATCTGCGGCTGCAGCCCATCGCGCAGGATGTCGCCGGGCGAGGCCAAGGTGCGGAAGCCGATCTTCCGCTTGATGTCATGTCCTTCGACCGAAAGGTCGTAAAGATGCGGCTCGCCATGGGTGTGCGGCCACCACAAGGTCGGCGAAGAGAGGCGAAGCTCCGCTCGGCCGCCCGCAACGATCGCGCTGGCCTCGCCGATGCGGATCCGAGTTCCGTCGGATAGTCCGGTGCTCACGGTGACGACGCCATCATCGCCGTCAACGCGCGTACGCACGTCGAACGACACTTCGCCCGAAGCGAACCAGACGGGCCGCCACAAGCCGACCACCGGCGGTCCAGGAGCGAAACCGGGCGCCCGTCCGTTGAGCGTCGTCCGGAACCAGCGAAGGTTGTTGTGTCCGGCCACCTTCTGACGCCAGCGCGCACGCGGCTTGCGCGGCACTTCCAGCTCCGGTGCCAGCGCGCGACAGTGAACCTCTATCCTGTGCTGACCTGCAGCAATCGGCACTTCGACTGGCACCCACATCGATCGCGAGTTCGCGACGACCGCGCCATCGACGGAGATCGTCGCAAGCGTCGCGATACCGTCGAAGCGCAGCAGGCCGTCGACCGGAGCGTTGAACTCGGTCTCGAAGGTCGCGTCGATATCGTCACCGAACGCGACCGTTCCGGGAGACCATCCGTCGACGGCGATGCGCACTAGTCGAGCGCGCGTTCGAGATCCGCCATCGTCGCGTCCCATGTCCCCGCCATCTGTGAAATCGCCGCGCCCGGATCGAAGGCCCGCCGCCGAGCGAGCCGGAATGACAGGACCTGGCATTCATCGACAATCGGATCGAGCGCCTTCCCTGCCTCATCGTCGAGCAACCAGTTCAAATGCGCACGCAAAAGGTCGAACGCCGCTCCCGCCATTCGAACCGTTGCGAAGGCGTAAGCGTGGAAGTCCTGTGCATCGCCCGCGACGAGCTTCGGAAGGTCGTTTTGCAGCCGCGCGCCGAAGACCTCGAACGGGTTCTGAGACGGCCGGCGGTCGAGATGGAAGGCCAGCCGCTCGCGCGCCGCGGCCCGAAGCGCTCCATTCATCAGCGGCTCGCCGGCATCGAACCGTGCGACTTCGAGGTAAGGCGGAAGCATCTCAGGAGGACGGCCGTCGAGGCCGAAGGCGCCGCGATAATCCTCGCCCGACAGCTCATGCAGTCCAATGTTGTGGAAGTAACGCATCGTCTCGCCGGCGCGGTCGATGGCTTCGACCGCGACAGTGCTCTTCACATGGTTGCGGCGGTAATCGGTTGCCGCCGTGTCGGGCAGGTAGAAGGAGTCCAGCTCGACCAGCATCGTCCGGCCGCGCCCGAGCTGCTCCTCGATCTGGTCGGGAAGCGCCCCGACGGGCTGCATTTCGTGGATATCGACGCCGAACAAAGTCTCGATGTCGCCCTGCGGCATCTTGAAGAAAGTGAACTGGTCGCCTTCGAAGTCGGTACGAACGAGATGGCCGAGACCCGCGACGGGCTCGAACCCGCGCGAGTGCAGCAGCTCGATCAGGACGTCCGTGTAGCAATTCGTCTCGCGGTACGCGCGGTCGGCGGCGTGCAGCGGATGCGGGACATAAGTGGCGGGATCGGCGCTCATCCCCACAACGCCTCGCGCACCTCGGACGGCCAATCGTTCAGCTCGAGCCCATGTTTGCGCAGCAGGGCCACCGTGCACCGCTCCATTCCGAAGCCGAGGCAGGCGGTGTGCGCTTCTCCGCCGCCTTCCATCACGATGTGGTTGAGATGGGTGAAATGGTCGCGATGGTAGTTGAAGCTCGCGACTGCAGTCGGCTCCGGCGAAGCGATCGGAACCATCACTTCGAACTTCAGCTCCTGCTCGCGCTGGGACGCCCCCATCATCCGGCCGGCGCGGCCGAAGAAAGGGTCCGACGCAACGTCAAACTGCGGCTCGAGTCCGAGCGAAGTTAAGATCTCGATGGCCCGGTCGCGCCATTTGTCGCGCCACTTGGCAACCGTCTCCGGCTCGCCGATCCGCACCAGCTCGCGCTGTCGGAACATCTGCAGGCGCGCCGGATCGCCCGAAGGTTCGTTGCGGAAAACCAGCGCAGAACCCGCATCGACGCAAAAACCGCCAGCCGGCACCGGTCCGCGCTTCGCGATGGCCGGATAGACCGGGTAGCAAGCAGCTGGAGTCAGAACGAGATCGGTTTGCGCCTGATGCGGCCACGGACCGTGCTCAGCCGCAACCGAAGCGAGCTCAGTTGCATCGCGTTCGCCCCCTTCGAAAGCGCACACGCATGCGCCGAGATGAGGGAAAGAGTTCAGATAGCCGGTATCTTCAAGCGTCTTCTTCGGCAGCACGGGCGGGAACTGCATCTTCTCCGGATGGTCGTCCGACGCACGGCGGCCGATCAACTGCTCCATCCCTTCCCGAATTCGGATGTAGACGTCGTTGAACCCGTAGACACCTGGTACGCCGCTCTCGATCACGAGCCCCGCTGACACGAGCTCGCCGAGGAACGCCGACTCCTCGGGGGTCCCCTCGCGGAACTCGGCCATTGCTAAACGTCTTTCGCGACGAGCAGCAGGCTGGCGTTGGTTGCGTGGATACGATCGTTCGCGATCATCAGGCAGGCCGACATCGAATCCCGAATGTGACGACCCACGGCGAACGGCGTGTCGTTCTTGAAACCGACGATGCCGGAGACCGCCATCGCACCGTGACACACGCGCGGCCCCTGCTCGGACGCCGCAATCTTGAGATTGTTGAAGCGAAGCGCTGCGGCCATCGTCATCAGCCACTCGCGGTCCTCGAAATGCTGGACATAATCGGCCAGCCCCGCCTTCACCTCGCCTCGAAGCAGCTGAAGATCGCCCATGACGTGCGAAAGCTTGGTCGCTGCTGGCGGCGTCACTCCGGGCGTCCGCTTGGCCTGAGCGCGCACGAACGCGCGGGCGCGATCGAAGGCGTCCGTCGCGATCCCCAGCCACAAATGCGACCACAGCACGTGCGAGACGGGGACCATCGACTGCGGCGCGATCTGAGCGAACGGCTGCTTCACGACCTGGTCAGCGGCGAACGTCGCCGAAACCACATAACCCGGTGAGCAGGTTCCGCGCATTCCGAACGGGTCCCAGGTTCCCTGCGGGTCGAGGACATGCTGATCGGCGCGAGTCAGGACGAGCAGCTGATCGCCGGCCTGTGCTTCCGGAGCCCGGCGAAGCGTCGTCAGCAGGTCGTCGGCATAAGCGCCGTAAGACACGGTGGGGGCCTGCTTGGAAAACGAAAAGCCGCCCTCAGCCTCGGTCACGGCCGCGATTGAGCTGCCCATGTCGCCGCCGGTGCCGATTTCCGACGTCACGGAAGCGATCAGGCGCTGTTCTGCCGCAAGGCGGCGCAGATGATCCTTGAAGAACTTCTGGCTCGCGGCGTGCCTTGCGAGCGTCACCACCTGGATCTGATGCATCGCGAACACCATCGCACTCGCGCCGCAGCGCGTGCCGAGGATGAAGCATGCCTCGGCGAGCGCCGCGAACGAAACGCCGCGGCCACCGAGTTGAGGCGACAGGAACGCAGAAAGACCGCCGATTTCCTTCAGCGCATCCACAGTTTCCTGGGGAAAGCGCGCCTTCTCGTCGACATCTGCGGCATTCGGAGCCGAGACTTTGTCGGCGATCTCGCGAACCTGGTTGAGGAACGCCCCGTCGACGTCCGCCGAAGCCGCGGCGGTAAAGCTGTTACTGGGTGCGGCGACGTTCACGCCGCCTGGGCCTGCTCGAGCTGAGAAATTGCACCGCAGATACTGCTGATCGACGCGAAAACGCTCCGCGTGAGCATGGAATCGGGAAATTCGACGTCGAAGCCTTCCTCGAGCGCCAGCATCACATTGACCGAGGCGTGCGAGGTCATTCCTGCATCATACAGGTCGGCATTTTCATCGAGCCTGGAAACATCGACTGGAAGGCGAGCGTGGTCGCTCAAAATCTCGCGAACTCGTGTAGTCATCACCGGCGTCAACATCGGCCCCCCCGGGTCACAAGCGCGTCCCTTAACATACTATAGAATTCAGCAATATAGCTCAGAAGTTAATGCGCTGAACCATGCGATGCCATGATGCGCCGAGGAGGGGCGGCGAAAAAGGAGGTAATCGAGACCAGTCCCGATCTGGAACATGGCAAGGCCGATGATGGCAAACCCAGGCGAGGGCTCACGCTGGAATCGCTTGCCGGACCTCGACCCGCTCCGGCGATCTCATCCGCGCAAGGTTGCGCCAGAAGCGGTCGAGGCTTGCAGTCCCTCCGAACAAGGTCGTGAAGTGCGTTGAATCGACCAGGACGATATCGCCCTTCCGTTCGCCTTCGGGCGGCATCCAGAGGACGATGTTGAACTCGGTGCTGCCCGCCCTCGTGAAGGGGTGAGGCCTGTCGAGGTCGACCGGCTGGCGCGCGAGAACGCGAATTCGCGAGCTGGCGGGCTCGGTCACTTCATAATGCGGCAAATGCGGATGGAAGTTCAGCGTTGGCACCCCATCGAGAAGGCCGAGCTCGTCCGCGTCTTCGAACTTGGTCAGCGGCGCGATGTCGCCGTCCTTGCGAGCGGGCCTCAGCCCCCAGACGTTGTGCACTGGAACGTCGAGCATTTGCATCAGGTCGCGCGTGTAGGTGGTGAAGCGCTGCTGACGCGGGACCAGCCGGTCGCCATGGTGGAGATATTCTTCCTGCCGCTGATCGTAATCGTCTGTGAATCCGACATCGTGATGCGGGGCGAGCAGCAGGCAAGTCCCCTCGCGCTTCAGCCACAGCTCGGATCGCTTCCGCCTCCGCCGGATCGGCATGTTCGTCGCCGGGCAGATGATCGAGTCCGAACACCATCAGCGTGTCGCAGTCGGCGAGGATCCGTTCGTCGATCGGAAGGCGGAATCCCGCCTGGTCCACGCGCTGGAAGACCGCAACCGGATGCCCCGTCTCCTCCTCGGCGGCGCGCTGGAAGCTTAGCGCCGAGACGTGGAACAGCTCGAGCGTGCCTGCGATGCCCTGGAGGAAGTTCCGAGGGCTGTACTGCTCGGTCTCATAGGCCGGCCAAAGGACGTTTCGGACTTCGGTGATCGTCGAGAACCGATTCTCCGTCAGCGCTGGATCGCGCTGCACTTCCCACGGATAGCTCCACGTCCAGTAGATGCTCATTCGGCGCTTGCCGTCGGCGGCGCGGGCGACATGCGACTGGTTATAGGTGCGGGCTGGCGTGGTCATGCCTTCACTCCTTCGAGTGCCGGCGTGGCGGCCTCAGCCGCTAAGCCGAGATTGGCGAGCGTGATTGAGGGCCTTGATCCCCGGCAGGAAGAAATAAGCGCCGCCGCGGACCGTCGTGAACGCGGGCAGGCCGACGATCTTCTTGCGGATCGGTCGCTTGGGAATCTTATATTCGAGGGTTCCGTCCTGGTTGCCGATGATCGGGTCGCGCTCGTTGCCGAGCTCGTGGAAATTCTTGTCGTTGACCCAGACGTTCTGCGCGAACTCGAACTGACGGATGAGGTTGGCGCAGATCACGAAGGCTGCAATCCCGCGCTCAGTGCCGTCGTCGGGCTGTCCTTCGGGGAGGTGCGATCCGTAGGTTGCGCCGCGGCGGATCATCCGTCGACGGTTCATGTTCGCTGCCGTGTCGCGCGGGTTCATCCGGCGCATGTGCGAGCCGAGCGGCACCGCATAGCCGTGCGGGTCATTATCCTTGTAATTGAAATCGTTGCAGCGATCGAGGTCGGCGCCGAGCACCGGATCGTCCTTGTCGGGAGCGAGCGTCAGCGGGGCGCCGCTCCGCCAGCGGCCCATCAGCTTCGCGGCGATCAGCTCCTGCTCCTCCGGCGTTGCGCCGTGCTCCGACGAGGAATTCGCGAAACTTGCCGACATGCTCTTCGAGCCGGCGGTAGGCCATGTAGCTGCCGTTGCGCGACACCTCGGGCATCGGCATCGGGTAAGGCTGGCCGCTCTCGTCCGGATAGCCGAGAATGAACTCCCCCGCCTTCAGCGGCCCGCCGCATCCTGCATAGGGAATGTCCTCCGTCCCCTCGATCACCGGCTGCGACAGCCGGTCGCGATAACCGAAATGGTCGTGGGCGTAACCGAAGGGCGGAGTCGCCTCGAGCTCGAGGCTGGAGATCACCTCCACCCCGGGACAGCGCGGCTGAGCAGGTCGTCGTGCTCGACCTCGCAGCGCCCCCGCTCGGCGGCGTCGCGGGCGAAGAGGATGGCAATGCGCATGGAGATCCGGCCGGCTCGTCCCGTCGACCCAGTTCTCCGGCGCGTTCGCTCCGGTATCGCCGAGCACTTCGGCGCGCGCCGCCATCCCGGCCCTGAACTCGTCGGGAAATGTCGCCAGCGCCTCATCGTCGAGGCCGAGCGCCTTCAGCCCATTCCAAGTGAAGGCGATCGTCACCCAGCTGCTCTTCGCCTCAGACGTATCGACGGCAGCTGCCGACCGGACCGTCGCCATCATTTCCTGAAGCCAGCGCCGTCCGGCTTCGGCGCGGGCGAACTTCAGGAAGACATAGCGGCCGGTCAGCGCCGGCGTTCGGGTCAGCAGGATGTGCTGGATATCGTCGAGCTCGAGCGGCAGGGTCATCGACCGTTCCTAGAGCTGCATGTTGTCGAGGACATTGGCGAGGCCCTTCTTCACCTCGAGCGCGCTCTTGATCTCCTTCGCCGAGACGTAGGAATATTCGGCATATTCCATGAAGCTCGGCCGGTGATGCTCGCGAACGAACTCGATGAAGGCGTTCGGGTTCGTCTTCCAGTCCGCCGGGAAGCCTTCGAGATTCTCGAACACCGTGTTGATGCCGGTCGACGAGAAGATGTTGACCGCGTCCTCGGTATATTTGTCGAAATCCGTGTCGAAGATGCCCTGGTACATGAAGTAGGTCTGGCCCTCGATGTCGAAGAGGACCCACTTCAGCGTGTGGAACTTCAGGACGTCGAGCAGGTCGGGCGCACCGGCGACGCCCTTTTCGATGTTGCGGGCATATTCGTAGAAATTCTCTTCAGTGCCCGGCTTGATCTTCGCGATGATCGTGAAGCCATAGTTGAGCGGCGTGCGCGGGAAGATCGGGCCGAAGCGCCCCTGCTCGATCCGGTCGGGAAAGAAGCCGCCCTTCGGGATGTGCATTGCTGACTGCCGGCCCTTCACCTTGCCCGCCGGCAAAGCGTTTGAGACTTGCGGCTTCTCAAGAACGGTCGCCATTCGCTTTCTCCTTCAAAAGACTGTTCCGATGATGGTTCGAAGAATCCAGCCGTCGGGCCCGTGCGCGTTGCGCGCCACGACCTTCCCGGCGCTGATGCGCAGCGAGAGATTGTGCGGAAGTGAGAAGGTGCCGGTCGACCCGAGCGAGAGTGCGCTTTGCGAGTTGCCGGCATTGACTCCGTCCACGTCGACCGCACCGCCTTCGCGCCACAACAGGTCGATCGAGGCCCAGAAGGTCCGAGTGAAGCCGCGCGTCAGGTGGCCTTCGAAGATGAATAGCGGCTTCTGCCTCGTCCGGCTCGCGCCGAAAGGGTCGTTGTTCGGCGAATAAAAGGTGACGGTGGGCATCGCCTCGACGGTCGCGAGGTGCGGATCGGCCATCCGCTCGCCGATCGCGTAGACGATCGGCACCCCCAACCGAAGCGCCCAACGGTTCGCGCCGATATTGACCGAACGGTCGGAGCTGTACTTGCCCGTCGGGAAAAAGATCTTGGCGAGCAGGTTCACTGCAAGCCCCGGCGGATGCGCCGCATAGTCCGCGGCTTTGAGGGCCGGCGTACCCTTAACGCCGTAGACAAAGCCGAGCTGCGCATCGCCAAAGCCGCTGATGCGCTCGGTCACTGCGTTTTGGGAAATGTGGCTGGCGGGGATCACCAGGAAGATGAAGCCCTGGTCTCTTCCGAACCTCAGCGCCTGGACGAACTGGAAGACGCCGAGCTTGGTGTCGAGATCGTTGTTCTCGACGGTGCTGTCATCGGAGGCGACGTTGCTGTGGAGCAAGTGCAAGCGCAGCGAGGCTATCGTCGTCTGGTCGGGGACCATCATGTACAGCCGCGCGCCGTCGTCCTGCGCATAGGCGGCAGACGTGGATGCAAGGCACAGCGCCGCGACGGCCGCCGAGCGCAGGACCCGCCGGAAAACCCGCGCAGAATTGGACCGACGCATTCGCATTCCGCACCCCGAAACAGCTGTGCGCCGGCGCTACGATTCGAGATGCAAAGCCGTAATCCAGACAAACCCTGAGCAAAGCGGGCTTCAGGGCGCGAAGACGCCGAAGGTTTCCCTCTCCCTCCGCATCGCCTAACTCGCCGCCGCAATGCATTTTCTCGACCAGGCCAAGATCTTCATTCGCTCGGGCGCCGGCGGCCCCGGCGCGGTCAGCTTCCGGCGCGAGAAGTTCGTCGAGTTCGGCGGCCCCGACGGCGGCGACGGCGGCAAGGGCGGCGACATCGTGTTCGAGGCGGTCGCCGGCCTCAATACGCTGATCGACTTCCGCTACACCCAGCATTTCCGCGCCCCGCGCGGCAAGGGCGGCGCCGGCTCGAACCGCACCGGCGCCGGCGGCGACGATCTCGTCATCAAGGTGCCGGTCGGCACCCAGATCCTCGCCGACGACGAGGAGCGCACGCTGCTCGCCGACCTCACCGAGAGCGGGCAGCGCGTCGACCTTCCTGCAAGGGCGGCATGGGCGGCCGCGGCAACGCCAGCTACAAGACCTCGACCAACCGCGCCCCGCGCCAGCACCAGACCGGCGACGCCGGGCGAGGAAATGTGGGTCTGGCTGCGGCTCAAGCTGCTCGCCGACGTCGGCCTCGTCGGCCTTCCCAACGCCGGCAAGTCGACCTTCCTCAACTCGGTCACCAACGCCGCGGCCAAGGTCGGCGATTATCCGTTCACGACGCTCCGCCCGCAGCTCGGCGTCGTCCGCCACAAGGGCCGCGAGTTCGTGCTCGCCGACATCCCGGGCCTGATCGAGGGCGCGGCCGAAGGCGCCGGCATCGGCGACCGCTTCCTCGGCCATGTCGAGCGCACGCGCGCTGCTCCTCCACCTGGTCGACGGCTCGGCCGACGATCCGCTCGAGGCCTGGCGCATCGTCCGCGGCGAGCTCGACGGCTATGGCGCGGGCCTCGACGACAAGCCCGAGGTCATCGCGCTGACCAAGGCCGACCTGCTCGACGACAAGACGCGCGCGAAGCTCGTCAAGGCGCTCGAGAAGGAGACCGGCGCGAAGGTCTTCCCGATCTCCGCGCCGCTCGAGGAAGGCATCGAGCCGCTGCTCGACGCGATCATCGAGCAGCCTCGGCGCAGCGGCGCGCGAGAAGCCGACGAGCCCGAGCTCGCGGACGAAAGGTCCTGGTCGCCCCTATGAGGCTGGCGATCACCGGCGGCACCGGCTTCGTCGGCTCGCACCTGCTCGACGTCGCGCTCGCCGCCGGTCACGAGGTCAAGGCGCTCACCCGCCGCGAGCAGCCGCCGCGCGACAGGCGTCGAACTGGGTCGCCGGCGACCTTCACGACCGCGACGCGCTCGAGCGGCTGGTCGACGACGCCGACGCGATCATCCACGTCGCCGGAGTGATCAACGCGCCATACGCGCCGCGGTTTCGAACAAGGGCAATGTCGACGGGCACGCTGGCGATGCTCGCCGCCGCGACCGCGGGCGGCGTCCACCGCTTCGTCCACGTCTCCTCGCTCGCCGCGCGCGAGCCGAAGCTGTCGCTCTACGGCGCCTCCAAAGCGCGCGCCGAGGAACTGGTCCACAGCTCCGGCCTCGACTGGGCGATCGTCCGTCCGCCGGCGGTCTACGGCCCCGGCGACAAGGAGACGCTCGAGCTGTTCCGGATGGCCAAGCTCGGCCTGATGCTGATGCCGCCCAAGGGCCGCGTGTCGGTCATCCATGCCGACGATCTGTGCCCGGCTGCTGCTCGCGCTCGCCGCGCCGGAAGCGCCCTCAACGATCCTCATCGAGCCCGATGACGGCAAGCCCGGCGGCTGGACCCACCGCGAGTTCGCTCGAGCGCTCGGCAATGCCGTCGGAACCAGGCCGGCGATCGTCTCGTCGCCCGGGGTCGTCCTTCGCCTCGCCGCCCGCGCCGACCAGCTGTTCCGCGGCGAGAAGGCCAAGCTCACCGCCGACCGCGCCGCTTATTTCTCGCACCGCAACTGGGTGGTCGAGCCCAAGCGCGCAGTACCGGTAGGCCTTTGGCAGCCGGCGATCGATACGATGAAAGGGCTCAGGCAAACCGCCGATTGGTACCGCCTGCAGGGGTGGCTGTAGAAACCGCGACTTTCGGCTGACCGACCGAACCTGACCGCTCGGCCCACTGCGGCTCGGCAACGAACATGTCGTCGAGCATGTGCGCCTGCATCATCTACATGATGAGCTTGTTCTGAAGATGCATCCCTTCGCCTCGAGTGAAGCCCAGATCCGCTCGAAATCACAAATTTCGCCATTTGCCGCCAGCACGATATTGCCGTCGTCGCTCACTAGCGGTTGGGCGCCGGTTTTCGAGGCCGATCACCGCCAGGCGCGTATGTGCGATGGTGGCCATTGTTTCTGAATCTTCAAACAGGCCCCGTCCGTCGGGTCCGCGATGGTCGAGAACGCTAAAGACGTCCCTCAGCCCGGACTTCGGAAGGTCGTGGCCGATCGCTGCGAACAGCCCGCACATCGCTTCGCCATGTGGAGCTCCCAGCGTTTGGCGGCGGATTGCTTTTTCCCAACGTGACGAACGATTAGAGGGAACGGAAACTCGACATCGTGGCCGGTCGGGCTACGTCGTTGCAGGGATTTGAGCAGGATGCGCATTCTCGTCGCAGAAGATGATGCCGACACGGGCGAGTTCCTCCGCCGCGGGCTGAAAGAGCTTGGTCACAGCGTCATCCTCGCCAATGACGGACTGGACGCAATTCGCCTTCTCTGCACGCGCGAGCTCGATGTCGCGATCCTCGACCGAATGCTTCCTCGGCTCGACGGGGTTTCGATCCTCCGCCGCGCTCGAGTTGCCGGCGTGGAAGTGCCGATTCTGCTTCTGACCGCTCTCGGGAGGATCGAGGATCGTGTGACGGGTCTTGAAGCAGGCGCCGACGATTATCTTGTGAAGCCCTTTGCGCTTTCGGAGCTGGCGGCGCGGGTGAACGCGCTGGGCCGACGGAGGCCCGCGCCGGCGGAAATCACGCGCCTCCAGATTCGCGACCTCGTCATGGATCTCCTAAAACGTCAGGTGCAGCGCGATGGCGCGCCGATCCAGCTTCAGCCGCGCGAATTCCGAATCCTCGAAGAGCTGATGCGCGAAGAGGGCAAGGTCGTCACGCGCACGATGCTGCTCGAACGCGTGTGGAACTATCACTTCGATCCCGAGACCAATATCGTCGAGACTCACATCAGCCGCTTGCGCTCGAAGCTCAACGAAGGCGGAAGGGTGGATCTCATCGAGACGATACGCGGCGTCGGTTACCGCATGGCCGTCGATGCGTAAGTGGCAGTCGAGCGCCGCTTACCGCATCGCGTTCACCAACTTCGGCGCCTACGCGGCAGGGCTGGCAGTCCTCGGCCTCGTTGTTTCCGCGGTCATGCACCTCGCCTTCGCACGGCAGCTCGATTCCATGGTCGTGGACGAATCCCGAACGCTTCAGGAAGAATTTGCAACCGGCGGAGAGCGCGAGCTTGCCGAAGCGATCGCCGAGCGCCAGGCGTCGAGCTCGTCAACGCGCATGCTCTACGCCGTCTTCGCTCCCGACGGCCGCCGTATTTACGGCTCCTTGCAGACCAAGCGGCCTCGAATCGGAGTGCATCCGATCAAATTCTACGATCCCGGTGAGGGTCCGGGCGACAGTGCTCGAGCGGCAATCGCCGAGCTGCCCAACGGCGATCGCGTCGTCGTGGCCGTCGACAGCGAATGGCTCGAACGGATCGAGGGCGTCGTCATCATCATATTCAGCCTCGCCTTTATCGGATCGCTGGTCGTCGGCTTTGGAGGCGCCGTGATCCTCGGCTCCTACCTCCAGCGGCGGCTGCAAGCGATCAGCAACTCCGCCGAAGCGATCATCGCAGGCGACATTCGAAGCCGAGTGCCGGTCAGCCCGCGTAAGGATGAGTTCGACCAGCTGGCAGTGACCCTCAACCGAATGCTGGACCGAATCGAAGGTCTGCTGGAGAATCTTCAGCAAGTGTCGAGCGACATCGCGCATGACCTCCGTACCCCGCTCGCACGCCTGCGCAATCATCTTGAGCGCGGCACTCGCTCGTCGGACGACGACGCGCTGATCCCGGATGCGATTCGACAGGTCGATGTCGTTCTCTCGCTGTTCGCTGCGATCCTTCGGGTCGCGGAGGTCGAGAGCGGTGAGACCAAGCGGTTCTTCGACCATGTGGACGTGACGGCACTTCTGAACGAGGTGGCGGAAAGCTTCTCGCTGGCATTCGAGGATGTCGGGCGCACTTTCCTGTGGTCGATCGAGCAGAACCTCTCCGTCGACGGCGACCGCGATCTGCTCGCCCAGGCGATGATCAACCTCGTCGAAAATGCGCAGCGTCATACGCCGACCGGTACGATCGTCCGAATGACGGCCGTGTCGGCAGGCGACATCGTCAGCATGCAGGTCGAAGACAACGGACCGGGAGTTCCGAACGCCGATCTCGGTCGAATCACGAAAAGGTTCGCAAGGCTCGAGAGCAGCCGCAACACTACCGGGCATGGGCTTGGGCTAAGCCTGGTGAGCGCGGTCGCGAAGCTCCATGGCGGTCGGCTGCTCTTGAGAAGCACGAAGTCCGGACTGTCGGCAACGATCGAGATCCCGCAACGCGCCGTCCCCAAACCGAGCCCTCAGGCCGCCTAGCAGTCGCTAGGGCGTGCTGCCGATGACGAGCGGCCTGCTGTAGCCCGACGGCGCAATGACTTCGATCTTGGGGAAGCGCGCCTGCTCGAGCACTTCAACGGCGAACTCGATCGACGCCTTTCGATAAGTCTCTTCGTCGGCGCGGTCGATCAGGCGGTCGGTGTTGCACTGGAGGACAAGGACGTCGGTGATCGTTCGAATGTAGGCGACGATGTCGCGCATCTCCTGCTCGCTCAAATAGTAAAGCGCGCAAAGCGCCGTCACCAGATCGAAACGGCCTAGACCGAAGCTCGGCAAATCCGCGAACGAACCGTGGATGCAGCGGAAATCATAGCTGCGGTTGTCGAGCCATTCGAACGCCGACTTCAGGATCTGCGCATTGCGGACTTTGTTCTCGTCATACTCAATCCCCACCGCCGATGCCGCGCCATGGCGCAACATCTGGAGGGGATTGAGTCCCACATTGCTGCCGAGGTCGAGGACCGAGCCGCCCGGCGGGATCGGCAGATGATCCTTCAGGATGTAGTTCCAGCGGGCCGTTCCGACGTCCGTATTCCAGATGCTGCCCCAATGGACGTCGTCGCGGATGATTATCGATGCATAAGCGCTGTCTCCGGCATCCTCTTCCTTGTCCTCATCGACCGTCACGGGCGCAGAATTGCTCCGGCGAAGATAGCTCGCGGTCAACAATTTTGTGCCGAACAACCGGTTGAACGCGTCTCGGTCGAGGTCGCGCAAATAGACCGACATGTCCTGCGACAGACCCGCGAGCGGAAGGAGATTGTCGAGGCCGGTGACGATGACTTTGCCGCCATCCGTAACGGCGATCGAATCCTCGTCGACCTGATCGAGAACATAGCCCGCTTGGTGGATCGCAAGAAGCGCTTCCTCGATGCGCTCGGCCTCGGCGGTGGATCCCGCTTCGGCAACTTCGCCGAGAGTGATCTCGTTCGCATCCCAGTCGACCGAGATGACCGGCGGAACCGGACAGCCGGCTTCCGAGAGGTCCATCAAGCCTTCCAGCACCTGCACGAAGCGTCCGCGCTCCGCTCGAAAGATCATCCCACTCAGAAATCGGGAATTGAGGGAAGAAGGGGGCGCATTCCCACGCTCTTCCCATCGCCGCCTGAGATGCTCGAGCCGATTGTCGAGCGCACGCCTGTAAGCCCTCCGGCGATGATTTCGCCGCGCGATGCTCCGAGCGATATCGGTCGACGAATAAACGGTCCGCCCGAGCGTCTTGATATAGACCGTTCGCGCGGCCCCCTTGGGACCGAGCCGAGCCACTTGGCCCAACCGCTTGCGTATCTTCGCAGCTAGCCGTTCATCGCGTCGCATGGGGAGGTCCGGTCGGTAAGGATTTCCGTCCGGGAGATGGATCTAGAAACCGGAACAACGCGGAACGCATTCCGGATTGGTCGCCGCTCAGCAGCAGTCGGATCAAATTGATAAATCCCAAGGTTGGTGAATTAATCCCAATGCGATCCGCTGCCGCGCCCCCTGTTTCGGCAAGCCCCATTATAAGGTGTCCCTAAGGCGCCCCTCAATTTATCCTAAGGCAGTTGGCTTTAGTGGAGCAGCCGATGAAAGGGCTGAAGGTCGCCGCGCTCGCGCTTCTCGTGACCCTGATCGCGGCATTTGCCGCTTGGCAGCTGTGGCCGGTGGAGATCATGGTGACGGCCTATCGCTTCACCCACCGCGTCGGTCCGAACCGCCCGGTCCGCTGGGCCGAGGGTCCGGCGGCCGCTCCTTCCGGCCAGCGGCCACCGAACATCGTCCTGATCGTCGCCGACGATCTCGGCATCAACGACATCACCGCCGAAGGTCCGGGAACCGGCGTAGCGGGCGGGCTCGTGCCGACCCCGAACATCGACGCGATCGCTCGTCAGGGCGCGGACTTCACCGTCGCTTATACCGGCAATGCCACTTGCTCGCCGTCGCGCGCGGCGTGACGGACACTAGCCGTCTTCACTCTAAGCCTTCGTTATGCGGACGAAGCATGGACGCGATGAGCCGCGAGAACATGACGACCGAGGAGCCGAGCAGTCCCATAAGCGCGAGCAGATAAAGTGCGGCGGTCCGTCCAGCAGGTAGTTCAAGCGCACACAGAAAGAAGGCCGTGAAGGACACCAGCGAACAGGCTGAGCTGGCAAGTGTGCCGCCCTTGCTGAACCCTTGGACATGACGGATTCTGCGGGCGCGTCTGATGTTAATCGGCGCGTAGCCAAGCATGGCAACAAGCCCGGCGACGGCGGACATGCGCACTGAAACTTGCTCATCCAAAGAGAAGCTGGCGAATGTCGCGGGCAAGAGTCCGAGCAAAGTTGCCGAGAGGCTCGCGGACAACATTAGGCCCAGCCGCGTCGCATCGACCTTGGCGTCATCGCCGCCTGACCGTTTGCCCAAACGGCTTGCAAGGCTACCGAACCCGGCAAACGCAACCGACATTTGCGCAATGACAATGTAGAGATCCGATGGATTGGTCGCCATTCGGCCGCCCCCCGGGTCGACAATGGATGATAGGGCGCAGCCCGACAGCTTGTCGATAGTCGCTCGTAAGGGTCCGGAGCTTCGGCCGACGACAGTTTCACGCTGCAAATCAGCAATGAGCTAATGTCCCGCTTTCACCCATTCCTGCCGCTCGGCTCCTTCCGGCAGCTTTCGACCCATTGCTGCGATCAATAATGTCCGCAAGGCGGTTGCACTCGCGTTGCCGCACATTCCTTGTAGAACTTCTTTTCATTTCCGATGGCTTGTACGGCGCGCTTCCGGTCCACTCGCACATCCAACAAGCATGATTAGAGCCGGCAACGATAAGCCTCTGAGCAGACTTGATTTCATCGCTCTTCCCCCTGTTTCAATCCTGAAACGTAGAGAAGCTTGGCGCATCGGACGGCACGTGGGCCAGCGCATCTGTTTGTGGATGCCGCAAAGACGCCCATGATTGCTGGCGCAGGCGGCACCGACAATTGCCAGACAAAAACCCCGTTGGCCCGGCGGCATTAATCTGAGTTTCATCTCAGGCGAGCAGGCCGCGCTGAGGATTATCCGAACCCCACATTCCCAATATCTCCCGATATCGCGCTCGATTGCTACAGCTTAGCCACGCCTTCGAGCTTGGAGGCGTCATGACGGTCATGGTTGCTCCCTCCTCGGGCGACGGAGCATCGCGTTGATTGCGCGGAGGCTGCGCCGACTGCTCGTCGGCCTCGCCGCTACGGCGGTCTTTGCGACCGCCTGCAATGCCGAAGCGACTAGTCTCTCCGTTCGCAATTTCGCTGCTTTGCAGATGCGGGTGAAGATGATTGGCTACCGAATAGCGGTCGCCAATTCACGCAACTGCGCCCGCCCGGACTTGATGAGCGGGATCATCGTCCACGACATCACGCAATATGCTCCTCCCGATCGGGCGGCGGTCTTGCGCGCCTTCCCCCTCACGGACGGCTTTGGCATCCTTCAGATCGTCCCCGGCAGCGCAGCCGACCGCGCCGGACTGAAGATCAATGATGAAATCATCAAGATCGACTACCTGCTCTTCATGGCTCCTTGGGCCCTCCAACAGCTCACGTCATCTTATTCACGGGAAGAGCAATTCACGCAGATCCTCTCCGACCGGCTATCCAAAGGCGCTGCCTGGATCACCGTTCGACGTGCCGGTCAGCTCGTGCGCATTCCGCTCAGAGGAGAGCCCGGTTGCGGAGGCGACGTGATGTTGTCGAATTCTTCGGACCTCAACGCCTGGTCCGACGGCCGGCGCGTCATGATCACAACGGCGATGATGAAGCACGCCCCCGAAACCGACGAGCTCGCCTTCGTGATCGCACACGAGATGGCTCACAACATTCTTGCGCAAGGGAGCGGTGACAGCGGAGCGATGGGCATATTCGAGATGCTCGGCTTCGGGAGCCGAGACGCAATCCGGAATGAATTGGATGCCGACCGCTACGCCGTCATTCTGATGAATTCAGCGGGATATTCGCCACAAGGAGCGATCGATTTCCTCCGCTCCGTGCGGCGCTGGATGTGGTGGACCGACTGGTCGATCAACCATCCGACTTCAGACCAGCGAATGGACGCCGTTGCTGGCGCGATTGCGCGGCTGTCTCAGCGCGGCGTTTGGTAATTGCATCAAATGGACGCTCATGCCGGCGCGGAAAAATTCACGCCTAATGGCATCTTCGGGTCGAAGGCTGCCAATCGGGCTGCGCGAGAGCGGACGGCTACTTCGCCTTCGCGGCTAGCCAGGCGTCGTAGCTCCTCTGCCACGCGTCCTCGCTCCTCCTATCCGTCGCGCCGGCTGAAACGGCAACCCAAAGCTGCCATAGCGGGAATGTCTGCTTTCGACCCATTGATGCCGTTAGCGCCGTTGCCACGAAGCCGTTAAGGCGCCAAAATCTTCGCGATCTTCGTCTCGAGCGGGTGCGCTGCGCCGTCCGTGTTCGTGAGGACGATGATGGTCAGGCCTTCGTCGACATAGGATTGCATCACCGAATCGAACCCCGGGATCGACCCGTCATGGCCGATGACTCGACGACCATCCTCCGAGTGATGGTCTAGGCCAAAGGCGTAATAGCCGGGAACGAAGCCAGCGGGCGGCGGGAAAGCTCTCCCGCCAGGCCAAGCGACGGCGGTCTGGTTCTCGGCGCCGTTGCGGAGCCGCCCCGGAGCCAGCATCTCCTTCAGCGATTGCGGCTTCAAAAGCTTGGCTCCGAACAATGCGGCATTCCAGCGCGCCATGTCCTCGGCAGTCGAGCGCAACGCGCCGGCGGCGTAGGGCACGCTCATGTCAGTGAACTCAGCGTTACGAAACTTCCCCGCTGCCCCGTGGATCAGTGTGTAACCTGACGCGCGGCCCGGAATGACGTCTTGCACATCATCGGCTGCGGTATGGGCCATACCAAGTTTGTCGAAGATTTCGGCCTTCATGAAGGCGGGCCAGCTCTTTCCGGACACCTTTTCGATGACGGCCCCGAGAAGTGCATAGTTGGAATTGCTGTACCACCAGCCCGTCCCCGGATCGAAGTCGTAGAGCGGCGATTGGCCAGCGACGTCGGCAACCAATTGCTCCACTGTCGCGCCGCTCGTCGAGATTTTGTCGATTACGGGGCCCTCGGTGAAGTTGTGGATGCCTGAGGTGTGGTTCAGCAGGTCGCGTAATGTGACTTCCTTCGCGCGAGGGAAATTCGGCAGATACAAAGACAGCTTGTCGTCGATCTTCAGCTTGCCCTGTTCTGCCAGGAGCAACATGCCGGCCGCGGTAAATTGCTTAGTCAACGAGCCGATGCGAAACACCGTCTTCGCGTTCACGGGCGCGGCAAGCTCAAGGTTGGCGTGGCCATAGCCTTTTGCGAATACCAGCTTCCCGTCGCGCAGGACGGCCACCGCGGCGCCTGCAACACGTCCCGAAGCGAGCTCCTCTTGCGCAGCTGCGTCGATCTTCGCTTTGACTGCCGGACTGAGCCGCATCGGTTCGGCGTGGGCAACTCCGACAAACGCAAGTGCGGCAATACCCGCCGCGAGCAACCGTCCAAGCAAAACGCAACTCCATCAACTGCAGGGGCGGGCCAGTAGGGCAGCCCGCCAGGTCGAGCAACTTACAGGTCAGCAATGTGCAAAAGAGAGGGCGCGGCTCTCAGGTGTGCTTTCGACCCCTTGAGGACACTTGAGTTCTCTCCTGACCAGCAATTGCCGAAGCGTTGCAGGCTGACGTATGGAGGATCGGGGGATCCCAAATGGACTGGCGCATCTTTGCAGCTTCAGTGGTCGGTGCGATCCTCGGCTCAGTCGCCGACTGGGTATTCGCGGGCGTGCTGTTCCACGACCGTTACCAGCGACATCCTGAGGTCTGGCGGACAGGGACCAGCGAAGCCTTACGGATCGGTGCCGCCCAAGTCCTCTGCTTGTTAACGTCCGTCGCATTTGTCGCGCTAGCGGATACGCTTGGGCTGGTCGATTTGACTGGAGCGCTCAAGCTCGCGGCGATGATCTGGCTGGTTGCACCACTGCCACTGCTGGTGACAAATGCACTGTTCATCAAAATTGACCCGCTAGTGACCACCAGCCACGCTGCCGGTTGGCTCGTAAAACTGCTGCTGATTGCTGTGGCGACGGCAATTATCATCTAGCAAACCGTGCCCGACGCAGAATGAGTCCGCCAACGCCCTCTTTCGACCCAAACCGGTCGCTTCACTCTCCCTTGATCTCGAACAGGTTCAGGTATCTGCCTGCTATCGCGTTTGAATGGGCTGCTCGCGACCGATGTCGCGGGTCTATTTCTGCGACCTGCAGTCACCGTGTCAGCGCGGCTCGAATGAGAACACCAACGGCTTGCTGCGCCAGCACGAGGGCACCAACCTTGCGGTGCACTCACAGGAACGGTTGGATGAGATCGCGCGTCAGCTTAATGGGCGACCGCGCAAGACGCTCGGGTTCGAAACTCCGGCCCAGCGATTGAAGCATGTGTTGCGATGACCGACTGAGACGGCAACCGATTGCGGAAATCAGGCCTAGTGAAACTCGCGCCAGGGATTGGCCCGGCTTTTGTAAATGCCGGGAATGCTGCCCCCCCCAAATCAGGGTCACGCCCGATTACACAATGCCTAAATCAGGGCGCTAGTCATTTGGCGTTTTCCGAAACAGAAAGGAATTTGCCATGGGTCCCAAATCAATCCGGCTCGCTCATCTATTGGCGTTCGGTGCCCTCGTCGGCCTTGCAAGCGGAGACCTCTCGGCGCAGCGCGGCGGAAGAGGCGGTGGTCAGGCGCGCACCAGTACCGGAACTCATCACAAGAGCGGTCGGACCCAAACTGCACACGGCGGCAGCACGCATCGCAGCACAGCCGGGACGCAGCACGGCAATCGGAACGCGAACGCAAGCAATGTGAACCGCGGCAATGGCAACCGGGTCAACAACGGCAACATCAATACGGGCAATGTCAACGTCAACACGAACGGCGGCTACGGCAACGGTTACGGCTACGGCTACGGCCACCATCCTGTCGCGCGGGGGGTGGTTGCCGGCGCAACCACCGCGGCCATCATGGGCCATTACTACAATACTTTGCCCTCCGGGTGCTCAACTGTGACCGAGGCAGGCATTGTTTACCATCACTGCGGATCGAGCTGGTACAGGACTCAGGGAAATCAGTACGTTGTGGTTCAGCAGCCGTGAGCTGCGGACGCGACCGTGCTCTGCAACATGGCGGGCGATGAAGGCCGAAAGGAAGCGCAGCCCAATACGGACCTTCAGTCATGCATTGGAGACATTTTGCGCTTCCACCCAGCTAGAAAGTTAGCTGGGGACTGAGTCTCAAAGAGCGGATCGGCTTCAAACGCGCTGCAGTCGCCGTCGCGCACAAGCTTGCGGTCATCATCCATGCGACGCTCAAATCTGGAGAGCTGTTAAATAGAACCGCTGGAGCAGTCGCCTAGTCGCCGCAATGGCGAGCATCTGACTGCGGATACGTCCCTGCCGGGACGTGGGCTGAGCCATTCCGCTAGATGGGGATGCACCGGGGTCAAGCCGAGTGCGCCGTCACAAAGGAAGGCTCCTCGCGAAGACCCATCATGCGGCGGCACATGCCGACCGCAAAGACGACCCCATTCACCCATTGCGGACAGCAGGGCTTAGGCTCAGAGCTCAGTTCTCAAATGCGCGGGCGCGTTCGAGGGGGAAACATCGATGTCACTTTCCGATCTGGCGGCCGTCGGCTCGTTCATCTCCGGCATCGCCGTCTTCCTGTCGTTCATATTCCTTGCCCTTCAGCTCCGTCAGGCCAACCGCAATCAGCGGTCGTTGATGCAGCAGGCGCGCACCGGCAGGAATGTCGAAATTCTGTTAACGATGGCGGAGCCGGGAATGAGCGAAACATTAGCCGAGGCGAACACTAACTGCGCCGGCATGAGTGACGCAAAAATCTGGTCCTTTTACGGTTTCACCGCAGCTGTTTTCTGGTCCTATGAAGATTGCTTTATGCAGCACCAAGCGAAGACGCTGGATGCGAGCAGCTGGGCCTCCGACGTCGCTACCTTGGAACGGTTAGTTGCATATCCACCGTATCGCGCGGTCTGGAAGATGGCCCGCGATGGGATGGGCGGAGACTATCGCGATTACGTTGACGCCTTGATGCAGAAAGTTCCTCCGGACACGTCCCGCACTATGACTGATGCGTTCAGAGTTTACATCGTAGAGGAATTGCATCCCGCGACGGTTTAGGACGGGCCTTAGTCCTTAAGCCGAGAGGGTCTATTTGCCTCGTTTTTGAGGATGATGAGGCAGATCGCGAAGCCTCCGCTGACCTCTGGCCCTCACTGCCTCGTCGGTCAGCCGATCGGCCGTCTCTTCGGCAGCCTCGGGAGTTAGCTGAACGTCAACCGCGTCAGGTCCGTCCATCGCGACTGCACCGTCATCCGCACTGACCTTGCTCGGCTGACTGTAGATCGTTTTCTCTGCCAAGCGACAACAACGTGCGAGTGTCAGCATCGGTCCTCGGAATGCGAGGTTACGCCGCTAGGTCATCGGCCTCCAAGGTTGCGACGAGGCGCCGTCCTTCCCAATCTCGCACTTGAGCGAATGCCGCTTTAGGCCACAGGCGGCGCTGGTCGCTGCTTCATCACCGGCGGGCCATCTCGCCGCACCCGCCCAGAATCTCCGTAAAATGACCAAGCTGAGCGGCAGACCGAAGCCAGTGACCGCCTGAGAGGAGAACGATCTCCGCTCGAACTGAGCGCGATGTCAGCTGCTGATAGAAGCGGGCATTTTCAACAATATCCACCCATTGCTGCCATTATCGCGCGGCTTCAAACCTTGGTGTGTTGACATAGTAATACACTGCCGCTTATTGCGGTGCCAATTGATGCCTTTGGTGCGCCGAGGAGCAGCTTTCCATGCGAAGAACGATCTGCCTCGCGGCTGCCTTGCTTGCCGCACCCTCGCTCGCTGTCGCCCAGCCGCAGTCGCCGAGGCGAAGTGCCGCGGTCAACAAACTCGGCTACTACATCGGCACCTGGGCGGGGCACGGAGAAACGAAGGGCGGGCCTTTGGGCTCCGCGGGCAAGTTGGCGAGCCGTCAGACCTGCAATTGGTTCGCGGGACGGTTCCAGGTCATTTGCCATGGAGAGGAGCAGGGCCCCTCGGGAAAGAGACAATTCCTGAACGTCTTAGCTTATGACGACACCAGCAGCGCGTACACCGAATATTCGGTCAGCAGCCGCGGCGAGGCCGAGTACGACCGTGGCGGATCCCTGGTTGGACGCACGCTCATGTTCATTGTTGACAGCGATGCGGATGGTAAGCCTGCCAAGTTCCGTTACAGCGAGACGCATGTCTCACAAAATAGATACACCTATCGCGCCGAGGTCGTAGTTGATGGTGGCAAGTGGAGCGAGCTTGCTCAAGGCGAGATCGTACGGGTCAAATAGCAGCTTCCGAGGCTTCGCTGCTGAGCTCAACCTGCCGTCCGCCGTCCACCGATTCCCGTCATTAGCGGGTGGCGGCCTTCCACCCAAACTTGCCGTCTGGTTTCGACCGATTCCTGCCATTGGCCTCGCGCCCCGTTGCCCCGCCAACAACATCTGTCAGCCTGCGCTCGCCGGGGCGGGCCAGTTGGATGCATTTCCACCTTCCCAAACCGCTACACGTAGCGCGAGTTCGTGGGCGAAGTCGGCATCATCGTTATCGGCGTGCTGATCGCGCTTGGTGCAGAGCAGGTGGTCGAGGCGGTGCATGACCGGCGGGTTGCCGACGAAACGCGAAAAGCCGTCACCGAAGAAATCGACACCAACCTCGCCAACGTGCAGCTGCGCGCGACCATCGAGCCTTGCATGGCACGACGCTTGGCGGAGCTGCACGCGATGGTCGAACAATGGGGCCGTCTGGTCGGGCGGATATCCGTATTGAAGAGCCACTTCCTCCGGCAGGATATCAACCCGGGAGATGGCCTCGATCGGAATGTCGCGCAATTCGCGGTAGCTCGACACCCGGCGCCCGTTGAGGAGGACGAGCGGCCGCGGACTTCCCGAGCCGCGCGCTACGCCTATGAGCGGAGCGATTGCATCCAGTAGCTCGTCAAAGCTCGTACCGCCGGTCGCCTTGACGTCGCGTGAGCTGAGCACGGTTTCCGGCGGTATTTCGCCGATCACCGATCCGCGCGCGGGTTTTCCCTCGACGATGATATCGGAATCGTCCGATTCGGAAGCCGGCGGTGCAGCCCCTGGCTGAGCGGCCGACGGGGCGGGCTGAGCCGCAGCGAGCGCTGGCGAGCTACAAACCGCGCCGAGCATGAAAACGAGGGGAAAGGATCGCTGCATGGCGCGGGCCGCTGCGCTTTTCGCAATGAACCCCGGCTGGAAGCTCCATGAACATTGGCGCCCCGCTCGATAATCGCGATCACCTGTTCATCATTGACATGATCCAGCGCCGCACCACCTCCGAGTGATGCTTCCGCTCTCGGTCCTCGACCTCTCGCCCGTCACCGAAGGCAGCGATACTGGTCAGTCGCTGCGCAATTCCGCCGACCTTGCGCGCCATGTGGAGGCGCTCGGCTACAGGCGCTTCTGGATGGCGGAGCATCATTCGATGCCCGGAATTGCCAGCGCCGCGACAGCCGTCGCGCTCGCCTTCGTGGGTTCGCGGACGTCGACCATCCGAATCGGCGCGGGCGGGATCATGCTGCCGAACCACGCCCCCCTCATCATCGCCGAGCAGTTCGGGACTCTTGAAAGCCTCTTCCCGGGCCGCGTCGACCTGGGCCTCGGTCGAGCCCCAGGCACGGATCAGGCTGCAGCGATGGCGATGAGGCGCAACTTCGCGTCAAACCCGCACCAGTTTCCTAACGACATCGTCGAGCTTCAGAAATATTTCAAAGGCGAGAGCGGCCATGTCCGAGCGGTCCCCGGCGAGGGGCTGAACGTCCCGCTGTGGATCCTCGGGTCGAGTCTGTTCGGAGCTCAGCTCGCGGCGATGCTCGGCCTGCCTTACGCCTTCGCCTCGCACTTCGCGCCGCAGATGATGATGGAAGCGATCCATCTCTATCGCCAGCGGTTCGAGCCCTCGGAGCAACTCGACAAACCCTATGTGATGCTCGGTTTCAACGCCATCGTCGCGGACAGCGACGGGGAGGCGGAGCTGCTCGCCACCTCGGTCCAGCAGGCCTTCGTCGCGCTTCGCTCCGGACACCCGATCAAGCTGCCGCCACCTAAGGCGGGATTTGCCGACGAGCTTCCGCTCGAAGCGCGCGCGATCCTGCGTTCGGTCCTGTCCGCCTCGGCCATTGGCAGCCCGGCAACCGCGCGCCGACAGTTCGACGAATTCGTCGAGCGCACCAAAGCCGATGAACTGATCGTCACTGCTCAGGTTTACGACCATCAAGCTCGCCTCAAATCCTACCAGCTGCTGATGGAAGCGCTTCGCCAGAGGGAAGAAGTCCCGGCCGAATAACTGCGCTAGCCGCAGGGAGGCCGCAATCGCGCCCCATTGCGTTGCTTAACGCGGTGCCTCAGCACTAACGAGCGCCGCCATGTCCGACCGCCAGCAAATCTACGCCAAAATCGCTCGAGCTCATCGAGCCCTTCAACAAGAAGGGCGTCGCGATCACCGAGGCGACCCGCTTCGCCCAGGACCTCGAATGGGACAGCCTGACCGTGCTCGATTTCGTCGCCAACGTCGAGGACGAGTTCGACGTCATCATCACCATGAACATGCAGGCCGAGATCGAGACCGTCGGCCAGCTGGTCGATGCGCTCGAGCGGCTGACGGACGCGCGTGGCTGACCTCTTCTCCAAGTTCGACCCGCTGATCGAGCAGCGCGAGGCCCTGCTCGACAGCGGCGTCACCGACCCGTTCAACCTGGTGATGGAGAAGGTCGAAAGCCCGACCGTCGCGATCTGCAACGGCAAGCGCGACGATCCTGCTCGGCACCTACAATTACATGGGCATGACCTTCGATCCGGACGTCATCGCCGCGGGCAAGCAGGCGCTCGACGATTTCGGCTCGGGCACGACCGGAAGCCGCGTCCTCAACGGCACCTATGCCGGCCACAGGGCGGTCGAGCAGGCGCTCAAGGACTTCTACGCCATGGACCATGCCATGGTCTTCTCGACCGGCTACCAGGCCAACCTCGGCATCATCTCGACGATCGCCGGCAAGGACGATTACATCATCCTCGACATCGACAGCCACGCGTCGATCTACGACGGCTGCGCGCTCGGCAACGCCCAGATCGTCCCCTTCCGCCACAACGACGTCGAAGCGCTCGAAAAGCGCCTGAAGCGCATTCCCGACGGAGCCGGCAAGCTGGTCGTGCTCGAGGGCGTCTATTCGATGCTCGGCGACATCGCGCCGCTCAAGGAGATGGTCGCGGTCTCCAAGGCGCAACGGCGCGATGGTGCTGGTCGACGAGGCGCATTCGATGGGCTTCATCGGCGAGCACGGCCGCGGCGTCGCCGAGGCGCAGGGCGTGATCGACGATGTCGACTTCATCATCGGCACCTTCTCCAAGTCGGTCGGCACGGTCGGCGGCTTCTGCGTCTCCAACCATCCGAAGTTCGAGATCCTGCGCCTGGTCTGCCGGCCCTATGTCTTCACCGCCTCGCTGCCGCCGTCGGTCGTCGCCACCGCCGCGACCTCGATCCGCAAGCTGATGGACAGCGCCGACAAGCGCGCGCATCTGTGGGAGAATTCGCAAGCGCCTGCACGCCGGCCTGCGCCAGCTCGGCTTCACGCTCGGCACCGACGAGCCGCAGTCGGCGATCATCGCCGTCATCATGCCCGACCTCGAGACCGGCGCGGCGATGTGGGAAGCGCTGCTCGACGAGGGCCTCTACGTGAACCTCGCCCGCCCGCCGGCGACGCCCGCCGGACATGACCCTGCTGCGCTGCTCGCTCTGCGCGCTCCACAGCGAGGAGCAGGTCGGCGAGATCCTCGGCATGTTCGCTGCGGCAGGCCGTGCAACCGGCTGTATAAGTTGAGGAATTGTCGACGGAACCTTTCGCTTTCCCGAAAAGGTTAACGCGATTAGACTGAGCGCATGATCGGGGACGGGGAAGAGGACGAAGTCCGCTTCGACTGGCGGCGCGGCGGAGCCGCGGCCGCGGGCCTCGTTGCCGCGCTGATCCTCGTCGCCATGGTCGTTCCTCGTCAAGTTCGCCAACGACGCGCGCGAGACAGGCGCTCGACCGCCGAGCGCCATGCCTACGAAGTCGCGCTCATCGTCCGCAACGTCAAGCGCCAACATCTCGCGCGCCGAAGCGGCGCTGGCCGCTTCGTGCTCGACGAAGACGTCGAGACCGAGCGGCAATATCTACGCCAGCGACTGGCAGCTTGCCGGCTACCAGATCGAGCAGCTGCAGGAGCTCGATGCGCGACAACCCCGAGCAGCTGCGGCGCGTCGCACGAGCTCCAGCAGCTCTACGACCAGCGCGGCGAGCGAGCTCGTCGCTCGCCGCCCGCGCGGCGCTCGCAAAGCAGGGCGACGCCGGGATCAGCTATTTCTACGCAGCGCCGCCAAGACGCGGAACCGGCAGGCGACTCTGACGACAAGCTCGAACGAGATCATCGACGCCGAGCGCGAGTCGCTGCGCGACCGGATCGAGCAGAGCCAGTTCTTCTCCGACCAGGCCGACCAGTTCACCGATTATCTGAGCTGGCTCGGGATCCTCGTCGGCCTCGGCGCCGATCTTCCTCGGCGTCGTCTCGGTCAGCGCGCTGCGCCAGAACGCGCTCGCGCGCAAGCAGGCCGAAAGCGAGGCCGAGCGCGCCGAAGCGCTCGAGCAGGCGGTGCGCGAGCGCACGCAGGAGCTGTGGGAAGCGAACCAGGCGCTGAAGGCCGAGGCGGCACGAGCGCGAGGCCGCCGAGGCGCAGCTGCGCCAGGTCCAGAAGATGGAAGCGGTCGGCCAGCTGACCGGCGGCATCGCCCACGACTTCAACAACATGCTCGCGGTCGTCGTCGGCGGCATCGATCTCGCGCTGCGCCGCCTCAACGGCCCGCGCCGCGAGGTCGATGATGCACCTCAACAATGCGATGGAAGGCGCGACCCGCGCCGCCGCGCTGACCCGCCGCCTGCTCGTCCTTCGCCCGCTCCGAGCCGCTGCTGCCCGAGCGCGGTCGACAGCGACGAGCTGATCGGCGGCATGTCCGACCTGCTCGACCGCACGCTCGGCGAGCGCATCCGCGTCGAGGTCGACCTCGCGCCGCGACGCCTGGCCGATCTACGTCGACCCGCACCAGCTCGAAAATGCGATCGTCAACCTCGCGGTCAACGCGCGCGACGCGATGGACGGCGAGGGGCTGATGCGCATCGCGACCGACAATGTGCACGCTCGCCGCGAACCAGGTCGGCGACATCCGCCCCGGCGAATATGTGCAGATCAGCGTCACCGACACCGGCTGCGGAATGCCGCCCGACGTGCTCGAACGCGCGTTCGAGCCCTTCTTCACCACCAAGCCGGTCGGCAAGGGCACCGGCCTCGGCCTCAGCCAGATTTTCGGCTTCGCCCACCAGTCCGGCGGCGAGGTCGGGATCGAAAGCCAGGTCGGGCGCGGCACCACCGTCTCGATCTACCTGCCGCGCACCGAGAAGGCGGCGCGAGGTGCGGGTCCATCCCGCGGTCCAGCGCGCGAGCGATGCCGACGTCCATGTCGCCGGCGCCCGGATCCTGCTCGTCGAGGACGACCCGCGCGTGCGCACCGCGACCGTCGGTGCGCTCGAGGACCTCGATTACGAGCCGGTCGCCTGCGGCAGCGGCGCCGAAGCGATCGAGCTGTTCGAGCGCCAGGAGTTCGACCTCGTCATCAGCGACGTGATCATGCCCGAGATGACCGGCCCCGAGCTGATCCGCCACCTCAAGACGAACTCGCCGCGCGACTTCGCGGTGCTGTTCGTCACCGGCTATGTCGGCGAAGGCGAAAGCGACGACCTGCGCGGCCACGAGCTGCTGCGCAAGCCGTTCACCGTCGGCGCGCTTGCCAGCGCCGTCGCCGCAGCCCTCGCCCGCAACGCCAGCGAACCGCCAGACGCGGCCAAGGGCTAGCGCACCGCGCCGGACCGCAGCAGCCGCGGCAGCAGCGTGATCGCGGCGAGCAGCGGGTGCCGCTGCTGCCACGGCTTCAGCTCGATGTCGGTGCCGGCGTGGCGGTTGATCTTCCAGGCGATGTAATCGGCGCCGCCGGCGAAGGTCAGGCTCGCCTTGGCGAGCCGCAGCACCGAATAGAGCTTCCCGTGCCGCTGCTTGCCCCGCCACCAGCGCGCGCGCCTGGCGCCGGCTGCGCGATCGCTTGCCGAGCGTCTCGAGCACAGCCTCGCCGAAGCGTTCGTAGCGCTCGGGATCGGCATCGACGATCGCAGCCGACCGGCCCTGCCGCTCGGCGCGCAGCTCGGCGGCAAAGGTCAGCGCGAACGCGCGCTTCCACAGGTCGAGCGACGTCTGCGTCGTCGACAAGCGGCAGCGGTCCAGCCGAGCAAGGTCGGCGCCGCCTCGCTAACGGTCTCGACGATCCGCTCCGCCGCTGCCTCGTCCGCGCTCCAGACCAGCCGCGACGGCTGCGCGAACCGCGCCGCGGTCGAGACCGTCCACGCCTCGGGCGAGCATTCGTGCGCGAAATCCGCCTCGCTCAGCACCGCATATTTGGACGCGAGCCCGTCATGCTCGAAATAGAAGACGTTGGGCGGGATCAGCCGGTTCGCCGCCGCCAGCCAGCGCTTGCGGTAGGCCGCGCGATAGTCCGAGACGATCAGGTAGAAATCGAGCATCAGCCCGTCGAGCTGCTCCTGGCGCAGGCACGAGCCGTAGAACAGCACCGCCGCGCGCAGCTCGCCGTGCTTGGCCGCGATCGCCGCCGCCATCGCGCTCACGCGCGGATCGACGGGCAGCTCCAGTTCCTCGGCGACGAGCTCGCGCAGGCTCGGACATGGCAGATGCGCTTAAGCGGCCAGCTTGACGAACGACAGCGGCTGCGCGGGCATGCAGGTGGATCGGCCTGCCCGGCTCGGCGCGGAACGTCTCGCCGTCGAGGATCAGGTGCGAGCTTTCGCCCTCGATCGTGATCTCGTCCACTTCCTCGAAGTGGATGCCGCGCATCTTCTTGCCCTTGTAGCCGCCGGTCAGGCCCGCGAGCGAGCGCCCGGAGCACCGATGCCGGCGTTCTCCTCGATCGCGACGACCTTCAGCGGTCCGCGCGCCCTCGCCGCCCATGCGTGTTCGACAGCAGCAGCTTGTCGAGCGTCGTCACCGCAAGGAACGCGAAGCGTCCCGAAATGCGGTCGCGCGTCGGCATGACGAGATCGGTCTGCGGTCGGCGGCGGACGGCAGGAAGCTCGCCTTCAGCTTGAGCACCAGCTGCGCGACATAGGCGAGAAACGGTCAGCGCCGTGGCTGATGCCGTTCGGCAAGCCCGAGCGGATAAATCTTGTGCCGGCAGTAGAGCATCGTGTCGGCAAGGCCGGCGCCGCCGAGGAACATGCCGATCACCGGCCGGTCCTCGGCGCCCGGCCGGCGCAGCGCAATCAGCTCGCGCGCGACCGTGTAGCGCGCCAGATCGTCGCTGCGGGCAAGCTCGATCAGCCGCTCGAGCGTCGCGATCGGATCGCCGCGCGCGCCGAGGTCGAGCGCGATGAGGTTGGTCTTGCCGCTCGGAAGCACCGCGACGGGCGGCGGCTCGTCGCTCGAAATGGCCGCCGTTGTAGAGCTCGGTCAGCGCCGCCTGGACGGTTCCGTCGCCGCCGTTGATCGACCAGCACCTTCGGCCGCACCCGGGCGATGATGCGCATCGCGTCGCCGATCTGGCTCGCCTGCTCGACCTCATAGTGGAAGACGTCGGGGTGGGAATCGCAATATTCGCGGATCCGCGGAAGCTGCGCGATATTGCCGGTCGACTTCGGGTTGGACAGCAAGGCGATCCGCGGACGCTTGTGCGCGCTGCCAGGCACACTCGCTCGCAGGGCACTGCTGCCACTGTCACAGTCTCTTCGTTCGTCGGTGCCGGCACTTTCAACATGAATTCACTGGCCGCGTCCGCTATAGGGCTTCCAAGCGGACGGATGATCTCGAAGCTCCGGGCGCATCCGTCCGCTATGGAATCTCGGCTGCCTTTGCGGCCAAATGATGGTGCTGGGACGACTTCGAATTTGCCCGAGATGCTGCCCCGCCTCCGCCTCATCGACTCGCTATCTCGCGAAATCGATCGCGGTGCCGCTGATCGGCTCGCTGATCCTCGCGGCGATGCTGCTGCTCCTCGACAAGATGCTTCGGCTTTTCCAGTACGTCGTCGACGCCGGCGGGCCGGTCAGCGTCGTCTGGCGGATGCTCGCCAACCTGCTTCCCGAATATCTCTCGCTCGGAATCCCGATCGGCCTGATGCTCGGCATCCTGCTCGCCTTCCGGAAGCTCGCGCTCTCGTCGGAGCTCGACGCGCTGCGCGGGATCGGCGTCGGCTACGGCCGGCTGCTGCGGGTCCCTTATGCGCTACACGGTCCCGCTCGCGATCATCAACCTGCTGATCGTCGGCTATCTCCAGCCCTACAGCCGAGTACCGCTACGAGAGCCTGCGCTTCGACCTCAAGTTCGGGCGCGCTCGGCGCAGCGATCAAGGTCGGCGAGTTCAACCAGCTCGGCCGTCGCCTCACGCTGCGAATCGAGCGCAGCGAGAAGAAGGGCACCCAGCTTCACGGCATTTTCGTCGAGACCGACGACGGCAAGGGGACGACGGTCGCGGCCACGGCCGAGCAGCGGACGCTTCCTCTCGACCGACGATCCCGACGAGATCCTGTTCCGGCTCGACCAAGGGCCGGCTCGTCCAGCAATCGCCCAAGTTCACGACTCCGCGAACGCTTGCCTTCGAGACCTACGACCTTGCCGGTCAGCCTGCCCGCCATCGACCAGTTCCGCCGCCGCGGCGGCACCGAGTCTCGACGAGCTCTACCTGCACGAGCTGTTCGCGCATCGGCTACGGCGGCGGGGCCACCGACGAGCATCAGCGCCTCGAGGCGCAGGCGCAACCTCAACTTCCGGCTCGTCGAGGTGCTGATGATGTTCATGCTGCCGCTGCTCGCGGTCGTCGCTCGCAGTGCCGCCGAAGCGCAGCTCTTCGGGCCTCGGCATCTTCCTCGCGATCCTGATCGTGGTCGCCTATCACAAGGTCAACCAATACGGGCAGCAGGCCGGCGCCAACGGTCAGTTGAACCCGATCCTCGCCTTGTGGGTGCCGCTGATCGCTCTTCGCCGGCGATGATCCTCTGGATGTACCACGTGCTCGCGCACCAGCCCGGGCGGCCAGCCGATCGGCGCGCTCGAGCGCTTCTTCGCCAAGGTCGCGAGGCTCGTCGCGCTCGATGCTTCCGCAGCCGCAAGGCGCCTGCGGCCGAGGCATGATCAACCTCGGCTTCTTCCCGTCGCGGCGGCTCGCTTTCTACATGGTGAGGCTGTTCCTGACGCGCAGCTTTGCAGTCCTGTTCGCGCTCGTCCTCGTGCTGATGACGCTCGACCTGCTCGGCGAGGCCGGAAAGATCCTCGCCGTCCCGGGCAACGGCGACTGCGGCGCTGTGGCATTATGTCGCGCTTCGAGTCCCGCTCCTGATCTCGCGCTTCCTGCCCTTCTCGGTGCTGCTCGGCACGCTGATCGCCTTCGTCGGGCTCAACCAGAACAGCGAAGTCGTGGCGATGAAGGCGGCGGGCCTCTCGGCCCACCAGATCCTCGCGCCGCTGATCGTTGCCAGCATCGGCATCGCCGCGGCGCTGTTCGCCTTCAACGAAGGCGTCGTCGTCAACAGCGCGCGGGTACGTCGATGCCTGGTCGGACAACGACTACAAGCCGATCCCGCCTGCGAGCGGAATGCTCAGCAACGTCTGGCTGCTCGACGGCGACGACCTCGTCCGCGCCGGGATCGTCTCGGGCCGCGGGCCGCGCATGACGCTCCACCAGAGTCAGCATCTACGACCGCACCGGCGGGATCCTTCAGCGCGTGATCAATGCCGAGCGCGCAGCGCCGGACCCGGCGGGCGGCGACTGGCTGCTCGAGAACGTCGCAGGTCTACGATGCCAACCATGAACGTGGTCCGCCACTGCCCGCAATGAGAGCGCTCGCCGGACGTCACGCCGGACCAGTTCACGATCGCCAAGGTCGATCCGACCGAGCTCGACTATTGGACGCTCAAGCACCGCATCGCCGAGCTGGAAGCGGCCGGCCGCCCGACCGACGAGGCGCGCGCGGGCCTTGCGCACAAGCTGTCGCAGCCGCTCTCGACCCTGCTCATGCCGCTGCTCGCCGCAGTCGCCGCCTTCGGCCTTGCCCGTTCGGGCCAGGTGCTCGTGCGCGCCGCGCTCGGGATGGCGCTCGGCTTTGCTTATTTCGTCGCCGACAATTTCAGCCTCGCGATGGGCAATGCCGGCGCCTACCCGCCGCTGATCGCGGCCTGGGCGCCGTTCCTTCTGTTCCTGCTGATCGGCGAGGCCGTCCTGATCCGAACCGAGGAGTAGACGGCGCGCGCCGCGCTAAGGGTGGTCCAAAGCCCGTATCTGTGTGTGAATTGCCTGAATGGTCTGCCTGCATTCCTCGATGAGCGGTGCGGCTTCCGGGCGGGCAAGTTGGTCCAGCTGGGAAAGCTGCAGCTGCAGCACGACGAGCAGCTGTGACGTCGAATCGTGCAGTTCGCGAGCGACTCGCTGCCGCTCGTCCGACCGGGTCAGGCCTTCCTCGGGCGCCCCCCCAATCGAGCCCTCCTTCAGTGTCGTGAATTCCAGGCAAAAAGCTTCCCCTAAACATCAGCCTGGCACTGTTCGAATGTAACGATTCCAACTGAACTAATCTACATTAACTAAATTAGCCAAAATAAGAAAATTTTGTCGCTTCCAAGGACCCTTAGAATTGCTTCGGATAATTCTCGTTAACGTTGGGAACTAGAATCCTTTCGCTGACTTGACTAATGAGCGACGCAGAATTTTGTCGCTCTGGGCAGGGCTTTGGGAGAGGTGTGCATGCCTTTTGCAGCTGGTTTGCAGCAGACGCTTTACGCTCGCCACAGCGAGGTTGCGTCTGAGTTCGAACGCGGTGACAGCCTCGAAAACGTTCTCGACAGATATTTGCTCGCGGTCGAAGAGATGGCCGAGAATGAGCTTCTGACATCGATTCTGTTGCTGAGCCCTGACGGAAAGCGTCTTTCCCATGGGTCCGCGCCGAACCTGCCCCGATCCTATCGTGAAGCGATTGACGGAGCGAAAATCGGGCCCGCCGCCGGTTCGTGCGGGACGGCCGCATATCTCGGACGTCCGATCCACGTCGCCGACATCGCCGCGGATCCGCTGTGGGATGACTATCGCCATGTCGCGCTTCCGCACGGGCTCCGTTCCTGCTGGTCGACGCCCATCCGCGATCCCGCCGGCAAGGTCATTGGAACCTTCGCCATCTATCACCGAACGGCGACCCGCCCGACGCTAGAAGAGCTCGCGGCGATCGATCTCATCACCGACCACGTCGCGCAGGCCATCATGTCGGCCCGCAATCAGTCGGCAGCGCAAGGCCGCGAACCCCCGCATCTTAGGCTCGTGCGTAATGACGACCCGCCGGCAAATGCACTGGAAACGTCGTTCGATTCTCTGCTCGCGAAGGCCAAGAAGCTGGAAATGTTGGCGGATCAGCTGCTTCGTGAAGCGCGTAGCGAATCGGATGAGTGCCGGGTCTCGCTTGAAGCGCTCGCGACCGACAGCCGCCAACTCGCCGAGGTCATCCGCCGCACCCTGGACGCCTAGCGAAGCGCTCCCCGCCGTTCGTGCAGATAGAC
This sequence comes from uncultured Alphaproteobacteria bacterium, assembly GCA_963738825.1. Classification (GTDB taxonomy): domain Bacteria; phylum Pseudomonadota; class Alphaproteobacteria; order Sphingomonadales; family Sphingomonadaceae; genus Sphingomicrobium. Next base: position 49,690 of record CAVTYB010000003.1, on the reverse strand, counting down.
CGCGGATGCCAGATCCTGAGCGACGTGCCCGAGCGACTTATAGATCGTGATCTGGCTGTCGTTCTCACGGCCCGGAATTCGGCCCGCGAGGACCTCGCCGATTTCGCCGACGACATGCGAATCGTCGACGGCGCCGGAATCGCGCGCAATCTGCAGCTCGGCGCCCTGCGCGAGCACGCCCGGCCGGTAGTCGGCGATAAAGCAAGCCTTCGCGACCAGCGCCGTGTCCACTTCAACCGGCCCCAGCAAGCTCGAACCAACCAGATTGATGTGCGTGCCGGGCCTCACCCAATCGCCGAACAATACCGGCTCGGATGAAGACGTCACCGTGCAGATCACGTCGGCGCGCTCCGCGGCTTCCTGACCGTCGAGCGCGGGAGTGACCTCGCGTCCCAGTTCCTCGCTCATGCGCGCCGCAAACGCGCGCGTGCGTTCGGTGGAGCGGCCCCACAGGATTATCTCGCGAAACGGCCTTACCAGCGGCACCGCGCGCAAATGCGCCTCGGCCTGGACGCCCGTCCCGAAAATGGCGAGCACGTCCGCATCGGCTCGGGCCAGCGCATCAGTCGCGACCGCGCTCGCGCATCCGGTACGAATCTGGGTAATCGATTCGGCATCGGCGATGCAGCTTACCGCGCCGGTCTTCCCGTCATAGGCAACCACGACCCCCTGATGTCGTGAGCGACCGCGATGCCCCGGATCGCCGAACACGCTGACCAGCTTCGCGCCGAAGGTCGACAGCGCCTGCAGTTCGCCCGGCATAGTCCCGAACATCTCGTTCTCGCCGACGGTGAAGATTTGCCGGAGCGGCTGCGGCCGCTCACCGCTCGACAGCGCGATCATCGCGCGCCTTACCGCCTCGATGCATCCCGGATAATCGAGCAGCTCTTCCACTTCGGCGGAGTCGTAGAATTCAATCGTCATGGCGATGCTTGTGTAGGCCGCACTCCTCGCAACGCAAATGACCGCGCCGCCTCGGGGCGCAACAGGGATTGTACCGATGGCAGCCAGCTCCGGAAACGGCAGTAGGTTCGCCTCGGGACGCCACCCGCCAAGTGCATCCTCGATAAGGAACGTCTTAGCGGGAGCGGGCTATGCAATATGGCATTATCGGTTGGATCGTCGTCGAACTCATCGCCGGAATCCTCGCGAAGGTGGTCATGCCTGGAAAGGATCCCGGCGGGATCATCGTCACGATCCTGATCGGAATTGCCGGAGGGCTTTTGGGCGGATTTGCAGCGAGCCGTCTGGGGATCGGCCGGCGGCAATTTCATGAACATCCTGATCGCCACCTTAGGCGCGATCGTGTTGCTGGTCCTCTACAGAATGCTGTTCAGGTCGCGCGCCGTTTGAGGGACTAGCGCAGCTTGGCGATCTTCACCCGGTCGAGCTTCGCCCGGTCCTTCACCGATTCCTCGCTCCGAGTGAGCGCCTTGGCGATCGCCTTCAGCGCCATGCCTTTGCGGGCTAGCGTGTGAAGCTTCTGGACCTCGTCCTGCCGCCACGGCTGCCGATGCCGCTCGAACCGCTCGCCCATTTCATCTCCCTCCCCATCAGCAATAGCACATAAGCCGCCGACACTTATGCAAGAAGCCGCTCGATCGAGGCCGCTATTTCAAACAGGCGTCGATCATACCCACGTCTTCCAAACAGCATGAGCCCGGTTGGCAAGGCACCGCCCATCGGCAGCGAGATCGCGCAGAGGTCAAAGAAGTTCGCAATCGCCGTGTTGCGAAGCAGCAGGCGGTTGGCCCTGCTGAACCCTTTGGCCGTGGAGATCTCCTCCATCGTCGGAGCGACGATAGCGGTCGTCGGAAGCACCAGCGCGTCAACGTCGGTCAGCCGCTGGTCCATCGCCTTCACGAGATCGCTTCGCTCCTCGAGCATGTGCGCATAGTCGGCCTTTGAAACCGCACCGCCGGTTTCGATCCGGTGGCGGACGATCGGATCATATTCATCGCCCCGAGCGGCAATAGCCTCACGATGGATCCGATACGCTTCGACCGTTGCGATCGTCGCTGGCGACTGCACCCGCGCCATCTCATCGAAGAGCTGAAACGACATGTCCGAGAGCCGTGCGCCGGCTCCGCCAAGCCGACTGACGGCGGTGTCGAGCCGCTTCGCCACGGTGGAGTCGAGCTCCTCGAGCGGCAGGCCCTGCGCAATACCCAATCGCAACCCATGAAGAGCCGCGGCCTCCAGCGGCTGAAATTCCTCACCAGCAAGCACCGAGTCCGCCTTCGCGCAATCCTCGACGGTGCGCGTAAGCGGTCCAATGGAATCGAGCGTTGGAGAGAGAGGAAATGCGCCCTCGGTAGAGATCCGGTGCTTTGTCGGTTTGAATCCGACGACCCCGCACAGCGCCGCCGGTATCCGGGTAGATCCGCCGGTGTCGGTTCCGATCGAGATCTCGCACATATCCTCGGCAACACCGACCGCCGCCCCCGAAGACGAGCCTCCAGGCACTCGAACGCGATCGGCTGGATTGCCGGGCGTTCCGAAATGCGGATTGGCGCCGACTCCAGTGAAGGCGAACTCCGACATGTTGGTCTTGCCGACGATGACGGCTCCGGCCTTGCGAAGCCGTTCGACAACCGGCGCATCTTTCGTCGCCGGCGGCGCATCGGCCATCGCCTTCGAGCCGGCACGGGTCGGTTCGCCGGAGACGTCGAACAGATCCTTGATGCTGACGATGACGCCGTCGAGAGGCCCGAGCGACACGCCGTCGCGCCCCCGCCGGTCGGCATCGTCGGCGGCGGTTCGAGCAGGCTCTGGATAGACCGTCAGAAAGGCGCGCGCGCCCTCTCCCGAGGGATCGCCGATGCGTTCAAGCGCACGCTCCAGCCGAGTACGCGCCAGGTCTGAGCTCTTCATAGGAGCGCCATAGCGCCCTTTGCGCGCGGTCCGCTAACTGGCCGTCGGCTCGATCTTGATTTCCGAGGCAGGTTCGGCGTCGCGCGCCGCTTCGAGCCTGGCGATATCCGCCTCGCTATTCTTCTGCGAGCTTCGTCAGCATTTCGATCATTTGCGGAGCATGCGCCGTCGCTGCGATCCGGCGTACTTGCGAAACGCGAGCGCAGTTAACGGCGCGATCCACGAAAAAGGCCACCGTGGACCCCGATCATCCAACTTCATCTTTCGTCAAATCCAGCGCCCGTCAGTCGCTGTGCCCTCCGCACTCCTCGCAAACGAGACCGACCGACGGTTTCGTTCGAATGCTTTCGAGCGCTCTGGTGGGCCACCTGGGACAGTTTGGATTCCAGTGCCAAACATACGAAGCTGGCGCACGGCGATAGTCCAGACGCTGCATAACACGCCCCCCGAAGACGTGAGTCGATGAAATGCGATGGTCTGCCTGTTTGGGCGATCTGTCCATGGCTGCTCGTCCTCCTGTCCGGGAACGGTGCAAAGCGGATATTAAGCTTTGCTCGCCTGTTCTTAGCCCCGACGTCTGCAACCCTCTCGTTCAGGCGAAGCCAAGCACTGGTGTCTCAGTGAACCTTGTGACTTCCTGTCGCCGCTTTATCCTCGTCCGCGGAGTAGCGCTGGAGGCAGTGGTGCAGGCGAAACCAGGGCTAGTCGCCCGAATTACTTCCTATCTTCGGAAAAACGGCGTCCACCTTCTCATTGAGGCGCTGGTTAATTTCATTCTGCCGTTCGCGATCTACAATTACGCCGAAGCTCCGCTTGGCGAGGTCCGAGCGTTGCTCGCCTCGTCGACGCCACCGATCCTATGGAGCCTGGTCGAGTTCGCGCGCCACCGCCGGGTCGACGCGCTGTCCCTATTGGTGCTTTGCGGCATCGCGCTGTCGCTGCTTGCCATGCTCGGCGGTGGCGGAGTCCAGTTCCTCCAGCTGCGCGAAAAGCTTGTCACCGGGGTGATCGGGCTGGCGTTCGTCGGCTCGGCGCTGATCGGCAAGCCGCTCGTCTACGAGCTGGCGCGCGCGACGCAGCGGCGCAAGTCGGTGAGCGAAGCCGAGGAGTTTGAGGCGCTCCAGGCCTATGCCGGCTTTCGCCGGACGATGGCGGTGATGACCTGGGTATGGGGCCTGGGTCTCCTTGCCGATGTCGCACTTTCCGTGGTGCTGGTGTTCGCGCTCAGCATCCGGGAATATCTGATCGTCAATCCAATCCTTGGTTACGGCACGATGGGTGCGCTGAGCCTGTGGTCGTTCCTCTATGGCCAACGAGCCAAGCGCCGCGGCGAGGCACGCCGGGCGGCGGCAGCGGCCGAGCTTGCGGTTGCCCCAGTCTCCGGAAGCGCCGAGTGACCGTTGGACTGATCGACCGATCGGCTCGACGTTCAGGCCGGCTACTGACCGCAACGGATCAAAGCTGCCATTTGGGAAAGCGCAAGCGATAGCCGAACAATTCTTGCCGTTTGGACAGCTCAGGCATTCGCGAATATGGTTGCAGCGCTGGGGGGCGCCGGATGTCGGATGTCTTTGTGTCTTACAAGGCGGAGGACCGCCGTCGCATCCAGCCGCTCGTGCAGGCTTTGCAGGCCGACGGCCTTTCGGTCTGGTGGGATGAGCATATCGGCGCCGGCGATGCCTGGCGCGAAACCATCGAGCGGCAGCTGGACGAGGCCCGCACGGTGGTCGTCGTCTGGAGCAAGAGATCGGTCGGATCCGAAGGCAGCTTCGTCCGTGAGGAAGCGTCGCGAGCGCAGCGTCGCGGCGTCTATGTCCCCGTCCTGATCGACCCTGTCTCGCCACCGCTCGGCTTCGGCGAGAGCCAGGCGACTTCGCTGAAGGCCTGGCACGGCGACCGCTCCGATCCGCACTATTGCGCAGTGCTTGCGGCAATCCAGCGAATTAGCGGGGTCGAGCCGACGGAAAAGGACCGCGCGCATCGTCGGGGCCCGCTGGTCAGCCGCCGGACGGCGATCGTCGGAGGCGCCGCGGCAACGGTCGCGGTCGCCGGTGTCGGAGTCTGGACCTTCCTCAGAAGCGGCATCGGTGGCGCATCGTCGGACAGCATCGCCGTCATGCCGTTCGAGAATTTGAGCGGGGATCCGGCACAGGCCTATTTCTCGAGCGGGATCGCGGAGGAGATTCGAAGCGCGCTTTCGCGGATCGCGGGACTTGCAGTGGCGGGCAGCACGTCATCCGAAGCGGTGCGTAATGACGATGCCGAGACTGCTGCGAAAAAGCTGTCGGTCGCCAACATCCTTACCGGAAGCGTTCGGCAGTCCGCGTCGATCATCCGAATCACTGCCGAGCTGATCGACGGCCGAACCGGCCTCGACAAATGGTCGCAGAGTTATGACCGGAGTCCCGGCGACGCGATCAAGATCCAGACCGATATTGCGGAGAATGTCGCAAATGCGTTGAGCGCGACGCTTGGGCAGGCGGCGCGGACGGCGATTACCGCCGGCGGCACGACCAATGCGGCGGCGCACGATCTCTACTTAAAAGCGCGGGCGCTGTATCGCTCCGACGACAGCGAAGACTCTGTTCGAAAGACGATCGGCTTGCTCGATTCGGCAACCACGCTCGATCCGAAATTCGCCGATGCCTTTGCCCTGAAGGCGGTCGCACTCACCGCCCTCAACGGATATTACACGAAGACTGGCGGTCGCTTCGAGCCCGGGTTCGTACAGGCAGCAGCGGTGGCGAAGCAGGCGATCGCGCTGGCTCCTTCGCTCGCGGCCGGCCACCTCGCCTTGGCCAATGTGATTTTTTGGCAGCTGAACATTGGCGCGGCCGCGGCCGAATTCGAACGCGGTCACGCGCTTGCCGGCGGCGATGTCGATGACCTCCTCGACTATGCGAGCTTTCTGCATACGCTCGACAGGCAGGAAGACGTGATCAGGATTGCGCGCGAAGCGCAAAGCCGCGATCCGCTCAACTCGGAGGCTTTCAGGATAGAGGCGGGCGCACAGTTCAGCTCCGGACGGTTTGCCGAGGCCGAAGCCGCCTATCGCAAAGTGCTTGCGCTTGCTCCCAATCGCCAGCTCCCCCGCGCCTTTCTGGGCGTGACCCTGATGGAGATGGGAAAGTTCGACGAGGCGCTTGCGCAATACAGGCAACTGCCCGCCGATTATCTGTTCCGGCTCGTCGGGGAATCGATCCTCTACGCGCGGCAAGGCAAAAGCGCGGAATCCGAAGCTGCCCTCAAACGGGCACAGCTCGTCAACGGCGATAGCTCGCATTACCAATATGCCGAAGTTCATGCGCAGCGCGGCGAGACGGACGAAGCTTTTAAATCGCTCGATCGAGCCTGGGCATTCCACGATCCCGGACTTGCGATCATGAAAAGCGATCCCTTCATGCGTCCGATCAGGGGCGACCCCCGATTTGCCGAGTACCTCAGAAAGATGAACTTCCCGGCCTGAACTCCGCGCCGGAAGCCCGAAGGACCCATACAAAAAGGGCCGCCCCAACGGGACGGCCCTTCCTTGTTCCTGAACTCGGAAGCCGGCGTTAGCCGAGCATTTCCTGCTCGAGCTTCTTGGCCATCTCCTCGATATTCTCCGGCGGCCAGCCGGGGATGTCCATGCCGAGGCGGAGGCCCATCGAGGCGAGCACTTCCTTGATCTCGTTGAGGCTCTTGCGGCCGAAGTTCGGAGTCCGGAGCATCTCGGCCTCGGTCTTCTGGACGAGGTCGCCGATATAGATGATGTTGTCGTTCTTGAGGCAATTGGCGCTTCGAACGCTGAGCTCGAGCTCGTCCACCTTCTTCAGGAGATAACGGTTGAGCTGGTTGGTGTCGGTGGGCGCCTCGGCCGCCATCGGGACCGCCTGGCCGATCATCGGCGAGGTCGGCATGCGCACTTGGCTCTCGTCGAAGTGGACGAACAGCTGCAGCTGGTCCTGGAGGATCCGCGCCGCATAGCCGAGCGCGTCTTCCGGAGTGACGGTGCCGTCGGTCTCGATCGTCAGCGTGAGCTTGTCGTAATCGAGCTCCTGCCCGACGCGGGTGTTCTCGACCTTGTAGGCGACCTGTCGGACCGGGCTGTAGAGCGCGTCGACCGGGATCAGTCCGATCGGCGCGTCGGCCGGGCGGTTGGCGGCAGCGGGCTGGTAGCCTTTGCCGATGTCGACCATCAGCTCCATGTTGAGAGTCGCGCCCTCGTCGAGGTGGCAGATCATGAGGTCGGGGTTGGTGACCTCGATGTCGCCGGTCGCCGCGATCATGCCCGCGGTGACTTCGGTCGGCCCGGTGGCGGAGAGGTGGAGGCGCTTGGGCCCCTCGCCTTCCATCTTGAGCGCGACCTGCTTCACGTTGAGCACGATGTCGGTGACGTCCTCACGGACGCCGGCGAGCGAAGAGAACTCATGGAGCACGCCGTCGATCTTGATCGAGGTGACGGCGGCGCCCTGGAGCGAGGAGAGGAGCACCCGGCGCAGCGAGTTGCCGAGAGTCATTCCGAATCCGCGCTCCAGCGGCTCGGCGACGAACACGGCGCGGCGGCGAGTGTCGCCCCCGGACTGCTTCTTCTCGAGCGCGTTGGGCTTCTTGAGTTCCTGCCAGTTCTTTGCGTTGACGGCCATTTTCATCCCTTGGCAGTTGGGGGCCGGAGCCCCTCAGTTCACATTCATTTCCCGAAGTAGGTGCTTCGGCGAAAACTTTTAGACGCGGCGGCGCTTGCTGGGCCGGACCCCGTTGTGCGGGATCGGAGTCACGTCGCGGATCGAGGTGATCGTAAAGCCGACCGACTGGAGCGCACGGAGCGCGCTCTCGCGGCCCGAACCGGGCCCCTTCACTTCGACTTCGAGCGTTCGGACGCCGTGGTCGGCGGCCTTGCGGCCGGCGTCTTCGGCGGCGACCTGCGCCGCGTATGGCGTCGACTTGCGGCTGCCCTTGAAGCCCATCATTCCGGCGCTCGACCAAGCAATCGCATTGCCCTGCGCGTCGGTGATGGTGATCATGGTGTTGTTGAAGCTGGCGTTCACGTGGGCGACGCCGGCCGTGATGTTCTTGCGCTCCCTCCTGCGGAGGCGCTGCGGTGCCTGAGCCATTCTAACTTACATCCTTCAAATGCTGTGCGGGACGGCGTGCCTCTCTCAACTCGCCATCCGGCGGAGAAAAAGCCGAAACAGTCCCCCGGACTGTTCCTTACTTTTTCTTCCCTGCGATCGGCTTGGCCTTGCCCTTGCGGGTGCGCGCATTGGTGTGCGTGCGCTGTCCGCGAACCGGAAGGCCCCGGCGATGGCGGAGCCCGCGGTAGCAGGCGAGGTCCATCAGCCGCTTGATATTCATTGCGGTCTCGCGGCGAAGATCGCCCTCGACCGTGAGGTCCTTGTCGATCGCTTCGCGGATGTGCAGCACTTCCTGGTCCGTCAGGTCCTGAACGCGCTTCTCCGGCCCAATGCCGAGCTGCTCCGTGATCTTCTTGGCCGTCGTGCGGCCGATTCCGTGGATGTAGGTCAGCGCGACTTCCACGCGCTTGTTAGTGGGGATATTCACCCCAGCAATACGAGCCATCTATTACCCTTCTTCAGCTCCACAGGGCGCCATTCGCCCCATCTCGTCGCTAAAAATGACCCCGCTCCAAACGAAAAGCCGACGCGCGCACGAATGCGCCGCCGGACGACCGGTGGATCGGGATGAATGGGAAATAGGAGCGCCCTCTGAGCGAGTCAAGGCGGCGAATGTTCGCGATTGTTCGCAGTGGCGACGGTGCTTCTTCGATCCTTTGCGAAACGACAATCCTTTGATCGCCTCGCTCTTGCTGCCGAAATCCTACTTTTCCAACCCGCCGTCGTTATGAACAGTCCAATGCAGGAAAGACGCATCCACCAGGTCTTCGCGGTCAGCGTTTCGCTCAAGGGCCTGCATGCGCTCTTCGAGATCGTCGGCGGCCTCGCGCTCTATTTCACGAGCACCGAGACGATCGTCGGCTGGATCAGCAGCTGGAGCGATCGCGCGATCGCCGAGGAGAAGCACGACTGGATCGCCAGTCACCTGCTCCGCTTCGCCGAGACCTTCTCGGTCCAGCAGCACGATTTCTTCTCCTTCTATCTGCTCAGCCATGGCATCGTGAAAATCGTCCTGGTCTACGGCCTTCTGAAGGAAAAGCTGTGGGCTTATCCAGCGAGCTTCGTCGTCTTCGGCGGATTCATCGCCTACCAGCTCTATCGCTACAGCTTCACCCATGAGTTCGTGCTGATCCTCCTTAGCATCTTCGATCTGTTCGTGATCGCGCTTGCAGTCCACGAATACCGCCTGTTGCGGAAGCACCTTCCAACCCACTAAGGCTCGCGCGCCAATGCAGCGGCTTACCCTCGCCGGCGGGGTCCCCGATCAGCTGAAGGGGAGCATTCTCGCGCTCGGCAATTTCGACGGATTCCACCTCGGCCACCAGGCGGTGGTGAGCCGCGCGATCGCGCGCGGCTTCCATGAGCGGCGGCCGGTCATCGTCGCCACCTTCGACCCGCACCCGGTCCGCTTCTTCAAGCCCGACGTCCCGCCCTTCCGCCTGATGACGCTCGATCAGCGCCAGGCGCTGTTCGCCCGCGATGGCGCCGACGCGATGCTGGTGTTCGAGTTCGGCGCGGAGCTCGCCTCGATGGACGCCGAGGAGTTCGTCGCCGAGGTGCTCGCCAAGCGGATCGGCGCCACGGGGGTGATCACCGGAGACGATTTCAGCTTCGGCAAGGGCCGCCGAGGAGACGTGGCGCTGCTGGCGAGAGTCGGAGCCGAGCACGGTATCGGAGCGGAAGCGGTCGCGCAGGTCGTCCTCGATGGCGAGCGCATTTCTTCGGGCCGAATCCGCGACTCGCTGGTCGCGGGCGACATCGGCACGGCGACGCACATGCTCAGCCGAGATTATGCGATCGAGGGCGTGGTCCAGCGCGGCGACGAGCGCGGGCGCGAGCTCGGCTATCCGACCGCCAACCTCGAGCTCGGCGACTATCAGCGCCCGAAATACGGCATCTATGCGGTGCGGGTGACGCTGGAGGACGGGTCGCGAGCACCCGGGCGTCGCGAGCCTCGGCGTGCGCCCGACCTTCGAGCCGGCGCAGGAGCTGCTCGAGGCGCATTTGTTCGACGTCGATCGCGACCTCTATGGCCAGAAGATCGAGGTCGCGCTTCATGCCTTCATCCGCGAGGAGCAGAAGTTCGACCGAGTGGAAGCGCTGGTCGAGGAGATGCGCGGGGACGAAGCGGAGGCGCGGAGGTTGCTGGCGTTGTTCTAAAAGTCGTTTCGGCCTTTAGCCGGGAATTCGTCGTATCTGCAGAAAAGGCAGGCCCGGATCCAAGTCCGGGGTACGCTGCTGCGTCGAGTTTGCAATCTCCCCCTCACCCGCTAGAGCCGCCACCCAAATGGCCGACGCTCCCGAGACCACCAAGACCGACTACCGTTCGACCGTCTTCCTTCCGCGCACCGACTTTCCGATGAAGGCCGGGCTGCCGCAGAAGGAGCCGGCGATCCTTGCGCGCTGGGAATCGGAGGGGCTGTACCAGCGCATCCGAGCGAGCCGCGAAGGGCGCGAGAAATTCATCTTCCACGACGGCCCGCCCTACGCCAACGGCGACATCCATATCGGGCACGCGCTCAACCATACGATCAAGGACATGGTGGTGAGAACGCAGAGCCTGCTCGGCAAGGACGCGCCCTACGTGCCCGGCTGGGACTGCCACGGCCTTCCGATCGAGTGGAAGGTCGAGGAGCAGTATCGCAAGAAGAAGCTCAACAAGGACGAGGTACCGGTCCGCGAGTTCCGCGCCGAGTGCCGCGCCTATGCCCAGCATTGGGTCGACGTTCAGCGCGAGCAGCTGAAGCGGCTCGGGGTCAGCGCCAACTGGGACAAGCCCTATCTGACGATGAACTTCCACGCCGAGGCGACGATCGTCTCCGAGCTGTTCAAGTTCGCCGAGACCGGCCAGCTCTACCGCGGCGCCAAGCCGGTGATGTGGTCGCCGGTCGAGAAGACCGCGCTTGCCGAAGCCGAGATCGAATATGAGGACATCGTCTCGACCCAGATCGATGTCGCGTTCGAGATCGTCGAAAGCCCGATCCCCGAGCTGGTCGGTGCTTACGCTCGGTCGTGTGGACGACCACGCCGTGGACGATCCCGGTCAACCAGGGGATCGCCTACAATCCGGAGGTCGAATACGCGACTCTATTCGCTCGCATCTGCTGACGGGCAGGATCTCCTCTCGGACGGTCGAGCCAGCTGTTCTTAGTAGCCGCGCCGATCTCGTTGACGCGTTCCAAAAACGTGCCAGAAGCGACTTTTCGAGAACAGCTCCGACTGGCTCCGTGCTCCTTTGGAAGCGTCGAATACTCTTTGCCAATTGCAAAGGCTCGGACCTCGCCGGCACGATCGCCCGCCACCCGATGCACAAGCTCGGCGGCTTCTTCGCCAAGCCGCGGCCGTTCCTCCCCGGCGACTTCGTCACCACCGACCAGGGCACGGGCCTCGTCCACATGGCGCCCGACCATGGCGAGGACGATTTCGAGCTGTGCCGCGCCAACGGGATCGATCCGGTGTTCGCGGTCGATGCAGGCGGCTTCTACCGGCCCGACTGGCTGTGGCTCGGCGGACAGGGCAGCGTCATCAACGCCAAGTTCAATGCGCCTGACGGGCCGATCTGCTCGGACCTGCGCGAGGCCGGCGCGTTGCTCGCAGCAAGCGCCGACTTCCAGCACAGCTACCCGCATTCGTGGCGGTCGAAGGCCAAGGTCATCTACCGCTGCACGCCGCAATGGTTCATCGCGATGGACAAGCCGCTGCCGCACTTCTCGCCGGTGACCCGCGCCGAGCAGCGCTGGGAGAATGAAGGCGGCGAACCCAACGCGCTTGATCGACGAGCACAAGCCGACGCTTCGCGAGCTGGCGATGAACGCGATCACGCCACACGCTTCGTGCCGGAGAAGGGCCGCAACCGCCTCGGATCGATGGTCGAACAGCGGCCCGGACTGGGTGATCAGCCGCCAGCGCGCGTGGGGCGTGCCGATTGCGCTGTTCGTCGAGAAGAAGACGCGGCGAGCTGCTGGTCGACCGCGAGGTCAACGAGCGGATCGTCGACGCCATCCAGCGAGCAGGGTGTCGATGCCTGGGACGCGGCGAACGCCGCGGCCTTCCTCGGCAACCGCAATCCCGACGATTACGAGATGGTCACCGACATCCTCGACGTCTGGTTCGACAGCGGGTGCACGCACGTCTTCACGCTGGAGAGCGGGCACTGGCCCGACGAGCGCTGGCCCGCGGACATCTATGTCGAGGGCAGTGACCAGCACCGCGGCTGGTTCCAGTCGTCGCTGCTCGAAAGCTGCGGAACGCGCGGCCGGGCGCCCTACAATGCGGTCCTGACCCACGGCTTCACGATGGACGCCAAGGGCATGAAGATGTCCAAGTCGCTCGGGAACACGATCAGCCCGATCGACCTGATGAAGGAATATGGGGCGGACATCCTTCGCCTGTGGGCGCTGTCGCGTCGATTTCACCGAGGACCACCGGATCGGGAAGGAGATCCTGGCCGGGGTCGCCGACCAGTATCGCAAGCTCAGGAACACTTTCCGCTACCTGCTCGGCGCGCTCGACGGCTTCAGCGAGGAGGAGCGGCTGGACGACGTCTCGGCCTATCCCGAGCTCGAGCGCTACATGCTGCACCTGACGGCGGTGCTCGACCAGAAGCTGCGGAATGCGGTCGATGATTTCGACTTCAACACCTACGTCCGGGCGCTGACCGATTTCTGCAACGAGGATCTGTCGCGCCTTCTTCTTCGATATCCGCAAGGACGTGCTCTACTGCGAGGTGAACGCCGAGACGGGCGTTCAGAGCGAGCGGCGGCGGGCGTACCGGACTGTGCTCGACACCCTGTTCCACGCGCTGGTGCGCTGGCTGTCGCCGGTGCTGGTGTTCACGAGCGAGGAAGTGTGGGGCACGCGCTTTCCGGATGCGGGATTCGGTCCACTTGCTCGAATGGCCGGTGGTGCCGCAGGTCGATGCCGACGAGGCGAAATGGACGAAGCTGCGCGCGCTTCGGGCGCAAGTCACCGAGGCGATCGAGCCGCTTGCGGCGCGACAAGGTGCTCGGATCGAGCCTCGAGGCCGAGGTCTGGGTGCCGAGCGACGAGGACCCCGACCTTGCTCGCCGAGCTGTTCATCACATCGACAGTCCACCGCGGCGATGAGATCAAGGTGACGAAGACCGACAATCACAAATGCGGGCGCTGCTGGCGGCATCTGCCGGAGGTGAAGGCGGATGGCGAGCTCGTGCGACCGCTGCGAGGGGGTGGTGAATGGCTAAGTTTCGCCTCGGTTTCAGCGTCGCGCTGGTCGTGTTCGTCCTCGACCAGCTGGTGAAGTGGGTCGTGACCGGATCCGCTCGGACTCAACGAGATCGGCGACCAGCTGGTGCTGCTTCCGATCTTCAACTTCACCTACACGCAGAACGAGGGAATCTCGCTCGGCCTGCTTAATGCGACCAACCCAGTCGGACGCTGGATGCTGGTTGCCTGTGACCTCGGCGATCGCCATCGGCGTCGCCGTATGGATCGGGCGCGAGAAGAACCGGATCGACCAGGTCGCGCTCGGAATGGTGCTCGGCGGAGCGCTCGGCAACATCCTCGACCGCGTGCGCTTCGGCTATGTCGTGGACTTCGCCGACCTGCATTTTGGCGACTGGCGTCCGTTTTTGGTATTCAATGTCGGCGACGCGGCGATTAGCATTGCCGTCGTGATCCTGTTGCTGCGCGCGTTCCTCGCCCGTAAGGATCATGGCGAAGGGCATGAGCCCAAGGAGACAATCGAACATGCGTAAAGCCTTCACCGCAATCCTGGCTGTCAGCCGCGGTGGCGACGAGCGGCTGCGCCGCCCATCAGCAGGCAGCGCGCCAGTGCTGCCGGACGAATTCCAGGTCGCGCGCAACGCTCCGCTGATCATCCCGCCCGACTTCAGCCTGGCGCCGCCGGTCGCCGGAACGCAGGGCCTCAGCGCCGGCGAAGCGCAGCAGCAGGCGATCGACGCCCTGTTCGGCGGCCCCGCGCCGCGCTCGGCCGCGCGAGACGAGCCTGCTCGACGAGGCCGGCCGCGGCGACGCGCCGATCGGAATCCGCTCGACGGTCTGGGACCCGGACACGCGGGTCGTCGACAAGGGCGCGGAGACGCTGCAGATTCTCGCGGCGCCAGCGGCGAACACGAACGTCGCCACCGCCCAGGCGGGCCAGTAACGGCAGCGGGGGGAGTAAGCTCCAGGATGGCAGAACAAAATCTTTCCGGACGCCTCGTCGAGATCGAATCGATGCTCGACCGCTCGCGCCGCCGCTTCGAGGAAGGCACGCGGCTCGTCGAGGAGGCGCACAAGATGCTGGCCGATATCCAGCAGGCGCTGATCGGAAGCCCGCGCGCGGTGTCGCCGGAGGACAGCGAGGAGGCCGCTTCGCGGCTGCTCGCAGTCGCTCAAGGCGACCGGCGGCGACATGCCCGAGACGCTGTGCGGCGGGCGCCTCTCGGTCGACCAGGTGCAGCGGCTGATCCGCATCGACGGGCACCCGATCGGAATCACCGAGATGGAATATCGAGTGCTCGAGCTGCTCGCCTTTGCGCGCAACAATGTCGTCACGCGCGCGATGCTTCTGAAGCATCTCTACCGCCGCGCCGACGACCAGCCGCAGCCGAAGATCATCGACGTGTTCATCTCGAAGCTCCGCAAGAAGCTGCGCAATGCGTCGGGCGGTGCCGAGTTCATCGAGACAATCCCGCAGCGCGGCTGGATCCTTCGCGACATCGACGAGAAGAGCGGGGCGTAAGCCCCACGGATTCACATTTCGTTAGCCTTGGCGCGGTTACCCCGAAGGCCATGCTTCACCTGCTTGCGCAGCCGTTCACCGACGAATCGCCGCTTCCCTATGCGGAGGCGGTGTCGCGGCTTGCGAGCGTTCGTCATGCGCTTCGGCTGGTCGAGCCGTTCGCGGGAGGCCCTGCGTCGGACCCGTCGGACGACGTCATCGCCGCGGCGTGGGACATTGCGGGCGAAGCCAGGCAGCGAGCTGTTCGACCGCCGCTCCGAGCGGCATGGTCGGCGCCGCAGCCGCCGGGCATCGAAGCGCTACTGATCGAGCGCCAGGCCGGCCACGAGCCGCACTGGGCGGCGAGCCAGACACTGGTCGACGAGATCCGCCGCGAGCTGCGCGAGGTCGCGCGGGATCATCCTCGGCTAGGCCGGTCCAACCGCTTTCGGCGTCGCAGGGTCGGCGCCCCATTCCGTCCAGCTTCCATCATATAATTTTCCGGCGTCATCTCCGAGCAGGTGCGCCGCGAAGATCAGGCTGGTGGCTGTCACGCCGGACCCACAGCTGGCGATGAACGGCTTCGATGGATCAAGCCCGGCCTCAGTCGAACAGCTCGGCGAAGCTCTTCCCGCGACTTGAAACAGCCCCGTCCTCGTCGTAGCAGCAGGCCGAATGGGAGATTGCGGGCGCCGGGAATATGGCCGCCGGCAATGCCCGGGCGCGGCTCGGGCTCGGTCGCTTCGAAGCGCGCCTTGCCGCGTGCATCGACAAGCGCGCAGCCGGCGCCGGCGAGGATATCTGCTCCTTCGTCACCGCGTCGTCGCGCGCTCTCGGACATCTGAATCGCGCGTCCCGATGCGCGGGTTCGCCGGTTTCGGTCGGACGGCCCTCGGCAATCCACTTCTGGAAGCCGCCGTCGAGGATGGCGACGTTCGCCGGCACCGAAGTGACGAAGCGTGAACCAGCCGCGCGCCGCCGTGTCGGATCGGCGAATTGTCGTAGACGACGATGCGGTCGTCGCGGCCGATCCCCAAGCCGCTCCATCGCCGCGGCGAATTCTTCGCGCGCCGGGAAGCATGTGCGGCGCCGGGTTCGAATGATCGCTGAGCCGCGTCGATATCGAGGAAGCGCGCGCCGGGGATGTGCGCCTGCGAGATATTCGTCGCGGCCGCTGCGGCCGCTCGCGGGCATGTGCCAGCTGGAATCGACGACGACGAGATCGAGGTTCGCCGAGATGCTTCTCGAGCCAGTCGGTCGAAACCAATGAGTCCATGGCAACGACGCATAGAACTGCCGCGAAGGCATCGCTAGGCTCGTAGGGGATGGAGGATGAAATCAGGCTGCACCCGAGCTGGCTCGGACCGCTGCAAGGACGAGTTCGAGCAACCCTATATGGCCGATCTCAAGCGCTTCCTCATGACATGAGCGGGAGCGCGGCAAGAGGATCTTCCCGAAGGGGCAGGAATGGTTCCGGGCGCTCGATCTGACGCCGCTCGACAAGGTCCGTGTCGTGATCCTCGGCCAGGACCCCTATCATGGCGAAGGCCAGGCGCACGGCCTGTGCTTCTCGGTCCAGCCCGGCGTCCGGCCGCCGCCGAGCCTCGTCAACATCTACAAGGAGCTGGAGAGCGACCTCGGCATCACGCCGCGCCGCCACGGCTTCCTCGAGCATTGGGCGAGCCAGGGCGTGCTTCTGCTCAACAGCGTGCTGACGGTCGAGATGGGCGAGGCGGCCTCGCATCGCGACCGCGGCTGGGAGCGGTTCACGGACCGCATCATCCGCGAAGTGAACGCCAAGCACGAGCCGGTCGTATTCATGCTGTGGGGAAGCTACGCGCAGAAGAAGGCGGCGTTCGTGGATACGTCGCGGCACCTCGTGCTGAAGGCGGCCGCACCCCTCGCCGCTTTCGGCGCACAGCGGCTTTTTCGGCTGCCGGCATTTTTCCAAGGCCAACGCATTCCTCGAGAGCCGCGGCCTGCGAGCCGATCGACTGGGCGTTGCCGGAGACCGTCAGCAGCCGCGTAGAAGCGAGCCATGGAAACGCGCCATCTCGGCCAGGCCAGCACGCTTCCCGCTTCGCCCGAGGAGGCGGTGCTCGACTATGTGCCGAACCCGCGGGCGGATGCGCTCTATCTCGTCCGCTTCGCGGCGCCGGAATTCACCTCGCTCTGCCCGGTCACGGGGCAGCCCGATTTCGCGCATCTGGTGATCGACTATGCGCCGGGCGAGACGATCGTCGAGAGCAAGAGCCTCAAGCTGTTCCTCGGCAGCTTCCGCAACCATTGCGGCTTCCATGAGGATGTGACCGTCGGGATCGGCCAGCGGCTGGCCGACGAAATGAAGCCGCAAGTGGCTGCGGATCGGCGGCTATTGGTATCCGCGCGGCGGAATGCCGATCGACGTCTTCTGGCAATCCGGTCCCCCGCCAGAAGGGCTGTGGCTTCCCGACCAAGGAGTGCAGCCTTATCGCGGACGGGGATAGGAAATGGCGGGGGGACCGAAAGTCGCAATTCTCGGCGCCGGATCGGTCGGCTGCTTCATCGGCGGCTGCTGGCTGGCCGCCGGAGTGCCGGTCACCTTCATCGGCCGCCCGAGATTGTCGAAGGACATCGATCGAGCACGGCTTGACGCTGAGCGACTATAGCGGCTGGCAGCTCCGCCTCGGCCCGGCGAAGTCGATTATCGCTGCGGCCCGGAAGCGCTCGAGGACGCCGAGATCATCGTCCTCACGGTGAAGAGCGGAGATACGACGGCAGCGGCGGACGACATCGCCATGCAAGGCACGCGCGGGAGCGACCGTCATCAGCTTCCAGAACGGCGTCAGCAATGTCGAGATCCTCGAGCAGAATCTCGGCGGACGGTTCGAAGTCGCACGCGGAATGGTCCCGTTCAACGTCGCCTATCTTGGAAACGGCCGCTTCCACAAAGGTGTGGCGGGAAACCTCTACGCCCAGCAGCGTGCCAACCTGAGGGCGCTTGCCGACGCTGGTCGGCAGCGGCCCGGCAGCGCTGAAGCTTTCGGACGACATGATCGGTCTGGCGTGGGGGAAGCTGCTCATCAACCTCAACAATGCGGTGAATGCGCTGTCGGGCCGGACGCTTCAGGACGAGCTCAAGCAGCGCGATTATCGGCGAGTGTTCGCCGCCTCGATGCGCGAAGGGCTGGCACTTCTGAAGCGCGCGGAGATCGAGCCGGCGACTGTGGGGCCAATTTCCCCGCATACCCTGCCGCGAATCGATCGATTTGCCGGACTGGCTGTTCAACAACGTCTTCCTCAAGAGATGGAAGGTCGACGCCAAGGCGCGCTCCTCGATGGCGGACGACCTCGGCGCCGGCCACAAGACCGAGATCGAATATCTGAACGGCGAGCTGGTTCGGCTGGCTGAGCGCCTGCAGCGAAACGCTCCGATCAACCGAGCGATCGTCGACCTCGTGCACAAGGCGGAGCATGGCGCGGAGCCGTTTGCGCCGGCCGCGCTCCGAGAGGCGGTCCTAGGCGGTTAGCGGAACGTCGCTTCCGGTGTGGGCGCGTCTCTCCGGGCAAGGCAGACACGGCCGCCTGTCTCTTTGTCCAAGCATAGAAGCCAAGGATGATCACAGTGAAGACGACGATGCCCGATCGGAACGGCCCACGGGTTGCCTTCGACGAGCGCGAGCGGAGTGTCGCTTTGAGTCGCGGCGACAATCGAAGCGTAGACGACTCCCATGATGCTTTCGCCGACGATGAGGCCGGTTGCGAGCAGCACGCCCATGCGCTGCGCGAACTCGGCGTTCGACTGCCGCTCCGCCCATTTGTCGTAAACCCAGCCAAGCAGCGCGCCCAAGGGCACGAGCAAGGTCAGCGCCATCGGAAGGTAGATGCCCATGCCCACCGCGAGCGGCGGCAACCCGCCACGCTTCATTTTCCGAAGCACCTCATCGATGATGATGACGACAACGCCGATGCCGGCACCATATTCGATGAGCTTCCAGTCGAAATTCCCGTTCAGCAGGCCTTGGGCGATGGCCGAGATGAGCGCCGCTTGAGGTGCGGCGAGAGCGTTCGGCTTCGCGCCCGGGACGCCCTGAAAGGTGAAGGCCGTGTTGAGAAGGTCGAGCACCGGCGGAATGACGATGGCGCCGAAGATAACACCGAGTATGAGTGCGACTTGTTGCCTCCACGGTGTGGCCCCGACCAGTTCGCCTGTCTTGAGGTCCTGAAGGTTATTGTTGGCGATCGTCGCGACGCCGAACACTACCGCCGTGACGAACAAGGCGAACGCAACGAGCGATTTGGATGAATCGCCGGTCGCACCGGGAAACAACAATGCCAGCAATAGCGAAATTCCGACGATGGAAAGGATGCCCACGCCCGAAATCGGGCTGTTCGACGCGCCGATCAGGCCCGCCATATATCCGCAGACGGACGCGATCACGACGCCGGCAATCAGGATGTAAATGATGCTCACCACGATTGTCACGCCAGGGTTGGCGGCAATCGGGTCCGTGCTCGCGAAGGCGTACAGCAGGAAACCAATCGGCACCATGAGGAGGAGAATCGTCGCCGCGACGATACCAATTGGTATGTCGCGCTCGGTGATCGGAAGAGCTTCGCCCCGCCCCGCTTTGCGCTCCTGATTCGCAACAATTGCCGAGCGAATGCCCGCGATGATCGGTCCCAGAATCTTGAGCAACGTCCAAATCGCCGCGACTCCGATCGTCCCGGCGCCGATGAAGCGAACCTTCTGGACGAACACGCCGTGGACGAAATCATCGAGACCAGTGCCGACAGGGATCGCTCCAGCGAGCGCCGTGTAATGCGGTACAAGGAAGCCCCAGCTGATGATCAGCCCGACGAGCATTGCGATACCCACTGTCACACCGACGAGATGCCCGACCCCGATCAATAGCATCGACAGGCTCGCCGATACCGTCGTCGCACCCGATCCGACCGTTAGCGACTTCGCTGCGTCGGCGGTAAGAACTCTGGTTTGGGCAAGTGCATAGAAGACTGCTGAGGCAATCGAGCTCCACACGATCAGCAAGAGCCCGCGCCGGTTCTCTTCAGCGCCACCGATGCCTGAGCCGACCTTGAGCACCTCTGCGGCAGCAAGGCCTTCCGGATAGGGCAGGTCGGTCCCGGTTACGAGCGCACGGCGAAGCGGCACCGAGTACATGACTCCGAGAATGCCGCCGATCGCGATGACTGCGACGGAAAGCCAGTAAGGAAAGCCCGTCCACCATCCGACCATCACCAGGCCGGGAAGGACGAACACGATGGCTGAGAGCGTTCCCGCCGCGGACGCGATCGTCTGGACGATATTATTCTCTTGAATGGTCGAATCTTTGAACGAGCGAAGCACCGCCATCGAGACGACGGCGGCGGGAATGGACGTCGCGACCGTGAGTCCGATCTTCAGACCGGCATAAACGTTTGCGGCAGTGAGGATGACGGTGAGGACCGCTCCGAGCACGATTCCGCGAAGCGTCAGTTCCTTGATGTCTTCGCTCGGGCGGAGCGCCTCTTCACGTGCCATCTACACCCCTTTCAGATTGTCACAATGACCGGCCGGCGCCGGCGTCGAGTGACGCCGGATCGATACCCAGCGGTCGCTATCCCTCACCCAAATATCGGTCGAAAGGACGCAGTCTTCGATGACTCGCCCAAGATATTTCAGCTTCCAGCGTGCGTGGACCGAGGCGATCATCACATCCTCGAACGCCGTCACCTCCTTAACGTCGAACTCGATCGTCTCGACGTCGCGCTTCTGGATGGCATCCAGCCAATCCTGCCGATGCATCATGAAGGGGCCGGTGGACCTGGAGCCGATCAGCACGAAATCGGGGTGCATGAGCGCTGAAAGGCGCTTCATGTCCTTGGCGCACAAGGCATCGCGCCATTCCTTCTCAAGCTCGTCGATCAACTCGTGATTATCGGCCACTAGCACTCCTCTCCGAGCGCTTCTTTAAGGCCGAACGCGAACAAAGCGAATCTCCGTATCGAAGCGATCGAAGACCAGCCCTTGTGGAGTTACGGTGAGCGGCTCGCCTTCGAAGGCGGCACGGCCGAGATCGTTGGCGTGGAAGCGCAGGACAAGATGGTGCCCGCGGTCTGCGCTCAGCGGAAAATGACCCGCCACCGTCCCGTAGACCGGCACCATCGGATCGATCGAGGAGAGCTTGTGGCTGCCTGCCTCGACATGGCCGTCGCTATCGGTGGTGACCATCCCCTTCTCGCCGGAATCAGCATCGACCGCGACCGCATCGATGCGATATCCGTCCGCGCCGAAGCCCGGCGGCTCGACGGTCAGCATGAGATCGCCCTTGGGCGCGGGGTCGTCCCGAACGAGCTCGAAGCTCGGAAGCTTGGGCGTCGGCTTGGTGGTCAGGCGAACCGTCTTGCCGTCCGACGTCCAGTCGCCTTCGGCCTGTTCGGAGACGGCTCCATAGTCGAGCTGGTAGCGGAAGTGCCCGTTCTTCTGCAGCTCGAGCGCCGCTCCAACTTCCATTTGCTGTGATTGGTAGAGGCCCGCGACCGACGGTTGTGTAGCCGCGGCGGCAAGGAGAAGGCTCATGAGCTGCATGGCTGACCCCCTAACGACTCCCCTTCTCCGTCATAACAACAAATACTCTCGTGTCAGCGCTGATCCTGCGATACCAACGGCGTCTCGCTAAGAGGGGGATTGAGCATGTCCGACAACAGGCCGACCGACGACGTCGACGTCACCAAGGAATGGCGTGCGACGCACGGCCAGAAGTCCGCGGCGACGCGCCTTCGGATTTTCGCTGCGATCGCCTGGATCATCGCGATCGGCACCGAGGTCGCAGGAGTCGTCATGCTCCGCCAGCACAAGTTCGACCATGGAAACCTGCCGCTGCTGATCGGCCTGCTGGTCGTGATCGCCATTTTCGCGATTGCCGGCAATTTGATGTGGAAGGCGGCCAACAAGCACGACCCGGCCCGCGAATCCGATCCGGCGCGGTTCTTCTTCCAGAACCAGCTCGGCGCGATCATCACGGTCATCGCCTTCCTTCCGCTCATTGTCCTGATCTTCATGGACAAGGACATGGACCCCAAGAACAAGAAGATCGCGGGCGGCATCGGCGTCGTCCTGGCGGCAGTCGCGGCGTTCATCGGGATCGACTTCAATCCGCCTTCGGTCGAACAATATACCCAGGACATGAACAAGTGCGCGGCCGAGATCAAAGCCAGCCAGCCGACGACGGATTGCTCACCCGAGGTGGCCGACCAAGCGAAGGCGATTGCTCAGGATTCCAACACGGTGGCGGAAGCGACGAAGAGCACCGCCAATCCGAACGGCCTGGATGTCGTCTACTGGATCGCTCCGGAGAATGGCGCCAAGAAGTCGGCGACGCCGCATGTCTTCCACCTCTGCCAGGGCGTCAGCCCGCTGCGCGGCAAGACCGTGAATAGCGGTTCGGTGACGACGGCTTACGCCGAGAACGCCACCCGGATCACCAAGCAGATCCCGATGGAGCAGAAGCAGTGCGGGTTCAGCGCATCGACGCCGGACAACAGCGCACCGGCGCCGGCAGCCGCTGGCTAGCGCTCAGTGTCAGTAGGGCTCGGTGCGTCCTACTTGCCGACGTTGACCGCGATGAAGCCTTCGGGGCTGTTGCCGCGCTTGACCAGAAGCACGACGCTGGTCCGTCCTGCCTTTCGCGCGGCATCGGTGGCGGCGATCACCTGCGCCGGCGAGTTCACCGGCTGGTTGTTCACCGACATGATGAGGTCGCCGCGCTGAAGCCCCTGCTCGCCGGCGTCGCTGTTGGGATCGACGCCGGTGATGATCACGCCGCGAGCCCCAGCCGGCAGGTTCGCCGAGCGGCCAAGCTCCGGAGTCAGCGGGGCCAGCGACAGGCCGAGCGCCTTTTGCGCGGTCGCCGTGCCCGGCGCCGTGCCCCGCGGAGTCGTGCTAGTCGCCACCGGCGATCTTGTTCAGGGCCTCTTCGGTCGGGCGATCCTGAAGAGTGACATAGACCGTATTGTGCTGGTGATTGCGGACGATCTCGATCGGCACCTTGGGTCCGACAGGAGCGTTGGCGACGAGATAGGAGACGGTCTGGTCTGGCGTGACCTGCTGGCCGTTGACCTTCACGATGACGTCGCCCTGCTGGATTCCGGCTCGCGCAGCGGCACCGCCTGCAACGACGGTGCGAACGACTTCACCAGTATCCTTGGGAACGCCGAAGCCGGACGCGAGGCTTTCGTCGTCGAGGGACTGGAGGCCGACTCCGAGATAGCCGCGCACCGGGCGCTGACCCTTCATTAGTGAGTCGACAACCGGCTTCGCGAGCTCGGCCGGGATGGCCAGGCCGATGCCGACCGAAGCGCCCGGTCGGCGAGATCAGCGCCGAGTTGATGCCGATCACATTGCCATTGAGATCGAACATCGGGCCGCCGCTGTTGCCCATGTTGATGGCCGCGTCGGTCTGAATGTAGCGATCGTAGGCGCCATTGCCGGTGATCCCGCGATGAAGCGCCGAGATGATGCCGGCGGTGACGGTGCTTCCGACGCCGTACGGGTCGCCGATTGCGATCACCCAGTCGCCGACGCGCGCCCGCGTACTGTCGCCCCAGCGCACGAACGGCAGGTTCGCGGCGTTGATCTTCAGGAGCGCGAGGTCGGAGGTGTCGTCGCGGCCGACGATGCGCGCCGGATATTCCTTGCCGTCGCTCAGCGTGACGGTGACGGTGTCGACTGTCCCGGTGCCGGTCAGGCCCTGGATGAGATGGTTGTTGGTGACGATGTAGCCGTCCGGCGAAATGACGAAGCCGGAGCCGAGCGAGCCGGCCTCGCGGGTACGCTGCGCTGCTGCCGGCCGATCCGCTGCTGCTGTCGCCGCCGCCCTGCGTGTCCGGCTGCAGCGTTGGGGTCGAACTGGCGGAAGAATTGCTCGAACGGATCGTGCTCTGCGCCTTGCACGGGCACGCGCTGCTTGGTCGAGATGTTGACCACGGCGGGCTGCAGCTTGGCAACCAGGTCCGCGAAGGACATCGGAGCGCCGGCACGAGGCGCGAGCGCCGACGTTCCGGGGCCGTTTTGCGCTACCTGAGCGCCCGCCTGGCCGGTGGCGAGAGAGAAGGCGGTTCCCCCGAGCAGCAGGGCCATTGCGACCCCGTAGGCGTAGCGCACTTTTCCAGACTCCTTCGAGCGCATCGATACTCCATCATTTGGTGTGAGACGCAAGGGCGCTAATGTCGCCGACCTCCTTAACGCCATTTGAACGCGCCAGTTCACTTGGTGCGTCCAGTGAATTCCTTCAGATAGTCATTCTGCGGCGACAGAATGATGTTTGTCGGTGCGGGCTTCTCCTGCCCGTCGCCGACGAAGGTCGTCAGATAGGACTGCATCGCACGGTAGAAGTCGTAGAATTCGCGGGTCCTTGCCGAAGCTCGCCGCATAGGTCTTCGCAGCGTCGGCGTCGGCCTGCGCGCGGATGATCTGCGCCTGCTTTGCGCCCTGCGCGCGGATCGAGCGCGCTTCCTGGAGACGCGCCGTGCGCATGCTTTCGAACGCCGACTGCAGCGGCGCTCCGTCCGGAAGGTCGGTCTTCTTGATCCGGACGTCGCACGATCTGGACTCCGAACTTGGCTGCCTGGATGTTCAGCGAGTTTGCGAACGTCGTCCATGATGCCCTTGCCGTTCCGGCGAAAGGAGCGCGACGAACTGCTGCTTGGCCGAGCTCGTTGCGGACTTCGGAACGGAGGATCGTCTGCAGCTGGCTCTTGAGATTTTCCTCGCTCGTCGAGCGGATGTACATCAGCAGCGGATCGACGATCCGGTAGCGCGCAAAGGCATCGACCATCAGCCGCCGCTGGTCGGTGGAAAGCACCGGCTGCGGCTCCATGTCCACCGCCAGCACGCGCTTGTCGATCCATACGATCTGGTCGACGAACGGAAGGCGGTACGAGAGGCCAGCTCCGTCGGCGCCGATCGGCCGGCCCGGCTCGAAGCGGTTGAGGATCCGCTCGGGCTTGCCAAAGCGGACGATCACCGCCTGCTTCGTCTCGGGGACGATCGGGAAGCTGCTCGAGCAGCACTAGAAGCGCAATCACCGCGATGACGGCGGAAACCAGCGGGCGGCGGCGGACGAAGCTGGTCATTGCTGCCGCTCCTCCTGCTGCTGCTGTTCCTTCTTCACCTGCGGAAGCGGCAGGTAGGGCGTCACGCCAGGCGCCTCAATAACGGTCTTGTCGACCTTCGAGAGCACCTGCTCCATCGTCTCATAATACATGCGGCGGCGAGTGACATCGGGCGCCAATTTATACTGCGCATATACCTTGTCGAAGGCAGCCGCTTCGCCCTGCGCCTTCGCGGTGAGCTGGAGCGCATAGGCGTTGGCCTGGTTGATGTACGACTTCGCGTCCTGCTGGGCGGCGGTAACCTCCTTGAAGGCGTCGTTCACTTCACTCGGCGGATCGGCCTGCTGGATCGCCACGCCCTGGATCGCAACCCCCGAGCGGTAGCTGTCGAGAACGCGCTGCATCCGGTCGGCGACCTGCGTCTCGATGACGCTCCGCTTGTCACCCATCGCGTCCTGCAGTGTCACCTGGCTGATCACCGCCCGCATCGCGCTTTCCGCGACCTGCTGGATCGTCTCATCGGGCTGCGCGAGCTCGAACTGGTAGAGCTCCGGAGCGCGGATGTTCCAGCGCACCGAATAAGCGATGTCGAGCAGGTTCTGGTCGCCGGTCAGCATCAAGTCCTCACTGCTCTGCGAGCCGAGATCGATGCTCCTGATGCTTTCGACATCGACCTTCTGAACGCGGTCGATCGGTGCCGGCAGGGTCAGCCCGACGCCGGGGCCAAGCGTGTAGCTGTAGCGCCCGAAACGGGTAACGACGCCGCGCTGGGTCGGAGAAATGGAGTGCATCGACGTCCCGACGAGCCAGAGCAGCACGAGCGCGAGCGCAACCCAAATGAAGATCGATCCGCTCGGCCGACCCGGAAGTCCGCCGCCGCCTCCGCCCCCGAAGCGCATGCGTCCTCGACGGAGAAGCTCATCGAGAGGCGCGACGCCTGACCGTCCGCCGGATCTCCCGCCGCTGGCGGAGGGGTCACCCCACGGGCCATGGCCATGGCCGTCGTCATGCGGCTCATCCCCGCTTTCGGTCGGCCCCCAGGGGCCTTTGTTGTCGGTGAAAAAGCCGCGCGCGCGACCGGCCCACCCCAGAAAATTGCTCATCGGTGGGGAGTATAGGGAGCGTCCCGCACGAAAAACAGTGGCAAGCCGCTGGGCCGCACCTATGTGCTGCTCATGGACAGCAGCGCCGACAAGCTCAGCGAGCTTCCGCACGAGGACCGCATCCGCTCGCGCAGGCTCACAGGGAATATCGCGACCTTGATCGTCGATGCGACCGGCCTGCCCGCAGCCAGGCGCAGCAAGCTCGAAGAGGAGCTTCGATCCGCGGTGCTTGCGAAGGCGGGCGTCGAGGAAGTGCGGATCGCGATGACTGCGGCCGAGCCGACGCGGACCCTGATCGCGATCGGCAGCGGGAAAGGCGGGGTCGGCAAGTCGACGGTATCGGCGAATCTCGCGATTGCCCTGGCGGCGCGGGGCAAGAGGGTCGGCCTGATCGATGCCGACGTCTACGGGCCGTCGCAGCCGACGCTGCTCGGAACGAATGCGAAGCCCACGGCCGAGGGCGATCAATTGATCCCGGTCGAAGCGCATGGGATTAAATTTCTGTCACTGGGCCAGTTGGTCTCGCCGGGACACGCGCTGGCTTGGCGCGGACCCATGGCCACCGGTGCGCTCGCGAAGCTGGTCGAGGCCGATTGGGGCGATTCGGAGCTGCTGATCGTCGACCTTCCGCCGGGTACTGGCGACGTGCAGCTGTCGCTGATTCAGCGCTCGCGGCCGGCCGGAGCAGTGATCGTGTCGACTCCGCAGGACCTCTCGCTGATCGATGCCCGCCGCGCGGTCGACCTGTTCAACAAGATGAGCGTCCCGGTGCTCGGAATGATCGAGAATATGGCGACTTACACTTGCCCACAGTGCGGCGAGGAGTTCGCATCCGTTCGGCACCGGCGGCGCGGAAGCGGCCGCGGCCGAGATGGGGGTGCCATTCCTGGGCCGGCTGCCGCTCTCACTCGCGATCCGTGAAGCCTCCGATGCAGGAAGGCCACCCGCTGCGAGCGGCGGGGCCGAGGCGGAAGCGTTCGACGCGATTGCTGGGAAACTGCTGGAGAGCGTGGCGCATTGAAGCCCGTGGAAAGGATGCCGCCATGCCATTGACGAGCGATGAGGACATTGCCGAGCTGCTGAGGAACGCGAGGACGATCGCGGTCGTCGGTGCATCCGACCGGCCTTCGCGCCCTTCGTACGGAGTGATGCAGTTCCTCCAGGAATGGGGCTACCGAGTGCTTCCAGTGAACCCGCAGATCACCGGCGAACATGTGCTCGGAGAGTTCGTCTGGCGCGAGCTTGCGCAGATCGGAATACCGATCGACATCGTCGACATCTTCCGCCGGCCGGAGGCGGCGCTTGAGGCCGTCGAGCAGGCGATCTTCGTTGGCGCCAAGGCGGTGTGGATGCAGCTTGGCGTTATCAACGAGCAAGCGGCCGCGCTCGCGGAAGCGGCCGGGCTCAAGGTCGTGATGGACCGTTGCCCCCATATCGAGATCCCGCGCCTTCGGGTACCGAAGGTGGGCGCACAAGCCTAAGCCGAAGCAACCGTCATTTCAGGGACGAGGATCGTTGGCGCATCGACGCCCCGGCGGAACTCGAGGTCGCTGGCCGGCTCCAACGTCGCGAACATGTCGATGAGGTTGCCGGCGACGGTGATCTCGGCGACCGGTTCGCCAATCTGGCCGCCGCGGACCATGAAACCGACCGCGCCTCGGCTATAGTCGCCGGTGACTCCGTTCACGCCCTGCCCGATCAGCTCAATCACGAGCACCCCCTCTGCGACGCTTGCTAACAGCTCGTCGCGGCCGCGGCTGCCGGGCTCCATGTACAAGTTGCTTGGGGACGCGCCGGGCGCTCCTCCAACGCCTCGGGCTGCATGGCCGGTCGGCGCGATCCCGAGTTGCCGGGCCGAGGCGCTGTCAGCGATCCACTGGTTCAGGGCTCCGTTGGAGACCAGCTCCTGCCGAGAAACTCGCACGCCCTCGCCATCGAACGGACGCGATCTGAGGCCGCGCAGCCGGAGCGGATCGTCGACGATGGTGACTCCATGCGCGAACACATGCTGACCGAGCTTGTCCTGAAGGAAGCTCGTCTTGCGGGCGATCGCGGAGGCGCTGATCGCACCGGCCAAATGGCCGAGCAGCGTCATCGATACGCGAGGATCGAAAAAGACGGGATATTTGCCGGGCTTCGGCCGACCGGGATTGAGCCGGGCTACAGCGCGCTCGCCGGCGCTCTGGCCGATCTCGGCAGCAGGTTCGAGGTCTTCGAGGTAGCGCGTGCTGTGCCCCGCATAATCGCGCTGCATGGTCGCACCCTCGCCTGCGACCATGATTGCGGTGCAGCCATGGCCGCTCGTTCGATAGGCGCCGGAAAATCCGCCCGAGGTCGCAAGCGCGACGGTCGACGCCGAGGCGCTTGCGCTAGCTCCGGTTGAGTTCGTCACCCCCGCGACCCCGAGAGCCGCGGTCTCAGCGTCGAGCGCTCGGGCGCGTAGAGCCGCGGGATCGGGTTCGAGGCTGTCATCGGGGTCGATGAAGGGCAATTCCCCTTGTTGCAGCAGGTCGGCCGGCGCGAGGCCGACGTACGGGTCTTCGGGGGCTTCCCTCGCCATCGCTAGGCAGCGCTCGACGAGCACCCCAAGCGCCTCGTCCGACAGGTCTGACGAAGCGACGGTCGCGGATCGCTGCCCGACAAAGAGCCTCAGGCCGACCTCTTCGCCTTCGGAGCGGCTTACGCTCTCCGTTTCACCCAATCGGACCTGCACGCCCGACGAGCGGTCGCCGATGTAGAGCGCGTCGGCTGCGGTGGCGCCGGATTCGATTCCGCGCTCGACTAAAGATTTGGCGATTTTGCGTGCCTGTTCGGGAGCCTGCATGGACCGCGCCTAGCGAGTGGCGAGCCCGACCGCCAGCATGCCGACGAAGACTAGCAGGCCGCAGGTGCGGTTCGATCGGAACAGCTTCAGCGCGAGGTCGCCGTCGGCGGGATCCGCACGAAGGACTTGGTTGGCGAGGTGGAGCGCCGCCGGAAGTATAGCGAGCAGGGCGACCCAGTCGGGGCGGACTGCCCAGATCGCGGCGGCCCATAACAGGATGGCGAGGATATAGAAGATGCCGACTCCGAGCGGCGCCTTGTCGCCTAGCCGCCGAGCCGAGGATTTGACGCCCACCAACGCGTCATCCTCGATATCCTGGATCGCGTAGAGCGTATCGTAGCCGATCACCCAGGCGATGCTTCCGAACCACAGGAAGAAGGTGGCCCACGACAGGCTGCCGGTAACTGCGGGCCAGCCGACCAGAGCGCCCCACGAGAAGACGATCCCGAGCCACGCCTGCGGCCACCAGGTGATGCGTTTCATGAACGGATATGCCGCCACGGGGGCGATGCTGATCAGCGCGACGATCGCTGCGATGAAGTTCAGCTGGAGGAGGACGACCAATCCAAGCAGGCACAGCGCCGCGATGAGTAGCCAGGCGGATCCGACGGATAGTCGGCCGCTGGCGAGCGGCCGAAGGCTCGTCCTTTCAACCTTTCGGTCGAGGTCGCGATCGACGATATCATTGTAGACGCAGCCCGCGCTCCGCATCGACCAGGCGCCGAGGCCCAGCCACAGGAACAGGTCCCAGCGGCCGCCTACGCCGGCAAGCGCGATTCCCCACGCGCAGGGCCAATAGAGCAGCCAGCTGCCGATCGGCCGGTCGAGACGCATTAGCGATGCGAACGGCCTCAGGCGCGGCGGGAGCGATCCGATGAATCCCCGCCGCTCGCTGTCGGGAACGATTTCCATGTCGGCGGTCACTGGAGCGACGTAGCTGCTGGCCGGTTCAGCGGCTAGAGAGGGGTGATCTCGATCAGGATTGTGCCTGATATCGAGGCAGGCCGAGCAGGGAATAGTGTGCCGCCATGCCAGCGATTGCCGCCTGGAAGATCTTGGTTCCCGCCGCCGGCATTGCCCTCGTCGCAATCCTGGTCGTCAAGCCCGGCGACTTCCCTGGCTCGGATCACCTGGCCGCGCCCGCGAGTGCAAACCGAGTTTCGACTCTTGGCTACCTCGTTTCGCACGAATTGCCCGACAGCGTCGCCCTTCTGCCGCCGCCGCCGCAAGCCGGATCGGCGGCCATGAAGCGGGACGAGGAAGACCGAGCCGTAGCGCTGCGCCCGCAGGGAACGCCGCGCTACGTGCTCGCTGCATCCGACGCGAATCGCGACCAGGCCGCGACCGTCGCGGCGTTCCAGTGCGCGTTCGGCACGGAGATAAATTCAACGCGGACGCCGACCTTGTACAAATTGCTTTCGAGGGTGCGCCTCGATGTCCGCGCCGCAACCTATGTCGCGAAATTGCATTTCCTTCGGCCGCGGCCGTTCGCACTCTATAACACGCATACATGCTATCCGCCCGACGAGCAGAATGTGCGGAACGATGGCTCTTACCCCTCCGCGCGCGGCGCCGTCGGATGGGCTTACGCGCTGATTCTCGCCGACCTCAATCCCGACCGCGCAGGACAGATCGCTCAGCGCGGCCGGGATTTTCTTCAGAGCCGTCTTGTCTGCGACGAGGAGTGGCAGAGCGACGTCGATGCCGGACAGACAATCGCCGAGGCGACCCTTCGGCATATTTATCAGAAGCCAGAGTTCCGCGCCGACTTAAGCGAGGCGCGCAAGGAGGCAGCCGCTGCGCGGACCTCAAGTCAGGTGCTGCCCAGCTGTAAGACTGAACGCGCGGCGCTGGCGAGCCGCTAGCCAATTGGCGCGCGCGGCGCAGGGCCGCTAAGCGAAGCGCCCATGCCCGCAACTCCCGCCTGGCCCCCCAAGAGCCTGCCGCGCCTTTTTGTTCGGCAGCCGCTCGGCGGGGACGTCACCGTTCCACTCGACGCTGCACAGGCGAATTATCTCGGAAATGTGCTTCGTCTGGGCGTCGGTGCCGAGCTGCTCATTTTCGACGGAGCTTCCGGCGAGTGGCTGGCGCGGATCGCCGAGGTAGCGAAGAAGCGAATGTCGTTGATGGTCGAGCGGCGGACTCGTGAACCGGAGACGATCCCCGACGTGTGGTTGGCATTCGCGCCGGTGAAGCGAGCGCAAACCGATTGGCTAATCGAGAAAGCGACCGAGCTGGGCGCAGCACGGCTGGTGCCGGTGATGACTGAGCGCACGGTCGCCGAGCGGGTCCGCCTCGACCGGCTCGAGAGCATCGCGATCGAGGCGGCGGAGCAGTGCGGGCGGACGCGCCTGCCGGAGATCGCCGAGCCCGTTCAGCTCAATCGCTTCGTCGCCGAGCGCGACCCTGCGCGGCATTTCTACTTCGCCGACGAAAGCGGCGGCGAGGCGGTGTCGGCCGCTTTCCGCGGAGAACCGGCGGTGATCCTGATTGGACCGGAGGGAGGGTTTACCAATGAGGAGCGGAGGTTGGTTAGGAGTGCGGGCGCGTCGCCCATTTCGCTCGGACCACGAATCCTCCGCGCCGAAACCGCTGCTCTTGCAGCGCTGTCAGCTTTCATGGCCGTTGCGGGCGACTGGCGCTCTTATTGACTCATAAGTCAGAATCGCTGGCGTGCGCTTGTCCGCGCGGCTAGGGCGCGCCGACCATGACGACGCGCACCGAAGATAGCTATTCGCGCCCGATCGAAAGCCGAGCCGACCTGCTGTCGGAATTCGAACGGGGCGAGAAGCCCAGGGAGAACTGGCGCATCGGCACCGAGCACGAGAAGTTCGTGTACCGGACGGGCGAGCATCGCGCGCCGTCCTACGATGAGCCCGGAGGAATTCGCGACCTGCTGACCGGACTGACCGAGTTCGGCTGGGAACCGGTGCTCGAGAACGGCAACGTCATCGCGCTGAGGGGCAAAGACGGCAACGTCAGCCTCGAACCCGCGGGACAGTTCGAGCTTTCGGGCGCGGCACTCAAGAATTTGCACGAGACCTGCACGGAAGCTGCCCGGCACCTCGAGCAGTGCAAAACCGTCGGCGGGCGCCTCGGCCTCGGCTTCCTTGGTGTTGGAATGTGGCCCGACAAGACACGCGACGAGCTGCCGCGCATGCCCAAGGGTCGCTACGGAATCATGCTCAACTATATGCCCAAGGTCGGCACGCTCGGCCTCGACATGATGCTCCGCACCTGCACAATCCAGGTAAACCTCGATTACGCCTCCGAAGCCGACATGGTGAAGAAGTTTCGAGTTGGCCTCGCGCTTCAGCCGGTCGCGACGGCGCTGTTTGCCAACTCGCCGTTCACCGAGGGCCAGCCCAACGGATACAAGAGCTTCCGGAGCCATATCTGGGAGGACACCGACCCCGACCGGACGGGGATGCTGCCGTTCGTATTCGAGGAGGGCTTCGGTTACGAACGCTACTGCGACTATGCGCTCGATGTGCCGATGTACTTCGTCTACCGCGACGGGAAATATGTCGACGTCGCCGGCGAGAGTTTCCGGGCTTTCTTGGAAGGCAAGCTTCCGCAGCTTCCCGGAGAAAAGCCGCGGATGACTGACTGGACCGACCATCTCTCGACAGCCTTCCCCGAGGTGCGGCTCAAGAGCTTTCTCGAGATGCGCGGTGCCGATGGCGGACGCTGGAGCCGAATTTGCGCGCTTCCCGCGCTGTGGGTCGGCCTGCTCTACGACGACGAGGCGCTCGACGCTGCGTGGGACCTGGTGAAGCACTGGACCATCGATCAACGAGAGAAACTGCGCCACGAGGTTCCGAAACTGGCGCTCGACGCGGTGACTCCGGACGGCGAGAAGATGGGCGATTTCGCGGGCCGTGTGCTCGGCATTGCCGCCGAAGGGCTGACCCGTCGCTCGCAACTCAACAGCGCCGGCGACAACGAGGGCGGATTCCTCGACCCGTTGCGCGATGTCGTCGCAACGGGCATGACCCCCGCGGACCGCCTGCTCGCTCGCTTTCATGGCGAGTGGAACGGCGACGTTTCGCACATCTACGAGGAATTCAGCTTCTGATGGACATGCCGATGCAAACCCGCCGAACGCTTTATCCGGAGGTCCAGCCGTTCGAGACTGGAATGCTGGACGTCGGTAATGGACAGAGCCTCTATTGGGAGCTGTCGGGCAATCCGGGCGGGAAACCTGTGGTGTTCCTTCACGGCGGACCCGGTGGTGGGTCGAGCCCGGATCATCGGCGCCAGTTCAATCCGGACAAGTACAAGATCCTCGTCTTCGACCAGCGCGGCTGTGGGAAATCGACGCCCTATGCCGATCTCTCCCACAACACGACGTGGGATCTGGTCGAGGACATCGAAAAGCTGCGCACGCAGGTAT
The DNA here is from genome assembly GCA_963738825.1 of uncultured Alphaproteobacteria bacterium. Taxonomy (GTDB): domain Bacteria; phylum Pseudomonadota; class Alphaproteobacteria; order Sphingomonadales; family Sphingomonadaceae; genus Sphingomicrobium. The sequence goes on along the minus strand of CAVTYB010000003.1, from coordinate 16,584 downwards.
CGAAGGTCGACAAGTGGCAAGTGTTCGGCGGAAGCTGGGGTTCCACGCTCTCGCTCGCTTACGCGATCACCTATCCGGAGCGGGTCACCGAGCTGGTGCTCCGCGGGATCTTCCTGTTCGACCAGTATGAGATCGACTGGATGTACAAGGAAGGCGGCGCCTCCCAGGTCTATCCCGACAAGTTCGAAGAATTCACCGCCGTCATTCCCGAGGATGAGCGTGACGATCTGGTGGAAGCCTATCGCAAGCGCCTGACCGGCGATGACAAGGCCGAGCAGCTGCGCGCCGCCCAGGCGTGGAGCAAGTGGGAAGGCGATATCGTCACCCTTCTGCCGAGCCCGGAAACGGTCGAGCATTTCACGTCGCCGGAGGTCGCGGTCGCGGTCGCTCGGATCGAGAATCACTATATGGCGAACAACGGGTGGCTGAAGGAACGTCAGCTGCTGCGTGGCGCGGCGGAGAAGCTGCGCGGCATTCCCGGAGTCATCGTCCAGGGCCGCCACGACACCTGCACCCCGCCGATCGCGGCGTGGAAGCTCAAGCAGGCGTGGCCCGAGGTCGAGCTGAACATCATTCCGGACGCCGGGCATCTGTTTAACGAGCCGGGGAACCTCGACGCGCTGGTGCGCGCGACGGACAAGTTCGCGGGGCTTTAAAGCCGTATTCCGAACAGTTTCTGGAACGCCTGCTCGCCGGCAGGCGTGATCGTCACTGCGCGCCCATCGCGGCGACGTGCGGTCCAGCCATTCTCGAAGCAGCGGTCGGCGAGCGCCGCTCCGATCGCCCCGCCAATATGCCAACGCCGCTCGCTCCAATCGAGACACGGGCGGCAAAAGGCGCGCCGCGAATTCCTGCGCGGAGCAAGGTCCACGCCGAGATCCGTGAGGAATCCCCGTCCGACCTCGGTCACCATTCCCCCCTGGTCGGTGAGGATCACATGGGCCTGCGCAGCGAGGCTCTCCGCGAGCGCGACGCCGAGCTTTCCAGCGAGATGATCGTAGCAGGTCCGAGCCCGCGCCATGGCTTCGTCGCAGCGTGCTTTCGGACGGTAGCGCGGCGGTCCATCGACCGCGAGCGCCATCAGGCTCTCAAGCACGCGGGCTACAGACGGCGAAGCGAGGCGGAAGTAGCGGTGCCGCCCGCTTGAGGTCACCGAGAGCAGCCTTCCTTCGACCAGCTTGGCGAGGTGGCCACTTGTCGTCGACGGCGCGACTCCAGCGACGATTGCGAGTTCGGTCGCAGTCAGTGCGCGGCCGTCCAACAGTGCCTCCAGAATGTTCGCGCGTGCGGGATCGCCGATCAGCGATGCCGCCTCTGCAATATATGGTCCTTCAGCCATGTCCGGGATTTACCCCCGCCGGCGCCTGAAGTCGCGCGCAGACGTTTCGGTTCAGGCCGAAATGTCATTCTCCCGGGTGGTAAGTCCGTTCGGTGTGCCCGTTCAGCTGATCGGGCCAGAAATAGACCTCACGCAGATTGCCCGACGCATAGCGCAGCGCTTCGTCGTTGAAGTGCGGCGAATCGGGATGGCCGCTCTCGCCCCCCGCAGTCACCGCATGAGCGCGCACGCGCTGACCGAACTCGACGACGGCGACGAAACTGTTGCCTGACGTCCCGTACCATTTGACCGTGCCGGGCTTGGGTGAAGCCCCGAACGCCGCGAGCGATCCGTACGCGCTGCTCGCGAATGGGACCGGATTGCTTGGGCCATTGTCGTCGTATGGCGGGTCGATCAGCGGCGAGATTCGCTGGAAACGATTCACGTCGCCCCACTGCACCTGCCAGCGGCCGAACTCGCGCTTCAACCGGGCCACGGCGTCACCCAGCGCCTGGATCTTCTGCTCGGGCGTGGTGTCGCGCGCGAGACGCATCATGCGCTTGTTCCCGGGCTCGTCGGCCGGCGCGTTCTCCGCCTTTTGCAGCGCGTCGCCCCAGAACATCGCGAGCGTCTGAGCGACGGATACCGCGCTCCAGCGGTAATCCCATGTGCGCAGGACGCCGATCGGTTCTGAAAGCGCTTTGGTGCGCGGATCATTCCTCGGCAGCGCGTAATAAGCCTGTACGAGCGAGGGGATCAGCGCCGCAAAGCCGGGTTGGTAGCTGTCGAAAGCGGCGGTCTGCAGGCCTTCGAGAGTCCAGCCACGGCTGCCGCTGAGCAGCCGAAGCGCGTGGATGCCGCGGAAGTTCTCGCCGAACATGTCCATATATTTCGGGAAATCCTGCGGCTTCGGGCTGAACGGCCCGGCCGCCGACCATGGCGCATTATTGTTGTTGTCGACCCAGCCGTTGGGCGGGTTGACCACGTTGGGTAGCTCGCTGAGCGACGACAGCGAGCCCCAGTCGGTCGCCGGATCGCTGCCGTCTACCGGTTTCGTATAATCGAACCGATTATCGCGGCGCGGAACGAACTGCGGATGGAGATAGGCGATCTCGCCTTTGTCGTCGGCAAAAATGGTGTTGTTCGAGCTGTTCGCCTTCAGCTGAGCAATCTGCATGAACGATGCGAAGTCGCTAGCCTTGGTGCGAAGATAGCTTTGCTGCAGCGCTTCGATCGGCCTGTTCATCATGGCGAACGAGATCCAGCGGCCGTTCTCGGTCCGAACGATCGGCCCGTGATGCGTGAAATATGTCGTGAAACTGCGCGAGGCGAACTTGCCGCTTGGAAGGCGGTAGTGGATCGTGATGGGCCGCGTTCCAAGCGGATTGCAGCTGCTTCCATAGGCGTAGCAATAGCCCTTGCCGCGCCGCTCGATCTTCTCGGCGAACTCATCGACGACGTCGACGCCGCTCGACGTGTGCATCCAGCCGATGTGCGGGTTGAAGCCCTGGTAAATGAAGAATTGGCCCCAGGTCGAGGCGCCATAAGCGTCGAGCCCTTCGTCGCTCGCCATCTGCAGTTCCGAGCGAAAAAAGAAGCTGGTGTGCGGGTTGATCAGAAGCAGCGCATGGCCTTTTGCAGTCAGTGCTGGAGCGATGGCGATTCCGTTGGAGCCGCGCGGCTCGTTGTCTTGTCTGCGAAGCATTTCGGGGATCCACGCGTGCGTCGCTGCATCCGCCGAATTGATGCCGCGAGGAATAGAAATCGCGCAGCGCGTCGAGGTCGATGCGCTCAATGTCTCCGCCAATGCTTCCTTCGGTGAAGCTCAACGCCATCCAAGGCTCGAAATGCGTGAGGACCTTGGGGTGCACCTTCGGGTGGGTGGCGAGAAAGAAATTGAGCCCGTCGGCCCAGGCATTCATGAGCGCCTGCATATTGGCAGGGCTCTTCGCGTACCAGGCCTTCAGCTCTGGCTCGCTGACGTAGAGGCGTGCGCGGAGGTCCTGCCAGATGGCCTTTTCGCCTTCCGCTTCGGCGGTGCGGCCGAGCGCGGTCAGGTAATTCGCCTCGATTCGAGGAAAGTCGTCCTCGGCCTGCGCATAGATCGCGCCGAACACGGCGTCGGCGTCGGTATGTCCATGCACGTGCGCAATGCCCCAGTCGTCGCGAACGATTGACACGCGTGAGGCTTCGGTGCGCAGTCGCTCGAGCTCCGGCGCGGGAGCAGCGGCGGTGAGGAGGAATAAAGCGGGAAGGATCAAGGCGCGCATTGGCAACGGCTAGGGCCGTGCAGCATCTTCCGCAACCAACGAACACCGCCCTTGATCTTGGTCATTGCGAGCCTAGCGAATGAGCTATGGATCAGGCGTCGGGTAGCGCCTGCCTCGCTTTTCCCCAGCCCGCTAGCGCCTTCGATTTCGCGCGCTTCAGCAATTCGTCCGCGTCGCGGATGCTGAAGTGGTGGCCGCTGTCGTACTTGTCGATCTCTTCCCACGCGATCGGCGCGGATACCGGCGCGCCCTCACGGCCACGGGCGGAATAGGGTAAAACAGCGGTCGCGCCGCGCTGGTTGCGCAGCCAATCGAGAAAGATCCGCCCTTTCCGCTGCTCCTTGCGGATGTTCGCGGTGAACATTTGCGGCTCGGCTTCGGAGATCGCCCGACTGAATCTTTCGGCGAAGCTCTTGACGGTTGGCCAGTCCTCCGAGGAGTCAAGCGGAACGACAACGTGGAGACCCTTGCCGCCGGACAGAAGCGGCCAGCTTTTCAGGCCGAGCCCCTGAAGTAGCTCGCGAAGCATCAGCGCGGCTTCCCTCACATTTCCGAAATCGAGACCGACATCCGGGTCGAGATCGAACACCAGCCGGTCGGGATATTCGACCTTGTCGACCTTGCTGCCCCAGCCATGGAATTCGATCGATCCCATCTGCACGCAAGCGAGCAGACCGCGAATGTCGTCGAAATAGAGGTAATCCTCGAAGCGTCCGTCCTTCTCTTCGATGGGGATCTGCTTCACGTGCGGGCCGAACGTCCCCTTGTCGTGCTTCTGGAAGAAGCTCTCGCCGGTACGCCCAGAGGGGAATCGGATGAGGGTCATCGGCCGGTTTGCGGCGTCGACCATGATGAGCGGCTCGATGGTCGCGTAATAATCGGCGAGATCCTTCTTGGTCAGGCCGAGCTCGGGGAAGATCACGCGTTCCGGGCTGCTGATTTCGATCCCGAAATCATCGGCCGTCGCGTGCTTCGCCTGCTTCGCTTTCGACGGTTTGGCTTTGGGTTGCTTCGTCATGCTTTCCATAGGCTTGGGGGTCTCGACGACAACCTGCGAGGCTGGCTTGTCTTCACGCAGGCCGACGAAGCTCGGGTGGCGCAGGATGCCGTCATCTGTAAACTCGCTGAAATTGATTTCGGCCACGAGCTTCGGCTTGATCCAGTGCGTGCCCTTGCGGTCGGCGCGCGGCACTTCGACCGGCGCCTTCTCGACCGCAAGCGGTTGCATCAGCTCCATGAGCTCATTGATGAGCTTGGCATTGAAGCCGGTGCCGACCTTGCCGACGTAGGTGAGCTTGCGCTTCTCCTTCGCCGCCAGAAGCAATGATCGAAAGCCGATGCGCTTGTCGCTTTCCGACCAGCCGACGATCACGAACTCCTGGCGCTGGATGCATTTGATCTTGAGCCAGTTGCGGGCGCGCGTGCCCTGGTAGGTGGCGCTCGCCTTCTTGGAGACGATGCCCTCGCCACCGAGCTTGCAGACCTCCTTGAACATCTCCTCCCCGCGGCCGACGATATGGTCGCCGTAGAGGATCGGCCCTGACGCGCCGGCAAGCAGGGAGGCGAGCCGGTCCTTGCGGACGATGTTTGGCAATTTCTTGATGTCCTCGCCGCGATCGACGAGCAGGTCGAAGGCGTAGAAGACGAGGTTCGTGCCCCGCTGGTCTTTCAACGTGGACTGGAGCAGCTGGAAGCTCGGCTTGCCATTTTCATCGATGGCGACTGCCTCGCCATCGATGAGGCAGCCGGCCGGAAGCTTGGCCGCTGCTTTCACCAGCGCCTTGAACTTGTCGCTCCAGTCCTTGCCGTTACGGGTCCAGGCGGTGGCGACGCCGTCACCGACGGCGAGCAGCAGGCGATATCCGTCATATTTGAACTCGTGGATCCATGAATCTCCCGGCGGGACGTCGTCGACGAGCGTCGCCAGCTGCGGCTCCTGGAATGGCGGCGGGGCCTTGCTCGACTTCTTCTTGCCGCGCCCCCCTTTGTGACCCCCGCGGTTCGAGCGCCAGATGTCCTCGCCCGCAGCGATCTCGGCCATTGTCCGACCAGTGGTGACGCTGGTTACGCAATCGTCGACCAGCGCGTCGCCAGCCTCCGCGTCCGCATATTCGTCAGTGACCTTTTTCAGCATCCACGGCTCGGCCTTTTCGCCGGGCTTGGGCTTTAAGCGGAACATCACCCATTCGCCTTTCATGCGCTCGCCCTCGAGCGTGAAGTGCAAATGGCCTTCCTCGATGGTCTTGCTCGGATCCTTGCGCGGGTCGGGGATCCAGCGCCCGACGTCCCACAGCATCACCGTCCCGCCGCCATATTCGCCTTTCGGGATGGTGCCCTCGAACGTGCCGTAGTCGAGCGGATGGTCCTCGGTGCGCATGGCGAGGCGGTTTTCGCCGGGATCGATGCTGGGCCCCTTGGGGACTGCCCAGCTCTTCAGGACCCCGTCAAGCTCGAGCCTAAAGTCCCAGTGCAGGCGCGAGGCTTCGTGCTTCTGAACGACGAAGCTGTCGCCGCTGCCCTTGAGCTTGCGGCCCATGGGCTCCTTCGTCTTCGTGAAGTCGCGCTTCCGGTTGTAGGTCTCGATATCGAGCGGAACGCGCTTGGCCATGGCTAGGCTCTTTTACGTGCGGGCGCCTTCGCCGGTTCCTTCCTCTTGGCGGACGCCTTCTTGGGCTTGGCTTCCGCCTTGCCCTTCTTCTCGTCGCCGAGGCTCTTCTTGAGCGCGGCCATGAGGTCGATGACGTTCGAGCCTTTGGGAGGCGCCTCGTCCTCCTGCTCGATGATTTTCTCGCCCTTTGCCTTCTGCTTCTTCTCGATCAGGCGATGGAGCGCATCGACGTAGCGGTTGTGGAACTCGGCGGGATCGAACTCGCCGGCTTTGCGCTCGATCAGCATCGAGGCCATGTCGAGCAGGTCGGGGTCGGGCTTGGTGTCGCCAATGTCGCGGAAGAAGCCCGTCGATTTGTTGACCTCGTCGGCGTAGCGCAAAGTCTCGAGCAGAAGCCCGCGCCCGCAAGGCTTCAGGGCGACGACATATTCCTGTCCGCGCATCGCGAGCTGCCCGACGCCGATCTTCTTGGCTGCCTTCAGCGCGTCACGAAGGACGACATAGGCTTCCTCGGCGAGGTCATCCGCCGGGACCACGTAATAGGGCTTGTCGAAATACATGGAGTTGATGCCGTCCTCATCGACGAACTCGACGAGATCGAGAGTCTCTGCGACTTTCGAGCTTGACGCTGTCGATCTCCTCGGGGTCGAGAAGGATGTAATGTCCCTTCGAGACCTCATAGCCTTTCACGATCTCGTCGCGGTCGACGGGACCGATGCCCGGCACGACCTTCTCATATTTGATCCGCTTGCCGCTCGGCTCGTGGATCTGATGAAACTGGATCTGCGCACCGCTCTTGGTCGCAGGAAACAGCTCAATCGGAATCGACACTAGCGCAAGCCGAATTTGTCCTCGCCAGATCGCACGCGCAGCCATGGCCCAATCTCCTTCGCGGAGCGATTCAATCCATTGCGGCCGCGAGTTGTTCCCGAGTGGCCGCCTTCAAAGATCGTACCAGCACCGAAACATCTTCGCCAAGTGCCGAAGATTCCACGATTGCCGAGCCGCTGATGACGCCTTTGGCGCCCGCCAAGAGGGCGGCGCGCACATGTTCCGGTTTCGAAATCCCAAAACCGAACACTTGCGGTGGTGCTCCGAGGCCACACAGCCTTTTGACGAGGCGCGAATCGAATTGGCCGCCCGCGTGTGTTCCCGTTATCCCGGCGCGGCTGACGCAATAGGTATAGGCTTTCGACAGTCTAGCGATGCGTTCGAGGGTGGCGTCGGGAGTATTTGGAGCGGCGATCAGCACCGGTTCGATGCCCGCCTGCTCCATGTCGCGAACGAACGGTTCCGCCTCGATCGCGGGAACGTCGGCGATCAGCAGGCTATCGGCCCCCGCTTCGGCCGCATCGCGCATGAATCCCGACCGAGCGACCACGATATTCGCATAGGTGAGGATGCCGACCGGCACGTCGGGGTGCCTGGCCCGGAATGCCGCGATCAAATCGAAGCAATCCTGGACCTTCACTCCCGAACCAAGCGCGCGCTGCGCTGCGGCCTGGATCACGGGTCCGTCGGCGACGGGGTCGGAGAAGGGGATCCCGACTTCGATCATGTCTGCACCGCCGTCGACGACGGCCTCGAGCAGCGCCGCGCCGGTCTCGAGATCCGGGTCGCCGAGCATGAGGAAGGCACCGAACGCGCCTTCGCCTCCAAGGCGTTCGAACATGGTCGCGTAGCGGCTCATGCAAACAGCGCCACTCGTTCGTTGCGAACGCCAAGCAGCGCCTGCGCCTGATCGACGTCCTTGTCTCCCCGGCCTGAAAGTCCGACCAGGATGGCGCTCTCCGGCTCCCGCTCCGCCAGCTTCAACGCGCGCGCGAGCGCGTGGGCGGACTCAAAGGCGCAAATGATGCCTTCGCTCTCGGCAAGAGCCTTGAACGCGGCGAGCGCTTCGTCGTCGGTGCAGCCGACATATTGCGCCCGGCCAATGTCCTTGAGGTGCGCGTGCTCCGGACCCACTGCCGGATAGTCGAGACCGGCAGAAACCGACCAGGTATCAGCCACCTGTCCCTCGTCGTCCTGAAGCACATAGGTCTCCGCGCCGTGAAGGATTCCACGGGCGCCGCGCAGTAGCGTCGCTCCATGCTCATCGCCATCGAGGCCCTTGCCCGCCGCCTCGACCCCGATCAGCCGAACCGGATCGTCGATGAAGTCGGCGAACAGACCGATCGCATTCGAGCCCCCGCCAACGCACGCAACGACCGCGTCGGGCAAGCGGCCGAGCTGCTCGATGATCTGCGCGCGCGCCTCACGTCCGATCACGCGCTGGAACTCGCGGACCATCGTCGGGAACGGGTGCGGCCCGGCAGCGGTGCCAAGGAGGTAATGCGTAGTTTCGAAGCTCGCCGACCAATCGCGCAGCGCCTCGTTGATCGAGTCCTTGAGGGTCTGTCCGCCGCTTTCGACCGGGATGACCTTGGCGCCCATCAACTGCATCCGAAAGACGTTGAGCTTCTGCCGCTCGACGTCCTCCGCGCCCATATAGATCACGGTCTCGAACCCGAGCAGCGCACCGACGATCGCGGTCGCGACACCGTGCTGTCCAGCGCCCGTTTCGGCGATTAGCCGGGTCTTGCCCATCCGCCTTGCGAGCAGCCCCTGCCCAAGCACCTGGTTCGTCTTGTGGGCGCCGCCGTGGAGCAAGTCCTCGCGCTTCAAATAGATATTGCCCGGAAGATTGCGGCAGCGGGTCAGCGGCGTCGGCCGGCCTGCATAGTTGCGAAGGAGGTCGCCGAGCTCTGCCGCGAACACCGGATCGCCCTCCACATCAAGGAAGGCGGCCTCAAGCTGCTCGAGGGCCGGCACCAATATCTCGGGAACGTAGCAGCCCCCGAAGCGTCCGAAGCGGCCGTTCAGGCGCATGCGGGCAACCGCCGCGCCTTCGGACGCAGCGCCTCGAACAAGGCGGCGATCTTCTCGGGCGACTTACTTCCCGGCTTCCGATCGACCGAGGAGCCGACGTCGATCGCATAAGCGCCGAGGCGGCGCGCAGAGAGCGCGTTATGCGCACCGATCCCGCCGGCGACGAGACCCGTGCGAAGCTCCGGATGATATTCGATCAGCGCCCAGCTAAAGCTTCCGCCCGAGCCCCCGTCGCCGTTATCGAACAGCACCCGGTCGCCGCCGCGGTTTGCAAGCGGTTCGCGGCCAACGCTCAGCGCGGTCCAGATCTCGCACGCCGGCGGCAGCTCGCGGCGAAGCGTGCGCACATAGTCGACGTCCTCAGCGCCATGGAGCTGTACGGCGTGAAGATTGAGCAACGTCGCGATGTCGACGACCGTGCCAAGCCGCGCATTCCGGAACACGCCGACGGGAAGCATGCCCGAACGGCGCGCGGTACCGGCCAGCGGCGCGGCTTCGTCCGTCGTGACATGGCGGGGGCTGCCAGGCACGAAGACTAAGCCGGCGTGCGCCGCTGGCCGGGCGGCGCGCATATCGGCGCCGCAGTTCAAGCCGCATAGCTTGGTTCGTCCGAAGACGAGCTTCCGCGCTGCCTGAGCCGGGCTCGCAGAGCGCATCAAGGACGAACCAATCAAGAAAGCATCGACGAGTGGTGCCAAACGGTCGACGTCAGCCCTCTCGGAGATGCCGGATTCGGAAACCAGCACGCAGTCGGTAGCCATTCTCGAAAGTCGCTCGGTCGTCGACAGGTCGATCGTGAGATCGCGAAGATCGCGGTTGTTGATGCCGATAAGCGGGGCTCCGAGCGCAATGGCGCGACCCATTTCCGCCTCGTCGTGCACCTCTACCAATGCATCCATGCCGAATTGGCGCGCCTCGTCGATCATTGCTCGAGCTTCGGAATCGTCGAGCAGCGAAAGCATCACCAGGATCGCGTCCGCGCCGGCGATACGCGCTTCGCCGACCTGGCGCAGGTCCATGAAGAAGTCCTTGGCCAGGATCGGCCCATCGAATTCGCGCCGGGCGGCAGCGAGATCCTCGAGCGAGCCTCCAAAATAGACGCGGTCGCAGAGCAGGCTGAGCGCGTCCGCGACCCCAGCATAACCGCGCGCAAGCTCCGAAGGGTCCGCACCGGCGCGGATTGCGCCTTCCGAGGGCGAGGCGCGCTTGATTTCGAGGATGAACCGGGCGCCGTTCTGCGCCAACGCCGCCGCGAGGCTTCGTCGGGTAGGCCTCGCTCGGACGCGCAGGCCGCCGAGCGATACGCCGTCGAAGCGCAGGTCGAGTTCCACGCGCTTGGCGGCGGCGATCTCGCCGAGGATTCCTTCAGCCATGGCTGGCCTCGACAAACGCTTCGAGCGTCGCCTTGGCGCGGCCGCTGCGCAGCGCGGCGAAGGCCATATCGACGCCTTCGCGCAGACTTGCCGACTTGCCCGCAGTTGTCAGCAGCGCGCCCGCGTTCAAAGCGACGATCGCAATGTCCGCACTGACACCCCGACCGGACAGGAGCGTCGAGAGGCGGGCCGCGTTTTCCGCCGGGGTTCCACCTGCGATCTTGTCGGCGGACATGCGCCTGAGACCCGCCTGCTCCGGTGTAATCTCCAGATCCTCGAGTTTGCCGGAACGCAGCGACACCGCACGGGTGAAAGCGTGAAGGGCAATTTCGTCGAGGCCTGAGCCGTGGACGACCAACGCGCGCTCGACTCCCAGCGCGCGAAGCGTCTTAGCGATTGGACGAAGGAGGCTCGGGTCGGCGACGCCGAGCAGTTGCACCTTCGGCCGCGCCGGATTCAGGCATGGTCCGAGCAGATTCATAATGGTTCGAACCTTGAGCGCCCGGCGGACCGGCCCAGCATGGGCGATGCCCGGATGGTAAAGCGGTGCGAGCAGGAAGCAGAAGCCGGTCCGGTCGAGGATCTCACGCGATTCGAGCGGATCGAGATCGATCCTCGCGCCAAGCGCTTCGAGCACGTCTGCGGAGCCGCATTTCGAGGTGAAGGAGCGGTTGCCGTGCTTCACGACTGGAAGCCCGCAGGCTGCGGCTACGAGCCCAGCCGCGGTCGAGACATTGATCGAGCCCGAGAAATCGCCGCCGGTGCCGCAGCTGTCGGCGAAGAGATAGGAGGGTGTGGGGAACGGACGGGCGGCCTCCCGAAGCGCAAACGCGGCGCCGGTAAGCTCCTCGGCGGTTTCGCCTTTGACTCGGAGCGCAACGAACGCCGCGGCCATCAGCGGCTCGCTCAGCGAACCTTCAACGATCCGCCCGAATAAGGCGCGCGCATCGCTGCGGTCGAGGTCGCCGCCGTCGAGGAGCCGGGTGATGGCTGCCTCGGAAGCGGCATCCTCGAATTGGGATTCCGGGCGTGCCTGTGCCGGGAAAGCGAGAATCTGGGACATTTGAACTCACCTGAAACAAAAAAGCCCGCCGGTGGCGGGCGGGCAGTCGATGATCGTTGCTAAGCGATCAGTCGCGCCATCGCGCCGCAAAGGTCCCTCCGCGCCACCAGAGGTGACCGGTCGAGGTTGCGGCGATGGCGTTCAGGTGCGTCATTGCGACTTGCTTACTAATTCACGTTGTTGGTGCCGGTCAACGGCCTGGCGGTCGACCCAAATGGCAATCTGGCCGAGGATTACTTCCTCCAGATAGGCCGGTTCAATGAGTTGAACATTCACCGGAATTTGCATCTAATTTTGGCCGTTCTTGAAGAGTTTGCTAAAAGCGGCAGGATCCTTAAAAAGTCGCAGATTTCTGGGCATTCTAAGCCCAAATGTCAACGAGTGGCCACATCTTTGGCCGATCATTTGGCCGACCTTTTTGCCGGCGAAGCTTTGCGCCTCTTCCAGTCAAGGCGAAACTGACAGATCAGGAAGTCGCAGAGGCTTGTGGCAAAGAGCGAGTTGCGCGAATTCGCAGAGTTTATGTTGACCAGCCCGCGACCGTCGTGGCACTCGGCGAGCGCATCGCAGCATCAGGTGTAAACCGTGCTGTAAACTTGCGGGGTAGCAATCAGGAAAATTGACGCTACCTCAATGGTATGCGGGTGTAGCTCAATGGTAGAGCAGAAGCCTTCCAAGCTTACGACGAGGGTTCGATTCCCTTCACCCGCTCCACTTTCGCGAGCTGCCGGGAGCAGTTTCGAAATCGGAGCGCACGAGCGCTAGCAAGTGGCGACAACTCTTCACTGTCACCTGCGTTGACACATCATCGGTGCGCCGCCACATGGCGCGCCTGCCTGCACCTGGAGAGGTGGCCGAGTGGTTAAAGGCAGCAGACTGTAAATCTGCCCGCGCAAGCGTACGCTGGTTCGAATCCAGCCCTCTCCACCATCCCCAAAAATTGTAGTTTGTCTGATTTGGATTGGAAGCGAGATGAGCGAACGACGCACTGAAAGGTACCTCCAGCGAGAGCAGTGTCGCCGCCCGCGATGATGAGCGCGAGTGCATGAGCCTTCATGGACGTTGCGAACGGAATGGAACCGCGCGTATTGCTCTCAGGCTCCGGGCCGAAGTTGACGTACTGATTAACAGTTCTCCGACTCTCAGTTGAACAGCGAAGCCACAACTGCTGTCACCAGCTGCGTCGTGGGATTGACTTGGTATATGTAGCCATTGTTGTAACGATACCAGGCGTCCGGTGTGTCGTGGTAAGTGCTGCGATAGTCGAGCGGGACGTTGTACATGCCGTAGCCCATTGGCAGCTGCTGCCCGACGGTGAAGCCCGGCGACATCAGCGCCGCGACCGACGTGATCAAGCTGCTCGACGGATCGTACTGATAAATCGCACCGGGCGCGTACCAATAGGAATAGTCGGCGGTCGGATAGTACATGCTGCGGTACTGCATCGGCACGTTGTAGGTGCTGTATGCCGAAGGCAGCATCTGTCCGACACCATAGCCGCCCGCGTAGGTCGGGATGACGTTCTCGACCATGCCCGTCATGCAGTCGACCTGATAGATCACGCCGTAGGCATAGCGGTTACACAGATTGGCATAGCCAGCACCGTAACCATAGTCGGAGCCGTAGCCGTACCCAGAGCCGTAGCTCGAGGGATAAAAGCTATTGTATCCGTAATAATCGGGCACGTAGCTGTTCATATACGACGACGGCACATAGCTGCCCGGCAAGTAGCCGCCCGCAAGCAGCGGGATCAGCGCCTCAATCAGGCTGGTGCTGCGGTCCACCTGGTAGAGGTATCCGCCGCCATACTGATAATAGTAGTTCGACGTGTCCGGATAGAGATAACTGACCGATTGCGGCAGCGCAGCAAGCGGCACGTAAGTAGTGACCCTCGAAACCGGTTGGCCGATGTATTGCACTGCCTGAGTGGGCGCGACGATTTGCGTGCGGGGAGCCAGCGTCTGGATCCGGCTTGCCTGAAAGACCTGAGGATTGGCCAACCGCAACGCCTGCATCTGTTGATGACGAGCGATCCCTAAGTCTGCGTTGTTCGCTGGGACGCGGGTGTTTACGTTGGCAGCCGTGCGGTTCGCCTGAAGCTGCTGCCGCTGCGCGATCTGGGCCGGGACCTGCTGCTGGCGGTTAGCGCGCTGCTGTTGTTGCCCCATTCTTGTCTGAGCCTGCTGCTGACGGTCCGCGCGCTGTTGCTGGGCCATCTGCGTTTGCGCCTGCTGACGGTTGGCATGAAGCTGTTGTTGCTGCGCCATTCTCGTCTGGACCCGCTGCTGGCGGTCCGCGCGGAGCTGCTGTTGCTGAGCCATGCGCGCCTGCGCCTGCTGACTGTTCGCGCGGAGCTGCTGCTGCGCTACTCTCGTCTGCACCTCCTGTTGGCGGTTCGCGCGGAGCTGCTGTTGCTGAGCCTCTCGCGCATGCACCTCCTGCTGACGGTTTGCGCGGAGCTGCTGTTGCTGAGCATCTCGCGCATGCACCTCCTGCTGACGGTTTGCGCGGAGCTGCTGTTGCTGAGCAATCCGGCTTTGCGCCTCGTCACGGTTCGCCCGGACTTGCTGCTCCTGCGGCGGTATGGGTGGTTGCGTCTGATGCGGGTTCGCGCGCATTTCGACCTCCGCAGGGCGCTGCGTCCGCTCAATCGCAGCGGGGCGCTCCTGCTGTCGCTGGATCGGCGGCGCAGCGGCCCCCTGGCGCTGCACGCGCCGGACTGCGGTCGCCTCTGGCTGCCTCTGGGCGGGCGCATTCTTCTCGCCGGCGGCCTGCCGATCGGCCTGCGTCTCGTTCTTGTTCTTGTCGCCGTGGTCACGAGGTCCGGCAGTCGCAGGAGCCGCGATCGCCAAAGCGGCGACACCTGCGGCAAGAAACAACCTAGTCATGACCTTTTCTCCTTTGAACAACTAGAACGGACCGTTTGCCGCGCCGTTCCAATTGTTGGAGGACTAATTCCCCTGACCAGCAGACTGGCTGCGAACCCAGGATGTCGTTCTTGCTCAAAGACTTGCGCGGATCATAACCATTCCCTCAGCCGGATCGACGGGGAAGCACAATCAGTACCGCGGCGCAGGCAACAATTTGCGGTTGCTGTCGGAGCCGATCCAGCAACATCTCTGCAGTGCAGTGCCGGCGCGATAAATAGCCGTTATCAGCGGTTTTCGAGAGACTGATTTTAGCTTTTATCTTTGTTTCGAATCCTCCCTGCTCATACTTATCTAATTGATATCGTTGGAGGTATTACGGATTCTCTACGGCCACGGAAGTACGCCACTCTAACGGGGCTGGGCGACCGGAGAGGTCTGCAGGAACACCCTCATATCCCGATATCCGCGCCGAATTCTCTCGTCGCCGTTTCGGCAGTACCGTCCTAGATGATCGCAACAAGGGGGCTTCGCTCGCTGGAGAACATTTGTTGCGGATTGCGCCCGAAGGACAAGGCGCGTCACGACTGCGAGCCCGTCGGGGACAATCGGATCTATCGGCTACTCGATACCTAGAAATCCATGCCGCCCATTCCGCCCATGCCGCCGCCACTCATCGGGATCGCCGGTTTGTCTTCGGGCAGCTCTGCAATGGCCGCTTCAGTGGTGATGACGAGACCTGCAATCGAAGCCGCATCCTGGAGTGCAGCTCGAACGACCTTCGTCGGATCGATCACGCCAGCTGCGATCAGATTTTCGTAGACTTCGGTCTGGGCGTTGAAGCCCATGTTCTGATCATTGCCATCGACGAGCTTTCCGGCGACCACCGCTCCGTCGTGCCCGGCGTTCTGGGCGATCTGTCGCAGTGGCGACTGGAGCGCCTTGCGAACGATGTCGATGCCCCGGACCTGGTCGTCATTTTCGCCGTTGAGGCCTTCAAGAGCCTTCGTGGCATAGAGCAGCGCGGTGCCGCCTCCCGGAACGATACCTTCCTCGACCGCGGCGCGAGTCGCGTGAAGCGCGTCGTCGACTCGGTCCTTGCGCTCCTTGACCTCGATCTCGGACGCGCCGCCGACCTTGATCACCGCAACACCGCCAGCGAGCTTCGCTAGCCGCTCCTGCAGCTTCTCGCGGTCATAGTCGGAAGTCGTCGTCTCGACCTGCTGGCGAATCGCCGCAACTCGACCCTCGATCCCTTCCTTGGCGCCGGCGCCGTCGACGATCGTCGTATTGTCCTTGTCGATCGTGATGCGCTTGGCCTGGCCGAGCATGTTCAGCGTGACGCTCTCGAGCTTAATCCCGAGGTCCTCGCTGATCATCTCGCCGCCGGTGAGGATCGCGATGTCCTCGAGCATCGCCTTGCGGCGATCACCGAAGCCCGGAGCCTTCACCGCCGCGACCTTCAGGCCGCCGCGCAGCTTGTTGACGACGAGCGTGGCCAGAGCCTCGCCCTCGATGTCCTCGGCGATGATGAGGAGCGGACGGCCACTCTGCGCCACGGCCTCGAGGATCGGGAGCATCGCTTGCAGGTTCGAGAGCTTCTTCTCGTGGATCAGGATGTACGGATCCGAAAGCTCGACCTGCATCTTCTCCGGGTTGGTGATGAAGTAGGGCGACAGATAGCCGCGGTCGAACTGCATGCCCTCGACGACGTCGAGCTCGAACTCGAGACCCTTCGCCTCTTCGACGGTGATCACCCCTTCCTTGCCGACCTTCTCCATCGCTTCCGCGATCTTCTCGCCGACTTCCTTATCGCCATTGGCCGAGATGATTCCGACCTGGGCGATCTCGTTCGAGCCGGAGACCGGCTTCGATCTCGCTTTCAAGTCTTCCACCACTTTCGCGACGGCGATGTCGATACCGCGCTTGAGGTCCATCGGGTTCATGCCCGCGGCGACCGACTTCATGCCCTCGCGAACGATCGCCTGAGCTAACACTGTTGCGGTGGTGGTACCGTCACCCGCGTGGTCGTGGGTCTTCGAGGCCACTTCGCGCACCATCTGTGCACCCATGTTCTCGAACTTGTCCTTGAGCTCGATCTCCTTGGCGACGGTGACGCCGTCCTTGGTGATCCTTGGAGCGCCAAAGCTCTTGTCCATGACGACGTTGCGGCCCTTGGGCCCGAGCGTGACCCGCACCGCGTTGGCGATAATGTCG
>CAVTYB010000002.1:0-377342 GCA_963738825.1 uncultured Alphaproteobacteria bacterium | reverse complement strand
CACTCCTCGATGCGCACGATCTCGCCGACGTGGAACTCGTTCGCCGCGTCGTGAGCGTGGTACTTCTTCGACAGCTTGATGATCTTGCCGTAGAGCGGGTGCTTCACCCGCCGCTCGACACGGACCACGACCGTCTTGTCACCCTTGTCGGACACCACGGTGCCGGTGAGGACGCGCTTTGGCATCTCGTCTCTCTCCTCAGCCCTGCGCCGCTTGCGGCGCGGGCGCGCTGGTTCTGCAGCGTCTTGATGCGCGCGATGGTGCGGCGCACTTCGCGGACGCGGCTCGGCTTCTCGAGCTGGTTGGTCGCCGACTGGAAGCGCAGGTTGAACTGCTCGCGCTTCAGCTCGCCGAGCTGCTGCTGCAGCTGGTCGTCGGTCTTCACGCTTGAGATCGTCGATCGCAGGCCATCTTACTTTTCCTCCTCGGCCAGGCTCTCGCCGAGGCGGGCGACGACCTTGGTCTTGATCGGCAGCTTTTCGGCCGCGCGCTCGAAGGCCGTCTTGGCGAGCGAGCCGGGGACGCCGTCGAGCTCGAACAGGATCCGGCCCGGCTTGACCCGGGCGACCCAGAATTCGGGCGCGCCCTTGCCCGAGCCCATGCGGACTTCGGCCGGCTTCGAGCTCACCGGAACGTCCGGGAACACGCGGATCCACAAGCGGCCCGGAGCGCTTGATGTGACGCGTGATCGCGCGGCGGGCCGCCTCGATCTGGCGCGCGGTGATCCGCTCCGGCTCCATGGCCTTGAGGCCGAAGGCGCCGAAGTTGAGCTCGGTCCCGCCCTTGGCATTGCCATGGATGCGGCCCTTGAAGGCCTTGCGGAACTTGGTGCGCTTGGGTTGCAGCATCTCTTACTTCCTTCGCGCTTACCGGTTGCCGCGCTCTTCGCGCGCCGGACGGACGCCGGAGGTCTGAGCCTCCATCATCAGCCGGTCCTGCGCGAGCGGGTCGTGAGCCGAGGATCTCGCCCTTGAAGACCCACACCTTGACGCCGCAGACGCCGTAAGCGGTGTGCGCTTCGGCCTCGGCATAATCGACGTTGCCGCGCAGCGTGTGCAGCGGAACGCGGCCCTCGCGGTACCATTCGGTGCGCGCGATCTCGGCGCCGCCGAGACGGCCCGCGCAGGTGATCCGGATGCCCTCGGCGCCGAGGCGCAGCGCCGACTGCACCGCGCGCTTCATGGCGCGGCGGAACGCGATGCGGCGCTCGAGCTGGTCGGCGACGCCCTGGGCGACGAGCTTGGCGTCGATCTCGGGCTTGCGGATCTCGACGATGTTGAGGCTCACTTCGGAGCTCGTCATCTTCTGAAGCTCTTTCTTGAGCTTCTCGATGTCCGCGCCCTTCTTGCCGATGATCACGCCGGGCGCGCGGCATAGATCGAGATGCGGCAGATCTTGGCCGGACGCTCGATCACCACCTTCGAGATCGCCGCCTGCGGCAGCTTCTCGAGGATGTAGCTTGCGGATCTTGAGGTCCTCGAGCAGCAGCCGGCCGTAGTCCTGGCCTTCCGCGAACCAGCGGCTGTCCCAGGTGCGGTTGATCTGCAGGCGAAGCCCGACGGAGAGGATTTCTGACCCATGTTACGCTTCTTCCTGCTCGCGAACGACGACGCGGATTCGGCTGAACGGCTTGACGATCCGGCTCGAGCGGCCGCGCGCGCGGGTCGCGAAGCGCTTCATCGAGATCGACTTGCCGACGCTCGCCTCGGCGACGACCAGCGCGTCGACGTCGAGGTTGTGGTTGTTCTCGGCATTGGCGACCGCCGAGGCGAGCACCTTGCAGACATCCTCGGCTCATCGCCCTTGGGCGATGAACTTCAGGATGTTGAGCGCCTCCTCGACCTTGCTTGCCGCGGATCATCTGCGCGACGAGGTTGAGCTTGCGCGCCGAGCCACGGATCGTGTTGCCGACCGCGAGCGCTTCCTTCTCGCCGACCTTGCGGGGTGCTGCTGGCTTGCCCATCAGCGCTTGCCCTTCTTGTCGGAGGCGTGGCCGTGGAACGTGCGCGTCGGCGCGAACTCGCCGAGCTTCATTCCGACCATTTCCTCATTGACCGACACCGGCACGAACTTGCGGCCGTTGTAGACATTGAAGGTCAGGCCGACGAACTGCGGCAGGATCGTCGAACGGCGCGACCAGGTCTTGATCGGCGCGCGGCCGCCCTTGTCCTGCGCAGCTTCCGCCTTCTTCAGCAGCGAAAGCTCGACGAACGGACCTTTCCAGACGGAACGGGCCATGGATTAACCCTTCTTCTTCGCGTGACGCGACCGGATGATGAACTTGTCGGTCGCCTTGTTGTGACGGGTGCGGGCACCCTTGGTCGGCTTGCCCCACGGAGTGACCGGATGACGGCCGCCCGAGGTCCGGCCTTCACCACCGCCGTGCGGGTGGTCGACCGGGTTCTTGGCGACGCCGCGGGTCAGCGGACGCTTGCCCAGCCAGCGGTTGCGGCCGGCCTTGGCGAGGTCTGGTTTGGCGTTGTCGGGGTTCGACACCGCGCCGACCGTCGCCATGCAGTCGGAGCGGATGTAGCGCTGCTCGCCTGAATTCAGCCTGACGATGACCATTCCGCGGTCGCGGCCGACGACCTGCACATAGGTGCCCGGCGGCGCGCGCGATCTGGCCGCCCTTGCCGGGCTTCAGCTCGACGTTGTGGACGATGGTGCCGACCGGCATCTGGCCGATCTCCATCGCATTGCCGGGCTTCACGTCGACCTTCTTGCCGGCGATCACCTTGTCGCCCGGCGCGAGGCGCTGCGGAGCGATGATGTAGGCCTGCTCGCCGCCCTCGTAGGTCACGAGCGCGATGAACGCCGAACGGTTGGGGTCGTACTCGAGCCGCTCGACGGTCGCCGGCGACGTCCCAGGTGCGGCGCTTGAAGTCGATGTAGCGATACTTCTGCTTGTGGCCGCCGGCGATGCCGCGCGAGGTCACATGGCCCTTGTTGTTGCGGCCGCCGGTCTTGCGCTTGCCTTCGGTCAGCGCCTTGACCGGCTTGCCCTTCCACAGCGCCGACTTGTCGACCAGGATCAGGCCGCGGCGGGCCGGCGAGGTCGGCTTATATTGCTTGAGAGCCATTAGCCGCGGACCCCTTCGGTCATGTCGATCGACTGGCCCTCGGCCAGGGTGACGATCGCCTTCTTCATATCCGAGCGCTGGTAGGGCTTGCCCTTCCACCGCTTGGTCTTGCCCTTGGTCACGATCGTGTTCACGTTCGTCGACCTTGACGTTGAACAGCGCCTCGACCGCGGCCTTGATCTCCGGCTTGGTCGCGCTCGGCGCGACCTTGAACACGACCGCGTTGTGTCTCCGACAGCATCGTCGACTTCTCGGTGATGTGCGGCGCGAGCACGATGTCGTAGTGGCGCGCGTCGAGCGCCGCCTGCGGCTTCTTAGCCATTGAAGCGGGCCTCCAGCTTCTCGACCGCGGCGCGGGTCAGGACCAGCGTCTCGTGGCGCATGATGTCGTAGACGTTGGCGCCGACCGCCGGCAGCAGGTTGATGCTCTCGAGGTTCGACGAAGCGCGGGCGAAGCCGACGTTGAGCGCGTCGCCGTCGATCACCAGCGCGGTCTTGCCGAAGCCGAGCTTGCCGAGCTGCGTCCTCGAGCGCCTTGGTCTTGCCTTCGGCGACGTCGAGGTTGTCGAGCACGATCAGCTGGCCGTCCCGCGCCTTCGACGACAGCGCCATCTTGAGGCCGAGCGCGCGAACCTTCTTGTTGAGGCTCGAAGTGAAGACGCGGGCGCGCGGGCCGTGGGCCTTGCCGCCGCCGATGAAGATCGGCGCGCGGCGGTCGCCGTGACGAGCCGTGCCGCCGCCCTTCTGGCGGCCGAACTTCTTGCCGGTGCGGGCAACGTCGCTGCGCTCGCGGGCCGCGCGCGCCGGAGCGCGGCGGTTGATCGAGCTGCCAGGTGACGACGCGGTGAAGGATGTCGGCGCGCGGCTCGACGGCGAAAATCTCGTCGTTGAGCTCGATGTCGCCGCCCTTGCCTTGGCGTCGAGGGTCTGTACCTTGACCTTCATCTTAGCCTTCCTTGCTCTCGTCGGCGTCGAGGCGGCTTGCTGCCCTCGGCGCTTGGGCCTTTTCGTTCTCTGCAGCCTGGGCCGCATCGGCGGCTTCAGCTCGGCAGCGCTTGCGGCTTCCGCGTCGGCAGCAGCGCCGGCTTCCTGCTCGGCGGCGATCGCCGCGACTTCCTCGTCGCTCGGCAGCGCCGGGATCTCGTGGACCGCGGCCTCGTCGACCAGGCCCGCCGCCGGCAGCTCGGCTTCGTCGACCTTCGCCTTCGTGTCGATGATGCCCGCCGGATAAGGCGCGCTCTCGTGGCGCGGCAGCTTGATCGCGTCGCTGACCGTCAGCCAGCTGCCCTTGTGGCCCGGGACCGAGCCCTTGACGAACAGCAGGCCGCGGATCGGGTCGGTGCGGACGATCTCGAGGTTCTGCTGGGTGCGGTTGCGGGCGCCCATGTGGCCGGCCATCTTCTTGTTCTTGAAGACGCGGCCCGGATCCTGGCGGTTGCCGGTCGAACCGTGCGAGCGGTGCGAGACCGAAACGCCGTGGGTGGCGCGCAGACCGCCGAAGCCCCAGCGCTTCATCGCGCCGGCAAAGCCCTTGCCCTGCGTCACGCCGGCGACGTCGACCAGCTGGCCGGCGACGAAATGATCGGCGCTGATGTGCGCGCCGACGTCGAGCAGCGCGTCCTCGGCGACGCGGAACTCGACGACCTTCGCCTTGGGCTCGACCTCGGCCTTGCCGAAAGCGGCGCGCTGCGGCTTGGCGACGTTCTTCGCCTTGGCCTTGCCCGCGCCGAGCTGGACGGCGGTGTAGCCGTCACGGTCCATTTCACGACGGCCGACGACCTGCACGCTCGTCCAGCTGCAGGACGGTAACCGGCACGTGCCGACCGTCCGCCTGGAACAGGCGGGTCATTCCGACCTTCTTCGCGATCACGCCGGTGCGCATGATCAAACTCCTCAACAGAGGCACCCGGCGACAATTCCGGGTGCGTGCAGCCCATCCAAATGTTTGCGTGCCCCGCCTGGGCTAGTGCTCCCTGAAAGGAGCGGCGGGGACGCAGCCCGGAGCTAACCTCCGGCGGTATCACCCTATTCTTCGCGAGCCTTGTCGGCCCGCGGCTGGCCGGTTAGGCCAGCTTGATCTCCACGTCGACGCCGGCGGCGAGATCGAGCTTCATCAGCGCGTCGACCGTCTGCGGCGTCGGCTGCACGATGTCGAGCAGCCGCTTGTAGGTCCTCACCTCGAACTGCTCGCGCGACTTCTTGTCGACGTGCGGCGAACGGTTGACGGTGAACTTCTCGATGCGCGTCGGCAGGGGAATGGGACCGCGGATGAGAGCACCCGTGCGGCGCGCCGTGTCGGCGATGTCGCCAGTCGCCTGGTCGAGCACTCGATGATCGAACGCCTTCAGGCGAATCCGGATATTCTGCGTTTCCATGTCCCTACCGATGCGAAAGAGCCTGACGAGCCTCAGCCTCAAGCGCCGAAGCCCGCGCTACCAAACCAAACTCAAAAGCGAACCGCGCGACCCTGATCCAGAATCGCGCGGTTGGCGCCCTATATTACTTCGTGATCGTTCGCGACAACCCCTGCGCCGACGGTGCGGCCGCCTTCGCGGATTGCGAAGCGCAGACCCGGGTCCATGGCGATCGGGGCGATCAGCTTGACGCCCAGATTCACGTTGTCGCCCGGCATCACCATCTCGGTGCCCTCGGGGAGCACGACCTCGCCGGTGACGTCGGTCGTCCGGAAGTAGAATTGCGGACGATAGTTGGCGAAGAACGGCGTGTGACGGCCGCCCTCGTCCTTCGACAGGACGTAGACCTCGGCCTTGAAGTCGGTGTGCGGCTTGATCGAGCCGGGCTTGCACAGCACCTGGCCGCGCTCGACGTCCTCACGGCCGACGCCGCGGAGCAGCGCGCCGATGTTGTCGCCGGCCTGGCCCTGATCGAGCAGCTTGCGGAACATCTCGACGCCGGTGACGACGGTCTTCTGGGTGTCGCGGATGCCGACGATCTCGACTTCCTCGCCGACCTTGACGATGCCGGTCTCGACACGGCCGGTGACGACGGTGCCGCGGCCCGAGATCGAGAACACGTCCTCGATCGGCATCAGGAACGGCTTGTCGAGCGGACGCTCCGGGGTCGGGATCCAGTCGTCGACCGCGTCCATCAGCTTGAGGATCGCGTCGTGGCCGATCTCCTGGTTGCTGTCCTCGAGGGCGGCGAGCGCCGAACCGGAGACGATCGGAATGTTGTCGCCGTCGAAGTCGCGCTTGGAAAGCTCCTCGCGGATTTCGAGCTCGACCAGCTCGAGCAGCTCGGGATCGTCGACCTGGTCGACCTTGTTCAGGAAGACGACCATGGTCGGAACGCCGACCTGCTTGGCGAGCAGGATGTGCTCCTTGGTCTGCGGCATCGGGCCGTCGGCGGCCGACACGACCAGGATCGCGCCGTCCATCTGGGCGGCGCCGGTGATCATGTTCTTCACATAGTCGGCGTGGCCCGGGCAATCGACGTGCGCATAGTGGCGCTTGTCGGTCTCATACTCGACGTGAGCGGTCGAGATGGTGATGCCGCGCTCGCGCTCTTCGGGCGCCTTGTCGATGTTCGCATAGTCGATGAACGTCGCGCCGCCGGTCTCGGCCAGCACCTTGGTGATCGCCGCCGTCAGCGACGTCTTGCCATGGTCGACGTGACCGATGGTGCCGATGTTCACGTGCGGCTTATTCCGCTCGAATTTAGCCTTCGCCATTTTACGCCTCTTCTTTTGAAAGGAATTCGGGCGGCCCGCCCTCATCGCGGACGCGCCCATAACTACAATTTTGCGCTTACGCCAGCTTCGCCTTCACCTCGTCGGCGACGTTCTGCGGCACTTCGTCATAGTGCGAGAACTGCATCGTGTACTGCGCGCGCCCCTGGGTGAAGGAGCGCAGCTGGTTCACGTAGCCGAACATGTTCGCAAGCGGCACGATCGCCTCGACCACCTGCGCGTTGCCGCGGCTGTCGGTGCCCTGGATCTGGCCGCGGCGGCTGTTGATGTCGCCGATGACGTCGCCGAGATAATCCTCGGGCGTCACGACCTCGACCTTCATGATCGGCTCGAGCAGCTTGATGCCGGCCTTGTGCGCCGCTTCGCGCATCGCGCCGCGGCCGGCAGATTTCGAACGCCAGCGCCGAGGAGTCGACGTCGTGATACTTGCCGTCGATCAGGTGGACCTCGAAGTCGATGATCGGGAAGCCGATCAGCGAGCCGGTCTCGGCGGTCTCGCGCATGCCCTTCTCGACCGACGGGATATATTCCTTGCGGGACGTTGCCGCCCTTGATCTCGTCGAAGAACTGGAAGCCCGAGCCGCGCTCGCCGGGGACGACCTTGATCTTGACCTCGCCGAACTGGCCGGAGCCGCCCGACTGCTTCTTGTGGGTGTAGGTGAGCTCGACCGGCTTCGCGAGATACTCGCGATAGGCGACCTGCGGAGCGCCGACATTGGCCTCGACCTTGAACTCGCGCTTCATGCGGTCGACGAGGATCTCGAGGTGGAGCTCGCCCATCCCCTTGATGATCGTCTGGCCCGATTCATGGTCGGTGGTGACGCGGAACGACGGGTCCTCGCGCGGCCAGGCGGTTGAGCGCGATGCCCATCTTCTCCTGGTCGGCCTTGGTCTTCGGCTCGACCGCGACCTCGATGACCGGGTCCGGGAACTCCATCCGCTCGAGGATGATCGGCGCGTTGGCGGCGCACAGCGTGTCGCCGGTCGTGGTGTCCTTGAGGCCCGCGAGAGCGACGATGTCGCCGGCATAGGCCACCTGGATGTCCTCGCGGTCGTTGGCATGCATCAGCAGCATGCGCGCCGACCTTTTCCTTCTTGTCCTTGACCGAGTTCGTGACCTGCGACGCGGTCTCGAGCTTGCCCGAATAGATGCGGGCGAAGGTCAGCGTGCCGACGAACGGGTCGTTCATGATCTTGAACGCCAGCGCCGAGAACGGCGCGTCGTCCGACGGCGCGCGCGTGTCGGTCGTCTCGCTGTCGGGCTTGATGCCCTCGACCGGCGGAATGTCGAGCGGGCTCGGCAGATAGTCGACGACGCGCGTCGAGCAGCGGCTGGACGCCCTTGTTCTTGAACGCCGAGCCGCACAGCACCGGCACGAACGAGAAGTTCAGCGTGCCCTTGCGGATCAGCTTCTTGAGCGTCGCGGTGTCCGGCTCGGTGCCCTCGAGATAGGCCTCCATGACGTCGTCGTCCTGCTCGACCGCCATTTCGATCAGCTCCTGGCGCGCTGCAGCGGCAGCGTCCTTCAGGTCGTCCGGAATCTCGGTGTATTCGAACTTCGCGCCGAGGCTCTCCTCGAGCCAGATGATGGCGCGGTTCTCGACCAGGTCGACGAGGCCCTTGAACGCTGCTCTCGATGCCGATCGGCAGGTACAGCACCGCCGGGCGCGCGCCGAGGCGATCCTTGATCATGCCGACGCACATCTCGAAGTTCGCGCCCGTGCGGTCGAGCTTGTTGACGAAGCACATGCGCGGAACCTTGTACTTCTCGGCCTGCCGCCACACCGTCTCCGACTGCGGCTCGACGCCGGCAACGCCGTCGAAGCAGGCGACCGCGCCGTCGAGCACGCGCAGCGAACGCTCGACTTCGATGGTGAAGTCGACGTGGCCCGGCGTGTCGATGATGTTGATCCGGTGCTCGGGACCTTCGCCTCGCCGTCCAGAAGCAGGTCGTCGCGGCCGACGTGATCGTGATCCCGCGCTCCTGCTCCTGCTCCATCCAGTCCATCGTCGCGGTGCCCTCGTGGACTTCGCCGATCTTGTAGGACTTGCCGGTGTAATAGAGGATGCGCTCGGTCGTCGTCGTCTTGCCGGCGTCGATGTGCGCCATGATGCCGATATTGCGATAGCGCTCGAGCGGATGGCTGCGGGCCATGATCGTCAGTTCCTTAGCGATGTGGGAGGCCGTCACGTGCCGGCCCCGCCAATATAGGTACGAAAACTACCAGCGGTAGTGGCTGAAGGCGCGGTTCGCTTCGGCCATGCGGTGCGTGTCCTCGCGCTTCTTCACCGCGTTGCCGCGGTTCTGCGAAGCATCCATCAGCTCGCCCGAAAGGCGGCCCGACATGGTCTTCTCCGAACGGGCACGCGCCGCCGAGATCAGCCAGCGAATGGCAAGCGCCTGGGCGCGCTCCGGACGGACCTCGACCGGAACCTGGTAGGTCGCACCGCCGACTCGGCGGCTGCGGACCTCGATGCCCGGCTTCACATTGTTGAGCGCGTCATGGAACACGCGCAGCGGCTCGACCTTCATGCGCGTTTCGACGTTGTCGAGCGCACCATAGACGATGCCTTCGGCGACGGACTTCTTCCCGTCGAGCATGACGGAATTCATGAACTTGGAGAGGACGATATCCCCGAACTTCGGATCGGGAAGGATCTCGCGCTTCTCTGGACGGCGACGACGAGCCATTGGATTGTTCCTTTTCTCTCTTCAGCCTGTTCCGGGACTCGCCCGGGGCTTACTCTGGCCTGATTATTTGGGACGCTTGGCGCCGTACTTGGAACGGCTCTGCCTGCGATCCTTGACGCCCTGCGTGTCGAGGACGCCGCGAAGGACGTGATAGCGGACGCCCGGAAGGTCGCGCACACGGCCGCCGCGGATCAGCACGACGCTGTGCTCCTGGAGGTTGTGGCCCTCGCCGGGGATGTAGCTGATGACTTCGCGCTGGTTGGTCAGGCGGACCTTGGCCACCTTGCGAAGCGCCGAGTTCGGCTTCTTCGGGGTCGTCGTATATACACGGGTGCAGACGCCGCGCTTCTGCGGGTTCTGCTCCATCGCAGGGACCTTTGACTTGGCCTTCTGCGGTTCGCGACCCTTGCGGATCAGCTGGTTAATCGTTGGCATGAAGCCCTTCACCTTTCGTTGCGGGAAATCCCCGCGGTTACTTTGCTCAACAGAAAAGGCGCGGAGCCGAGCAGCCTTACGGGCCGCTTGGCGACGCGCATTGTTGAGCAATGTTCAGCTCTTGCCCGGCGATGAGCGAAGAATCCCTCACGCTCGGACGGGCGGCCACATAGCGACGAGGCGCCGAAGGGTCAACTGCGCGAGACCGCAGTTAGTTGCTGCGCGGCTGCTTCCCCTTCACCTTCTTTTTCTTGGATGAAGGTTTCGCTCTCTTCTTTGAAGAGGGCTTTGCCTTCTTCGGCTTCACCTCTGCGCGATCGACGTCCGCGCTCCGGCCACGCCGCGCACCGCCATGTTCGCGCTGGCGGTGGAATTCCTCCATGGCCCGCTGGAGCTCTGCGCCCACGCGCTCCATCTCATCCTTCATTTGCTCCATCGCGGAATGCATTTGTTCGTGGACGTGCTTCATCTCCTCGTTGAGCGCACGGCCATGCTCCTCCATCGCCCGTTTTAATTCCCGTCCAAAAGCTTCGAATGGATTTTCAGCCACGACTCACCTCATTAGCTGTCCTGCTCGTATAACACAGTCTGATCGGCAGCGGCGAACAGGCGGAGATGAGGGACGAAAGCGGGAACGGCGCGAAGCCGCGGCTCGTTCGTAGTTTGCTTTCCCGGAAAATGGAGGCTCACCATGACGAATCGGGCCTTGCTGAGGATAGCTCCGGCTCTCGCGCTTGTCGCCATGGCGAGCTGCGGCGGGAGCAATCGCTCGAACAATGGAGGAGCAGCAATGGAAAATGCGACCCTCGCCAAACTTCAGCTCACCAGCGATGCCTTTCGGGCTGGGCAGCCGATCCCGACCCAATTCACCTGCGATGGCGCCGATCAAACGCCCACGCTCCATTGGGGCGATCCTCCGGCCGGAACGATGAGCTTCGCGCTCGTCATCGACGATCCCGATGCGCCGAGCGGGACATTCAGGCACTGGGGTGTCTTCGACATTCCTGCATCGGCCCGGTCGATCGGCGGCGGCCAAAAGATCGGCACGGAGGTCGCCAACGACTTCGGAAAGCCTGGATACGGCGGTCCCTGCCCGCCCAGGGGCCACGGACCGCACCATTATCATCTCAAGCTATTTGCTCTGGACACCGAGAAGCTTGACGTTCCCGCGGGCGCAAAGGTCGCCGATGTGGAAAACGCAGCTCGGAAGCATGCGCTCGCCGAGGGCGAGCTGATCGGCACCTACGAGCGCAAGTAACGCTGACGTCAGGCGATGGCGGAGTTGAATTGGTAGCGTTCCGGGATCGCCAAGCGTAATCTGCGCTTGGGAGAGCTGTCCGCGTTCCACTTAAGGAGAACGACATGGCAAGCCTATTACTTGTGGCCGTAAGCCTGATCGCGTCGCAGAACCCTGCGGCGGCCCAGGCTCCTTCGGTCGTTGCGCCCGCGGGCACTGCGGAGACGAAATATTGCCTCCGCGTCGATCCGCTTCCCGGAAGCCGCATTGAGACCATTCAATGCAAGACCCGCGACGAGTGGGCCCTGCTCGAGGTCGATGTCGATCAGGAGTGGAGCGAGAACGGGGTCAAAACGATCGCGTAAGGCCGCGAACCGCTCAGATGTGGGCGAAGAGCAAGGCCACATAAGCGAACAGAAGCGCAGCCGTCGTGCAGCCAAGTAGCAGTTGAACGCGTACATTTCGGACGACAATTCCGACTACCGCGACGCCGGCAAGCATAATGTGGAAAATAAGGTCGGCTGTCCGCGGTAGCCGATCGTCCAATGCAATGCTTTTCAGAAGGCTCGCTGCAAGTATCGCAAGGAGGAATGCGAAGAAGGCGGTGCGATGCCGGTCCCAGTGATCGGCGAGATCGACATCCCCGGTGGCCGGCACATCTGGGAAGACCACTGCCGCGCCCATGTAAACGAGGCCCATCTGGGCGAGGATGACCACGAAGCTCAGAAAATCCCAATGCGTCCGATCGCGGAGACTGAAGCTCGCCCACCACGCCTGCGCCACCATCGCAATCAAGACGCCGCTCCAGATGAGGACTGTTGCCGAATGGCGCACTCGGCCCTTTGCGAGCAGGATTGATCGATAGCCCTGCAATATCTGCGTGAGGGCCAACCCCAGAACGATCGAGAGCAGGACGGACAGATAGCTGAATGGGTCCATCATTCGCTGCTGCTCCCGATCCTGTGGCACGCAAGCCTTTCATAAAAGGGGCGGCAGCGATCGGCGAGACGTTGAGCTTCGGACGGGAGATCGACGCGCTCCGTCTCCTTCGGTCCGAAACCCGTGCTCCGCTCAACCGCGGCGTACCAATGCGGTGCCCAAGGCCCGTCCGTCTCACGTCTGCCCGGAGCCCAGCTGAGCATTGCTCGATCCCAGGGAATGCCGACGGCGCCGCACATATTCGAAAGCACTCCGGCGGGATCCGCAAGGACGTCATTGGCGTCGATCACCGGCGGCGCATGCCCGAGGCGGTCTGCTTCGCGCTCGAAGAATTCGGCCTGACGGTCGAGGCCGAAATTGTCGAACGCCGCGCTCTCGCGCTTGCGCAGGTACGAGGCGATCATCCGCTCCGGTTCGCGGATCAGAAAGGCGTGGGTGAAGCCCGCGAAATCGTCGTAGCCGATTGGTCCTTCCATGTGGTGCCACATGTGCTTCTGGTACCAGATGGGAGAGTCGCCGGAAGGGTTGCCGCGCAGGGTCTGAATGACGCTTTTCCAGTCACAGTCCATCGCGGCGATCGTCTCTTCGCGCATCGGATGATTGGCGCCGGTCGCCTTGAGGAAACAGCCATAAAACGGCTCATCGGAGACGAAGGTATCGGCCCTGCTTCCGAAGCTGCGCATCATCGCGGTGGAAAGGTTGCGGGGGCCCGACCACATCGCGATTCGGATGGTCACGGCCGCGCCTGCTCCCCGACCTCCCGCTCGACGCGCTCTGCGTAGAGTTTCTGCAGTCGGTCCACCATCGGTCCGCGGCAATTGAGCTTCCGTCCGTCGATCTCGCGCACCGGTACGATGCCCGCGAAGGTGCCGGTCACGAAGGCTTCGTCGGCGCCGTAGACGTCGGTCAGCGAGAAATCCTTCTCGATCGCCGGAATGCCCGCATCCCGAGCGATTTCGAGCGCGAGGCCGCGGGTGATGCCGCCGAGGCAATATTTACCGCTCGACGTCCAAACTTCTCCCTTTCGGACAATGAAGAAGTGGGTCGAGTTGCAAGTCGCGACGAAGCCGTGCGGGTCGAGCATCAAGGCTTCGTCCGCGCCAGCCTGGGTCGCCTGGATCGAGGCGAGGATGCAGTTGAGCTTGGAGTGCGAGTTGATCTTCTGGTCCTGCACCGCCGGGTCGCCGCGGCGCACGTGAACCGTGAAGAGCTTGAGTCCGCGCTCGTAAACGGCTGGATCGGGTTCCTTGTACTCCGGGATGATGACGACCGTCGCTCCGCCGACGACGACCCGCGGGTCCTGGTAAGGGGTGGACCGAACGCCGCGAGTGATCATCAGGCGGACGTGAACGCCTTCCTCCATCTTGTTGGCATCCAGCGTGTCGTAGAGCCGTTTCGTCAGCTCCTCGGGCGACAGCCCGATATCCATGGCAATCGCCTTTGCGCCTTCGAACATCCGCTCGAGGTGACGATCGAGAAAGCCCAGCCTGCCGCGATGCAGGCGGAGCCCTTCCCAGACTCCGTCCCCCAACATGAACCCGCTGTCGAAGACCGAGACGACGGCTTCGTTACGAGGCTTGAGCTCGCCGTTGACGTTGATGAGGATCGAGGCGTTCCGCGGATCGGAAACGTCATGCATGGAGGTCATCTACAGTCGTCCTTCACCGGATCGTGGCCCCAATTCATGAGGCTGTAGCGCCAGCGCGACGTGAAGACATTCTCGGGTCGTTGCACCAGATGGCGCCGGACGAACCCGACCACCTTGCGCATATGTTCATAATCCGCCGCACTAAGGTCGCGATCTGCTTTGCCGAGCACGTCGAGAATGCGTCGCCCGCTTGCGTAACCCACGCTCTCCCTGGCGCTCCCGTCTTTGCCCTTCCAACCGACTCTCCTGCTCTCATCGGTTTCGAGCCACGCCTCGAGTTCTTGAACCTCCATGTTCACCGCGTCGGCGAACTCCTTTCGTATCTTGCTGCAATCGAGCTTTGACAATCAGTGCTTCCGCTGGTCGGCGGCGCCCTGCATCGGACGGACGAAAAGATTCTTCACCTGAGGCCAGCGCTCCTGCGCCTCCTCCTCTATTCGGCATACGATCTGTTCGACTTGCTTCGCGCTGATGGTGTCATCGAAATCGACATTCATCATGACGGTGATCTGATCGGGAGATGAGTGGACGGTTAGGACATGTCCGACACCAACCACGCCCGGCATTTCGTCCGCGAGCGTCCGGAGGTTCTTGACGAGCACAGGGTCGGCCGCCTCTCCGATGAGCAGGCCCTTGGATTCGTATGCCAGCAGTCCGGCCGTGATGCCGAGAATGATTCCGATCACAACCGAGGCGGCACCGTCGTACAAGGGATTTCCCGTGATCTGTGCGAGCATGAGTCCGACCGCCGCAGCGATGATGCCCGCCATTGCCGCGCCGTTTTCAAGCAGGACGATGAAGGCAGGCGGATCCTTCGACTGTCGGACGGCCTTAAACCAGCCGAGCCTCCCCTTGGCTTTCTTGAAGTCGGCGAAAGCCTCCAAGGTCGACCAGCCTTCGAGCAGGAAAGCAATGAGCAACACTGCGTAAGCGATGAATGGCGATACCGCTGGCTCGGGGCGCGCGATATGGATGATCCCCTCGTAGACCGACACACCGGCACCGAGGGAGAAGACGAGGACCGCGACGACGAAGCTCCAGAAATAGAGCTCGCGGCCGTAGCCGAACGGATGGAACTTGTCGGGCGGCTTCTTCGCCGCTCGGCGACCCCACATCAGCAGCAGCTGGTTGGTCGAGTCGACGACGCTATGGACGCCCTCGGTCAGCATCGCCGACGAGCCGGTGATGAACGCGGCGAGGAACTTCGACGCAGCAATGCCGAGGTTCGCCAGAAGCGCGATGACGAGCGTTCGTGTGCTGGCGGTCGGTGCGCTCATTGCGCTTGCGCCTGGTCCTTTCACCAGCTCTCCGCCCTTGACGACGGCGTCGACATGCTCGAGCAGCGCGACGTTTTGCAGCGGATCGCCGCGCACCGCGACAAGATCGCCGTAGCGGCCCGGCTCAATCACTCCGACGTCGTTGCGGCTGAGCGCTTCGCGAGGCGTTGAGCGTCGCCGCCTGGATCGCCTGGAGCGGCGTCATGCCCCATTGCACCATCTTGGCGAACTGCTTGCCATTGTCGCCGTGCGGATAGACGCCGGCGTCGGTGCCGAAGATCATCTTCACGCCGGCTTTCACTGCGCGCTGGAAGGTCTCGCGCTGCTTCAGGCCGACCATCCGCTCCTTGTCGAGGCTCTCCTGCTCGGTCCCGTTCTTAGTGCCGGTCGCGAGGATGTAGTCGTCGTTGTAGATGTCCATGTCGAACCAGGTGCCGTGCTGCTTGGCGAGCTGGATGGTCGCGTCGCTGGCGAGGCTCGCATGCTCGATCGTGTCGATCCCGGCGAGGATCGCGTCGCGGATTCCTTCGTCGCCGTGCGCGTGCGCGGCGACCTTGAGGCCGAGCATGTGCGCCTCGTCGGCGATCGCCTTCATCTCATCATAAGTGAGCTGCTGGGCGCCGACTGCGTCGCCCAGCGAGAAGACGCCGCCCGTCGCGCAGATCTTGATCACCTCGGCGCCGTATTTGTGCACCCAGCGGACGAGCTCGCGTCCGCGTCTCGGGGCTGGTGACGATGTCAGGGCCGGTCTTGTCCGCACCATCGATGGCGGAAGCCCATCGGTGTCGTCGCAATGCCCGCCGGTCGCTCCGAGCAGGTAGGTCGCCGGGATGATGCGCGGACCGACGATCCAGCCGCCGTCGATCGCCTGCTTCAGGCCGACGTCGTCGAAATCGCCCGAGCCGACGTTGCGAACGGTGGTGAAGCCCGCGTCGATGTCCTTGCGCGCATTGTACGGCCCGATCGCCGCCCAGAAGCTGTCCGTGTACTTCAGCCCCTCATAGCCGCCGATCTCGGCGAGGCTGTTCATGTGGACGTGCATGTCGATGAGACCAGGGAGCAACGTCTCGCCCGGAAGGTCGATATGCTTTGCGCCCGCCGGACCCTGCAGCGGAGCCGGCGCTGCCGATTTGCTGGATCCTGCCGTCGTCGCCGATGAGAATCGCCGGATGGTCGATGTATCGGCCGGTCGTCACGTCGAGCATGCGGTCGGCAGTGACTACCGTCACCGCCTGCGCCGCGGTTGCGCCGAAAATTGCCGCTGCGAAAAGCCAAGCCTTCATTCTTCCCACCCCCTTAAAACGCAGCGATTGCAGCGACCCTCGCGCGCACGCGCGAAACGATGCTTTGTGCACTGCTATAGAATCGACGCAATTGGACGCGGCACTGCATGGCTGCGAGCCATCGCACAAGAGCCGCTCTCTAGGACAGTTCAGATGTGGATCACTCGCCCGAACGCGGCGAGTACGCTTTCGTGCATCATTTCGCTAAGCGTCGGGTGCGGGAAGACGGTCTGGATGAAATCGTCCTCGACCAGCTCGGCGGTCTTGCCGATCGTGTAACCCTGGATCAGCTCAGTGACCTCGGCGCCGATCATGTGCGCGCCGAGCAATTCGCCAGTCTTCGCGTCGAAGACCGTCTTCACGAAGCCCTCGACCTCGCCTAGCGCGATCGCCTTGCCGTTGCCGATCGCGGGGAACTTGCCGACCTTCACCTGATAGCCGGCTTCCTTCGCCTTGGCTTCGGTAAGGCCGACGCTGGCAACCTGTGGACGGCAGTAAGTGCAGCCCGGGATGTTCTTCGGGTCGGTCGCGTGCGGGTGGACGTCCTTGTTGCCGAGCTCCTTGGCGATCGCCTCCGCCGCGGTGACTCCCTCGTGGCTGGCCTTGTGCGCGAGCCAGGGCGGCGCGGTGACGTCGCCGATCGCCCACAGGCCGGGCACATTGGTGCGGCACATTGGGTCGGTGTCGATGTGGCCCTTGGTGGTTTTGACGCCGAGCGTTTCGAGCCCGATGTTCTCCGTGTTCGGGACGATTCCGACCGCGACGATGACATGGCTGAAGCGCTGCTCGCTGGTCTTGCCATCGCTCGTCTTGATCTTTGCCGCGACGCCTTTCGCATCTGCCGTGAGGCTTTCCACGCCGGCGCTGGTGAGGATCGGTCAGCCCCTGCTTCTTGAGGCTCTTGGCCAGCTGATCGCTGACCTCAGCGTCTTCGACCGGAACCACTCGGTCGAGCATTTCGACAACGGTCACCTTTGCACCCAGGTCCGCGTAGAAGCTCGCGAACTCGATCCCGATCGCGCCGGAGCCGATGACCAGCAGTTCGGTCGGCATTTCCGGCGGAGTCATGGCGTGCCGGTAGGTCCAGATGCGCTTGCCGTCGGCCTTGGCGAACGGGAGATCCCGCGCGCGAGCGCCGGTCGCGACGATGATATGCTTGGCTTGAAGCTCGGTCGCCTTCCCGTCGGTGCCGGTGACGTTGAGCTTGTTCTTCGCGGTGAGCTTCCCCTCGCCCATCACGACGGTGATCTTGTTCTTCTTCATCAGATGCGCGACGCCCTGGTTGAGTTGCTTCGCGACGGCGCGGCTGCGCGCGACCACCTTGGCGATGTCGAACGAGGGTTTCTCGTTGCTGAGCCCGTAAGCGTCGGCGTGTTGCATGTAGTGGAACACTTCGGCGGTACGAAGCAGTGCCTTGGTCGGGATGCAGCCCCAGTTGAGGCAGATGCCGCCAAGATTCTCGCGCTCGACGATCGCGGTCTTCAGGCCCAGCTGTGCCGCCCGGATCGCGGCGACATAGCCGCCAGGTCCCGAGCCCAGGACGATGAGGTCATATTGGTCAGCCATTGGTTTCCTCATTAGCCACGATCTCGCGCGGCTTGTTGTTCTCATCGAGTGCAACGAAGGTGAACTCCCCCTCGGCCACTATCGTTTCAGCCTCGCCGTCACGCTGGCGCCCGACCGCTTCAGCCCTGAGCCGCAGCGAGGTGCGGCCCTCCTTCAGCAAATCGACATAGACGCTGAGTTCGTCGCCGACCGTCATTGCGCCGGGGAATTTGATCGCGTCCGCAGCAACAAGCAGCGCCTTGCCCTTCGTTCTGCGCGAAACGAACGACCCGCAGGCTAATCCCATCTGGCCCATCAGCCAGCCACCGAACACGCCGCCATAAGGGTTAGTGTCGGACGGCATTGCGGTCACTCGAATGAGGGGCGTTCGCTCCACGCTCAGGAATCTTCGGACGCAGCGATTTCGGCGAAATAGCAGTCCTGGTTTACGTAGGAGCAATCCATCGCCACTACGACTTCTCCGGTCGGCATCACGACCGGGACGCTGCCGTCCATGCCATGATTGATGCCCTCGATCGTGATCGGCACGACGCCGCGCGTTGGACTGACGATCCAGCCGAGGATGGGCACCCGCTCAAGGCTCAGCCGGTCATTGTCGTCGATGACGCGCTGAAGCACGAAAGTTTCCGGAGCCGCCGGAAACGGTCGCGCGCTGGCCTCGGTGACGCGCTGGATTTCGCCTTTGACGAGCTGCTCCGTGCTTCCGTCCTTGAGCCTGGCGGTTTCGATCGTCGCGCCGGACTGGTCTTTGTCCTCCGCGAGGCACTCGATGGAGCTCATCGGATAGTAGGCGCCTCGCACCGTCTTCACGAACATGGCGGTGCTCCTACGCCAGCATTCCCAGCGGGTTTTCGACCAGGCGCTTGAACGCCTTCATCAGCTTGGCTCCGTCGGCGCCGTCGATCGCGCGGTGGTCGAAGCTGCCGGTGGCGCTCATCACGGTTGCGATCTGGAGTGAGTCATTGATGACATAAGGCCGCTTCTCGCCTGCGCCGATCGCCATGATCATTCCCTGCGGCGGGTTGATGACGGCCTCGAACTGTTTGATTCCGTACATGCCCATATTGCTGAGTGAGGCAGTTCCGCCCTGATACTGCTGCGGCTGAAGCTTGCCGTCGCGGGCGAGGCCGGCGAGCTCTTTCATTTCCGTGGAGATTGAGGACACGCTCTTGCTGTCGGCGCCGACGATGATCGGCGTGATCAGCCCGGCCGGGATCGAGACCGCGACCGAGATGTCGGCTCGGCTGTACTTGAGCATCTGGTCGCCGGCGAAGGCGACGTTGCACTCGGGCACTTCCATCAAAGACTGGGCGAGCGCCTTGATCAGCAGATCGTTGACGCTGAGCTTGACGCCGCGCGCCTCAAGGCCTGCGTTGAGCTCGCCGCGGAGCTTCAGGAGCGCGTCGAGCTGGATGTCGACGGTCAGGTAAATGTGGGGGACCTGCTGCTTCGCCTCGGTCAGGCGGCGCGCGATGGTCTTGCGGATGTTGGAGAGCTTGACCTCTTCGTGCGGGATCGCCTGCTCCATCGGCCCAGGCATGACGAGATGACCTGCCGGTGGGGGCGGCGGCGCGCCAGCCGGCGCCGGCGCTGCGGCCGGAGCCTTGCCGACGGCGGCATCGACGTCGGCGCGGACGATCCGTCCGCCGGGACCGCTGCCCTGGAGGGACGAGAGATCGATCCCCTGGGCCTGTGCGAGGCGGCGTGCGAGCGGCGAAGCCTTGACTCGCTCGCCCTCGGCGCTCGGCGCAGCGGGTGCGCTCGGTGCGGATGGAGGTTCCGGTGCTTTCGGCGCAGCCGGCGGTTGCGGAGCTGCGGGAGGCTCCGGAGTTGCATCGGCCCTCGGCGCGGGCGGCGCCTTGGGCGGGGCCGGCGGCGGCGTATCGGCCTTCGGCGCTGCGCTCGCAGCAGCGCCTGCGTCCTCGCCTTCGCCTGCCAGAATCGCGATCGGAGCGCCGACCTTCACGCCCTCGCTGCCCTCGGGCACGAGGATCTTCGCGACCGTCCCTTCGTCGACCGCTTCGAACTCCATGGTCGCTTTGTCGGTCTCGATCTCGGCGAGGATATCCCCGGACGCGACCTTGTCGCCTTCCTTGACAAGCCATTTTGCGAGCGTGCCCTCCTCCATGGTGGGGGAAAGGGCGGGCATCTTGAGTTCGATGGGCATGGCTGACTGTCCGGTGAGGAAAGGCTCGCCGGCTCAAAGCCAATGCGGCCACCCAGGTCAAGGGCGCGGCGATGCGGTTCCGAGGCCGCTTGCGCTAAACGCGCGTTTGACGCAGCAATCGTTTTGCAGATGGGTGACGACCGCAAACGCACCTATCTCGTCGTCGTTGACGACAGCGATGAAGCGCGCGTCGCGCTCCGCTTCGCTGCGCGCCGCGCAGCCAAGACGAAGGGCCGTATCGAGGTGCTCGGAATTGTCGAACCGCAGGACTTCGTGCAGTTCGGCGGGGTCCAGGCAGCGATCGAGGAAGAACAGCGGCTGCGGATCCAGGGAGTTGTCAGCTCCGCGATCGGCGAAATTCTCGACGAGTTGGGCGTTGAGGCGAACATCATCGTCCAGCAGGGCGATCCGGTACGAACGGTGCTCAACCATGTCGGTGAGCGTGGCGAAGTAGCGGCGCTGGTGCTTGGCGCTGCACCGAGCGGCAGCCCGGGCCCGCTAGTTGTGCACTTCACCGGTCACGACGCCGGCAAGCTGCCGTGCCCGGTGATGATCATCCCGGGAAGTCTCAGCGACGAGCGGCTTGAGCAGTTGAGCTGACTGTTCCCGGCGAAGGCCGGGCCCAGGATTTATTCTCTTGGACTGGATCCATGCCTGCGCCGGGATACTAAATGGCCGCGGAAAGAATTTCGCCGAGCTTCACAACGCCAGCTTCGTCTTCTTCTGTGAACCGGCCGAACTTTGGGCTATCGATGTCGAGCACGCCGAGCACTTCGCCGTCGCGGATCAATGGGACCACGATCTCGCTGTTGGACGCGCTGTCGCAGGCGATGTGGCCCGGGAAGACGTGCACGTCCTCGACCCGCTGAACCTGCCGAGACTTTCGCCGCCGCGCCGCACACCCCCTCATCGAACGTCATGCGAATGCAGGCGGGCCGACCCTGGAACGGGCCGAGGACCAGCTGGCCGTCGATATTTCGATAGAAGCCGACCCAATTGACGTCGGGCAAGGTCTCGAAAATGAGTGCCGCGGCATTGGCCATGTTCGCGATTGGGTCCGGCTCGCCGGTCACCAGGCCCTCGAAGCGCCGAGGCGAGATCGCGATACATGGTCGCCTTGTCGGCCGCCTCGATCCTGAAATCGTAGGTCAATCGAACGTCACCTTTCCGCGCCCCTGCTTGATCGCGCTTCGCTGGCGCTTCTTGTCCACCCGCTGCGCCTTCGCTGCCCGGGCTCGGCCGCGTCGGCTTGCGCTTGGCCTGGACCATATGGGCCGCAGCGATCATCTCCGCCAGCCGTCGGCGCGCATCGGCCGGTTCGCCTCCTGAGTGCGGAAGCGGCGAGCGGTGATGATGAGCTCGCCTGCGACCGGTCACGCGGCTTCCGCCGATCGTCTTCAGCCGCTCGTAGGCGTCGGGATGCAGGCCGAGCCCGAACAGGTCGACGCGCAGCTGCACCGCGGTCGCGACCTTGTTTACGTTCTGCCCGCCGGGGCCGGTTGCAGCGAGGAAGCTTTCGCTCAGCGCGTCTTCCGGAATCTGACGACGTCCTCAGGCCGCATCGCGCCACTCGCCGAAATAGTCGGGAACTGGCGCAGTCACGTCGATCGCCCGGCTTGCCGTCGCGCGGAACGACGAGGCGCGACGCGTGAAGGAGCATCGGACCGCCAGGAATTCCGTAGACCCGGTCGCCGACGATCCCGCGCCCGAACGCCTCGCGTGCGTGCGCGCGGATTTGGTGCGTCCGGCCGGTCAGTGGCTGAAACTCGACCAAAGTAGACCCATTGCGAACCGCAAGCCTGCGCCAGCGCGTTGTCGCTGCAAGCCCATGCGCATCGGACACCATCTTCCAACCTGCTTCGGCGCTCGAACGCTTTGCGAGCGGAATCATCGATCACGCCATCCTCCTCGGAAAGCTCCGCTCGCCACCACCGCAAGATAATATTTCTCGCACGGCGCGCGTCTCGAAAGCTTTCTGGAATCAGCGCGCGCGCCTTGGGGGAGCGAGCGAACAGCAAGCAGCCGCTCGTATCCATGTCGAGCCTGTGCATCGGCGTCGGCGGCCGTTGAAATCCGCACTTCAGCTCATCCAGTCTGGACGCAATGGAATCCCCTCCGCGGCGAGGCGTATCGACTGGCAAGCCCGGCCGGCTTGTCGATGACGATCGCTTCCGCGTCGATGAAGAGGATGCGCTCCGAAAAATCCACAGGCGCGCCATGGACGACGCGCCTCCCCAGAGCAAACGCGGTGACTCTTCCTGTGGAGAAGCAGTGGGCAAGCTGTGGAGCGATTTGTGACTCTCTTGCAACGAATCAAAGGAATCCAGCGAGTTAGGAAATATTAACCTTTTCCCTTCAGACCTCGAATGGTTAATGGATGCTTCAAGGCCATTAAGGGCGCTTAACGCTCTTCGGCCGCGGAGGGGGAACCGCTAATGCGCGTGCTGCTGATCGAAGACGAGCCGACGACCGCTAAGAGCATCGAGCTGATGCTCGGCACCGAAGGCTTCAACGTCTACACCACCGATCTCGGGGAAGAGGGCCTCGATCTCGGCAAGCTGTACGATTACGACATCATCCTGCTCGACCTGAACCTGCCGGACATGCACGGCTATGACGTGCTGAAGAAGCTCCGCACCGCGAAGGTTTCGACGCCGGTTCTGATCCTGTCGGGCATCGGCGAGATGGATTCGAAGGTCCGGGCGCTGGGCTTCGGCGCCGACGATTATGTGACCAAGCCGTTCCACAGGGACGAGCTGGTCGCCCGCATCCATGCGATCGTCCGCCGTTCCAAGGGCCATTCGCAATCGGTCATCCGCACCGGCAAGCTTGCCGTGAACCTCGACGCCAAGACGGTCGAGGTCGACGGCGCTCGCGTGCACTTGACCGGCAAGGAATATGCGATGCTGGAGCTGCTTTCGCTCCGCAAGGGCACGACGCTGACCAAGGAGATGTTCCTCAATCATCTCTACGGCGGAATGGACGAGCCCGAACTCAAGATCATCGACGTGTTCATCTGCAAGCTGCGCAAGAAGCTTTCGCTGGCTTGCGGCGGCGCCAATTACATCGAGACCGTCTGGGGCCGCGGCTACGTGCTTCGCGATCCGGAGGAGGCGAGCGAGCCCGAGCCGCAGGCGGCGGTCGCTTAAAAGCTACAAACAGGGGCTGGGAGAGAAGGCGGGACGCGAAAGCGTCCCGCCTTTTTCGCGGCTGGTCAGGACCGGCCGGCAGGGGACCGACCGGCCCTGATAGAGGTTGTCGGTGTGCTCGCCGTGAGCGCGCGGGCAGGGGGAGAGAGTCTCGCGCACGCTCGCGGCGGCTAGCGTAAGTGTCGGCGAAAGGATGATCGGTTCATCAATGGCGCTAGAGCGCCCAAGTTGCTCCCAGGACGAATGCACTCCCTCCCCGCGACCGGTCGCCATAATATTCGCGTCCGTGTTCGCCCAGAACCCAGGAGGCGTGAAGCGAAAACGGCCCGAACTCGCGTGACACACCGAGACGGGCGTCGAAAGCGGGTCGGTAACTCTCGCTATTGTCTTGCGTCCGCAGCGGCAGGAGCAAGCCCGCATGAGCATCGATGCTCCACTTTCGTGCAGGGCTGATGTGGCCGTTTATCTCGCCGTAGGCGGTCCACAGGCCGGCTTCGGAGTAATGCGGCGACAGAAATATCCGTGACGAGAATGCGCCGCGGGCGATGCCGGCATAAAGCTCGCCGTACGATTTGCGTCCGCCGCCATGGGAATAATGGGAATAGGTCGAATAGAGGATTCCGAAATCAAGCGTCGTCCCGGACTGCAGCTGCTTGGCGAAGCCGCCGTTCAGTTGGGCGCCGAGCAGCGCGGGATCGCCTCCCTGGCCTAGGACGCCGGTGGCCGCGGCATCCGCGTAAAGGCCGGACGAATCGTCATAGGCGAAGTCGAACGTGGCGACTGGTCGTCCGTCGCTGAGCGAATATCCGCGAAAACGTGAATCGCTGAAGACCGAGACCGTAGCGCCGATTTCGGCACTGGCCGGCGCCGCGACGCAGCAGACGATGATCCAGACTGCGCCGAGCCGGACGAGGCTAGTGGACGAACCTCGCCGCAGAAGCGCGTGCGCCGCCGCATGAGCAATCACAGCCGGTTGCCGCACGCTCGAGCGTCGCGCAGGCATCGATCGTGCCGCCGACCGGCCGATCGGAGACCAAAGTCACCTCTGCAGCATGCCGTCGTTGTCGGACGAGCGCAGCGAGGCCGCTGACATGAGCAGCCGAAAACGAGCTTCCATTGACGAGAAACCATCGTCCTCCCGGTTGCGTCGTTGGCACGTCGCGGCCGGGCGCTATGTAGACGGGGGCGGAACCGGCTGCAAAGCTGTGGTCCGCGACGGCGATCACGCCCGGAACCGAGGCAGGAAATCCGCCGGCGGGCTTGTGCGAGTCATAGGCGGTGACGACCACCGAACCCCGAGCGACAGCCGCTTCCACTAGAGCCGTGAGGCAGGCGGCTGTCCGGCCCGCTAAGGCTGAGATTGATCACGTCCGCCTTTTCCTCGAGCCGCGAAATAGATCGCCTTGGCGAGGCTCAGCCCGTCACAGACGGTCGGGGCCCGCTCCCTTCTGCTGCCAACAGGCACGCAGGCCGAGCAGCCGAGCATCGGGCGCGACTCCGGCGATTCCGACCCCATTGTCGGCCTTCGCCGCAATGATGCCGGCAACCCCCGTGCCGTGATCCTCAGCAACCTCCGCTTGCCCCGCGACGAAATTGCGATTGACGATGACCTGGCCCGCAAGATCAGGATGGTTCGCCTGGATGCCGCTGTCGATCACCGCGACCCTGATCCCGCGGCCGGTGGCGATCTTGTGCAAATCGGCGAGGTTCCAGGTCTTGGCCGCCGGCTGGGCCGCGATAGAGCGGGTCGTTGGGACGAGGCCGCTGCGCCTTGCGCCTGGTACAGATTCACCGGTTCAGCCCAGGCGACCTTCGCGTCATGCGAGAGCTCGTCGGCGGCCGCAGCAGTAGAGCGCCCATCCGGCACTGCCATGATGAAGCAGTCGACGCCGATCATCGGCATGGGCCAGCCGTCGACGAACGTCAGGCGATGATCGTGCGCTATGCCGCGGGCGAGCCGCTCGCGAGCGCTTCGGGCGAGATCGCCGCCATAATCGCCGCCGTAGCTTCCGTTCGGCCGGAAATGATCGGGCGGATGGCGGACCATGACGAGGATCTGGCGATCCGGCGCGACGGACGGAGAACCTTGTGCGGAAGCGGGCGCATTGAGCGCCAGCGCTGCCGCCGCCGCGCACACCGCCAGCAGGCGGCGGGCGATTTTCATGACTTCGCTCCATCGATCGGCTGTGCAAGGAGCACGTGCCGGTCGGCTCGCAGCCGGGTGAGGGCTGACTGGCGCGAAGCGGCCGGCACGCGCAGGAGATAAGCATCAGTCGGCGTTGGGCCGCCGACTAACGCCGCTCCATTCGAACGCAGCAGCTGGCTGATCTCGGACTCGGTGGCGTCGGCGCGGAACATCGCGATGACGTTCGCGGACTGAGGCGGCGGCGCAGAACCCAGCGCCTGGTAGGACGGCTGGCTCAGCGTGTAGAGGAGCGTTCCGGCGATTCCGACGAACGCGACTTGCGCAGCCGCCAACGTCGCGATCGCGGGCCTGCTGAACGTCTGCCACAGCGCTGCCGCGTCATTCGCGACCTTGTCCCGCCACCGTTCGTGCGGAACGACGACGACTTGCGGCTCGTGCGGCGCTTCAAGCCGCTGCTTGAGACGAGCCCAGCCTGAGTCGACCTCCGGAGTCATCGCCGCAAATTCGTCGACCATCCTCCGCTCGAAGGCGAGCTGCCGGCGGCAGTGGGCACAATTGGAGAGATGCTGCTCGACGAGCGCCGTCTCGTCCCGTTCGAGCTGTCCCGTCGCGTACCAAGGGAGGAGCTCTTCAGCGTCGTGGTGCGGTCGCACCTCAGTTTCGATCCGGTTGGGCATGGCCCTACCTCCTAAAGCCAGTCGGCCAATGTGCCGGAGAGCGCCTGCTTGAGGCGCCGCCTGGCGTGGAACATGCGGGTCTTCACCGTGTCGACCGGGCAATTCAGGATCTCTGCAATCTCGCGATACCCCAGGTCGTGGAAGTAAGTGAGATCGACGACCGAGCGTTGCTCGGGCGAGAGCCCTTCCATCGCGGTTACGAGTGCAGTTCGCACACCACTCCGCTCAAGGTCGGAATCCGGGGCCGGATCGTTGCTGGCACGCGTGTCGAACTGTTCGTCCTCGATCGGGTCGGGCCAGCGCGCCCGCGCCTTCAGAGCCTTGCGGTAGGCAATGGCAAAAACCCAGGTCGACAATTTGCTTGTCCCCCTGAAGCTCGCAGC
Organism: uncultured Alphaproteobacteria bacterium; assembly: GCA_963738825.1. Lineage (GTDB taxonomy): Bacteria > Pseudomonadota > Alphaproteobacteria > Sphingomonadales > Sphingomonadaceae > Sphingomicrobium. Next base: position 350,953 of record CAVTYB010000002.1, on the reverse strand, counting down.
GGTTTGCCAGACCACCATCATCGTATCGTCGAGCACCTCTTCCACCAGTTGTGGGCGCTTCACGAGGTTGGTCAGGAATCGGGCCAGACGGGGCTGGTAGATCCGGTACAGCCTCTCGAACGCGTCCACATCACGCGCCTTTACCCGCTCGAGCAGCTCGCGTTCGTCGAGCGCGCGTTGCGGTGCGGATTCGGTCCTGGGGCGAATTGCCGTCCCTACTGCATTCACGTCCGGACCCTCCCGCATCGGATGGGTGCCTTTCCGCGCTTCAAAGGTTCATCGAGCGCCCATCATAGCAGTTTCAAGCTGCCGCTGCCGCCTTCCGGAAGAACCATGCGGAAAGAAGCCACAGCCCCGCGAAGAATTCGATAAGGATGAAGAGGCCTACGGGTCCGGGCGGCGGCTCGTTGTCGCCAGCGCCGGAAAGGAGCACGCCGAGGCCGATCACGGCCTGGATGAGGGCTGCCACGATCATTGCGCGGGTCATTCCATCGGCGCGGAAGCGGACCGCGATCGATCCGACTAGCGCTGCCGCGGTCACTCCGAAGAACATGAGGTTGAGGGGATTGTCCTCGTTGCCGATGATCCCCACGGCAAGGTTGACCCAAGTGAGCAGGAACGCCGTCGCCAGTGCCGCCGCGGCCCCAGCACGGTACGCCCAGTTTCCCGACGCTCGGACCGCGAGTTCGAAGGTCCCGCCAACAATGGCAAACATCGCGCTTGCAACGATGAAGTCCGACAGCGTCCAGGGGAAGTGCGCGAGCCACGGGATCATGAGCAGTCCGAGAGCGGTCGCCCAACCGATGAGGCGCCACGGAATGCGCGGCCACTCCCCTCCATTTACCTCGCTTGCCATTACCGAACCTCCGTGCATGCTAGTGGTCCTGTCGTGCCTGCATCGGCGCTGAGGGGCATGAGCAACGCATGAGGGTTTGCTGAAAAGTGGCCGCGAGCTTCGCTTTTGAAGGATTCGTGCTTGATACGCAGGAACGGCGGCTGCTTGCCGACGATCGGGCGATCGAGCTCAACGGCCGTTACCTCGATGCGCTCGCCCTGATGGTCCGCGACTGCGGCAAGCTGGTTTCGAAGGATCGCTTCCTCGACGAGGTTTGGCGCGGCGTGCCGGTCACCGACGAAGCGCTGACCCAGTGCATCAAGACACTCCGGCGCGCCCTCGGCGACGACGCGAGCCGGCCGCGGTTCATCGAGACGGTGCCGAAGCATGGCTATCGATTCATCGCTCCGGTCGAAGTGGTGGAAAACGCCACTGCCCCTGTTACGCGCGATGTGCCGGACAGTTGGAGGCAGTTCGTGGTCACCGGCTTGGCGGGCACGCTGGGAGGCGGGCTCGCCGGGGCCATCGGCGGACTGATTTACGGCTTTGCCGGGGCCTCGGAGGCCGGCGTCGGTGCGATCTCGGTTCTCCTCGTCCTGCTCTGCGCAACGATCCTCATCGGTGTTATCGGGGCTTCGGGCGTGAGTTTCGCGGTCGCGGCAATGGCCTTCGTTCGCAGCCGCTCACTGCCATGGCTGATGCTTGCGGGTGCGGCAGGCGGTCTTTTCGTCGGAGCGTTCGGAAAGCTGCTAGGGCACGATTCCTTCGCTCTGCTTGTCGGCCGATCTCCCGGCGAAATCACCGGCGCGATGGAAGGATTTATCCTCGGCGCTGCCGTCGGCGCAGGCGCGTGGTTCGAGTCCAGAAGCGCTTCCGTGCGCCGCGCCGGAGCGCTCGCAGCGCTGGCTGGCGCTGTCGGGGGGTTGGTGATCTTCCTCCTCGGTGGGAGGCTGATGCTCGGGAGCCTGGAGTTGCTTGGTCAGGCTTTCCCTAACTCACGGCTCCGGCTGGACCATGTCGGACGACTTTTTGGGGAGTCCGGATTCGGACCGATCACCCACTTCGCGAGCACGATCCTCGAGGCGGCGCTGTTTAGCGCCTGCGTCATCGCAGCGATGATGATTGGTCGGCGTAGGTACCTGAAGCGCTCTTAGGCGTCGATCAGAAGTCGGCTGCGCGAACGACGCGCCGGAAGGACGATGGGGTGCACCACCAGCTGAGGTTCGGATTCATCCATGCGCCGCCAGCCGTCCCGCCCGAGCCGCTCGAGCGGCCGGAAGCTGGTCTTGTAGGCCATTCGGGATGAGCCTTCGACCCAATAGCCGAGATAGACGTAGGGCAGTCCTGCCCGCGCCGCGCGGACGATGTGATCGAGGATGATGTAGGTGCCGAGCCCCTTTCGAGCATCGGGCCCGACATCGAAGAAGCTGTAGATCATCGACAGGCCGTCGCTTTGCTGGTCGGAAAGGCAGGCGCCGATGAGCTTCCCGGGACGGCCGTCCTTCGACGGCTCACGATATTCGATGACGTAGGTTCGGACCGGCGTCTGCTCGACCATGTCAGCGAAGTCGCTCTCGTCCATCTCGGCCATTCCGCCGCCCGGGTGCCTAATAGCGAGATAGCGGCGAAGCAGGTCGTATTGCTCGTCGGTCGTCCACGGCTTGCATGCGCTGACCTCGAGATCGGCGTGGCGGCGCAGCAGCTTGCGCTGAGTAGTATTGGCCACGAACTCGGCTGCGAGCACTCGGACGGAGACGCAGGCGGAGCAATCGATGCAGCTAGGGCGATAGGCGACGGACTGGCTGCGCCGGAAGCCGATGCGGCCGAGGGCCTCATTCAATTCGCTGGAATGACGGCCGGTGAGCTCAGTGAAAACCTTCCGCTCCACCTTGCCCGGAAGATACGGACAGGGGCTCGGGTTCGTTACGAAAAACTTGGGAAAGCGAAATGGTGCGCTCACCCCGACCTCACTCAAATGGTTACGTTGCCGTTTATGCGACTGGTAAACGCCGATGAAAAGCCTTTGGACGCGTCAATTGCGATGGAATTCGGCCGCTGTCCCGTCCGTAGACAGAAAAGTGTCGGCCAGGCGACCCTCAATCAGTCGAGTTGGGCGCGTTCGACCCGGAATCCGGCCGCTTCGAGTCGCGCCACGACATCGTCGATCGATTGCGGGTCACGCGCTTCGCATTCGACTTCGATCATCGTGTCCTTGGCGGGGAGCTGCGTGAAGATCCGGCTGTGGTTGACCTCGATGACGTTGACTCCGGCCTCGTAAACTTTGGCCGTGATCGCCGCGAGCGCCCCCGGCTGGTCGTGCGCGGCGATGTGGAGGCGGGCGATGCGTCCCTGCCGGACGAGATCGCGGACCAGGACGTTGGCGAGGAGGTGGGTGTCGATATTTCCGCCGCAAAGCAGCGTTGCGACCTTCTTGCCCTTGTAGCGCTCCGGCTCCGCAAGCATCGCCGCAAGGCCCGCCGCGCCGGCGCCTTCGACCACCGTCTTCTCGATCCCGACCAGCATCGCGACCGCCCGCTCGAGGTCGCGTTCGGAGACGAGCACGACGTCGTTCGCATATTCCCTGAGGATCCGCGACGTCAGCTCGCCGGGCTGCTTGACGGCAATGCCTTCCGCAAGCGTGTCTCCTCCGAGCGGCATCTGGCATTCCTGGATCGCGCACTTCATCGACGGATAGAGCTCGGCCTCGACCCCGATCAGCTCAATGTCGGGCTTGAGCGCGCGTGCGGCAATCGACACGCCGGACATCAAACCGCCGCCACCGATCGGCACGGTGATCACATCGAGGTCTGGTGCGTCCTCGAGCATCTCGATGCCGACCGTTCCGGCGCCAGCGATGATCTGCGGGTCGTCGAAGGCGTGCACGAAGACGTAGCCCTTCTCGAGCGCCAGCTCGCGGGCTCTCGCGAACGCGTCGTCGACGATCCTGCCATAGAGAACGACGGTCGCTCCATGCCCGGCGGTCTGCGTGACCTTCACCGTCGGAGTCGATTCCGGCATTACGATCGTCGCCGGAATGCCCAGACGCTTGGCATGATAAGCGACGGCCTGCGCGTGATTACCGGCCGATGCCGCAATCACTCCGCGTGACCGTTCCTCGGGCGAAAGCTGGAGCAATTTGTTGAGCGCTCCGCGCTCTTTGTAGGCGGCGGTGAACTGGAGGTTCTCGAACTTCAACCAGACTTCCGCGCCGATGATTTCGGACAGCGTCCGGCTGACCAGCATCGGCGTTCGGATCACCGCGCCCTTGATGCGCTCGGCAGCGACGCGGATGTCGTCGATGGTCGGAGGCTGCATGGAGGTCGTCTGGAGCATCGCTGGGCGGCCTAGCCCTTCATGCAGGCGCAAACAATGCTAAGCGTCGGCCATGAAGAAGACCGCCCTCGCGCTCGCTGCAACGCTCCTCGCCTCATCAGCTTATGCCGACACGCTCGTCGCCAATGCGAACGGCATCCAGGCCGATCCTTCCGGGCAGGTGCAGCATTTCAGCGGCCTGCTGATCGGCGACGACGGCAAGATCGTACGTCTCCTTCACGCGGGCGAAGCAATGCCGAAGGCAGCTGCCACGATCGACGCGCAGGGGCGGACGGTCATGCCCGGCTTCATCGACGCCCACGGCCACGTCATCGAACTCGGCGAGCACGCGCTGCAACTCGACCTCGTGGGCACATCCTCGCTCGCGGATCTGCAGCAGCGCCTGCGCGATTATGCGGCAGCGCACCCCGACGCGAAGTGGATTCTCGGCGCGGGCTGGAATCAGGAATTATGGCCGGACAAGAAGTTTCCGACCGCCGCTGACCTCGACAGGGTAGTCAGCGACCGTCCCGTCGTCCTCGCGCGCGTCGATGGCCATGCACTGGTTGCAAACAGCGCCGCGATGAAGGCTGCCGGCGTTACCGCGCAAACGGCGGCCCCATCGGGTGGCCGCATCGAGAACGGCCTCTTCGTCGACAACGCCAAGGAGCTGATCAACAAGGCGGTGCCCGCGCCGTCTCCGGCCGAGCTCGACGAGGCGTTTGGCAAGGCCCAGGGCATCCTGCTCGCCTTCGGTGTAACGGGCGTCGGTTCCATGAGCACCGCACTCGGGGACTGGGAAGCGATGAAGCGCGCTGGTGAGTCGGGCCGGCTGAGCGTTCGCTTCATGGTCTATGCCGATGAGCTCAACCTCTTGAAGGAAGTGCCGCAGCCGACCGAGTGGCTCTACGGCGACCGGCTGCGGATGGTCGGCATCAAATTCTATGCCGATGGTGCCCTCGGCTCGAGCGGCGCGTGGCTGAAGCAGCCGTACTCAGACATGCCGAATATGCGCGGGCTACAATTTCATTCCGATGCCGAGTTGGGTTCGCTGTACGACGCGGCGGCGTCGCACGGCTTCCAGATCGCAACCCACGCCATCGGCGATGCCGCCAACGCGCAGGTGATCAGCGGCTACGAGCAACTCAACTCGAAATACGGCACTGACCGCCGCTGGCGGATCGAGCATGCCCAGATCGTCGATTGCGCCGACCTGCCACGCATTGGCGCCGCGCATATCATCGCCTCGATGCAGCCCACGCATCAGACCAGCGATCGCCTGATGGCCGAAAAGCGGCTCGACCCCGCGCGGCTCAAATGCGCTTATGCATGGAAGTCCATGTTGCGGACCGGAGCGAAGCTGGCGTTCGGTACGGATTTTCCCGTGGAATCGCCCAACCCCTTCCCCGGCCTCTCCGCCGCGATCAGCCGGCAGGACATCAACGGCCAGCCGCCCGGAGGCTGGTACCCGGCTGAGCGCGTGACTCTCGGCGAAGCGCTTCACGCCTACACGCGGGGCGCTGCATACGCCGGATTTGCGGAGGACAGGATCGGCGCGCTCGACCCGGGGAAATGGGCCGATTTCGTCATCGTCGACCAGGATCCGACCAAGGTGAGCCCGCTGCAGCTTGCACGCACAAATGTGCTCGAGACGTGGATCGCCGGAAAGAAGGTGTGGAGCAGCGCTACTAGCGCCGCGGCAGCGCCCGAGCGCGGGAAATGAGCATTGTCGGAGTGAGCACCTGCGGCAGCTGCTCCGGCAGCGTGCTTCCGGGCTGGTACCAGAGATAAAGCGGAACACCGGCTCGACCCTGGCCTTCAATGAAGCGAGTGATTGCCGGATCGCCGTTTGTCCAGTCGCCCGCGAGCACCTTCACTCCACCTTTGCTGAAGGCGTCGCGCACCTCGTCGCGGTCGATCGACGTCGCTTCATTGACCTTGCAGCTTAGGCACCAATCGGCGGTGAAATAGACGAACACAGGTCTATCCTGCTGCAGGTAGCTCGCCACCTTCGCCTCGCTCCATGTCTCAGCGCCAGCGGTTGCTGAGATATGCGCTGTCGGCGACGCCGGCACGCGGGCGACGCCGGCGACGACGACAACGAAGGCAAGCATGGCCACAAAGCGCGCCTGAGGCCGTCCGCGGCGTTGCATGCTCCCCGCGAAATAGATGCAGATGACGAGCGCCGCTGCCGCGAAAATCCCGAAATACAGCGCTCGGTCGCCGCCCTGCCGGTAAAGGAGCCATGCCGCCGCAATAGCGCTTGCGCCCATTGGTACGGCGAGAATGCGTTGGAGCGTGCGCATCCAACTGCCGGGTTTGGGAAGCTTGTCTCGCAAGGCCGGAACGAACGCGAGAATGGCGAAGGGCAGCGCAAGGCCAAGTCCGAGCGCAGCGAACACGAGTACTGATCCGGCCGCCGGAAGCAGCAGCGCCGTGCCCAGCGCCGCGCCGAGGAATGGTCCGGCGCAAGGCGTGGCGACGAATGCTGCCAAGGCCCCGGTGCCAAAGCTCCCGGCCGGCCGCGCGGCGCCGCCAAAAACCGGAAGCTCAAACAAACCCAGCAGGTTCGAGGTGATCGCGACCGCCAGCAGAAGCAGGAGCATGATCGTGCGCGGGTCCTGGAGCTGGAACGCCCATCCCGCCTCCGAACCGGCGGCTCGGATGGCGAGCAAGATCACGCCGAGCGCTCCTGTCCCGACGATCGTTCCAGCGGTGTAGGCAAGCGCGTCGGAACGAGCCTCGCGAGCCTCTCCGCCTGCACGCGAAATGTGCAACGCCTTCAGGGCGAGGATCGGGAACACGCACGGCATAAGGTTCAGGAGGACGCCCCCCGCGATCGCGCCGACGACGGCCCACAGAACTGCGCTCCACCCCAAGCCGCCAATCGGCGTGCCTCGCGGAACTGGACCCGGGACAGCCTCTAGCTCCAGCCCTCGCCCGTCGCCGAGTTCAATCACTGCAGGGAATTTCGCTGGAACCGAACCTTTGCGATCAAGCTCAGCGATAAGGAGGTCGCCGGAACGGCTGAAGTCCTGCTTCGCATCATAGTCGACCGGCCCATCGACCATCGGGAACAGGTAGGGCTTATCGACCTTGACGCTCGCCGGGAGCGGAATGGCGACCCGCAGCTTATTACCGCTGGTCTCGAAATGGCCGATGCTCGCAAGCGGCTGGGGAAGCCTTCGCCTCCATGCGTCGAACTGCGCACGCTCCGGTGTGGCGGCTTTACCGACCGGAAGATCGAGTGATAGCTCGCCCTGTTCGGGCACGCAGATCTTGTCGGTGCAGGCCAGCCAGTGCGCCTCGGCGCGGATGGGGAGCCTACCATGCGCCGACCGGGCCACCTGCAGCCGCACGAGCACTGCATAATCCTGCTCGTACACATAGTTCATCAGGTTCGCGATCTCGAGCCGGCTCGGCACTGGATACCGAAGCGGACCGACGCTCAGGCCCGGCGGCAGGTGCCACTGGACGTCCATCGGCAGCCCGGCATCGCCGGGGTTGAGCCAATAGCCGTGCCAGCCGGACGCTGGCCGCATGTGGATTGCCAGCTCGACCGAACTGCCGGGCGGGGCAGGCCCTTCGGCGACCAGCTCCGGCTCGATCCCGCGCGCATGCGCCAAGGCGGGAAGGAGCAGCAGTGCGAAAAGGAGGAGAAGCCGGCGATGCATGTTTGCTGCCAGTGCTCGTAATGAGCCCGGTGGTTCAATCCAAATTCGGCCGGAGCCAGCGCTCGGCCTGTTCAACGGATACGCCTCGGCGCTCGGCATAGTCGCCGAGCTGATCGCGACCGATCTTAGCTACGCCGAAATACTGGCTGTCGCGATGGCCGAAGTAGAAGCCCGAGACTGCGGAGGTTGGAAGCATCGCGAAATTCTCGGTCAGCGTCACCTCGCCAGGGCTTGCGCCGAGCATCTCGAACAGCACCGGCTTGAGGCTATGGTCGGGACAGGCCGGATAACCCGGCGCCGGACGGATACCGTCATATTTTTCGCGGATCAGCTGTTCGTTCGACAGATGCTCTTCGGCATAGCCCCAGAGCCGGTTGCGGACCTCGGCGTGCAGCACCTCGGCAAAGCTTTCCGCCAAGCGGTCGGCCAATGCCTTCAATAAGATGTCATCGTAATCATTGACCGTCTGCTTGAACCGCTCGAGGTGCGGCTCAAGGCCGTGGATCCCGACCGCGAATCCGCCGATCCAGTCCTCGCCCTCGGGCGAGATGAAATCGGCGAGACACATGTTGGGGCGCCCCTCGCGCTTCCTCACCTGCTGGCGGAGCATCGGCACACAGGTCCAGTCGTTCCCGGCAAGGACGAGGATGTCGTCGCCTTCGCGCCTGCAACGCCAGAGGCCGACGGTCGCCTTGGGTGTCACCCAGCGCTCGGCGATCAGCTGCTCGAGCATCCCCTGCGCATCTGCGAACAGGCTCTTCGCGCTTTCGCCGACGATCGGATCGTCGAGGATCGCCGGATAGGTGCCGGCAAGCTCCCAAGCGCGGAAGAAGGGTGTCCAGTCGATCGAAGCCCGCAGGTCCTTCAGTGGCCATTCGCCGAAATGGTGAAGACCCGGATAGGCCGGCGCCGGCGCCTTGCCGGACGGATCGTAGGGGAATGCGTTGGCCCGCGCTTCTTCCAGCGTCGTGAGGTCCTTCGGCCCGCCGCGCTCGCGCGATTTCCTGAGCTTGTCGTAATCCTCGGCAGTGGAGGCGATGAGCGGCTCGCGCTGCGTGTCGGAAACGAGGCTCGAGGCGACACCGACGGCGCGGCTGGCGTCGAGTACGTGGATGACCGGGCCGGTGTAGGCCGGATCGATTCGCAGGGCGGTGTGCGCCTTGCTGGTTGTCGCGCCGCCGATCAGCAGCGGAAGCTTCATCTCGGCACGCTGCATTTCGCCGGCGACGGTCACCATCTCATCCAACGAGGGCGTGATCAGGCCCGAGAGGCCGATCATGTGGGCGCCATTGTCGTTGGCGGCTTTGAGGATGTCCTGCCACGGCACCATGACTCCGAGGTCGATGACCTCGAAGCCGTTGCACTGCAGGACGACGCCGACGATGTTCTTGCCGATGTCGTGAACGTCGCCCTTGACGGTTGCCATCACGATCCGGCCCTTGCCCTGCGTCGCTCCGGTCCTTTCTTTCTCTTCCTCGATAAACGGGATGAGATGTGCCACCGCGCGTTTCATCACTCGGGCGGACTTCACAACCTGGGGCAGGAACATCTTGCCCGATCCGAACAGGTCGCCGACGACGTTCATGCCATCCATCAACGGGCCTTCGATCACTTCGATCGGGCGGGGAAATAGCTGCCGCGCCTCCTCGGTGTCGTCGATGATATGGGCGTCGATACCTTTGACGAGCGCATAAGAGAGCCGCTCGGTAACCGGCAACGAGCGCCATTCGGCAAGCTTCTTTTCCTCGGCCTCGTCAGTCCCCTTGTACTTCTCGGCAAGCGCGATCAGCCGCTCGGTCGCATCCTCGCGGCGGTCGAGGACGACGTCTTCGCAGGCCTCGCGAAGCTCGGGGTCGATCTGGTCGTAGACGTCGAGCTGGCCGGCATTGACGATGCCCATGTCCATCCCCGCCGGGATCGCGTGGTAGAGGAACACGCTGTGCATCGCGCGCCGCACCGGCTCGTTGCCACGGAACGAGAAGCTGAGGTTCGAAAGCCCGCCGCTGATGTGCGTGCCTGGACAGCGGCGCCGGATCTCACGCGACGCCTCGATGAAATCGATCGCGTAGCGGCGATGCTCCTCGATTCCCGTCGCCACCGCGAAGATGTTCGGATCGAAGATGATGTCGTTGCCGTCGGTGCCATCCGCCACAAGCAGCTTGTAGGCGCGCTCGCAAATCGAGACCTTGCGCTCAACCGTGTCGGCCTGGCCCACCTCATCGAACGCCATGACGACGACTGCAGCGCCGTAAGCGCGGCACTTGCGCGCAAGCTCAAGGAACGGCCCCTCGCCTTCCTTAAGGCTGATCGAATTCACGATCGGTTTGCCCGATACGCATTTCAGGCCGGATTCGATCACGCTCCATTTCGAGCTGTCGACCATCACTGGAACGCGCGCGATATCAGGCTCGGCGGCAATGCGCTTGAGGAAGGTGGTCATCGCCTGCTCTGAGTCGAGCAGGGCCTCGTCCATGTTGACGTCGATGATCTGGGCGCCGTTTTCGACCTGGTCGCGCGCCACGACCACGGCCGCGTCATAATCGCCTGCGAGGATCAATTTCTTAAAGCGCGCGGAACCGGTGACGTTGCAACGCTCGCCGATGTTTACAAAGCGAGCGCCCGCGCCGGAATCATTGCCGGAATCATTTAATCGGGGCATTTCCATCGGATCAGGCAGCAATCACCATCGGTTCTAAGCCGGCTAGCAAGGTCCCGGAGCGTGCCGCCGGGACGATGCGCGGCGTGCAATCGCGCACCGCCCCGGCAATCGCGGCGATGTGCAGGGGAGTCGTCCCGCAGCAGCCGCCGACAATGTTCACTAATCCGCTCTTGGCCCAGTCGTGGACCTGGGCGGCGGTTTGCTCCGCCGCCTCGTCATATTCGCCAAGCTCATTGGGAAGGCCGGCGTTGGGATAAGCCATTACCAACGTGTCCGCGATCGCCGCAAGCGCCGCAAGGTGCGGACGAAGCTGCGCTGCGCCGAACGAGCAGTTGAGGCCGATCGTCACCGGACGCGCATGGCGCACCGATGCCCAGAAGGCTTCCACCGTGTGACCGGAGAGATTGCGCCCCGAAAGATCGGTGAGGGTCATCGAAATCATGAGCGGCAGCGGCCGGCCGAGTGCCTGCTCCGCCTCCAGCGTCGCCATGATCGCAGCCTTGGCGTTCAGCGTGTCGAAGATGGTCTCAACCAGAATGAAGTCGACGCCCCCCTCGACGAGTGCGTCGACTTGCTCGCGGTAGATCGCCTTCACCTGGTCGAAGTCGACCTCGCGGAATCCTGGGTCGTTGACGTTGGGCGAAAGCGACAGGGTCTTGTTGGTCGGGCCGATCGCACCCGCGACCCAGCGCGGCTTGCCGTCCTTCGCCGAATAGCGATCGGCGACCTCCCGGACGATCTCTGCGGACGTTTTATTGATCGCTTTGACCAGATTCTCGGCAGCAAAGTCTGCTTGGCTGATCGCGTTCGCGTTGAAGGTGTTGGTCGCCAGGATTTCGGCGCCCGCCTCGGCGAAGCTATCGCAGATCGAGCGGACGACGTCCGGCTTCGTCAGGTTGAGAAGGTCATTGTTGCCGCGCTGATCCTTCAAAAGGTCGAGCGCGCCGCGATAATCCGTCTCCTGCAGCCGGTGCTGCTGGATCAGCGTTCCGTAGGCGCCGTCCTTGATCAGGATGCGCTCTGCCGCTTCGGCGCGAAGACTGTCAGCCGGATTCATGACTTTGCGCGTACTCCGAGGAGATGACAGATGGCGTAGCTGAGCTCCGCCCGGTTGAGGGTGTAGAAATGGAAGTTGCGCACGCCGCCGGCGTAGAGCTGCCCGCAAATCTCCGCCGCGACAGTCGCAGCGATCAGCTGGCGCGCAGCGGGTAGATCGTCGAGGCCTTCGAACAGCGCATTCAGCCAGTCCGGGATGCTCGCGCCGCAGGTTTCGGCGAAGCGGCGGGTCTGAGCGACGTTTGAGACCGGAAGGATCCCAGGCACGACCTCGATATCCATTCCTGCATCGGCGACCGCATCCTGAAAGCGGACGAAGCAGTCGGCCGAGAAGAAGAACTGGGTGATGGCTCGATCGGCGCCCGCGTCGACCTTGCGCTTCAAGTTATCGAGGTCGGCCTGGCGCGTTCCCGAATCCGGGTGAATTTCGGGATAAGCGGCCACCGAAATCTCGAATGGCGCCACCTGCTTCAGGCCGGCGACCAGGGCTGCGGCATTCTTGTAACCTGAGGGATGAGACTGGAACGGCGTCCCGGGCTCAGAGGGGTCGCCTCGAAGCGCGACGATGTGGCGGACGCCGAGTTCCCAATAGTCGCGGGCGATGGCATCGATCTCGTCACGGGCCGCGCCGACGCAGGTGAGGTGCGCTGCGGGCGTCAGCTCAGTTTCCTTGAGGATCCGCTCGACCGTCGCGTGGGTGCGCTCACGCGTCGAACCCCCGGCGCCATAGGTTACCGAGACGAAGCGCGGATGGAGCGGTTCGAGAGTCTTGATCGATTCCCAGAGGTTCTGCTCCATTTTTTCGGTCTTCGGCGGGAAGAATTCGAAGCTCACCTCGATGTCGCCGCGCGCTTCGGCGAACAGCGGCCGGTGCTGGTTCAGGCACTCGAACGCGTTCATGCCGCCCTCCGCTGAGAAATCGCCGCTTTCACGCCGCGCCAGAGTGTCACGGTGAGCTCGCCGCCCTTGAGATGCTGAATCTGGTCGACCCGGAGGCCTGCGGACCCGAACCATCCAGTCATGACTTCGTCGTCGAAGCCGAGGCGGATGTGTGCGTCCCGAGTGCGCAATTCCTCACGTTCGTGCGCCGCGAAATCGACGACGAGCAGCGTTCCGCCAGGCGCGAGCACACGCGCCGCTTCTGCGATCGCTGCTGCCGGAGAGTGGGCATAATGGAGCACCTGGTGAATGACGATCGTGTCCGCGCTCTGGTCCGTGAGCGGGAGCGCATACATGTCGCCCTGCCTGAGGCTTGATGCGATGCCTGCCGCCTCGAGCTTCACGCGCGCAACGCGGAGCATGTCGGAAGAACGGTCGATCCCCGTGGCCTGGCTGGCGCGCGGAGCGAACAATTCGATCATTCGTCCGGTGCCGGTCCCCACGTCAACGAGGCGTCCGAGCGAATCGCTTTCGAGCGCTTGGTCGATCGCGCGCTCGACTTCGCTCTCGGCTACGTGAAGCGACCGGATCTGGTCCCATACCTCTGCGTGGCCAGCGAAATAGCGGTTCGCAGCTTCGGCGCGGTCCGTCCGGATTGCGTCGGTCCGCGACGCGTCGGCCGCAAATAGCGCCTGCGTCGCCGGGTCGGCCCACACGTCGATGAGCGCGAACATCGGCTCGACGCGTTGAGGATCCGACAGAGTTAGGAAAACCCAGCTCCCTTCCTTGCGACGCTCGAGAACGCCGGCGTCGGCAAGGATCTTGAGATGACGCGAAACTCGCGGCTGGCTCTGCCCCAGCACCTGGGCGAGCTCACCGACCGACAGCTCCATCAGCCGAAGCAAAACGACGATGCGCAGGCGCGTCGGGTCGGCGAGCGCCTGGAATCGGTCGAAGAGAGGAAGTGCCGCACTCACGAATTAAGGATATAAAGATATCTTTATATGGTCAATTCATCTCGCAAAAATGATCTCTTGTGCGTTGGTAGGGATTAAAGCTATTGCCGCCGGCCTGGCCTAGAGCGACTCGCCCGAAGCCGAGACTGTGCCCACCTCAGCGGCACATTTGAAGGGAGTGGAACGATCATGAAGAAGGTTGCCATTGTGACCGTTGCGGTCCTCGCGCTCGGCCTCGCCGCGTGCAACAAGAACAACGCCGAGAACAATGCGGCGAACGAGACCGCGGTCGAGAACAACGCTGACGTCGACGTCAACGCCGCGACCAACGACTCGCTCAACGCTGCGGACAACGCGCTCAACGCGACCGACAATTCGGTGGCGAACGCCGGCAACGCGCTCGGGAGCGCGAATGCGACGGCTGCCAACGCGACCGAGAACAAGTAAACTTCTCGCCGCACAGCAAACAGGAAGGGCCGCTCCGGCTGGAGCGGCCCTTTTTTTGTGATCCGGCAAAGTGTTACGCTGGCACCGTGAAGAAACTGACCGTCTGCGCGTTCCTTGCGCTCGCTTCTTGCCACGACAAGCGCCCGCCTCAGCCCACTGCCGAGCAGTCCCAGCAGCTCAACGACGCCGAGGACATGCTCAACGGTGTGGCCCAAAATGAAGAGGGGCCGGAAGCGAATGCCTCCAGCCCCTCCAATTCATCGGACTGATGTCCCCTCACCTTGCCCTCTCCCACAAGGGGCGAGGGTTGAAGGTTAGAAGTCCATTCCGCCCATTCCGCCGCCAGCCATCGCCGGAGCCGGCTTATCGTCCGGCAGTTCGGCGATCGTCGCCTCGGTGGTGATCAGCAGGCCGGCGACCGAAGCCGCGTCCTGCAGAGCCGCACGAACGACCTTGGTCGGATCGACGACACCGGCCTTTACGAGGTTCTCATATTCCTCGGTCTGGGCGTTGAAGCCGAGCGTCGGATCATTGCCGTCGATCAGCTTGCCTGCGACGACCGCGCCATCATGGCCCGCATTTTCGGCGATCTGCCGAAGCGGCGACTGGAGCGCCTTGCGGATGATATCGATCCCGCGAGTCTGGTCGTCGTTTTCGCCCTTCAGGCCCTCGAGCGCGTGGCTCGCGTAGAGCAGCGCGGTCCCGCCGCCGGGGACGATGCCTTCCTCGACCGCGGCGCGGGTCGCGTGAAGCGCGTCGTCGACGCGGTCCTTGCGCTCCTTGACCTCGATCTCGGACGCGCCGCCGACCTTGATCACCGCAACGCCGCCAGCGAGCTTCGCTAGCCGCTCCTGCAGCTTCTCGCGGTCATAGTCGGAAGTCGTCGTCTCGACCTGCTGGCGAATCGCCGCAACTCGACCCTCGATCCCTTCCTTGGCGCCGGCGCCGTCGACGATCGTCGTATTGTCCTTGTCGATCGTGATGCGCTTGGCCTGGCCGAGCATGTTCAGCGTGACGCTCTCGAGCTTAATCCCGAGGTCCTCGCTGATCATCTCGCCGCCGGTGAGGATCGCGATGTCCTCGAGCATCGCCTTGCGGCGATCACCGAAGCCCGGAGCCTTCACCGCCGCGACCTTCAGGCCGCCGCGCAGCTTGTTGACGACGAGCGTCGCCAGAGCCTCGCCCTCGATGTCCTCGGCGATGATGAGGAGCGGACGGCCACTCTGAACAACTGCCTCGAGGATCGGGAGCATCGCCTGCAGGTTCGAGAGCTTCTTCTCGTGGATCAGGATGTACGGATCCGAAAGCTCGACCTGCATCTTCTCGGGGTTGGTGATGAAGTAGGGCGACAGATAGCCGCGGTCGAACTGCATGCCCTCGACGACGTCGAGCTCGAACTCGAGACCCTTCGCCTCTTCGACGGTGATCACGCCTTCCTTGCCGACCTTCTCCATCGCTTCCGCGATCTTCTCGCCGACTTCCTTATCGCCATTGGCCGAGATGATTCCGACCTGGGCGATCTCCTGGCTTCCCGAAACGTCCTTCGAGCGGCTCTTGAGGTCGGCAACGACCTTGGCGACAGCGATGTCGATGCCGCGCTTGAGGTCCATCGGGTTCATGCCCGCGGCGACCGACTTCATGCCCTCGCGGACGATCGCCTGGGCGAGAACCGTCGCGGTGGTGGTGCCGTCGCCGGCGATGTCGTTGGTCTTCGAGGCCACTTCGCGCACCATCTGTGCACCCATGTTCTCGAACTTGTCCTTGAGCTCGATCTCCTTGGCGACGGTGACGCCGTCCTTGGTGATTCGCGGAGCGCCGAAGCTCTTGTCGATCACGACGTTGCGGCCCTTCGGCCCCAGCGTCACCTTTACCGCATCGGCGAGGATGTCGACGCCGCGCATGATGCGCTCACGCGCATCGCGGCTGAATTTGACGTCTTTGGCTGCCATTTGGCTACCCTTTCAATTTGTGAATGTTCGGAATGTTCGCAGTGACGAGCACTGTCGCTCGACACTAATCCAAGTCAGCCGACGATCCCGAGGATGTCGCTTTCCTTCATGATGATGAGGTCCTCACCGTCGATCTTCACCTCGGTGCCGGACCATTTCCCGAACAGGATCTTGTCGCCGGCCTTGACGTCCAGCGGCGTGACCTTGCCCTCGTCGTTCTTGGCGCCGCCGCCGACGGCGACGACTTCGCCTTCCTGCGGCTTTTCCTTGGCGGTGTCGGGAATGATAATCCCACCCGCGCTCTTCTCGTCGGCCTCGACACGGCGGACGAGAACGCGGTCATGAAGCGGCCTGAAACCCATAGGTCGGAACCCCTCTCTTGCTTCTCTTCAGTTGGACATTGCCGTTGGCACTCTCACCGGGAGAGTGCCAGCGATGGCCGGCATGTGGTTGTCAGCCGTTCATCTGTCAACGCCTGCGGTCACGGATTTTTCAGGCTGTAACGGTTACGGGTGCACAGCCCGTGTCAGGTTGAGCCAATCGCGCAACGTGCGCGGCCAATCACTGATAGAAGTTGCTTCGAAATCCTGGAGGGCGATCGCGGATCTGCATGCAGAGCGGTTGCCTTCGCTGCTTCCAGGCGTCGTTGGCATCGTTATCCATTTGGTTCGTGGTGGGTGGGTTCAGCCTAACGGCAATGCTCGACTCCGCATCGGGCGGGGGTGCGCCGATGCGAGGCTCACCGGGGAACAACAGACATGTCGATGCCGACACGGCCGGCCTTCCTCCCGTCCAGTTGAACTCAGCATACCAGTTCACGGTCCAGCCCAGCCTCGCAAGTATCGTGATTGAAGCACCGGGCTCACGAACGACGAAATAAGTGACGAACGCCTCGTTGCGCGCTGCTTTGGCAATGAAGTTCGGCGCGCCGGCCACGCGATTTTCGAATTGGAGGTTGAACAGGGACCAGGGGTTATCGGTGAAACTGACTTTGACGTTGAATCCCTTTTTGCCGTCCGGTCGCGGCAGACTAAGCCGGTCAACAGTCAAGTTGTCGGGACTAAAAACATGCCCTTCGATCGTCTCGCCGGTGCTGGGTTCAACGTCCAGCGACGGGTTGTGGGAAAAGCCCTGTTTCAAGTCGACGGCGATGGACCCTTCCGACGGCACTCGGCCGACATAGAGGACGTCAAAGGCTTGAACCGTTGAAATCTGCACCATTCCGAACTGGAAGTTCCCGATGTCGAACTCACCGCCGGTCGCTTCGAGAAAGACCTGGCCCTCGATTTCGACCGCTGGTCCGTGGGTAGCTTTCACTCCCGGCAGGTCAGCGGCGCCAAGGGTGACGTTCTTCGTGCAGTGAAGGAGAACCGATTCCGCGCCGACGTGAGCGGCTGCCGTCGCACCTGCGGTCTTCCACGCGATCTTTGCCGATGATCGATCGAGGGTCAGTGCCACAGTTCGGCGCCGCTCTACTTGCGCACGGGAAGAGGCTCGGCCTGCGCCGTAGCCTCGCTGAGTGCGGCGATCGATCGGTCCAGTTGCGTCAAAGTTTCGGTCCCGGCCTCGCCGTCGACCTGAAGCCCGAACGTGCGCTGAAAATCGCTGACAACACGAGCGGTCTCGGAGCCAAAAACCCCGTCTGGCAAAGATCCGCTCGCGCCTGTCGACGCCGGCATTGGAAAGCCAAGGTCGACGAGTGCCAATTGGAGGATACGTACGCCCTCTCCCTGTGCCCCCTGCTTCAGCGGCGGGTTGTTCGCAGCTGCGGCCACGACCTGCGCATTGCTGGAAAATCTTGAGCAGGCGAAAGCCATCCCGTTCCCCACTGCTCCAGCGGCGAAGCTGCCGAGCTTGCCATCTACCTTATAGGCCGTGCGGGTGACAACGGCTGTAGGCGTGCGGCCAGCAGCCCTCAGCTAAGCGCGGATGGCGGAAAGACCGAGCTTCTTGCGTCTTAGCCAGCGCATGAGCATCAGCGCCGCGACCGAGGCCAGGCCGGTCGCAAGGCCGATCCAGATCCCGACGCCCTTCCAGTCGGCGCCGAATGCCAGCCAGGAACCGATGCCGAGGCCGACGACCCAATAACCGACGAGCGCGAACAGCAGAGGCCAACGCGTGTCGTGCAGCCCGCGAAGCATTCCGGCGCCGATCACCTGCGCGCCGTCGAACAGCTGGAACGCTGCCGCGACTCTAAGGAAGCTGACGGCGAGCCCAATAACGATCGCGTTCTTCGGAACGTCCGTCAGGAACAATGTGACCAATTGATGAGGAATGCTCCACATGACGAGGGCCATTGTGCCCATGAATCCGACGCCCAGTACCCATGCGGTCCAGCCGGCGCGGGTAATCCCGACTTCGTCACGGCGGCCGAGCGCAAGTCCTACCCTGACGGTGACCGCCTGCCCCAGCCCGAGCGGGACCATGAAGGTCAGCGCGGCGAGCTGCAGCGCGACGGCGTGGGCCGCCACCGCCGGAGCGCCGATCCAACCCATGAAGTAAGCAGCGAGCGCGAACACGCCCATTTCGAGCGCCAGCGTCAATCCGATCGGCCAACCGAGCCGGACCATGGCGAGGGTCCGCTCGGGGTCGAAGCGCCAGAAGCGGCCGAACAGGTGGAATCGCCGAAAGCGCTTGTCGCGGAAGGTAATGGCGATCAGCGCAGCGCAGATGATGAGCCACGTCAGGCTGCTGCCGAAGCCGCCGCCGATCAGCCCGAGCGCTGGCAGGCCAAGATGGCCGAACATGAGCGACCAGCTAAGCAGCGCATTCAGCCCAATTCCCATCAGGCTCAGCCACAGCACTACTCGGGGCCGCTCGAGGGCAGCGACGAAATTGCGAAGCAGCTGGAAGACGAGCCAGGGTCCGGTCGCCCACATATAGGCGCGAAGGAAAGTCTGCCCCTGCTCGGCAAGCTCCGGAGCCTCGCCGAACGCGCTCATGATCGCTCCGACATGCCAGAGGATGAACCAGTATGGCGGGATGGTGATAAGCAGAAGCCAAAGGCCGGCGCGAAAGGTGCGCCGGACGTCGCGCACCGCGTTGGAGCGCTGCCCGAGCGCCGTCGCCATCATTGGAGACGCTGCGGTGACGAGCCCAAGAAGGAACACGTTGAGCGTGAACGTCAGGTTCAAAGCGAGGGTAGCTGCCGCGAGCTGCGTCGCGCCGAGCCGGCCCATCAGGAGCACGTCGGTCGCCTGAATCACCTGCTGCGTCACATTGGCGAGGATCAGCGGCCAGGCGAGCGCCAGCGTCGCACGAAGCTCGCTTAGCCAGGCGCGATTGCGATCACCGGTCAATATGGCCGCTGCATCCATCGGATTGTCATTGCGGGGAGCCAAGCTGCGAGGCAACCGGGCATCGACCTACGGTTGTTCCGGTCCGCTCGCAATGACGGCGGTTCTCGGCTAGCAACACGCGCAAAATCATTCGAGGCCAAGATGAAATTCGTACGCGCAATCTGGAAGCTGCTGGTCGGGATAAAGGACGCGCTCGTCCTGATTTTCATGCTGATCTTCTTCGGCATGCTTTACAGCGCGCTTTCGGCGCGGCCGGCGCCGGTGAAGAGCGGCGTCCTCGACGTCAACATCAATGGAAGCGTGGTCGAACAGCCGTCTCGCACTAGCTGGTCAGACGTGGCGGGCGGCAGCCGCCTCGGCCAATATCGTCTGCGCGATCTCGTCCAGGCGCTCGACAAGGCGCGTACGGACAGCCGCGTGAAAGCGGTCGCTCTCGACCTCGACGGATTCACGGGTGGCGGCGAGACGACGATCGGCGATCTTGCGGACGCGGTCCGGCGGGTGCGCGCGACCGGTAAGCCGGTAATTGCTTATGGTGTCGGCTACACCAACGACAGTTACCAGCTCGCGTCGGCGGCATCGGAGATCTGGCTCAATCCCCTTGGCGCCGTGCTGGTCACCGGGCCGGGCGGATCGAACCTTTATTACAAGGGACTGCTCGACAAGCTGGGGGTGACTGCGAACGTCTACCGCGTCGGCAAGTTTAAGTCGGCGGTCGAGCCGTTCATTCGCAACGACATGTCGCCCGAGGCCAAGCAGAATTACCAGGCGCTCGACCAGGCGGAGCTCGAAAGCTGGCGGCAGGCGGTGAAACAGGCGCGCCCGAAGGCCAACGTCGACCTCTTCCTGAACAATATGAACGGAGCTGTCGCAGCCGCCGGTGGAGACATGGCGAAAGCTGCGCTTGCGAACGGTTTCGTCGACAAGATCGGAAGTCGCCGCGAATATGAGCAGCGGCTGGCGGAACTCGGCGGCAAAGCGGGCAAGGGCAAGGACGAAATCGGCTTCGCTCGGATCAAGCTTTCGTCCTACGTCTCCGACGTCGTCGACCGCGACCCCAAGGGGCCGATCGGAATCGTCACGATCGCCGGCGACATCGTCGACGGAAAGGCCGGCCCGGGAAGCGCTGGCGGCGATACCATCGCGAACGAAATCGAGGACGGGATCCGCGACGGCATCAAGGCGCTGGTGGTCCGGGTCGACAGCCCAGGCGGCTCCGTGCTGGCGTCCGAGCGCATCCGCCAGGCGGAGCTCGATGCCAAGGCCAAGAAGATCCCGGTCGTGGTATCGATGGGAAGCGTCGCGGCCTCGGGCGGTTATTGGGTGTCGACGCCGGCCGACTTCATCTACGCCGAGCCCTCGACCATCACCGGGTCGATCGGAGTGTTCGGGATCATTCCAAGCTTCCAGGGCACGTTGCAAAAGCTCGGCGTCGGCGCGGACGGAGTGAAGACGACACCGCTGTCGGGCGAGCCGGACCTCTTCAAAGGCCCCTCACCCGAAGCGAGCCAACTGATCCAGTCGGGGGTCGATTCGATGTACGGCCGCTTCCTCAGCATCGTCGCAACAGCACGCAAAAAGACACCGCAGCAGATCGACCAGATCGCTCAGGGGCATGTGTGGGACGGTGGGACGGCGCACCAGCTCGGACTCGTCGACGGGTTCGGAGGGATGGACGAGGCCGTTGCCAAAGCGGCGCAGCTCGCCGGCCTCGGAAATGAACGGGGCGTCCGCTACCTCGAGCCGCCGAAGAACTTCCGCCAGCAGCTGATCGAGGCGCTTGCCGACAATGAGAACGACAACGTCTCCGTCCCCGCCGACGCCTTCGCCTCGCTCGCGCGCGGGCCGCAACAGCAGCTTGCAGCGATGCTTTCGGAAGTGCGCTCAATCCTTTCGGGGCCGAGCATCCAGGCGCGTTGCCTCGAATGCCCATCGGTCGCGCCGGCTCGAACTCGACAAGCGGGACCTGAGCCTGCTCAACTTGATCGAGGAATGGATTTCCTAAGAGTAGACGCCGCGGGAATGGTCGCATGATTTATCGTTTCGTTTCGCTGGCGCTCGCCGGAACTTCGCTGATCGCCACGCCGGTTTTCGCCCAAAGTGCGATTACCGAGCGGTCGGTCGCTGCCCATGAGGCCTTCCTTGCGAGCGACGCCCTGCAGGGACGCGGCAGCGCGACGCGCGATGAGGCGATCGCCGCCGCTTATGTCGCGTCGGAGTTTCAGTCCTACGGACTAACGCCAGCGCCCGGAATGAACGGCTATCTTCAGACCGCCACGATCATCCGCAACAAGCTGAGCGGCCCCGCTTCGCTAACGGTCGGCGGAGTTGCGACTGCTTCACCGACCTTGATCGCGAGCTCCGGAAAAACGGTCTCAGGCCCACTGACGATCGCGACCGAGGCCGACTTAGCCAAACTCCCCTCGGCGGCTGTCGTGCTCGTCACGAGCAAGGGAGCCGATCCGATGGCCTTCTTCCGAGCGGCCTCGGGTAAGCATATCCAGCTACTGATCCTTCGCGAAAGCGATGCGACTCGGAAAGTCATTCCAATGCTCGGAGGCCCGCGCCTGCCGACCTATCTCGAGGGGAACCCGCCGCCAGCACGCGCGAGCATCGTGGTGCTTCCCGATCCAGCCGTGGATGCGATTGCCGGCAAGGCAGGCGCCAAGGTCGTGCTGACTGCTGCTGCGACTGAGGAGCGAGCGACCACAACCAACGCGATCGGCTATCTGAAGGGAAGCGATCCGGCGTCGGGAACCCTGCTGTTTTCGGCGCACCTCGACCATCTAGGCATTCGGCCCGACGGGACGATCATGCACGGCGCCAACGACGACGCGTCGGGCACAACCGCCGTCCTCGAGCTGGCGCAGGCGCTCGCCGGCGGCAAGCAGCCACGGCGAAGCATCCTGTTCGTCTGCTACGGAAGCGAGGAGATCGGCGAATATGGCTCGACTTATTTCGGCCAGCATCCGCCGGTGCCGCTCAGCCAGATCGTCGCCAACATAGAGTTCGAGATGATCGGAGCCCAGGACCCCAAGCTTCCGACGAACACGCTGATGATGACCGGGTTCGACCGTTCGAACCTCGGCGAGGCGCTGAAGGAGCATGGCGCCCTGGTGACGGGCGACCCCTATCCGGATCAGCATTTCTTCGAGCGCTCGGACAATTACGCGCTCGCGCTCAAGGGCGTGGTCGCACACACGGTCTCAGGCTGGGCGGTTACTCCGACCTATCACCAGCCGGCCGACACCTTCGAAAATCTCAATATCCCCTTCATGACGAACGCGATCCGCTCGCTTGTTGCGCCCGCAGAATGGCTCGCCAACAGCGATTTCGTCCCGGCGTGGAAGCCGGGCGGAAAGCCGTCGGGCGACGACTGAACCGGTGAACATCTGACGACCCGCGCTGCCGCGCTCCGGTGTAGAGGCAGCGCTGATGACGGCGACGATCCGATTGGCGCAGGCCAGTGACGCGGCGGCGATCGCGACCGTGTATCGACCCTATGTCGAGAGCTCGCACTTCACGTTCGAGGAAGTCGCGCCGGCAGCCGATGACATTGCAGCGCGGATCGCCAATTCCATTCATCCGTGGCTCGTTGCCGAGGAGGATGGGCGCGTACTCGGCTATGCCTCAACCTCGCCGATGCGCAATCGTGCCGCCTATCGTTGGAGCGTCGAGACCGGAATTTACCTCTCGGCGGACGCGCAGCGGCGAGGTCTCGGGCGCAAATTGCTTCAAGCGCACCTCGACTTGCTCGAGCAGCAAGGCTTCGTCACTGCGATTGCAGGGATCGCCCTTCCCAACGAGGCGAGCGTCCGACTTCACGAGGAGCTGGGCTTCACCTTGTCGGGGATCGAACGCGGCGTCGGGTTCAAACTTGGGAAGTGGGTCGACGTCGGCCGCTGGCAGCGCGAACTCGCGGCGCGCACGGGCACACCGAAGGAGCCGATAGAAGTAGCTCAGGCGGCGATCAGCTCTGGCTCTTCTTCCTCGACCGGCACCACCGGGACTGGCCACGAGGGTTCATAATCGGCGTCCTGAACTGCCTGGTCATAGCCGCACTTGCTTAGATAGAGGCCGACTCCCCACCAGATTGCCGCCATGGCGGGCCAGGCGAAGAGGCCGTCCGCGACATAGTGCCAGCCAAGGTGCACGGAGCCGATCAGGATCGACGACGCGAACGCCCAGGCGACGATTCTCACCCACGGCCGGGCCTTCCACGCCGCGAGCACGTAGAGGAAGCTGATCGCATTGTGCATCGACGGGAAGGCCGAAATGCCGAGCGCAAAGCCGTAACGATGGTGGGAATAAGCGTCCCAAAGCTGGTCCTGCCACTCGAGCGCTCTGAGATGATATCCGGCCGCGTCGATCGCGTGCAGCCTCTGCATGAGCGGCGCATAGTCGTTCGCCGTCGGCGCCCCGACAAGCGCGGCATAACAGGGACCGGCCGAGGAAAAGAGGTAGGCAGCAACAAGCCCCAGCAGCACCCAGGC
Source organism: uncultured Alphaproteobacteria bacterium (assembly GCA_963738825.1). GTDB lineage: Bacteria > Pseudomonadota > Alphaproteobacteria > Sphingomonadales > Sphingomonadaceae > Sphingomicrobium. The sequence continues at coordinate 327,394 of CAVTYB010000002.1, read as the reverse complement.
CACTGCAAATGACAGGAAGAAGCGCGCTCGGATCGTTCGCGGAGCGAAGACCGACACGATGAAAACGGCGACGAATAGCAAGGGTACCCAAGCGGTATAGATGCGGTCGATTATCATTGTGGAAATCGGGTCACCGAATAGCGCGTGCGTGAATTGCCATGCCGGAATTCGGAAGATGCTGCGGCCGACTTGGGGAAGCCATTTGTCAGCCGAGAATGGCGCGACCAGCGGCATGAACTGCTTGAGGGCGCCGAACGCGCCCATGAACAGAGGCATCACAAGCATCGGCGTCAGCGTTCCCGCAACCAGCGCCGGCGAGCCGAAGCGGGATTTCAGGAAGGGCTTGCTGGCCGCGAAGGGGCTTTCGACCCTCAAGAGAGCAGCGCGCGCCGTAAGGAATGCCGCCGCACCAATGAGGATGATCGGCGTTACGAGCGAGACTGCATAAGCGTAGCCGTCGATGATGCTGCCGGTCGGAATGCCGACCTTTGCACCGATCCAGAAGGCGGCCATGGTGGTGGAAACCGTCAGCGCGAGGACCGCCGACAGCCAAAGCCATTCCTCGGCCCCTTTGCGGACCTCAATTGCCATATAGCTCCCGCCTGAATCGCCTGCGCTGAACGGGGGTTAACGGAACAAGGTTAAGGGAGCGTTAGAGCCTGGATTTCGGCTTTGTCACTCGAGTGAAGATGAGCGGCTTTTCGGGCTTTCCACTTTTCGAAGGCACGAGGGAGCGCATTTCGTAATGATCGGCATCGATCAGGCGCCATTCGGAATCGATGTCCTGTTCCGGTTTGTCAGGCGCGGGCCGCATGGTTCCGGTGAGGCCAAGCTCCTTCTCGGTCGTGCCCACCTTGCCGAGCCCAACGCCGCCGAGGGAATTGAAATAAGTAAACACCAGGTCCGGGCCATCCGCGCTGTAGATCGTCTCGCCAGCGTAGATGGTCTTGCCCTTGTCCTGGACCTCGTGCCGGTCGCGCACATGGGCGCCGCCATACATGGCCTCGAAACAATGGGTGTCGTGGACCGTCGGCGAGAAGTCCGCACGCCAGCAGGCCCCAAGGAACGGCTTGAATGCGGAAAGATCGACGGGTTCGGCAACTGGCTGGGCGCCAAGCAGCAGAACGAGCGCGATCATCCCTGCATCATAGCAAGCGGCGAGGATTGCGCTATGAATGCATGTGAAGCGCCACGTCGTGAGGGCGATTGGCTATGGCAAAATGGATCGATCGTGGACTGTCGTGCCTGCTGATCCTGGGCGGCATCGGCCACACCTTTGGCGTCATGCATTTCTACAAGGACCCGCACACCCTCTTCTGGGCGCTGACCGACAGCGTTCTGCTCTTCCTGCTAGCGGCGATCAACCTTCTGCGCACCTGGCAGCCGGACAACCGGCAGCTTGCGATCGTCACCGCCTGCGCATCCGCGGCGAATTTGGTTATCACCCTTCGGTTCGGCGAACTCATCGGCAACATCGCCGACTTCAGGGTAATCCTGTTCGCCGCTTTGTCCCTTGGACTGACTGGATTCAGCCTTCGCGACGCCATGCGCCGCCCCGCGACCTAAGATCAGATGTGGATCGGCTTGCCGGTCACTGCCATCGCCGCTTCCTTGAGCGCTTCCTCATGCGTCGGATGCGCGTGGCAGGTGTAGGCGATATCCTCGCTCGTTGCTCCGAACTCCATCGCGAGCGCTGCTTCGCCGATCATGGTGCCGGCGACCGAGGCAATCATCCACACGCCTAAGACGCGGTCGGTCTTCGCGTCGGCGATGACCTTCACGAAGCCGTCGGGCTCGCGATTAGTCTTGGCCCGGCTGTTGGCGAGCATCGGGAACTTGCCGACCTTTACCTCGCCTTCCTTCTTCGCCTCCTCCTCGGTGAGACCGACGCCGGCGATCTCGGGCATGGTGTAGACGACCGATGGAATCACCGCGTGATTCACGATTTCGGTCTCCCCAGCGATGTTCTCCGCGACGGCGATGCCCTCGTCCTCGGCCTTGTGGGCGAGCATCGGGCCGGGGATGACATCGCCGATGGCCCAGACGCCCGGCACCTTGGTGCGAAATTCGTGGTCGGTCTCGATTTGGCCGCGCTGATTGGTCGGCAACCCTACCTTATCGAGCGCGAGTCCGTCGGTGTTCGGCTTTCGCCCGATCGAAACGAGCACGACGTCCGCCTCGATCGTCTCGGAAGCGCCCCCCGCGGCAGGCTCGAGGGTCAGCGTGACCTTATCTCCCTTGCGCTCGGCCTTGGTGACCTTGGTCGAAAGGCGGAACTCGAAGCCCTGCTTCTTGAAGATCTTATTGGCTTCCTTGCGGACGTCGCCGTCGAAGCCGGGAAGGATCTGGTCGAGAAATTCGACGACCGTGACCTGCGCTCCGAGGCGCCTCCAGACCGAGCCGAGCTCGAGCCCGATCACACCGCCGCCGATCACGACCATGCGCTTGGGGACCTCGGAGAGTTCAAGCGCGCCGGTTGAATCGACGATCCGCTCCTGGTCGATGGCGATGCCAGGCAGCGGCGTCACCGAAGACCCGGTCGCGATCACAATGTTTTTCGCGGTGACCTTGCGGTCGCCGACCTGCACGGTGTGGGCGTCGACAAAGCTGGCGCGCCCCTTCACCCACTCGACCTTGTTCTTCTTGAACAGGAACTCGATGCCCTGCGTCAGCCCCTTCACGGCTTCGAGGCGGCTCGCGTGCATCTGGCCGAGGTCGAGCTCGACGTTGCCGGGCTTCACGCCCCATTTCGCTAGCGTGCCGTCATGCGCTTGCTCGAACAGCTCGGACGCGTGGAGCAGCGACTTCGACGGGATGCATCCGACGTTGAGGCAGGTCCCTCCGAGGGTCTCGCGGCTCTCGGCGCAGGCGGTCTTGAGTCCCAACTGCGCTGCGCGGATCGCAGCGACATAGCCGCCCGGGCCGGAGCCGATCACAAGTACGTCGAAATCGTAATTGCCAGAAGCCATTCATACCTCGTTCCCCGGCGAAGACCGGAGTCCAGTCCGGAAAAAGAAACGGCGCGACAGCGCCGCCTGGGCCCCGGCCTTCCGCCGGGGAACAGAAAAGTTGGCGGCCATGTAGGAAGGTTGGGCCGCGCTGACCACCCCGCCTATTTCTGACGATCCGCGCGCAGTGCGAGCGGCGTTAGGTGGGGCCTAGCCCGGAATGCTCGCCTTGCACTCCAGGAGGATGGGTTTCAGCTGCTCCTTGGTGAGGCTCATCTTCTGGCGCACCGAAAAGCGCTGCTTCACCTTGTCCGACGCGCAGGTGCAGAGCTTGCCGGCGAGCGCCTGCGCCACTCCCGAATTCGCAGCGGACTGAACGCAGGACGCGACGAACTTCTCGTGGAAGCTCTTGTCGAAGCTGTTATCGAACGATCTCTTGGCGCTGCCGCAGCCAGCGAGAAGCATGCAAAGTATCAGTGCCGTCAGTTGCCTCGTCATTTAAAGGTCGATGAGAAGCCGTGTCGGATCCTCGATCGCTTCCTTGACGCGCACCAGGAAGGTCACCGCCTCGCGGCCGTCGATGATCCGGTGATCGTAGGAAAGCGCGAGGTACATCATCGGGCGGGCGACGATTTGGCCGTCCTTCACCACCGGCCGCTCCTCGATCCGGTGCATTCCGAGCACCGCCGACTGCGGCGGGTTGATGATCGGCGTCGAGAGAAGCGAGCCGAAGACGCCGCCATTGGAGATGGTGAAGGTGCCGCCGGTCATCTCGTCCACCGTCAGCGTGCCTTCCTTCGCCTTCTTGCCGTAGGCGGCGATCGTCTTTTCGATCTCGGCGAAGCTCATTCGGTCGGCGTTGCGCACGACCGGGACAACCAGGCCCTTGGGAGCCGACACTGCGACGGAGACGTCGAGATAATCGTGATAGACGATCTCGTCGCCTTCGAGGCTGGCGTTGACCGAGGGCACGTCCTTCGCTGCCAGCGCACAGGCCTTCACGAAGAAGGCCATGAAGCCGAGGCGGATGCCGTGCTTCTTCTCGAACAGATCCTTGTAGCGGCTACGCGCGTCGATCACGGCGCTCATGTCGACGTCGTTGAACGTCGTCAGCATGGCTGCTGTGTTCTGCGCGTCCTTCAGGCGTTTCGCGATGGTCTGCCGCAGGCGCGACATTTTCACGCGCTCTTCCCGGCGTTCGATTTCGTTCCCCGGCGAAGACTGGGGTCCAGGAGGCGGAGCCTTTGCTTCAGGAGCCGGCGCTTTCGCTTCTGGCGCCTCCGTCCCGGACTGCGCCGGGGAGCTGGTTTTTTGCGCCACTGCCGCTGCGATCACGTCGTCCTTGGTGAGGCGCCCGTCCTTGCCGGTCCCCCGGATCTTGGTCGGATCGACATGATATTCGAGGACGGCGCGGCGGACCGCCGGAGACAATGTCGTGACATGATCATCGTCAGCCTCCGCGACAGGCGCGGTTGAATCGCCCTTCAAAGCCGGCGTCTCTCCGGCTCCGGCCGGATTGGTCGTCGCTTCCGCAACCGCCATCGCGGGCGACGGCGCAGGTGCAGGCGCAGCAGCGCCCGAATTCTCGTCGATCCGAGCGATCACAGCTCCGACGGCGACATTGTCGCCTTCGTGAAAGAGCTGCTCGCTCAGGACTTCGGCGATCGGCGACGGCACCTCCACGCTGACCTTGTCTGTTTCGAGGCTCGCGATCGCCTCGTCGGCTTTCACTGCTTCGCCGGGCTTCTTGAGCCACTGCGCAAGCGTGCCTTCGGTGATCGATTCCCCGAGCACTGGGACTTTGACGTCGGTGGCCATGTGTTCCCTTTAATGTACCGCGAGCGCGGGAGTATCGGCGCGGCTGCTATGGCCCAGCGCCGCCGCAATCAAGGCCGCCTGCTGTGCCGAGTGGCGCTTGGCGAGACCCGTCGCCGGCGAGGCAGACGAATCGCGGCCCGCATATTGCGGCCGAATGCCCTTGAAGCCCGCATCGGCGAGGCATTGCACGATGAGGTCCTCGACGAAGAACCATGCCCCATTGTTCCGCGGTTCCTCCTGCGCCCAGACGAGATCGCTGAGGTTAGGCATCGCCTGGAGGCGTTTGACCAGCGGCTCGGACGGGAACGGATAGAGCTGCTCGATGCGGACGATTTCGACGCCGAGATCGCCCGCGGCGTCTCGGGCTTCCATCAACTCATAGGCGAGCTTGCCTGAACACAGGACCAGCCGCCTCGTCTCCCCCTGGGAAGGCGGATTGAGATCCGACAGGATCCGGCGGAAGTGACTGTCGCCGGTAAAGTCGGCGACGTTCGACACCGCAAGCTTATGCCGAAGCAGCGACTTGGGCGTCATCATCACCAGCGGCTTGCGGAAGCCGCGCCGCATCTGGCGCCTCAGGATGTGGAAGTAGTTCGCCGGCGTCGTGCAGTTCGCGACCTGAATATTGTCCTCGGCGCAGAGCTGCAGGTAGCGTTCCAGACGCGCGGAGCTGTGCTCGGGCCCCTGCCCTTCGAAGCCGTGCGGCAATAGCATGACGAGGCCGCTTGCGCGCAGCCACTTGGCTTCGCCGGCGGCGACGAACTGGTCGATGATGCTCTGCGCGCCGTTGGCGAAGTCGCCAAACTGCGCTTCCCACAGCACGAGGCAGCGCGGATCGGCAAGCGAATAGCCATATTCGAAGCCGAGCACGCCGAACTCCGAGAGCGGGCTGTCGCGGACCTCGAAGCGGCCGCCTTCGACGTGACAGAGCGGGATATATTTGTCGCCGCTCTGCTGGTCGACCCAGACGGCGTGGCGCTGGCTGAACGTACCGCGGCCGCTGTCTTGGCCGGACAGCCGAACGCCCGAACCCTCGGCAATGAGGCTTCCGAACGCCATCGCTTCTGCGGTCGCCCAGTCGAAGCCCTCGCCGCTGTCGAACATCGCTTTCTTCGCATCGAGGATGCGCTGAAGCGTTTTGTGGATGTGGAAGCCTTCGGGGACGGTCGTCAGGACCTCGCCGAGGCTCTGCACTTCCTCGTTGCTGATGGCCGTGTCGATATTGCGGCGACCGAGTACGGGCTCTTCGGGCCGCGCAAGCCCGGCCCAGCGGCCTTCGAACCAGTCCGCCTTGTTGGGGAGATAGGAAGCTGCTGCCTGAAACTCCTCTTCGAGGTGCGCGACATAGTCGGACGTGGTCTTTTCGATCCACGCCTGGTCGACCACCCCTTCGGCGAGCAGCTTCTGGGCGTAGATTTCGCTGATCGGCGGATGTTTCTTGATGGCCGCATACATGAGCGGCTGAGTGAAGCTCGGCTCGTCGCCTTCGTTGTGCCCGAAGCGGCGGTAGCACCACATGTCGATGACGATGTCGCGGTTAAAGGTGGTGCGGAACTCGGTCGCCAGCTTGCAGCAGAAGGTCACCGCTTCGGGATCGTCGCCGTTGACGTGAAGGATCGGCGCCTGGATGCCCTTCGCGACGTCGGAGGGGTAAGGCGATGAGCGGCCGAACTGGGGACTGGTCGTGAAGCCGATCTGGTTGTTCACGATGAAATGGATGGTTCCACCGGTCCCGTAGCCGGGGAGGCCCGAGAAGCTGAGGCATTCCCAGACGACGCCCTGGCCGGCGAAGGCCGCATCGCCGTGCATGAGCAGCGGCAGGACCTTGTCGCCCTGGCTGTCGCCCTTGATGGTCTGCACCGCGCGGACCTTGCCAAGCACGACCGGATCGACCGCCTCCAGATGCGAAGGGTTTGGAAGGAGGCAGAGATGGACCTTGATCCCCTCGAACTCGCGGTCCGACGACGTGCCGAGGTGATATTTGACGTCGCCCGAGCCGCCGACGTCGGCGGGATTGGTCGCGCCGCCTGCAAATTCGTTGAAGATCGCGCGGTACGGCTTGCCCATCACGTTGGACAGGATGTTGAGGCGGCCGCGGTGCGGCATGCCGATGTCGATCTCCTCGACGCCGCCCAGACCACCGTATTTAATGACCGCTTCGAGCGCCGGGACCGCGCCCTCGCCGCCGTCGAGGCCGAAGCGCTTCGTGCCGACATATTTGCGGGCGAGAAACGTTTCCCACTGCTCGGCTTGGATGACCTTGGCTAGGATCGACTGCTTGCCCTCGGGTGTGAAGGTGATCTCGGCGTCCTTGCCTTCCATCCGGTACTGGAGGAAGCGCCGCTCCTTCACGTCATTGATATGCATGTACTCGAGGCCGACGTGGCCGCAATAATTGGCCTGGAGGACCGCGACGATCTGGCGGACGGTCGCAGTCTCGAAGCCCAGCGTGCCGGCGATGTAGATGGGCCGATCGAGATCGCCGGGACCGAAGCCGTGATATTCGGGCGTCAGGTCGGCGGGAACGTCCCGCCTAGCGAGGCCGAGCGGATCCAGCTTTGCCGCAAGGTGGCCGCGCACGCGATAGGTTCGGATCAGCATCATCGCGCGGATGCTCTCGTCGGCGGCTCTGCGGACCTCGTCGGGGCTCGCGCCGGCAGCGACCGCCCGGTCGGCCACCGCCTGCCGCACTTTCTCGATTGTCGCCTGCGTCGGATCGAGGCCGAGGTTCAGTTCGTCGAGTTCCTCGATAGGCCAATTCGGCCGTTCCCAGCTTGGGCCCGGCTCGGGTTCGAGCATGAAGGCTTGGTCTTCGGCCATCTGATTATGCTGAAACCAGCAACTCCTTCAGCGTCTTGCCAAGCTCAGATGGGCTCGGGCTGACGACGATTCCAGCCGCTTCCATGGCTGCGATCTTGCTCTCCGCATCGCCCTTGCCGCCGGAGACGATCGCGCCAGCATGGCCCATTCGGCGGCCCGGCGGCGCCGTACGGCCGGCGATGAAGCCGACGACGGGCTTCTTTCGGCCGCGTTTCGCCTCGTCGGCGAGAAACTGGGCGGCGTCTTCCTCGGCGCTTCCGCCGATCTCGCCGATCATGATGATCGATTGGGTCTCCTCGTCGGCGAGGAACATCTCGAGGATATCGATGAATTCGGTGCCCTTCACCGGATCGCCGCCGATGCCGACCGCAGTCGACTGGCCGAGACCCTCGTTGGTGGTCTGGAAGACGGCCTCATAGGTCAACGTGCCCGAGCGGCTGACGACACCGACACTGCCCTTCTTGAAGATGTTGCCGGGCATGATCCCGATCTTGCACTCGTCCGGAGTCAGGACGCCCGGGCAGTTCGGCCCGATCAGCCGCGACTTCGAGCCGGTGAGCGCGCGCTTCACCCGAACCATGTCGAGCACCGGAATGCCCTCGGTGATGGTGACGATCAGCGGCACTTCAGCGTCGATCGCCTCGAGGATCGAAGTCAGCCGCAAATGGCGGCGGAACATAGATCACCGAAGCGGTGGCCCCTGTCCTCGCAGCGGCCTCGCGGACGGTGTTGAAGACAGGCAGTCCGAGGTGGCTGGTGCCGCCCTTCCCCGGCGTGACGCCGCCGACCATCTGCGTTCCGTAATCGAGCGCCTGGCGCGTATGGAACGTGCCGGTCTCGCCGGTCATCCCTTGCGTGATGACCTTGGTGTTTCTGTCGACTAGGATACTCACGCCACTGCCTCTTGGGCGAGGCTGTTGTCGATCTGCTTGCAGGCTTCGAGCAGCTCTTTCACCGAATCGACGCTGACATTGAAGTTCTCGCGGGCCTCGGTGTTGAGATCGATCTCGACGATCCGCTCGACGCCCTTGGCGCCGATCACGCACGGAACGCCGACGTAGAGATCGTTGACGCCATACTGGCCGGTGAGGTGCGCGGCGCAGGGAAGGACGCGCTTTTTGTCCTTTAGGAAGCTCTCCGCCATCGCGATCGCGCTGGTGGCCGGCGCATAATAGGCCGAGCCGGTCTTCAGCAAGGCCACGATCTCGCCGCCGCCGCCGCGCGTGCGCTTAACGATCGCGTCGATCTTGTCCTTCGTCGACCAGCCCATCTTGATGAGGTCGGGGATCGGGATGCCTGCGACGGTCGAATATTCGACGACCGGCACCATCGTGTCGCCGTGGCCGCCGAGCACGAAGGCAGTGACGTCCTCGACGCTGACGTTGAATTCGTCGGCAAGGAAGTGGCGGAAGCGCGCGCTGTCGAGCACACCAGCCATGCCGACCACCATGTGGTGCGGAAGGCCGGAGAACTCACGGAGCGCCCACACCATCGCGTCGAGCGGGTTGGTGATGCAGATAACGAAGGCGGTCGGGGCGTGTTTGCGAATTCCCTCGCCGACTGCCTTCATGACCTTGAGATTGATCCCGAGCAGGTCGTCGCGGCTCATGCCCGGCTTGCGGGCGATGCCGGCGGTGACGATGCAGACGTCCGCCCCTTCGATGTCGGCATAGTCGGAGCTGCCTTTGAGCGTTGCGTCGAAGTCATCGATCGGCCCTGCCTGGGCGATGTCGAGCGCCTTACCCTCCGGAACTCCTTCGACGATGTCGAACAGGACGATGTCACCGAGCTCGCGCATTGCCGCGAGGTGGGCGAGGGTTCCGCCGATCATTCCGGCGCCGATGAGGGCGATCTTCTTGCGAGCCATGGGCTGGCTTCCACCTTTCTGTCTTGTCGGGCGGCGGCAAAGGGAAGTCGCCGCGTCAGGGTGCGGCGCCCGATTAGCGAGGTGACCCGGAAGGGGCAACTGAGCCGCTTTCATTAAAACGTGCTTGCAAGGGGATGAACTCCGCAACTCGCGACAAATCGGATCGTTTGCGGGTGATTACATCTGGGAGAAGTGGGATGACGAAGTTATTGTACCTGCTCGGCGTAGCCGCGACGGCATTAGTCGCAAGCGCCCCTGCTGCGGCTCGTCCCCATGAATATGCCTGCACTCGCTATCGTCACGGCCATTGCACCGCGATGCATCGCTACAATGTCGGCTACGCGTTCGGCCCGAGATACAGCTACGTCGATATTGGAGCTCTCCCGGGGCCAATCGTGACCCGATATCATCTCGGCCCGCGCTTCCGTTACGTCCATGAGAACGGCGTCATCTACGTCGTCAATCCGCGCACCTATCGAGTTGTCCGCGTAATCCCGGGTTACTGACCGGGGCTGTTGGGCGTGAAGAGGCCGCCGGTCCCTCCCCGGCGGCCTTTTTCTATGTCAAACGTTGTTCCGCGGAACGCAGGGAGAAGGTCGATGAAACTGGTGGCGATGCTTACTGGCGCAGCCGCGCTGGCATTTGCCGGCCCGCTTCTCGCCCATCCTGGCAACGGACACTGGAATCCGCACGGCAGCCCTCACGCTTATGGCGTGACAGGACCCGTCGGGTACGGCGCAGGGGGATGCCCACCAGGACTCGCGAAGAAGTCCGTTCCCTGCATGCCGCCGGGCCAAGCGAAGAAGATCTACGGAATCGGTCAGCGTCTTCCGACAGGCGCCTTCAATCCGTACGCTTACAAGCATATCCCGATGGATCTGAGGACTCGGTACACGCTCAGTCCGCACGGCACTTATTAGTCGCTTTCGATCAAGCTCAGGATATTGCCGTCCGGGTCCTTGAACCAGGCTGTCTTCATGCCTTCGCCAACATAGAGATCGCCGCGCTGCTCAAGGCCCGGCAGGTCGTAATGTTCGAAGAAGATGCCCTTGGCCTTGAGCTCGCTGACTTCCTTGTCGATGTCGTCGACATCGAAAGTCAGCGCGGTGGCCTTGTTGGTTCCGGCGAACTCCGAACGATAGACGTTGATCAGTGTATCGCCGCTTTTCAGGGTAGCGCCTTCGCCCCAATCGTCCTTGGTCTCGAGCCCCAGCGTGTCTTCGTAGAACTTTCGCGCACGATCGAGATCCTTGACCGCGATCATCGGCGTTGCGTCGGCTTTTCCGAGCATCGTCGCTCTCCTTTCGAAACCCTCCAACGGCAGGCGACAGGTGCCGTTCCTCGGTTCGTTCTGGTAACTGGTCTCCTGGCCTTTTCTTATGCAGTCGCGCCGTGCTAGCGGCTCCGTCCAAGCAAGGAGTTGTCGCTTGGCCGAATTCACGCTTCCCAAGAACAGCAAGATCACCAAGGGCCGTGAGTGGAAGGCCGAAGAAGGCAAGCGCCTGAAGACCTTCAAAGTCTATCGCTACGACCCTGACACCGGCGCCAATCCCCGCTTCGACCGCTACACGATCGACCTCGACAAGTGCGGGCCGATGGTCCTCGACGCGCTCATCAAGATCAAGAATGAGATCGACCCGACGCTCACCTTCCGCCGCTCGTGCCGAGAGGGGATCTGCGGATCGTGCGCGATGAACATGGAAGGCACGCAACGGCCTCGCCTGCACGACCGCGATCGAGGATCTGAAGGGCGATGTGCAGATCACACCGCTGCCGCACATGGAGGTGGTCAAGGACCTCGTTCCGGACCTCACCCACGCTTACGCCCAATATGCGCTGATCCAGCCGTGGCTGAAGACGTCGAGCCCGGCGCCGTCACGCGAGCGGCTGCAGTCGCCGGAGGACCGGGAAAAACTCGACGGTCTCTACGAGTGCATCCTCTGCTTCTGCTGCTCGACGAGCTGCCCGAGCTACTGGTGGAACTCGGACCGCTTCCTTGGCCCGGCAATTCTCCTTCAGGCATACCGCTGGATCGCCGACAGCCGCGACGAAGCGACCGGCGAGCGTTTGAACCAGCTCGAGGATCCGTACCGTCTCTATCGCTGCCACACGATCATGAATTGCGCCAACGTGTGTCCCAAGGGACTCAGTCCCGCCAAAGTGATCGCCGAGACGAAGAAGCTAATCGCCGAACGCGTCGCATAAGCTTAGAAGTCGCCGCCGTGAGCGACGAACCCAAGCAGCCCGATCTTATGGAAGACGTCGGTGTTCCGACCGGCGCACGGCCGGACACGGACCATGAGGGCTGGTATAGCTGGGGCGATTTCCCGCGCGGGAGCTTCGCAGCCGCGACCGGGCGGCTACTGTTCAAGCCCAATGGCGAAGGCCGCGCCGTCTGCCGGATGTTCCCGACCGAGACCCACATGAACATGGGCGGTTCGCTCCACGGCGGTTCGGTGATGAGCTTTATCGACATGTCGATGTTCGCCGGCGGCCTGTGCGCCGGGATGGAACGGGGCCATTACGTCACGCTCGACCTCACCACCCACTTCCTCGCCCGCGGCCAGCCCGGGTCGCCGCTCGACGCGCATGTCGAGCTGGTCAAGCAGACTAGGGGGCATGCGTTTCTGCAGGGCGTCGTGAGGCAGAACGACGAGCCGTGCTACAGCTTCAGCGGAACTCTGAAGCGAATCCGCGAGCGCAACGCGCCCGCATGACGGCACCGGTTCGTGCGGCGTATGATGAGCTGATCGCCGCTCATGAGCTGAAAGCAGATCCAGCGCAGGCCAAAGCGGTCGCGGCGCTCGACAAGGTCGCGGCGACAATTGGAAACGGCGGTGGGATCTTTTCTCGATTGTTCGGATCCCACTTGAAGGGCCCGGCAGGGGCTTATCTGTGGGGCGGCGTCGGGCGTGGAAAATCGATGCTGATGGACCTCGCCTTCGCGCATATCGACGTCGAACCGAAACGTCGCGTCCATTTCGATGAGTTCATGCTCGAAACGCACGGTCGGCTGAAGCGCGTGCGCGAGCGCCATGAGGGCGATCCGATCGAGCCGGTGGCCGAGGAGATCGCCGACGAGGCGAAGCTGCTGTGCTTCGACGAGATGCAGGTGACGAACCCTGCCGACGCGATGATTCTCTCGCGGCTGTTCGGCAAACTGCTCGAGCGCGGGGTTAAGGTCGTCACTACGTCGAACCGGCCGCCGAGCGATCTCTACAAGGGCGGGCTCAACCGCGAGCTCTTCGTGCCGTTCATCGAACTGATCGAGCGGCGGATGCTGGTGGTCGAAGTCAATGGCCCGGTCGACTATCGCCTGGAGCGCCTCGCAGGCGTCGAAGTGTGGCATGTGCCGAACGGGCCGGAAGCAACCGCCGATCTTTCCCGCGCATTCTTTCAACTCACCGACTACCCCGTCGAGGATCGCGCCAAGGTGCCGACGCAGGACATCGATGTCGGCGGCGGCCGCAAGCTCCATGTTCCCAAAAGCCTGAAAGAAGTCGCGGTCTTCTCGTTCAAGCGGCTGTGCGGAGAGCCTCGCGGCGCAGCCGACTATCTTGCCATCGCGCGCAGGTTTCACACCGTGATCATTGTGGGAATCCCCGTAATGGGACCGGACATGCGCAACGAGGCAGCGCGGTTCGTGACGCTGATCGACGCGCTGTACGAGCATAAGGTGAAGTTGCTTGCGTCGGCGGACTCGGAGCCGGAAGGCCTGTACCCATCCGGGGACGGAAGCTTCGAGTTCGAGCGCACGGTCAGCCGGCTCGAGGAGATGCGCAGCGCCGAATATCTTGCCGAGGGCCATGGCGCTGAAACTTGACGGCTGGCGCTCAGCCGGTAGCGTCCCGCACCTTATCCCGGGAGAGGAAATTTCATGCGAATCGCGCTCGGACTTGCGCTTGCCTTCACTGCAACGACCGCCATCGCCGCGACCGACCCGCGAACGTTGCCGACCCAATTGGCGCCGGCATGGCAGGCAAAAACCCGTGAGTTGTTCAAGCAAGTCGTCGAGGTCCCATCGGTCCACAATCGCGGCCAGGTGCCCGCAGTCGCCAAGCTGCTCGCCGACCAGTTCCGAGCCGCCGGTATTCCCGATGCCGACATCCATTTCATGCCGTACGAGGCGCTCCCGGGAGACCAGACCGAGGCGCTGATCGTCCGCTGGCGCTCGCCACATGCGACGAAGAAGCCGATCCTGGTCCTCGGCCACATGGACGTGGTCGAAGCCAAGCGCTCCGACTGGAAGTATGATCCGTTCGAGTTCCGCGAGGAAGGCGGCTATTTCCTCGGCCGCGGCACGAGTGACATGAAGAACGGCGACGTCGCCACGACCATGGCCGCGGTGAAGCTGATGTCCGAAGGGTTCAAGCCCGACCGCGACATCATCTTCTTCTACAGCGGCGACGAGGAAACCCGCGGCGTCGGCGCTACCTTGGGCTCGACCAAGTGGCGCAACCTCACCGACGCCGAGTTCGGATTGAATGCTGACGGCGGTTGCCCATCGTTCGACGAGCAGTTCCGAGCGCTCGGCTGCGGCATTTCGATGGCCGAAAAGACCTTCCAGACCTATTTTCTAACCACCCACAATCCGGGCGGGCACAGCAGCCGTCCGCGGCCTGACAACGCAATCTATGATCTCGCTGACGCGCTGAAGAAGGTGCAGAACTACCGCTTCCAGCCGATGCAGAACGACGTGACGCGCGCCTATTTTGCGGAACGGGCCAAGCAGGAAGGCAATAGCCAGCTCGGGCAAGAGATCCGCGCCTGGCTCGCCAACCCGAACGACGGCGCCGCAGCGGATGCGATCGAGGCGAATCCGCTGGAGGTAGGCTTCACGCGGACGCGCTGTGTGGCGACGATGCTGAGCGGCGGCCATGCCGACAACGCTTTGCCGCAAAGCGCGACCGCGACCGTCAATTGCCGGATCTTCCCCGGCGTACAGCCGCCCGAGGTCCAGGCAGAGCTTCAGAAGCTCGTTGGCCCGAACGTCGAGGTGAAACCGGACCCCAATTATATCGGGCAGCCGACGCCGGCCTCACCGCTGCGGCCGGACGTCGTCGCCGCGGTGACCAGCGCCGTCCACAAGGTGGTCGACAAGGACATGGATATTTATCCGGTGATGTCGACCGGCGCGAGCGACGGCAGCTTCTTCCGCGCCCAGGGCATGCCGGTCTACGACATGGACGGCAGCTGGGGCATCTCGCCGATCGACGAGCGCGCGCACGGCCTGGACGAGCGCATCCCCGTCCGCGCGATGTACGATGACGTTGTCTACTGGACTCTGATCTTCAAGTCGCTGGCGGGTTAGACGGCGGCCGTCGCCGCCTTCAGTACTTCCTCGGCGTGCTTCGGCACCTTCACCTTGCGCCACGCCTTCAGCACTTTTCCGTCGGTGCCAATGAGGTAAGTCGCGCGCTCCATCCCCATATATTTGCGGCCGTACATCGACTTTTCGACCCAGGTTCCGAACGCATCGGAAATGCGGCCGTCCTGATCGGAAGCAAGCGGGACCGCGAGGTCGTACTTGCCGATGAACTTCTCGTGGCTCTTAATCGGGTCGCGCGAGACGCCGATAACCTTCACGCCCGCCTTTTTGAAATCGCCCGCCAGTGCGGTGAAGTCCTGCGCCTCGCGGGTGCAGCCCGACGTATCGTCCTTCGGGTAGAAATAGAGCACCAAAGGCTGGCCGGGCGAGGCGAGGTCAACGCTTTTGCCATCGGTTGAAGTGACCATCATTGCCGGTGCCTTGTCGCCTTCATTGATCATCGCGAACCCTCTTTGATCGTGTTCCAAAGCTCGGCAATGCTCTGCCGTGCTGCGTCGTGCTCGGCAAGAAGCGCATCCCAGCTCGCCGCTCCGCAGGCTTGCGCGACCATTTGCCAAGTCTCCGGCGTCGGCTTGACGTCTTCGGGCGCCACTAGACGCATCATGACGAGCATTCTCGACAGCAATTTTAGCGCTTCGACAATATTTGCCTGCACCAAATTCTCGGCCGCAAGGGCTTCAAGAGCATATTCGAGACGCGTGTTGAGCCCGACGCCCGTCGTGAGCTGAAGGACGTGAGTCGCGAATTCGAGATCGACAAGGCCACCCGGCCCGAGCTTCACGTCGAGCGCACTCTTGGGCGGCTTGTGGCGCTTGATGTCGGTGCGCATCTTCGCTGCGTCGGCGACGACCTTGGCGCGGTCGCGAGGCAGTTGAAGGATGCCCTCGATCATCGTGCCGACCGTTGCTCGCACTTCGCCCGAGCCGAAAACCGGTCGCGCCCGGCAAAGCGCCATGTGCTCCCAGGTCCACGCCTCGTTTCGCTGGTACTGCTCAAAGGCGTCGAGCGAGACGACAAGCATTCCCTTCGCTCCGCCCGGACGAAGCCGGGTGTCGACGTCGTAAAGCGGTCCGGCGGCAGTCGGAACGCTGACGGCGGCCGTGATGCGGCTGGCTAAGCGGTTGAAATAGTCGTTCGGCCCCAGCGGCTTCCTTCCGTCCGAGACACCGCCCTGCCCAACCGTGTGCAGATAGATTATGTCGAGATCGGAAGCGTGCGTCAGCGAATGGCCGCCGAGCCGGCCGAGGCCGAGGACCACCAGCTCACCTCCTGCAAACTTACCGTGCACCGCCTCGAACTCGGCCTGCGCCATTCGGGCCAGCGCCACGAGCGTGCCCTCGGCAACGTGAGCATAGCCTTCGGTCACCTCGAGCGGATCGCGGCGGCGGTCGATCAGCTGGACACCAAGGGCGAAGCGGCGCTCGTTGACCAGTCGCCGCGCGCGGTCGAGCGCGACGTCATAGGGGTGTCTGGCCATCGCCTCGCAGAGGAGTTCCGCGAACTCGTCGGCGCGTGGCGGCATCGAGAAGCTGGACGCGTCGAACAAGCCCTCGAACAACTCCGGACGGCGGCCGAGCTGGTCAGCGAGCGCCGGAGCATGCGCAAGAACCTTCGCAAGGAGCTGGGCGAGGTGCGGCCGCGCTTCGAGCAATCGGAAGAAATTCACTCCACTCGACAGCCTTTCGACGATGTCGCTGAGGCGGTTGAGCGCGTGATCCGGAGTTGATCCCGCCGCGATCGCCGGCAGCAATGCAGGAAGCATCGCCTCGAAAGCCTCGCGAGCGGCAGGCGAGCGCAACGAACGCGCCTTGCCCGACCGCCAGTGCGCGACATGACGCGCCGCCCCGTCCGGATCGGCGAAACCCAGCCGCTCGAGCTCCGCCTTGAGGAGGTCGGGATCGTTGGAAAGGATGCTGCGCTCGGCAGGCGAGAGGCTGCCAAAGATCTGCTCCACGCACTCGACATGCGGGCGAAGCTCCGCGAGAAGTTCGTCCCCTCGTTCCAGCCCATGAAGTTGCGCGACATTGTCCAGCGCTTCTGCGCTCGCCGGAAGCAGGTGAGTCTGGGCGTCCTCGACCATTTGCACGCGATGCTCGACCGTTCGGAAGAGGCGGTACGCACTCGCAAGCTCGGCGGCCATCGAATTGTCGATCCTTCCGGCCGAATGCAGCGCCTCGATCGCATCCAGTGTCGCCGGGGCGCGGACGGAAGCGTCACGGCCGCCGTGGATCATCTGCTGGATCTGAACGAAGAACTCGACCTCGCGGATTTCCGCCGCGACCGCGCTTGAGGTCGAAACCGGGGCCAATGACAGCGCCCTGCGCGAAATGGTCGCGGATTCGGGCGGAAATCTGCCTGACTTCTTCGATCACCCCAAAGTCGAGCGAGCGGCGCCAGACAAACGGCTGGATCGAGTTCGAGGAACCGCTGTCCGAGCGCTCGGTCGCCAGCAGCGGCGCGCGCTCGAATGAAGGCTGCCCGTTCCCATGGGAGCGCGCTCGATTTGTAGTGAGAAATCGCAGCATCCACAGGCAGCGCAATCGGAGTCACCTCTGGCGACGGACGAAGCCTCAGGTCGACACGCTGCACATAGCCGGCCTCCGTGCGCTTCTGCAGAAGCTCGATCAGGCGCCGGCCGATGCGGACCGCAGCCTCGCCCGGGTCGTCGCGCTCTCGCCTCGGCAGAGTGGCCGGGTCGAACAGCAGCAATAGATCGACGTCCGACGAATAATTAAGCTCGTGACTACCGAGCTTGCCCATGGCGATCACCGCGAAGCCCGCCGGATCGGCATCGGGAACGCGTTCAAAGATGGCGGTCGCGACCGCCTGGTCGATCGCATCGTCGGCAAAATCCGAAAGAAGCGCCGTCACTTCCTCGAGCGAGAGTTCGCCCGACAGATCGCCAAGCGCGACGGCCAGCGCCAGGCCTAGCCTTCGTTGGCGGAGCTGGCGTTCGACGGGTCCCTCCGGCAATGCCGCGAGTGCGCGTTCGGCGGCAACGGACCCGCCGCTCGCCAGAAAGAGCCCCTCGATGTCCGGCCGCATTGCCAGCGCCTCGCGAAGAAAGGGCGAATGCTGCCGCGCTCGCGAAAGAGCGTCTTCCCTTCTGCGCGATGTATCGGTGCGACTCATCGCCAGATTTTCACGGGGGTTGATGACATCGAGTGGAAACTTCCTCGCGCTCTTGGTCGTTTGCAATGCAAATGAAACTGGAGCGAGACGACGTTGCAGTGCCGGAAATGAATCACATGGATCGCCGGATTATCCGGGTGGACATGCCACCGGCGCATGCGGGCATTACAGCCGCGCTTCGCCGCGCCTTCGAGGCCGCGGCGTCGGAGCCGAGTGACCGCGATTTCGCAGAGCTGCTGCGCAAGCTGAACTGATGCCGCATAGGTCCTGCGCAGGCAGGTGCCCATTTCAGAATATTCGCAGGAATTTGCTCAGCCGTGATCGCGGCTGAGCTCGTCGACTTCGCCCATGATCGTCTGGAGCGCGGACTTGTCGGGATCAGTCTTGTGCTGCCGGCGAGACGGCAACTTGCCGCTCGAAAGCAGTTGCTCGAGCGCCACCCGGCCACGCGCCACGCGGCTCTTGATCGTACCGACCGCGCAGCCGCAGATTTCGGCGGCTTCCTCATAGGCGAAGCCGCCAGCGCCGACGAGGATGAGTGCCTCGCGCTGCGGCTGCGGCAGGTGCATCAGCGCCCGCTGCATGTCGCCGAGCTCGATGTGGCGATCCTGACTGGCCGGAGCCGCTAAAATCTTCGAAGCGGTGATGTCGTCCCACTCGCCTTTGAAGCGCGCGCGGCGCATCTGGCTCAAGAACAGGTTGCGCAGGATGATGAAGGTCCAGGCGCGCATGTTCGTCCCTGCCTGGAAGCGCTTGCGCGCAGCCCAAGCTTTGAGAAGGGTTTCCTGGACGAGATCGTCGGCGAGGTCGCGGCTGCCCGAAAGCGAGCGGCCGAAGGCGCGCAAATGCGGAATGACCGCCGCTAGCTGATCCTTGAATTCCGGATCAGATAGCGGAACCGGCTCCGCCGAGGCGGTTGCTGGTCGGTCCTGTTCACGTGCTTCTGCCAAACTAGACCCCACCCTGTACGAGCACGCAGCTTTGGCCGCGCGTGGTTAGATCGAACATGAACGATGACTGTGACAGGAGGTAGGAACTCAGCGGAGCCCGACCAAGACGATCACTGCGAAAATAATGATCACCAGCAACGTACCGAGCACGAGGACATTCCGCGCAACGCCCGGCGTGGAGCCGGCGCGCGCCTCGGTCGTCGTCTCAACGACCGATGGTTCGGAATGCCTCGAATCAGCCATTATGCTCTCGTCACGAAATCAACGTTCCCCCGGCCAACGCGCCGACCGGAGTCGTGTTCCGCGATTACGCTGCTGGGACGGTAGCAGCGTCGAAGAACAGTGCCTGGGCGATCGCCGCCTTCACGGTCGAGCGCTGGAACGGCTTGGTGATAAGGAAGGTCGGCTCGGGCCGCGTGCCAGTCAGAAGGCGCTCCGGGAATGCCGTGATGAAGATTACCGGCACGGAAAATTCCGCAAGGATATCCTTCACCGCGTCGATACCGCTCGAGTTGTCGGCCAGCTGGATGTCGGCGAGCACGAGGCCGGGCGGGTGCTGGCGGGCCTGAGCGACCGCTTCGTCCCGAGTGACTGCGACGCCGGTGACATTGTGGCCGAGGTCGCGAACGATCGTTTCGATGTCCATGGCGATGATCGGCTCGTCCTCGATGATGAGGACGTCGGCGAGGGTCTGACGCTCGATCTCCTCGAGCGCTTCGGCAACCAGCGAATCCACGTCGGCGGGGCTGACGTCGATCAGATATCCGGTGTCCTCCGAGGAAAAGCCCTCAAGCGCAGTGAGGAGCAGCGCCTGCCGCGAGAGCGGAGTGATCCTGGAGAGGCGTGCATGGGCGATGCCTTCCGCACCGACCGGGCTTTTCGAAGGCTCTTCGCCTTCCTCGACATTGGCGGTCGACCAGATGGCGTGAAACGTCTTGTAGAGGCCGAGTCGCGGATCGACGTCGCGCGGAAATTCGTCCGGCTTCGCGACGATCGCTTCAAGCGTCGCCCGGACGAAGGCGTCGCCGTGAGCCTGGCTGCCGGTTAGAGCGCGCGCATAGCGGCGCAGAAATGGCAGGTGGGGTGCAAGTTCCTGGCCAAGGGACATAGTTGTCAAAACTCCCTCGAATTGTCGTTTTGCGGCGTCTTTGGCGGGACGCCCTTATAGTTGCAACCCTGGAAGAACCTTGTGTTGCGTTCCCGCACCGCCCCCACAGAAGTCGCTCGGGTGTGGAACCAAGAACGGACCATTTGGTTTCCGATGTCTGGACCGGCACGCTGCGCAGGTTGTTCAACAACGGCGGCGGCCGGCTTGTTACGTATCGAAGCGGGGCAGCGCCAACCCAAGCGTTGCACCGCGCAACAAGATTAGTAAGAGCGCGCCGAGAACCCGCGCGAGGGGGGACGAGGAGTTGAGTGCCAGGAAAGGAAGCGACACGGAGGGAGCCCGCCATCCAAGGCACTCTAAGAAGTCGAAATCTTCCGATCGTGCAGCCAGGAAAGGCGATCTCGGGCGGGCGCTTCGCTCCGTCTACGACGATACGCTGCGCGAACCTGTGCCCGACGATCTCGTCAATCTCATCGGCAAGCTCGGCTAGCGGCTTCGAGGTCCGCACATGAGCGCGGCAGAGCGGTTCGGGCGTTTGCCGACCGCGGCCAAGCTGCTCGTCATCCTGACCCTTGTCCTTCTCCCCATCGGCGCTGCGCTGGCGTGGCTTGGCGAAAGCGGCATTCGCCAAGCGAATTCCGCACTCCTGCAGCGGAGCCAGGACCAGTCGCGGATTGCAGCAAGCGCTGTAGAAAGCCTGATTGCGCGAAATGCGCTTGCGCTTCGCGTCGCTGCAAATGGAGCGCTCGCAGGTGGCAATGCCGATGCTTGCGCGCGAGCCCAGCGTTCGTTGTCGATCGCGCCGGGAGTCTCACAGAATTTCGAACTTGAGGGAGCAGACGGGAAACCGCTGTGCAGCATCGGCACCCTCCCCGGCATCGAAACGCTTCCAGTCGTCGCTCCGGGAGACATCCGGCTTCAGGTCGATCAGGCGCCCGGCGCGGTGGCAATTCGCGTCGGCGTCGTCGATGGAATGGCGACTGCGCTGGTCGGCGTGCATGAGCTGCGCACGGCAGCTGTCGCAAGCAATTCGGATGTCATCAGCCTGGTGCTCCACGACGGCACCGGCGAGCTCCCGGTCATCCTCCGCGAGGACGACAGAGACGGCGACGTGAAGCTGCGCGTGACCGACTGGCCGCTCGGCCATGGCAATTTGCGCGCTCGCCTCGGAACGGCCGACCGCCGGATTACCCCCATTGATCGGCTCGTCCTGCTCCTGCCGGTGCTGATGTGGATCGCCGCCGCGCTGATCACCTGGTCACTCGTCAGCCGACTGCTCATCAGACCCCTCAAGCGGCTCGAACGGGCTGTCGTCGCCTACAATCCGGGCAGCGGCGCGCTGAATCTGCCGAAGAAGCTCGGTCCTTCGCAGGAAATCCAGGAGCTGCGCGATGCTTTCGGCCGTACCGTCGCTCGGGTCGAGGAATCGGATGCGGAAATGTCGAGCGCGCTCGAAGGACAGCGCCGCCTCGTGCGCGAGGTCCATCACCGCGTGAAGAACAACCTCCAGGTGGTCGCGTCGTTGCTCAACATTCACGGTCGGAGCGCGACCGCCGCCGAAGCACGGTCCGCTTATGCCGGAATCAGCCGGCGGGTCGGTGCCTTGTCCATCGTCCACCGCAATCATTTCGCAGAAATGGAGGAGAATCGCGGGATCGCCATGCGGCCGCTGGTCACGGAGCTCGCAGCGGAACTGCGCGCGGGCGCTCCGGAGCCGGCGCGCAGTCTCCGGATCGAGCTCGAGATGGACAGCGTGAACACGACTCAGGACGTTGCCGTCGCGGTCGCCTTCCTCGTCACTGAAATCGTCGAATTCGCGATGCTGCACTGCCCCTCGGAGCCGATTGAAATCTCTCTCCGGCGGACGAGCGAACTCACCGCGCGCCTCATGCTGGCGAGTCCGGTTCTGGTCCCGGACGACGACGAGACTTCGGAAAAGGTGCAGTTCGAGCGCATCGTCGGCGGCCTTGCCAAGCAGCTCCGGTCGACGCTGGATCGCAAGCTGGGACGCTACAGCGTTGATTTGCCTGTATTTCCGCCAACCTGAAGAGGGGGGCCGGCTCGTTACGGCTGCAACCAAAAAAATCTCGAAAATGTTCGAACTCGGGCGGAACCCATCTTGGTGAGGGCCGTTATGTTGTTCGGATAGTGACCTTTTGCCCCCCCGCTCTCGCTATCCGCTTAAATGGGCCCAGAACCGCCAACCCTCCCCCCCCCCGGTGGCGCTTCTGGGCCCTCTTCTTTTGGGGTTTCGACGACACCGACTGACTCGCGCCGGGCTTTCCGTGCCGCCTGCCAGTGCGTGATCCGGATGGCGAGGATCGCGAATTCGTAAAGTCCGTAGAGCGGCACGAGCAGCATCAGCATCGACACCACATCGGGCGGCGTCAGCACGGCCGCGACGGCAGCCGCGGCGACAATTGCATAGCGGCGCGACTTCGCGAGCTGCTCGCGGGTGACGATGCCCGCACGCTCGAGGATCATCAGCAATATCGGAAGAAGGAATGCGGCGCCAAAGCCGAAGATGAAGCGCGTGCAGAAGTTCAAATAATTGCCAACTCCGGGTAGCGCCTCCTGGGTGATCCCGCCGATGTTTCCCTGGAAGCTGAGCAGGAAATGCAAGGCCCAGGGCATTGCCACGAAATAAGCGAAGCAGGCTCCGGCCGCGAAAAAAACCGGGGTCATCAGCAGGAATGGCAGAAATGCGTTTTTCTCCCGCACGTAGAGCCCGGGGGCGACGAAGCGCCAAAGCTGGATGGCGAGGACCGGGAAACTCAGCATGAGAGCGGCGAAGAGCGAGACCTTCACCTCCGCGAAGAAGGCCTCGAACACATCGGTGTAGATGAGGCGCCCCTGCCCCGCCTTGAGGAGCGGCTGGACGAGCACTGCGAAGATGTCCTTCGAGAAAGCGAAGCAGAAAAAGAATGTGACGACGAGCGTCGCCAGGCACCACAGCAGCCGTCGCCTCAGCTCGATGAGATGCTCGAGCAGCGGCTGCTTGGTTTCGTCGATGTCCTTCACGGCAGCGGCCGTTTCTCTATGGGAAGCTCGTCCTCGGGCTGCGATTCATCGAACGGCAGAGTCGGCTCCGGTGCCTCGGCCACCGGCGGCATTTCGTCGGCCTTGCCGGGGTCCGGGTAATGCAAGTCGGGCGGATGCAGGCTCATGATCCGCTCATTCTCTTCGCGCCAGCGTTTCTCCATTTCCTCCAGCTCAGCCTCGCGGACCATGCTTTCGATCCCAGCGGTGAAATGGCGCGCCATGCCCCTGACCTTGCCGACCCAATAGCCGATCGTGCGCATGACCTTGGGAAGGTCTTTTGGACCGATGAAGATCAGGGCGAGGATTGCGACAACGGCAAGCTCGCTGGAATCGATACCGAACATGCGAGGATACGGAGGTTAGCGGGGTTCGTTGTCCCGCGGCGGAGGCGCCGCCGGTTCCTCGCGCCGGGGAGTGACGTCGATCGGCTCCTGCGGGCCGATGTCGTCACGAGGCAATCGGCGCGGCGGCTCGTTGCGGCGCTGCTCGTCGTAGCGGCGCATCTTGTCGTCATCGTCGTCAGCCATTCCGGCCTTGAAGCTTTTGAGGCCCTTGGCGACGTCGCCCATCATCGATGAGAAGCGGTTCCCGCCGAACAAGAGCAGCAGGATGATCGCGAGGATCAGGATATGCCAAATGCTTAGACCGCCCATCACGGAAACTCCTTTGAGGCGGTTATCTAGTCGCCTTCCTCTTCGCTTTCCAGTTGAAGCTGGAAAACCGCCTCATCCAGCGGGTCGAGGAGCCCGGCGGCCTTGAGATCGTCGATTCCGGGGAGATCGCGGCGCGAGCCAAGGCCGAAATGCGTCAGAAACTCCTTCGTAGTCGCGTAGAGCAACGGACGCCCGGGCCCCTCGCGGCGGCCGGCGGGCCGTACCCAACCGGCGTCCATGAGCACGTCGAGCGTTCCCTTCGAAATCTGCACGCCGCGAATAGCCTCGATCTCGGCGCGGCTGACCGGCTCGTGATAAGCGATGATGGCGAGCGTTTCGGTGGCGGCGCGCGACAGCCGGCGCGACTCCTCGCGGGTGCGCCGAAGCAAATGCGCAAGGTCCGGCGCAGTCTGGAAATGCCAGCGGCCTCCACGCTCGACGAGCTCGATCCCGCGGCCCTCATAATGGGCCGATAGCTCCCCTAGCGCGACCTCGATTTCCCCTTCGCCAACATGTTCGGCGATTTCCTCGAGCGTCAGCGGCTCAGCTGACGCGAAAAGGGTCGCTTCGATCGAGCGCAGCAACTCGTCCATCACGCGGCCTTCAGCTTGATCGGCGCAAAGGCTTCATCCTGTGCAATGTCGAGGCGGCCCCGACGTGCGAGTTCGAGCGCGGCGAGGAAGCTGGACGCTAGGGCTGAACGGCGGAACTGCGGGTCCTGGCTCGCCGGAAGGAAGCTTTCCAGGAAGGTCCATTCGATGGCCATGCCGATCATCTTGCTCACCCGCTCGATCGCCTCCTCAAGCGTCATGACCGAGCGCGCATGGACGACGTGCATTGCGGGCTGGGTGCGCGCCTGGACGACGCCGTAAGCGGCAAAGAGGTCGAAATCACGCACCTGCCATGCCGCCTTGCGGATAAGGCGGAGCCCTTCGGGCCCGCCGCGGACGAAGACGTCGCGGCCGATCCGGTCGCGGCCGAGCAGGCGCGCTCCGGCCTCGCGCATCGCATCGAGCCGCTGGAGACGCAGCTGAAGCCTCATCGCAATCTCTTCGGGGCTCGGATCCTGCTCCGGGTCCTTGGGAAGCAGCAGGCAGGATTTGAGATAGGCGAGCCACGCTGCCATGACGAGATAATCGGCAGCAATCTCCAGCTTCAGCGCGCGCGCTTCGGCGAGATAGGTAAGATATTGCTCGACCAGCTGGAGGATCGAGATCTGCTCGAGATCGACCTTCTGGGCGCGTGCGAGGCTGAGCAACAGGTCGAGCGGACCTTCCCATCCGTCGAGACTCAGAGTCAGCTCGTCAGACTGCCGGATCGGGCGTTCGTCGAAATCCTCGTCCACGCCCATGATGATACCATGAGTGGTGGCGCTGCGAAGGCAGCGCCACACTCTATTGTGGATAAGTCAGCGGTGGCGACGCCGCGCGGGAGCTGCCGCCGGCGTGTAGCCGCTAGCAGCTTCGCCGACCGCCCGTTGGATGAAGTTCTGGACGTCGAGGCGCATCTGGTGAAGCGCGTCGGGGTTCAGATAGACCATGTGACCCGACGGATAGTAACGGAACTGGAGGTTCTGCTGCTGAGCCGGCTCGAGCATCATGTGGTTGAGGTCGTATTCGGTCCCGAAGAACGGCGTCGCCATGTCGTAATAGCCATTCAGCGACAGGACCTTGAGGTAGGGATTCGTGCGCATCGCAGCGGCGAGGTCGATCGCGGTGTTCGGATCGTTGAGCGTGAAGCGCACGCCGGGCGCCTTGTGTTTGAAGTCCCACTTGAAGCCGTCGGCGTCGCTTGCGCTTAGCCGATATGGCATGTCGGAGCGGTAATTCAGGTCATTGGCGAGATAGCCCTGCAGGGTTCCGATGAAGCCGCCACTGATTGCCACGTCGGACGCATCGAACTCGGGGGAATTGCCGGCAGCGTCCGGATCGATGCCCGTGTAGCGCGAATCGTAGCGGCCGATCGTCTCGCGCTGATCGCGGAGCAACTCTTTGCGGAACTCCGACAGGTCGACTCGCAGGTTGGCATTCTCAATGAACTGCGGTGACAGACCAGTCAGCGCGCTCATCTGCTGCGCGACCGAGTCCTCCTCCTGCTTGCTGATCGTCTGCCCCTTTTCCAGAGCCGCCGCGTACGGACCCTCCGCGAATGCCCGCGCTTCCGCAGCCGCGTCCGCGACCGTCGCCGGCGGGTTGGCCATTTTGTGATGGTACCAAGCGGTCGTCGCGTAGCTTGGGATGTAATTGATATAATCGCGGTCGAGGCCGGGCTGCCGACGGCCGTAGTTCATGATCGAGGACAGCAGGATGACGCCGTTCAGCGCGACGCCACGGTCCTGCAGCTGGTAGGCGAGCGCGCCGGAACGGGTCGTCCCATAGCTTTCGCCGAACAGGAACTTCGGGCTGCCCCAGCGGTCGAACTTCGTCACGTAGCGGATGATCGCCTTGGCGAATGCATCGGCGTCCTGGTCGACGCCGTAGAAGTCGGCGGGCTTGGCATCGCCCAGCGGGCGCGAATAGCCGGTTCCCGGAGCGTCGATGAAGACGAGGTCAGTCGTCCCGAGCAGGGTGTCCGGGTTCGCCCCGAAATTGAACGGTGCCGGCCGAATGTACTGCGCATTGGTGGTCTGGATACGCATCGGACCGAACGAGCCCATGCGCAGCCACAGCGACGCAGATCCCGGTCCGCCATTGTAGAAGAAGGTAACGGGCCGGTGCGAACCAGCTACGCCGTCAACCGTGTCCGCGGTGTAGAAGATGCTCGCCGTAGGCTTCCCCTCGGCATCACGAATGGTGAGCGTCCCCGCGGTTGCGGTGTAGGGGACGGTCCGGCCGTCGACGACGGCGGTGTGGCGCGTCTGCACTGTGCGCTCGTCGACCGGGGCGCCGTTCCAGGCGCTCGCGGCTTCTTTGGCCAGCGCTTCGTTGTGCAGATCCTCGACGCTCTTGCCCTTTTCCTTGTCACCGCCGCCGCCACCGGGACTCGATTGGGCGAAGGCTGGAGAGACGGCGAGAGCGGCGGCAGCACAGAAAAGCGTAAGCGGGCGCATGGGCAGACATTCTCTTGCTTGGATGTCGGGATTGAGGCCGGCACCTTGGCAAAAGTTAGTTTCGTGCGGCAACCCTCTTCGTCGACGAACGGGCGGCTGCTATCTGCGAACGCGGGAACCCTAAGCGAGCGCGAGAAGCGTATCGCGGGTCGCGATCGATTCCGCGAAGTCAGGCCCTTCAGGTTCGATCATCGTGGTTGCCATCGCTCGAGCGAGACGAGTCTCCGATTCGTCGGACATCGCCGGAACCGCTGCAGCGACCGCCAGCATTTCCTCCATTTTGCCCGAACAGTGAAGGGCAACGTCGCAGCCTGCCGCCACAACGCCGGCAGCGCGGCTGCCGAAATCGCCTTGAAGGGCCTCCATCCCAATGTCGTCGCTCATCAGCCAGCCATCAAAGCCGATCCGTTCGCGTACGATATCCCGAATGACCGCAGGCGACATGCTAGCCGGGCGCTCGGGATCCCACACATTGTAGACCACATGCGCCATCATCCCCATCGCTGCTGAGGCGAGCCGCTCGAACGGTTCGAGATCGATTTCGAGCTCCTCCGCGCTCGCAGCGACAACCGGGAGCTCCTTGTGGCTGTCGACGAGGGCACGACCGTGACCCGGGATATGCTTGATGATTCCCACGACGCCGACCGAAGCCATGCCATCGAGGACCGCTCGGCCGAGCGCCGCGACTTGCATCGGCTCCGAACCGAGCGCCCGGTCGCCGATGATGTCGCTAGCGCCTTCCTGGCGCACATCTAGGAGCGGCAGTGCGTCGACGTTGACCCCGGCCTCACGAAGCATCAGGCCGATCGCGCGCGCGTTGGCGCGTGTCGCCTCCATCGCTGACGAGGGGGCGACACGGTAGAGGTCGGAAAAGCGTTCGGCTGCCGGAAACGCAACCCATTCAGGCGGCTTCATCCGAGCAACGCGGCCACCCTCCTGGTCGATCAGGATCGGTAAGTCCGCCCGTCCCTTGAGCTCACGCAATGAATTGGTGAGTGCAAACAACTGGTCGCGCCTCTCGCAATTGCGCTTGAACAGGATGAAGCCGGCCGGATCCGCATCGTGGAAGAAGTCACGTTCGTTGGCAGTTAGCTCGAGCCCTTCGAGACCGTAGATCGCCGCCTGCATCTATTGCGCAACGAAGCAATTCTCGCCGGCAGCCTTCAGCGTATCGCACACCGCTTTGGCATCGCCCGGCGAGGACGCTGCGGCCCTGAGACGGATCCCGCCCGGGAAGGGCACCATCATCTTGTTCATTGCAGCGACGCTCGGGAAGCGCGCGGACAAGGCCGTCCATGCACGTTCCGCCTGCGCCTTGTTGGCGAAGGCGCCAAGCTGGACGACGCTACCCTGACCGCCCGTCGGCTTCGACGGAGTTTCGGCTTCAGTCACTGCAGCGGGCGGCGCAGCGGCCGGAGCCGGCGCGGTCTTCGAGTTCCTGAACCGGCGGCTTCACGGCGGCGGCCTGGGAGAGCTTGCTCGTGTCGAGCTGCGCGTCCTTGTCCTCGCCCGCGCTGGTTTCGAAGGCAGTTTCGCTTTCGCTGCTGATGTCGAGGCCGCCAGGATTGGGTGGCTTGACCTTATAGGGTCCGGACGGTGCCGAGATCAGCTCGGGTGGACCGGTGACCACCGAATCACGACGGCCGAGCCAGAAGAAGGTGCCAGCAACCATCGCCGCCGCGAGCATCACGACAACGAGGGCAGCAAACATCTTGCGCGCCGACAGTCCGCGTGGCTGGTCCTCGTCCTCGACAGGACGCAGCCACGGCAGCTCGTCATAGGGCCGCGTGTCGGTCAACGCTCCACCCCCTTCGGCTTCCATGACAGCCCAACGACCGCACAGCTGAACTGGATTCGCTCCATACGCTGGCAAAGAACCTCCGAGTGCGCCTGCGAGGTCGTGCCGATCTGGAAACGGTAGAAATGGTCGCCGTTCGAATTTCGGTCACCGACGACGGTCGCCGGAAGATGAGCGACTGCCGGATAGGAGCGCACCATATAGCGCCAGCCTAGCTTCGCCTGCTCTCTGCTGCCGAAGGCGCCGATCCGGACGATCCGTCCGTGAGCCCCGTCCGACTGCGTCGCCGGCCACAGCTTCAGCGGCTTTGTAGCGGGCTTGGCGGTTTCGTCGGTGCCCTCCTGGCTGCCTTCTGCCGCGGTTGTTTGCTCGTCAGTCGATGCGGCTTCCGGGCTTTTGGGTGCCGGATGAGGACGCGCTACCGAGCGCCTGACCACATGAGCCTTGGCAATCGGCACTTGTGGCACGGGAACGGGAGCGACTTGCGGAGCGGCTTCGAGGTTCACCTGCGGTAGAGCGGGCACTTGCTCGGGCGCGGCGGCAGGCGGCTGCTGGTTACGCACGGCGTTCACGGGCGGCGGGGCCGGCGGCGCACCGACGGGACGCTCAATGGCGTGCGAACCGATCCAGTAGGCAGCGGCGGCAACAATCAATGCAACGGCAATGGCCAGAACGGCCACGCCGGGTCTGATTGCGCGCCTCTCCGGCAGCGGTTCATCTGCAAGCCACGGCAGCCGGTCCGTCTCGGCCACCGCCTGGGCCTGGCTCATCGTCAGCGCATCTCCTCGGCGGCCGCCACCCCCATCAGCGCGAGGCCGCTCCTGATGATCTGCCCCACACCTAACGCAAGTTCTAGCCGAGCACGAGAAAGTTGTGGATTGTTTTCAAGGAGGAAGCGTCGTTCTGGGACATCGTTGCCGCGGTTCCACAGCGCGTGAAACTCGGCCGACAGGTCGTAGAGATAGAAGGCGATGCGGTGCGGCTCGTGGGCCAGCGCGGCTCCTTCGAGCACGCGCGGATATTGTGCGGCGCGCTTCACGAGCGCCAATTCTTCCTCGTCGAGAAGCGAAAGATCAGGCTTGCTGGACAGGTCGACACCCGCCTCGGCAGCCTTGCGCTGCAGCGAGCTGATCCGCGCGTGGGCATATTGGACGTAGAAAACCGGATTGTCCTTCGACGCCTCGACCACTTTCGCGAAGTCGAAATCGAGGGGCGTGTCGGCGCG
Organism: uncultured Alphaproteobacteria bacterium; assembly: GCA_963738825.1. Classification (GTDB taxonomy): domain Bacteria; phylum Pseudomonadota; class Alphaproteobacteria; order Sphingomonadales; family Sphingomonadaceae; genus Sphingomicrobium. Next base: position 297,655 of record CAVTYB010000002.1, on the reverse strand, counting down.
CTTCGTCAACATCATGAAACGGACCACGTCCTTGCCGACTTCGTTCACGACATCGGCTAGCGTGACGAAATCCCCGGCGCGCTTGGACATTTTCACCGGCTCGCCACCGCGGAACAGGCGAACCATCTGGACCAGCTTCACGTCGAGATCGACGCGGCCGTCTGTCAGCGCCTTCACTGCGGACTGGACTCGCTTGACGGTGCCGGCGTGGTCCGCACCCCAGATATTGACCAAGTGGTCGGCGCACTGCGCCTTTTCCCAATGGTAGGCAGCGTCCGCGCCGAAATAGGTCCAACTCCCGTCCGACTTCTTCATCGGCCGGTCCTGGTCGTCGCCGAACTGGCTCGACCGGAACAGCGTCAGCTGGACGGGCTCCCATTCATCGTGCGGGTCGAGGCTCTTGGGACGCTCGAGGACACCCTCGTAGACCAGGCCCTTTCCACGAAGCACTTCCATCGCCTGGTCGACCGCGCCCGACCGCTGAATTTCGTCCTCCGACGCGAATTTGTCGTGATGGATGCCGAGCAGCGCCAGGTCGTAGCGGATGAGGTCGAGCATCGCCTTGATCGCGCATTTGCGGAAGATCGGAAGCCACTGCTCTTCCGGCGCCTCGACCAGCTCGTAGCCGTAGTCCGCGACCATGACGACCGCGACCGGCTTCAGATAATCGCCTGGATACAGGCCTTCCGGAATCTCGCCAATGTCCTCGCCGAGCGCTTCGCGATACCTGAGGTGCAGCGAACGAGCGAGCGTGTCGACCTGCGCGCCGGCATCGTTGACGTAATATTCCTTCGTGACCCGGAATCCCGCCGCTTCGAGAATGCGGGCGAGGCTGTCGCCGACGACGGCGCCGCGGCAATGCCCCATGTGCAGCGGCCCAGTCGGGTTCGCCGAGACATATTCGACATTGACCCGCTCGTTATCGCCGACCGTGCAAACGCCATATTCCTCGCCTTCGCGGATGATGGTGCGAAGCTCGTCGCGCCACGCGTCCGGAGCGAGACGAAGGTTGATAAAGCCGGGGCCAGCAATTTCGACCGAAGTGACCGGCGGCAGCGCCTCGAGCTTGGGTTTGATCAATTCCGCGAGGCTGCGCGGGTTCGTTCCCGCGGGCTTGGCAAGAACCATAGCCGCGTTCGTCGCGAGATCACCATGCGCGGGATCGCGCGGCGGCTCGACGGTCACGCTGGTGTGGCTAAGGTCCGCCGGGAGCGCACCTTCGGCAACAAGATCGTCGAGCACTCCGTCGAGGAGCGCGGCATATTGGGCGTAAAGGCTCAACTTGCATCCACCAGTGCTGGAAGGCGTGGCCCTCTAGCGCAGCAAGGGGTGCGGTGTCACGAGACTAGTCGGCCGTAATCGGCTGCACCAAGTGAAGGCGCGTGAGGTCGAGGCATATTCCCTCCTCGTCCTTCGAGATTATCTCCACGAACTCGTAGTCGCGGCAGATTTCGTCGCGGCCATAACGCTGCGCGGAATGGGTCGGGGTTGCGAGCAGCATGTCTGTGCCGCTCACGGTGGCGGTAAGAAGTACGGGCTCACCGCCCTCCAGCGCCCGCAGGATGTCGCTATCGTCTGGAAGGACGTGGATCAGAGTCCAGCCGAGGCCGACGATCGGGTTATGACTTCTCTCCAGATCGAGCTCCCGCAAGCGGCGGAAATTCTTGCCCTCGGGGTGGGGACATCCTCCAGCCACGATAGTTGGGCCACGTCGTCGAGGAGCGGAAAGGACCTGGTCCAGGCGACACGGACCATCAAGGCCTGCCGTCCCTTGTAGCGGCCGATGACAGCGTAGCGGCTGAATACCAGGCCATTCCGCGGCCTGTCAGGGGGCCGACAGATTGACAGCCCTAGAAGCGATCCGGTGGAAGATTGACCGGCCCCACGATCATTTCGTGCCTTGCGATTGCGAACCGGTCCGTCATGCCTGCGATGAAATCACCCATCCTTCGAAGCTGTCCTACCTCGTCACTGCAATCGAGCCAATCTGGCGGCAGCAGCGAAGGATTGGCGCGATAGGTGGCGGCAAGATCGGCGACGACGCGTTCGGCTTCCTCGCGGATTGGCTGGAGCTCCGGGAGTCCATAAAGGCGCGAATAAAGGAAGCGCTTGAGCTCCCGCTCCTCGCCTTCCAGGGCGTCGGAGAAACCGGCCAGCTGATGGCCCGCGGAGCGGACGTCGTCGATGGTTGCGACCCGAGCTTCCCGAATGCGGCGTTCGGTTTCCGCAAGCACGTCGCCGACCATCGTACCGATCATGTCACGCACCAGCGCTCGCTGGCGCTTCTCGAGCGAGATTTCCGGATGACGGTCTGCGATCGAGTCCCAGAGGCGCTTGACGATCGGTAGTTCGACCAGCTCGTCGACCTGGAGAAGCCCGGCGCGAAGGCCGTCATCGATGTCGTGATTGTCGTAGGCGATGTCGTCGGAGATCCCCGCCACCTGCGCTTCCAGGCTTGGCCAGGTATCGAGTTCGAGGTCCCACTCCGCATTTGCTTCTTCAAGTGCCCAGCTCGGCTCGCGCACCGGGCCGTTGTGCTTGGCGAGGCCCTCCAGCGCTTCCCAGCTGAGATTGAGTCCGCCGAAATCTGGGTATGGATCTTCAAGCTTCGTCACGATGCGGATGGTATGGGCATTATGGTCGAACCCACCCGCATCGGCGAGAGCAGCGCTGAGCGCATCTTCACCGGCGTGGCCGAAGGGCGGGTGGCCGAGGTCGTGAGCAAGGCACAGAGCTTCAGTCAGATCCTCGTTGAGGCCGAGCGCGCGGGCAATCGTGCGTCCGATCTGGGCGACTTCGAGGCTGTGGGTGAGGCGGACCCGGTAATGGTCGCCGTCGGGAGCCACGAAAACCTGCGTCTTATGCCTGAGACGTCGGAAGGCGACCGAGTGAACGATCCTGTCGCGATCGCGCTGAAAGATGTCGCGGGGCCCGCGAGGGCCGGAACGGTTTTCGGGATGGAGGCGACCGCGGGAACGATCAGGACGTGCAGCAACGCCGGGAGGAAGGCTCATTCCTCAGCGAGTGGCACAATCCTGGCTGAATCGGAATTGCTCCAGCGGAACGCGTTAACTCCGATTGAATGGAGATCGTCGGCGAAAATCTTCGCGTCCGATGGTCCCGCGAAGGGGCCGACGAGAAGGCGCGCGCGGTCGCTACTTTTGGCGACATAGGCGGTAATCCCTTTGAACAGGTCGCCATTGTCCCGCTTCATCCGTTCGAAGTCTTGCGAAAGCGCCTTTTCATTGTGCCCACTGGCGAGCTGCAGCCAGATCTTCGAGTCCTGCGCGGTCTCCGCGCGCTGGATGATCGACGGCCGTGGCGGCGGTGCCGAATAAGCGACTTGCACCGGCTGCGGGCGCGACTGAGGAGCGTCCTGGAGCGATGGCTGCTGCCAAACGGGTTGCGCTGGGGCGGGCGCGGATGGCTGCTGCAGCAATGCGTCGACGCCGGCAAGTCGATCCGTGCTCACGCTTTCGCTGACTACCGCCGTCGACGGCGCAGACCGGACGGGCGCGGAATAAGCGTAAGTTGAGCCGCTCAAATCCTGGGTCGTAGCAGCCGTCGTCGGTGCAGCGCGGACCGGCGCGGCATAAGCGTAAGCGGTGCCGGTCGATTCCGGGAAGATGCCGAGATCGACCGCGGCCGCCTTTTGGCCGGCCGGGAGCGATGGAAGGCGCTGCAGGAATGGAGCGACTTGCGCCGAGCTGCCCGGCATCGCGGCGTTGATGGCGGTCATCGCGGCATTCGGGTCCCCGGTCGAGCGCGAGGATGAAGGCGCGGACTCGCGGAACGTCGCCGAATCACCCTTCGCGGCGAGCGGCGCGATCATGGCGAGCGCCCCCGCCTTGTCTCCGCTGATTGCAAGGCTCAGCGCCAGGCGGCGGCGTGCTTCGTCGGCATCAGCCCCGCTCAGTGCAGCGCGATAGTCCGCCTGCGCCTTCGCCTGCTGGCCGAGCATGTCATAGGCAAGCCCGCGGTCGCACCCGAGCGTTACCTGCGTTGCGCCGAGCTGCTGGGCTCGCGTGAAATAGGGAAGCGCGCCCTTGGCGTCGCCGTTCGCGACCTGGACAGCGCCCATTCCGGCCTGTGGCCATGGACTAGTCGGATTGACCTCGTCCGCGCGGGCGAAGAAGCCGGCGGCGGCTTGCGGGTCGCCGAGCTCGAGCGCGGCTCGGCCGGCGCCAATCAGGGAGTCGAAGTCCTTGGGATCTTCAGCGAGCGTCCGGACATAGCGGGCGAGCGCTGCGGCGGGGGTTTCATTATACTGTGAGTAGCTGCCCTGCGCCGAAGCCGGCGCGGCAATCGCCGTCGTAAGGCCCGCTACGCACGCGCAAAGCGCCCCAGCGAATGAATTCCTCGAAAATCCCCGCATCGATCCTCCCCGTGCGGCAGAGAATCTTACCGAGAGCTTGCTGCCTAGAGCGGTTACGCCGAACCGTGCGAAGCAGACGGTGAGGTGCAGCGAAGCTGAGCGGTTAACAGCGCAAATATACAAAAAGGGACAGAACCTGGCGGGTTCTGTCCCTTTTCAACAATCTCTAGTGAATTACTGGTTGTTTTGGCGATTGAGGAATCGCGGAATGTCGATCGGCTCGCGCCGGAAGTTCGAATCCTCCTCATCGATCTGTGCCTTTGGAGCGCCGCGGGCGATATTCGACATGCGCTCAAACAGGGTGCCGCCGTTAGTCGCGCTCGCCTGCGCGGCCTCGTCCTCGTCGTCCGGCGGAGCGATCGGTGGAGTGCCGACCGGAGTGGTCAGGATGTCGTCGGCGCCGAGCACCAGCTCATCGTCCTGATCTTCGAACGTGAGATCCACTTCGACGGTTTCGTCAGCCGGAGCGACTGGCTCGGGGGCGGCAACTGGCGCGGCCTGGCGCGCCGGGAAGCTAAAAACCTTGGCGGGCTGCGGCTGTGCGCCGACCTCCGCCTCGATGCCCGTTGCAACGACCGATACGCGGATCTTGCCGCCGAGGTCGTTGTTGAAGGCCGAGCCCCAGATGATGTTCGCATCCGGGTCGACCAGCTCCTTGATGTGGCTGGCGGCCTCGTCGACCTCCATCAGGCGCATGTCCTCGCCGCCGGTGATCGAGATGATCACGCCCTTGGCGCCCTTCATCGACACGCCGTCGAGGAGCGGGTTGGAGATTGCCTTCTCGGCGGCTTCGATCGCGCGGTTGTCGCCGTCGGCCTCGCCGGTTCCCATCATCGCCTTGCCCATCTCGCTCATCACCGACCGGACGTCGGCGAAGTCGAGATTGATGAGGCCCGGCATGACCATCAGGTCGGTGATCCCGCGGACGCCCTGCTGGAGCACCTCGTCGGCCATTTCGAACGCCTGCTTGAAGGTCGTTTCCGAATTGGCGAGTCGGAACAGGTTCTGGTTGGGGATGACGATCAAAGTATCGACGTGCTGCTGAAGCTCCGAGATTCCGGCCTCGGCAGAGCGCGAGCGGCGAGCGCCTTCGAAGGCGAAAGGCTTGGTGACGACGCCGACGGTGAGGATGCCGCGATCGCGCGCTGCCTTGGCGATGACCGGAGCAGCGCCGGTGCCGGTGCCGCCGCCCATTCCGGCAGCGATGAAACACATGTGCGCGCCCTCGAGCGACTGGATGATCTCTTCCAGCGATTCTTCCGCGGCGGCGCGGCCGATCTCCGGTCGCGAACCCGCGCCGAGACCCTGCGTGATCTTGAGGCCCAGCTGGATCCGGCGGTCGGACTCGGAATTGTTGAGCGCCTGCGCATCGGTGTTGGCGACCACGAAGTCGACGCCTTGAACATCGGCGCGCATCATGTTGGCGATGGCGTTGCCGCCGGCGCCGCCGACGCCGATTACACTGATCCGCGGGCGAAGTTCGTCCACTTCCGGCCGGATGAAATCGATGCTCATGACCTAAAATCCCCCCAATGCGGCAACGCGTTGAGCCTCCACGAGGAATCCATAAATCATTGCGAGTCTTCATGCCAAGCGGAAAAGTTAACGGTAACGAAAAAAGTGGGGACCAGTGTCGCCCGAAAAACTCACTTTCGAGCCATTGGTTCAATAGCAGCTGGTTTCGTTTCAATTCGGGAAGCCGGAACGTTATTGCGGAACCTCGACGTGGCCGCCGAAGCCGAAGCGCATCGCTGAGAGGAGCTTGTCGGCGAAGCTGTTCTCGATCCGGCTGCGGTAGCGGGCGAACAGGGCCGCGGTGAGAACGTTTGCCGGCACCGCTTCTTCCATCGCCGCGTCGACTGTCCATTGCCCCTCCCCGCTGTCGGCGACGCGGCCGGAGAACCGTTCGAGGCCATGATCCTGCGCCAGTTCGAGTGCGCAGAGGTCGAGAAGCCAGGAGGAAATCACGGAGCCGCGGCGCCAGACTTCGGCGACGTCGGGAAGGTTGATCTCGAACCTTTGGTCCTCGGGAAGTCTTTCCGATGCGCGGCCCTTAAGCACGTCGAAGCCCTCGGCGTAAGCCTGCATCAGTCCGTACTCGATCCCGTTGTGCACCATCTTCACGAAATGCCCCGCACCTGCCGGCCCGGCGTGGATGTAGCCGCGCTCCGCACGGTCGTCGGCCCCCTCGCGGCCGGGCGTGCGCTCGATCGTGCCGTAGCCCGGCGCGAGCGTGGCGAAAATCGGGTCGAGCTTGTCGACGACGGACTTGTCGCCGCCGATCATCAGGCAATAGCCCCGCTCCAAACCCCAAATGCCGCCCGAAGTGCCGACGTCAACATAGTGGATGCCGCGCTCGGCACACTCGCGGTGGCGGCGGATGTCGTCCTTGTAGAAGCTGTTGCCACCGTCGATGATGATGTCGCCCGGCTCGGCGATCGCCTTGAGCGCGGCAACGCTCTCCTCGGTCGGCCCACCGGCGGGCACCATCACCCAGAAGATCCGCGGCCTTTGGAGATTGGCCGCGACCTCCTCCACCGAGGCGGCACCCGAAGCGCCTTCCTCGACTAGCTTGCGAACGCTTTCCTGGTCGCGGTCGAAGCCGACGACTTCGTGCCCGCCGCGCATCAGGCGCCGGGCGATGTTCGCTCCCATCCGGCCGAGGCCAATCAATGCAAGGCGCAATTGCTATCTCCTCAAGGGCGGCAACCGAGCACTGACGCCTAGGGCGAAGCGGCGGTGGAGGCTAGCGGGGAGGCGTTTACTTTGACTTGACTGCGCCCAGTCCTTCTCCGTTGCCGACGAAACGGCAGTTCGGCTCGCCGGACCGAGCTGGATTCGGTCGGCAAAGGCTCGCACCCTGAGGCTCGGGATTCGGCCTTTGTTGGGGGTAGCCATGGTCAGCGCTGTTCGGTCGCCAAATCATTACGAGACCCTTGGCGTTCCTCCTTCGGCGAGCGACGACGAGATCAGGCAGGCGTTCACGAAGAAGATGACTTTGTTCGCGACGCGCCCGCTCGGCGCGACCGCTCAGGTCATCGGTGCTTTCGAAACGCTCAAAGATGCGGTTCGGCGACGCAATTACGACCGGTCGCTCGGCCTTTTCGAAGAAGCTTCGCCGCCCAAACCGGCCTTTTCGATCCCGCGCGCCTGGCAACCGTTCGCCGTGTCCGTGCACACGCAATTGATGGATGAAGTGCCGCGGGTGCTCGCTCGAGACCCGAAACCGCCTGCCCAGGCCTCCCTGCGTAAGGAGCAGCGACGCTCCGAGCCGCTCATCCAGCAGGTGCTGGCAGCTCGGAAGGAAGCGTCTGACGTGGTCGACTATCCCTCTCAATGGAAGGGGCCGGCGCTCACTCTTGGCGGGCTGGTGCTCGGAGCTGGGTTGCTCGGCGCGATGGCCGGCCTGTCCGTGGGCGGAGATGCAGCCGCTCAGGGCGAACCCGTTTCGACGCTGGCCGCTGCTGGGCTGGTCCACCACGCGCTCGCGAAGCAGGCAGCAATGCCGTCGCGCGCCGCGACAGGATCTCATTTGTAAGGACCCATTGCGGACATTGCCTTGCGATGCCTAGGGTCGGGCATGAGGGGCGTCTTTCTTCTGTCAGTGATCGCGGTCCTGACGCTGGTACTCAGCGCCTGCGTGGCGGCTATGGCCGCCTCAGCGGTGTCGATGGCGGCGACCGCTGCCGGCGGGCAGCCAAAGAGCAACGAAGCCCTGAAGCCTCAGGCGCTTGCCGACTGCAGCAACCGCGCCGCGCAATATGGGAAGATCCACATCATCGATGTCGAACAGCATTCGGTGGGCAAGATCATCGTCTGGGGAACCGTCGATGACGGCAAGCAGAAGCGTTCGTTCGAATGCGATTACGGAGCGAGCATCACCGGATTTAAGCTGAGAGCGATTGGGCATCCAGCGCAGTCATAGGCCTATTGCGGAGGTCGGCGTTCCGCTTCAGTTTCGTCGGATGACCTTGAAAGCGTCCCTCGCAGTCGCAGCGGTGTTGGCGGTTCCGGCCGCAGGGCAAGCGCCTTCGCCCGCGCTTCCCTTCACCCTCAAGCAGGTCGGGCCGGGGGTCTATGCGGCGATCGACGGGCCGGAGCACAAGGCCGGGTCGAACGCGGGCTTCGTCATCGGGGATGACGGGGTGCTGGTGATCGACGCCTTCTTCAATCTCGATGCTGCGCGTGCCCTCGTCGGAGAGATCCACCGGCTGACCCCCAGACCGATCCGCTACGTCGTCAACACGCATTATCATGTCGACCACACCGGCGGCGACCTGGCGATGCGCGATGCTGGCGCCGTGATCATCGCCCATCGCAACGTTCGTGGATGGGTCAGGATCAACAACATCAACCTGCTCGGCGACCGCATCACGCCGGAGATGAAAGCCGCGATCAAGGCGCTGCCGCTGCCTGACGTGACCACGGACAAGGACCTCATTGTGTGGCTCGGCGCGCGAAAGGTCGTCGTCCGAACGGTGCTCGGACATACCGGCGGCGACCTCACCATCTCGGTTCCGGACGCCAAGGTGTTGTTCACCGGCGACATGCTGTGGCGAAAGATCCCGCCCAACCTGATCGATGGATCCGTGAAGGAGTGGACGGCGACCGACGCCGATTTCGAGCATATGCCGGATTCGGCGCAAATGACCTACGTCCCCGGCCACGGCGATGTCGCGAATGTGAAGGACGTCGCAGACTTCCGTGCCTACCTGCTCGACCTGCAGCGCCTGGTCATTGATGGCCGCAAGGCGGGCATCAAGGGCGACGCGCTCACTAAGGTCGTGACTCCGAAGCTGAGGGCGCTGCACCCCGATTGGACAATCAGCGACCGGGCGGCGGCATTCGAGGTCCGCTACATGAACGAGGAACTCGCCGGGACGAAGAAGCGCCCGATTCCGCAGCCTCAGTAAGCGCTAGCGGCCGCGGCGTTCGACCCCGCTGGGCGGCCCGAGATTTTCTTCCGCCGGTCACCCTTGCGGCGATCGCCTCCATTGCGGCGCTCGCCGGCTGGTGCGGAAGCCTTCCCGCCAAGCTGGCCGGCCTCAATGACGATCCTTTCCTCGTCAGGGTCGGCGCGTAGGCGCGCGCTTGCCGCGGCGACTACGAGGCTGAGGTGGGTTCGGACGAACTCGCGGCGTTCCGTCTCGCCGAGACCGTCAGAGTCCGGCGGGATGTGGAGATAGGCCTCGATCGCCTGGCGCGAGATCGTGATCGCTCTGAATTTACCTTCGATCCAAAGGTCGACGAGCGTTGAATCGCCCGTCGTTCGAACGGAATCACTCTCCATCTACGCGCCCCCTGTTGCCCAAGTTCAGTCCCACCCGCGCTCGAGGAAGCGGGTCGCGCAACCGGCAAGAAACGCCGCGCCGCGCGGAAGGACGCTTTCGTCGACCATCATATGGCTCGAATGAATGGCGCAGCAATGCCGCCAGTCGGCGCCGGATTCGGCGACGCCGAGGAAGGCCATCATCCCAGGCACTTTTTCGAGCACATAGGAGAAGTCTTCCGCGCCCATGATCGGGTCGGGAAGCGCCATATATTCGCCGTGCGCAAGCGACGTCGCCACCGCCTCGGCAAGCGCGACGGCGCGCGCATCGTTGACGGTCGGCGGGAAGCCCTGCGTCACCGTCACGTCGGCGTCGCATTCGTGCGCCTGAGCGATGTTCTCGGCCAGCGTCCGGATTGCATTCCAAACATCGCTGCGCCGGTCCGGCGTAAGCGTGCGGATCGTGCCCTTCAGCACGGCACGGTCGGGAATGACGTTGTGGGCGTTCGCGGCTTCGAGTTGGGTAATGGTGACGATCATCGCTTCGTGCGCGCTATAGCGGCGAGTGACCATCGCCTGGATCGCCATCACGATCTCGCAGGCGACCGGCACCGGATCGCGCGTGTCGTGCGGCATGGAGGCATGACCGCCGCGGCCCTCGACCACGATCTCGAGCATGTCCGCGGAGGCGAGCAGGGTGCCGGCGCGGCTTGCGATCATCCCGTGCGGCGCGTTGGGCATGATGTGAAGCGCGAAAGCGGCATCGGGAAGCGGGTCGAGAAGCCCGTCGTCGAGCATGAAGCGGGCGCCATGATAGCCCTCCTCGCCCGGCTGAAACATGAAACGGACTTCGCCCGGAAGTGTGTCGGCACGTCCGGAAGAATCCGCGCGGCGCCAGCGAGCATCGCCGTGTGCGTGTCGTGGCCGCACGCGTGCATCCGGCCCGACACGGTGGAAGCGAAGTCGAGGCCGGTCTCCTCCTCCATTGGAAGCGCGTCCATGTCCCCGCGAAGAAGCACGCTGCGGCCGCTCTTGCCGGGATTGAGGACCGCGACGGCTCCGGTGCAGGAGCTGCCTTCGCGCCACTCCAGCGGCAGATCGGCGAGCTCTGACCGGACTTTGGCCAGCGTCTTGGGTGTCTGGAGGCCGAGCTCCGGTTCCGAATGGATGGATCGGCGAAGCGCTGTGATGCGATCGGCGATTCCACGGGCGTCTTGAAGCAGGTCTTCGGTCAGCATTGCACGATGATAACGGGCTGCACAGCGGCTCGCCAGCACCGTTAGCGTGCATTAGCCCTCAATCGAGCGCGATTTGCTCGATCTTCGGAACGCCCCAGGCCCACCATGCCGCGCCGAAGGCTGCGATCGCCGCCGTAAGGACGAACGCGCTGTCGTACCCCGCGCGCTGGACAACGATGCCGGTGACGATCGGCCCGATGATGCCAGAGAGGTTGCCGATTGAATTCTGGACGCCCGACCCACGTTCCGGAAGCGCGCGGGCCAGCGAACATCTGCGCGACCGCGTAGAGATTGAGTGACAGCGACGCTGAGGCGGCGCCCGCAAGGCAAAGCAGGATCCCAATCACAATTGCGCTCTGCGCGAAAGCAAGGCCGAGGATCGCTATTGCCGCGAGCGCCTGACTGCCGACCATCATCCAGCGGCGGCATGCTGCTTCGGACCGCCCTGATCGGGTCCACCAGTCCGAGAAATGCCCGTAGCTGAGCGCGCAGACGCCCTGCACGGCGTAGCCGAGGGTCGCGAGGAAGGTCATCTCGCCGATGGAAAAGCCGCGCGATTTGGTCAGGAACAGCGGAAGCCAGGCGAGCAGGAAATAGAAGCAGTAATTGCCGAGCGCATGGACGATTGACATCGACCACAGCGGCCATTTCCTCAGCAACATGCCGACGGGGACGCGGGTCTTTTGGTCTTCGTACCCGGTGGTCGGCAGAGTCTGGACTGTCTGCGCCCAGGGCAGGAGCCAGATTAGCGTGACCACGCCGAAGCCAAAGAAGATTGCGCGCCACCCCCAATGACCGAGGATAATTCCGCCGGCGAGCGTTCCGACCGCCGGTCCCAGCGCGATTCCGGCGGCGACCGCAGCATTCGCGGCGCCCCGGCGTTCCGCCGGAACATGACGCGCGATGATCTTGGAGCTGCCGGGGAAGGAAATGCTCTCGCCGACGCCGAGCATGATCCTCAGGATCAGGAGCGAGGCGAATCCACCCGCGAAGCCAATCGCCAGCGTGCTGGCCGCCCAGAGGAGGATGCCGGCGGCCATCAGCTTGTAGACGGAGAAGCGGTCGCACAGCCAACCGGCGAAGAATTGAACTGGCGCGTAGATCCAGAAGAAGGCGGAGAATGCGAGGCCGTAAGCTTCTTCGGAGAGGCCGAGCTCCGACTTCATCAGGGGAGCTGCAATGCCGATCGCGCCGCGGTCGACGTAATTGAGAGAAGACAGCCGTGCCGAGGAGCAACACGAGCATGGACGCGACGCGGCCCGTTCGTGCGACTGCAGCTGTGGCCATCGGCGTCCCCCTAACCCAGTCGACTAATAGCCACCCTTCATGGCCGCGAGAAATCTCCCGACCATGCCCTTGGGCTGGCGCGGTCGAGCAATGGGGCCGATGTCGCGGATGTCGCCGCGGCCCTTCGCCGCGAGCAAGGCAAGGCCGACGAGCGTCGAGAAGGCCGGACCACTGTGTGCGTCGGGAAGGCCGGTGATCTGCTTCGGTCGACCGACGCGGACGGCGCGGCCGAGAACGCCCTGCATGTAATCGGCGACGTTCTTCAATTCGGCTCCGCCGCCCGTCAGCACGACCTGTCTTCCGACCGGACCGGTGAAGCCCAAACTCTTGAGCCCCGCCTCGACCTCGTTGGTGAGCTCCTCGATGCGCTGGCGGATCACCATCATCAGCTGCGCTCGGGTGATCTTCATCGGCTCGGCGCCCTGCTCGGTTCCAATCTGCGTAGCTTCGATCATCTCATTGTTGTCGCGCGGGCTCGTCATCGCCGAACCGTAGAAGCACTTCAGCCGCTCGGCGTCTCGGCGCTGGACCGCGAACGCGCAGGCGATGTCGTTGGTGATGTCCTTGGCACCGAGCTGGATCGTGTGCAGGCCGACCAGCATCCCGCCGAAATGCACCGAGACGTTAGTGACGTCGGCACCCATCTCGACCAGTGCGACCCCGAGTTCACGCTCCTCGTCGCTGAGGCAGGCCAGCGCGGCGGCGATCGGCGATGCGACGATCGCCTTCACGCCGAGGTGCGCCTGGCGGATCACGGTATCGATATTGCGCAGCGGCGACGGGTCTGCGGCGATCACATGGATGTCGACGCCGAGACGGCTGGCGTGGAGCCCGATCGGCTGTTGAACGCCCTGCGCGCGGTCGATCGTGTAGAGCGCCGGATGAGCGTGAAGGACGACCTGGCCGTTGCGGTCGATGGCGCGCTTTCCAGCATCGAGAAGCTCGTCGACATCCGCCTGCTCAACTGCGTGGCCGCCAAGCTCGACCTCGACGTTCGCAAGATCGCTTACGAGGCCGGGGGCGCCGTAACTCGCCCACACGTCTTCGACCGTGACTCCCGACATGCGCTCAGCGAGCTCGACCGCCTCGCGGACGGCGAACTCGCTCGCAGCCATGTCGGTGATGTAGCCGCGCTTCACGCCGCGACTCTCGCGCTGGCCGGTACCGAGCACCGTCGGACGGCCCTCGTCGTCGAGGCGCGCAATCATCGCGCTGACCTTCGAAGAGCCGATGTCGAGCGCGGCAATGAGATTCTGGTCGGCGGCCTGAACCATCAGCTCGCCTGCGCCGAGGCGGGTTTTGGCGGATCGAGCGCATGCGGCAGTCGCACAATCATCTTGCCCGGGACCCGAAGGTCGAACCGAACCATGCCGCGGCCGAGGAGGCCGCTCTCCTTGTCATGGCGCGCGAACTTCATCAGCGCCACCCTCGCCGCATCATAACCTTCCGGAAGTGCGACGGTTTCGCCGGACTGGAAGTTCAGGTCCCAACGGCGGCCGCCAACCCACGTTGCCGACGCGAGCTGGGGCCTCAGCGTCGGCACTTCCTTCATCAAGTCCGCAAGTTCCTGCTCCTGCGAATTGGCTCCGGTGCCGATCAACAGCGGTAGGTCGGGCATGCGGTCGACGGGCACGCGGTCCAGAACCACCCCTTCGCTGTCGATGAGTGCAAGCTGCCCTTGGCTCTGCCATAGAGCCGCAGGCTTGCGCTCGACGATGTCGATGACGAGCGTATCGGGCAGACGGCGAAGCACGCGCGCATCCTTGACCCAGCCGAAGTGGAGGAGGCGGCTGCGGATCGCCCCGGTGTTCACCAGCGCTTGTGGCGCCCGGTCGCTGCCGGCCTCGTCCGCTGCCTGTCGAAGCTCGTCGGTGACCACCTCGTCAACCGGCGCGCGGTTCATGTGGGCAAGACCGACAATCTGGTAGCCGCTGACGGTGAAGCCGGCATGGCCGACCGCCGAAGCCGCCGCTCGCTCGGCTTTTGCCGGGATATCGAGCGCTAGGATCACCACCACTGCGATCGCTAGCAGGAAAGCTGCGAAGAACAGGCCGGCGACCTTGTTCGCGCGGGCCTGATCGACTGGGAAGCGTTTGGCGATCTTCTTTGGAACCGCGACCTTGGCGGTCTTGCGAGTCTTGGCTCGGGCGCCACCGCCGCGGCGAACGTGCGCGGCGCTCACTGCAACGCCTCGGCGATCAGGCGCTCGACCAGTTCGCCGTAAGCGATGCCTTTGAGCTTCGCCTGCTCGGGAACGAGGCTGAGCGGAGTCATGCCCGGCTGTGTATTGACCTCGAGAAGGTAGACACCCGCTTCGCCCTGCTCGTCGTCCCAGCGGAAGTCCGAACGCGAGGCGCCCTTGCAGCCCAGAAGCCGGTGCGCCCTTACGGCCATGTCCATCATTGCGCCGGCGATATTCTCGGGGACTTCAGCGGGGCAAATATGTTGCGTCAGACCGTCGGTGTACTTGGCCGCGTAGTCGTAGAAGCCCGCTTTGGGCTTGAGCTCGGTCACACCCATCGGCTCACCGTTGAGCACTGCTACGGTCAGCTCCCGGCCCTTGATGAAGGGTTCGGCGAGGAGCTCGCCGAATTCGTGCCACGGGCCCGGCACGTCGCGGCCGATCGGGTTGCCGTAATTGCCGTCGCTTGTGACGATCGCGACGCCGACCGACGAGCCTTCGTTGACGGGCTTGAGCACATATGGCCGCGGCAGCGGATCCTCGCGGTACACGCTTTCGCTCTCGACCATCTTGCCGGCCGGCATCCGGATTCCGCCGGGCACGAGCACCATCTTGGTCAGCTCCTTGTCGATCGCGATGACCGAAGTCTCGAGCCCGCTGTGCGTATATTTGAGGCCCATCAGGTCCATCATGCCCTGGACAGTGCCGTCCTCGCCGGGGGTGCCGTGGAGTGCATTGAAAACTACGTCGGGCTTCAGCTCGGCGAGGCGGCTGGCAACGCCATGGTCCATGTCGAGCTCGGTCACGTTGGACCAGCCGCGCTCGGCGAGCGCCGCCGCGATTCCCGCGCCGCTCGTCAGCGAAACTTCGCGCTCTTTCGACCAGCCGCCCATCAGGACGACGACGTGCAGATCTCTGTTCATTCCCTCCCGACCCGCTGGATTTCCCACTCGAGCATGATGTGGGTTTTCGCCTCGACCCGCCGCCGGACTTCCTCGCCCAACGCTTCGATCTCGGCACTCGATGCGCTACCGAGATTGAGCAGGAAATTGCAATGCTTTTCCGAGACTTGGGCGTCGCCCATCGTGAGACCCCGGCAGCCCGCCGCGTCGATCAGCGCCCAGGCCTTGTGACCCGCAGGGTTCTTGAAGGTCGAGCCGCCCGTCCGGCTGCGAAGCGGCTGCGATTCTTCGCGGGCGCGGGCAATGGCGTCCATCTCGGCACCTATGGCTTCGGGATCGCCGGGAACGCCGCGGAAGATCGCTTCAATGACTACCGCGCCCGCGGGAACTTCGCTGTGTCGGTAGGTGTAGCCAAGCTCGTCGAGCGGCCATTCGACGACCTCACCCGAACGAAGCGCGATGCGGGCTGAAACGAGGATGTCGCTGACCTCGCGGCGATAGGCGCCACCGTTCATTCGGACGAAGCCGCCGACCGTGCCCGGGATTCCGCGGAGAAACTCGAGGCCGGCGATGCCGTGGTCCCGCGCTGTCGACGAAACGAGGATTCCGCTCGCTCCTCCACCGCAGCGCAGGCTCGTCTCATCCAGCTGCTCAATCTTCGCGAACGGCTTGCCGAGGCGAACCACCACCCCCGGCACGCCGCCGTCACGAACGATGAGGTTGGAGCCGAGGCCTAACGCCATCACCGGCGTTTCCGGATCGAGATCACGGAAAAATTGGACGAGGTCGTCCTCGTCCTTCGGCTCGAACAACCATTCGGCCTTGCCGCCGCTCTTGAACCAGACGAGCGGCGCGAGAGGAGCGTTCGGCGTGAGCTTGCCGCAAACGTGCGGCATCGTCGCGACTCCGCTCACACGCCCTCCCCTTCAGCAAGTTGTTGGGGTGATTTATGTGCCCTCGCATTACCGATGCCGTTTGCGAGCGCGGCGGCCCATTTGGTGATATCGCCGGCGCCCATGCAGATCACCATGTCGCCCTCGGCCGCGAGATCGCGGAGGTTGCCGCAGAGATCATCGAGGTCCGCAATGGAACTGACCATGCGATGACCGTGGGCGCGAAGGCCCTCTGCCAAGGCGTTGGAATCGACGCCCTCGATCGGCTCCTCGCCAGCGGGATAAACCGGCACGACAAAGACCACGTCGGCGTCATTGAAGGCGCTCTGGAAGTCATCCATCAGCGATTGAAGCCGGGTGTAGCGGTGCGGCTGAACGACGGCGATCACTCGGCCTTCGGCACCCTCCCGCGCGGCGGCGAGCACCGCTCGGATCTCGGTCGGATGGTGTGCGTAATCGTCGATGACGATTGCACCGTCGATCTCGCCGACATGTGTGAAGCGGCGCTTAACACCTTCGAAACGTTCGAACCCGGCAACAATTGCTTCATCGGAAATGCCTAGCTCGATCGCTACGGCGATGGCCGCGAGCGCGTTCTGTACATTGTGGCGACCGGGGATCGGGACGTGGATTCTCGATGGTGCGCCGATCGCCCTCCCGGTTGAGAATGACGGCATCGAAGCGGCTTCCGCCCGGCACCGGCGTGACGTTGTCGGCGCGGACGTCGGCAAGCGCGGAAAAGCCGTAGGTCACGATGCGACGGTCGCGGATACGGCCGATGATGTTCTGAACCTCGGGATGGTCGACGCAGAGCACCGCGAGCCCATAGAAGGGCACGTTTTCGACGAACTCGACGAACGCGTCCTTCACCGCGTCGAAGCTTCCGTAATGTTCGAGATGCTCGGGATCGATATTCGTGACCACTGCGATCGTGCCGTCGAGCCTCAGGAAGCTGCCGTCGCTCTCGTCGGCCTCGATCACCCACCATTCGCTTTTGCCGAGGCGAGCATTCGAGCCGTAGCGGTTGATGATCCCGCCGTTGATCACGGTCGGGTCGACCCCGCCGCCGTCGAGTAGCGCTGCGACCATCGATGTGGTGGTCGTCTTTCCATGCGTGCCAGCCACGGCCACGGTCTTCTGCATCCGCATCAGCTCGGCGAGCATCTCGGCGCGGCGAACTCGCGGCAGGCGGCGTTCTGCGGCCGCCTGGATTTCCGGATTGCTCTCCTTGATCGCTGTCGAGCAGACCACAACCGCCGCATCGCCGAGATTGTCGGCGCTATGGCCGATGCTGACGGGAATGCCCTCCTTGCGCAGCTTTTCCACGACGTAGGAATCCGACTGGTCGGAGCCCTGAACCTTGTAGCCCAACTGATGCATCACCTCGGCGATTCCGGACATTCCGATGCCGCCGATCCCGACGAAGTGGATCGTCCCGATGTCGGTGCCCAAAGCCTTCATCATGCAGGCACGCCCCCCTCGGGAGCGAGCGAGTGGACGCGCGGGGTGAGCGCGGGCCCGACGGCGACTGGGGACACTCCGTTGGCGACCCGCTCGACGAGGTCGGCGAGGTCGCGGGCGGCGTGGGGCCGGCCTACGGACAGAGCACGCGCGGCGGCATTAGCGAGCGCGACAGGATCCATCGCGAGCGCCTCGATCTGACGGGCGAGTACGTCAGGCGTGAAGGAAGGTTCCTGGATCGCCCGGGCACCACCGGCCCAAACCATCTCGCGCGCGTTGGCGGTCTGATGGTCGTCGGTGGCAGCCGCGAACGGGACGAGGATCGCCGGCCGGCCAGCGGCGGTCAGCTCGGCGATTGTGGACGCCCCTGCGCGGCCGATGACGAGATGCGCGTCGGCCAGCTTCTCCGGCATATCCTCGATGTAGGTCATGAGCTCGGCAGGAATGCCGAGCTCCGAATATTGGGCGCGGACGCGCTCGATGTCCTCGGGCCGGCATTGGTGAACGACCTGCAGCCGCCGGCGAAGCGACGGATCGAGCATGCCGAGCCCGGCGGGCACGATGTTGCTGAGAATGGTCGCACCCTGACTTCCTCCGGTCACTAGGATCCTGAACGGGGCGATCTCATCAAAGGCGGGGAACGGTAGCTCTCCCAGCTTCGCAATCTTGGCGCGGACGGGGTTTCCGACCAGCACCAGCTTGTCGGCAAGCTTCGGCTTCACACGATCGAGGTCCGCAAACGCAGTTCCGATTGCTTCGGCATCGCCGGCGAGCAGACGATTGACGCGCCCGAGCACCGCATTCTGCTCATGAAGGACAGTAGGAATCTTCATCGAACTGGCGGCGAGAAGCGAGGGCAAAGCGGGATAACCACCGAAGCCCACGACGGCGTCCGGGCGATGATCGCGATACAGCCGCTTTGCTTCGCGGCGCCCTTTCACCACCGAGCCGAACGCCTTCAGCATTCCGATCGGCCCGCCGCCGAGACGGCCCGCGGGAAGGATATGCACCGGCACGTTCTGGAACAGGCCCGGAAAGCGCGAGCCGCGATCATCGGTGATCAGCAACACGCCATGACCGCGCTCCTTCAGCTCCGCTGCGAGCGCATGTGCCGGGACCATGTGGCCGCCGGTCCCTCCAGCCGCCAAGACGAAATTCATGCCGCCAGGCTCTCCCCGCTCCATTTCACGACATATGGTGAGCGCGTCAGATAGGGGTTTCGCCGCGTGAAGGCGAGAAGCAAGCCCATCCCGATCGAAAGCGCCAGCATCGACGATCCACCATAGCTGATGAAGGGCAGCGTCATGCCCTTCGACGGGGCGAGCTGGACGTTGACCATCATGTTGATCAGGGCCTGGAATCCGAACTCGATCACCAGTCCCGCGGCGACGAGGATGGCAAACGAAGATTCCTCGTCGAGGAGCTTGATCAGCACCCGTGCGACGATGCCAAGATAGAGCGCGGCGATCGCGAGACAGGCGATAAGGCCGAACTCCTCGCCGACGACCGAGAAGATGTAATCGGTGTGCGGCTCGGGCAGGCCGAACTTACGAGTGCCTCCGCCCGGGCCCATTCCGAACAGGCCGCCGGCAGTCAGCGTCCGCATCGCATTCTGAACCTGGAAATTGTCGCCTGTGCCGAACAGGAACTCGTCGATGCGCTGCGTTGCGACATCGTAGAAGAAGTAGGCGAGGATCACGCCGATCACGCCGGCGACCGCTAGCCCCGCCAGGATGCGCAGGTTGAGGCCGGCAAGCGCCAGCATCGCGATCCAGACGGAACAGAAGATGATGGTTGAGCCGAAGTCGGGCTGCTTCATGAGCAGGTAAGCGATCCCGCCCACCACGACAGCGGAAATCGGATAGACCGGCAGCGACTTGTCGGTGTCCCTGAGGCTGAGAAGCCAGGCCATGGAGACAACGAAAAAGGGCTTGAGGAACTCCGACGGCTGCACTTGGCCGAGACCGAACTCGATCCACCGCCGGGCGCCGTTATGCTCCGGGCCGATGATCGGCACGAACACCAGAAGAACGAAAAAGAACGCCGCGCCGAATAGGCTGAGGCGGCGCGCTCGGTCGCGCGGCATCATCGAGATTCCGATCATGACGGGCAGGCCGACCGCGATCCACGCGAGCTGGCGCCAGAAATAATAGAGCTCGTTGAAGCGGACATTGCCGCCCGAATAGCGCTGCGCGGCGGCCGGCGACGCGGCGGCGACGGCGATCAGGCCAATGCCGATGAGGACACTGATCAGGAGCAGGAGGACCTTGTCGATCTCCCAAAACCAGCGGCCGATCGCGCTCGTGTCCGAGCGGCCGTAATGGTTGGGATCGAGGACGGCGGCCTTCTCCTTGATCTTGCCCGAGATGCTTCCGATCATAGTCCCTCCACCAGTCGCCGGAACTGGTCCCCCCGGTCCTCGAAATCCTTGAACTGGTCGAAGCTCGCGCAAGCCGGGGACAGGAGCACAGTATCACCGGCTTCCGCGTCCGCAGCGGCCTGACGCACCGCCTCGTCCAGTTTTCCACAGTTTTTCACAGACATGTGCCGCGACAAGAGCCGTGCGAACAATTCGCCCGCCTCACCGATCGTGTAGGCCGAGCGGACATGCCCGAACTGCGGCGCGCACTCGTCGAGATTGTCGGACTTGGCGAGCCCTCCGCAGATCCAGCGAATGTGGTCAAAGGCGGCCAGCGCCGGAGCGGTCGCGGTCGGATTGGTTGCCTTGCTGTCGTTAACAAAGAGTACGCCATCCTTCTCGCGGATGCGCTCCATGCGGTGCGGGAGGCCGGGGTAAGTGCGGAGGCCCGGTTCGATTGCGTCCCGGGAAAGTCCCAGCCAATCACAAACTTGGATGGCGGCGCCCGCATTCTGCGCATTGTGCGGGCCCTGGAGGGTTGGCCAATTCTGCTGCTCGTGTGCCGTTGGTTGATAAAATGAATTGAAGCCTACTTCGGGCGAAACATCGCCATCATAGATCAAGCGATCTGTCAGAGCGTGCCAGTCAATGAAGGCAATCGACTTGGGTGAAGGCGATTGCATCGTGAGCAACCGTTCCTTCGACGCCGCATATGCCTCGAAGCTTGCGTACCGGTCGAGGTGGTCGGGCGTAATGTTGAGCAGCACTGCGACGTCGCAGTCGAGGCTCTGCGTCAGGTCGATCTGGTAGCTCGACAGCTCGAGCACATAGACTCCGCCTTCGGGCAGTGGGTCCTGGGCGAGGATCGGGAGTCCGATGTTGCCGCCCATCGTCGTCGGAACGCCCGCGGTCTTAAGGATGTGGTGGACGAGCGTGGTGGTGGTCGACTTGCCGTTGGTGCCGGTGATGCCGACGACCTTGTGCGGCGGAAGCTCGGACCGGGCACGGGCGAAGAGCTCGATGTCGCCGATGATCTCGACGCCGGCGTTGAAGGCACGCTCCGCGATCGGGTGGCGGTTCAGCGGGAGGCCGGGCGTGACGACGAGGCTGTCGAACGGCGCGAGGTCGACTTCATCGAGGTTGGCGATCGTGGTGCCCGCGGGCGCACGGAGCCTTGCATCCGCATTGGCGTCCCATGCTGCCACGTCGGCACCGCTCCCGAGTAGCGACGTCACCGTCGCGATGCCCGACCGCGCCAAACCGTAGACTGCGTATTTCTTGCCCGCGAAGGCCTTCGCCGTGATCACCGCAGCTTCAGGGTCGCGAGGCCCGCCAGCGCGAGTACGAAGCTGATGATCCAGAAGCGGATCACAACGGTCGGCTCGGACCAGCCAAGATGCTCGAAATGGTGGTGGATCGGCGCCATCAGGAAGACGCGCTTGCCGGTGCGCTTATAGACCGCGACCTGGATGATGACGCTGAGTGCTTCGACTACGAAGATTCCGCCGACGATGGCGAGCACGAACTCGAAGTGCGTCGCGACGGAAATGGCACCGAGTGCCCCGCCGAGCGCGAGACTTCCCGTGTCGCCCATGAAGACAGCTGCAGGCGGCGCGTTGAACCACAGGAAGGCGAGTCCCGCACCGATGATCGCCATCAAAAGCACCGTCAGGTCGCCGGCCCCGGCCACGTACGGAATGCCGAGATAGGCGGAGAACTTCACGTTACCGACGAGATAGCTGATGACCAGGAACGCCAGGCTCGCGATGATCACCGGCATGGTGGCTAGGCCGTCGAGGCCGTCCGTGAGGTTCACCGCATTACCGAACGCGACGATGACGAACGCGCCGAAGATAATGTAGAGCCAGCCGAGGTTGGCAACCGTCTCCTTGACGAAGGGCAAGTGAAGCCCGGTGCCGCCGGTGCGGATCATCAGCCAGGTCGCGAAGCCGGCGATCAGGAACTCGAGCAGGAGCCGGATCTTGCCGGGAAGGCCGGCATGGTGCGCCTTCTTTACCTTGTCGTAATCGTCGAGCCACCCGATCACGCCGAAACCAGCGGTGACCATCAGGCAGGCCCAGACATAGGGATTGAAGAGGTTCATCCACAGCAGGACCGAGATCGACAGCGAGATCAGAATGAGCAGGCCGCCCATCGTCGGCGTGCCGCGCTTCGAGAGGTGGCTGCGCGGGCCGTCTTCGCGAATCGGCTGGCCTTTCCCCTGAGTTGCGCGCAGCCAGCTGATGAACTTGGGACCGAGCAAAAGGCCGATGAGGAGCGCGGTGCCCGCTGCGGCACCCGCCCGGAAGCTGATGTAGCGAATCAAGTTGAGGATGCCGGGGAAGCCGAGCTGCTCGGCGATCACGTAGAGCATGGCATCCCCTTCACCATCCGCTCCACAAGCTTGGCAAGCCCGATCGAGTTGGATGCCTTGACCAGCACCGCGTCACCGGGTCGGACGATCTCCATTAGTGATTGGGTGGCTTCATCCACGCTCGAAACCAGGTCGAACGAGATAGTGCCGACCACTTCTTCTGCCAGTGGTCGCATCTCGTCGCCGATCAGGATCAGTCGGTCGACATGTGCTGCGCGCACTGCCGGCGCGAGCGCGGCATGCAGCTTCAGCGTATGCTCGCCCAGCTCGCGCATCGGTCCGAGAACGGCGATGCGGCGGTTCACATCCTTCTCCGCGCCAAGGCTCTTGAGTGTCGCCGCCATCGATGCGGGGTTGGCGTTGTAGCTTTCGTCGATCAGCAGGATTTCGCCGCCGTCGAGCTCGAGCGTGTGGCGCTCGCCACGGCCCTTCAGACCGCCGAGATCGGCCAGCGCGAGCGCAGCGACAGCAACATCTTCATCCACCGCTTCGACGGCTGCAAGGACCGCAAGCGCGTTGGCGACCCAATGCTCGCCGCGTTGGGAGATGGTGAAGGTGATTTCGCGCTCGAGAAGGCCGGCACTGATCAGGCTTCCACCGGTTTCGGCGCTGACGGCATGGATCGCATGGACGTCCGCATCGCCCGAGCCGAAGGTGATGATGCGGTCCGCATGGCGCCGCGCCGACTTCACCAGCCGATCGCGGTGTGGCGTGTCATTGGGCAGGATGGCGACACCGTCGCGCTCCAGTCCGTCGAAGATCTCCGCCTTCGCGTCGGCGATCGCTTCTTCCGAACCAAGGTTCTCGATGTGCGCTGGGGCGATCGCGGTGATGAGCGCGACATGCGGTCGAACCTGCGTCGCTAGCGCGCGGATCTCGCCGGCGTGGTTCATGCCCATTTCGAGCACCGCGAATTCCGCGTCGCGAGGCATGCGCGCGAGGCTTAGCGGAACGCCGGTATGGTTGTTGTAGCTTTTCACCGAACGATGGACCCTACCCGGCCGGTTGCGGTCGAGTGCGGCGTAGAGCGCTTCCTTGGTGCTGGTCTTTCCGACTGAACCGGTGACTCCGATGATGGTCGCTCGGCTGCGCTGACGTGAAGCACGGCCGAGCGCTTGAAGCGCTGCGAACGTGTCGGCAACGAGGACGTGGGGGCCACTGACGGGTTGCGAGACGATTGCTCCAGCGGCGCCTGCCGCGAAGGCCGAATCGACGAACTTGTGACCGTCATGGACAGTGCCTGGCATGGCGACGAACAGGTCGCCCGGACCGACCTCGCGGCTATCGAAGGTGACGCCAGTGACCTCGAATGGCGCGCTGGCGGTGCCGCCCGTCGCCAGAGCGATTTCGTCGGAGGTCCAGAGCGCGCTCATGCCGCGCACTCCCGAGCGACTAAGGCGTCGTCGAAGGGCAGGATTCGGTCGCCGATGATCTGGCCCGTCTCATGGCCTTTGCCGGCAACGAGGACGATGTCGCCTTCGCGCGCAATGTTGATGGCTTCTGCAATCGCCTCGCGCCGCCCGGGAACTTCCGTCGCGCCTTGAGCCCCGTTCATGATCTGCAAGCGGATCAGTGCCGGGTCCTCGCTTCTCGGATTGTCATCGGTGACGATCACGACATCAGACAGCCGCGTCGCGACTTCGCCCATCTGCGGACGCTTACCCTGGTCGCGGTCGCCGCCGGCGCCGAACACCGTAATCAGGCGACCGTCGACGTGCGGCCGAAGCGCCGAGATGGCGGCCTCAAGAGCGTCGGGTGTGTGAGCGTAATCGATGTAGACCGGAACTCCGCTGCGGCTGATCACTGCTCGTTCGAGACGGCCCCGCACGGGAGCGACCCGCTGCATCGCCGAGAAGACCCGATCGAAGCCGACGCCGGTTGCCATTGCCAGCCCAGCCGCAACCAGCACGTTCGCTGCCTGGTAGGCACCGATCAGCGGAAGCGACAGCTTGAGGCTGCGGTCTTCATGCTCAAGAAGAAGCGCCTGGCCAAGAGGTGTCGCCGACTGATCGACGAGGCGGATCGTCTCGCCGCTTCGGCCCACGGTCATGAGCCGATGACCGCGCAGCTGCGAGCGTTCGATCACTTCTTCCGACTTGGGATCGTCGGTCCAGATGACCGACGTCTTGCCGGGTTCAAGGAGTTCATCAAACAGCCGCATCTTCGCTTCGAAATAGGATTCCATCGTCTCGTGATAGTCGAGATGGTCGCGACTGAAGTTGGTGAAGGCGGCGGCGGCGAGTGGAACGCCCTCGCAGCGGTGCTGGTCGAGGCCGTGGCTCGACGCTTCGTACGCGACGTGGCTTGTCCCCATCCGCTCGAGGCCCGCCATGTTGTGGAGGAAGGTGACGATGTCCGGCGTCGTGAGGCCAGTTTTCACCTGATCGTCTGATGTTGTGACTCCAAGCGTTCCGATCGAGGCTGAGCGATGACCCGACAAGCGCCAGATTTGCCGCGTCATCTCGACCGTCGAAGTCTTTCCGTTGGTGCCTGTAACCGCAACGACCTTATCCGGATAAGGCGCATAGAATTTTGAGGCGAGCTCCGCGAACAGGCGCCGCGGCTCCGGATCGGCGAGATGCGGCACGTCGCTAACGTGAGCTTCGGGCCGGGCGACGACGGCGACGGCGCCGCGCTCTACGGCCTGAGAAACGAAATCCTCACCATTGAACAACGCGCCTTCGAACGCGCCGAACACGCTGCCGCGCTCGACCTTGCGATGGTCGATCGCAAAGCCCGTCACTTCGGAATCAGAATCGACCTCGGCGATATCCCGCAATCTCACGCCGGCTCAGTCCTTGCTTCGATTCTTGCTTCTTTGCTTCCTGCACGTACGGCAGCACTTCGGACATGTTCGGCTCGCGATTCATGTTGGGCGCGACACCGAGCATCGGCGCGATCCGGCTGACGGTCCGGCTTACGACCGGCGCAACGTTCCAGCCAGCAGTGGTGAAGCCGTAAGTCTCCGGCGTTGCCTTGGGTTCGTCCAGCATCACGACGATCACATAGCGCGGGTCGTCCATCGGGAACACACCGGCGAAGCTCGTGAGGTTGATCGACTGGCTGTAATGGCCGTTGATGATCTTTTGCGCGGTGCCGGTCTTGCCGCCGATGCGATAGCCCGGAGCGTCGGCCTTCTTGCCGGTGCCCTTCATCACGACGAGGCGAAGGAGCGAGCGCATTCGGTAGCTGGTATCCGCGCTGAACACGCGCCGGCCCTGAGCCAGTGGATGATCGGGGCCGACCTTCAGGATCGTCGGCGGATGGTAGATGCCGCCGTCGAACAGTGTCGCGTATCCCATCGCGAGCTGCAGCGGCGCGACCGCGATTCCCTGTCCGAAGCCAATCGTCATCGTTTCGAACGGTCCCCAGCGCGATCCCGGCGTGAGCGGACGGCCGATTTCCTTGAGCTCGATCTGGGCCCTGTCGAGGAAGCCCATCTTCTTAAGCCAGGCCTTCTGCCTTGCGGTGCCCAGTTTATCGGCGATCTGCGCCATGCCGATGTTGGAGCTTTCCATCATCACTTCGGCGATGGAGCATTGACGCCCGAAGGGATGGGTGTCGTGGACTAGGTGTCCGTAGGCCGGGAGCACCTGAGGGCAATTCATGATCTGCGAGGGGCCGGACACGACGCCGGAATCCATCGCCATGGCGAGCGTGAACGGCTTGAAGGTCGATCCCAGCTCGAACACGCCGAGCGTCGCCCGGTTGAACATCTGGTCCGGAGTGCCCTGCCCCGGAGCGTTGGGGTTGAAGTTGGGAAGCGAGGTCATCGCCAACACTTCGCCGGTGCGGACGTCCATCATGACGCCGGCCGCGCCGATCGCAGAAAAATGGTCCTTCGCCGTCTCCGAGTTCCGCTTCAAGCGCCTGCTGCACCTTGCTCGAGATGGAAAGGACGAGCGGCTCCCCGCGGGTCTTCGGGTCGATGAGGTAGCTATCGAATGCGCGCTCGACGCCGGCGCCACCATGCCCGTCGATGCCGGTGAAGCCGAGCACGTGCGCGGCAAGTGTGGTTTGCGGATAGAGCCGGTCCGGCTCGCGTTCGATCGCGAGGCCCGGCTCGCCGATCGCATTGACGGCTTCGACGAGCGTCCGGCGCGGCGCGGCGGCGGAGGTAGAAGAAGGTCTTCCCCGACCTTAGCATCGCAAAATATTGTTCGGCGGTCCGCTCGGGCATCACCTGCGCGAGCTTTTGCGCAAGCGCGAGCTTGTCGCCGATCACCTTGTTCGGGTGGACCGCGATCGACCAGGCGTCGATCGTCCGAGCAAGCGGTTGCCCGTCGCGGTCGAGCATGTCGCCGCGCTCGGGGACGAAGGCGGTTAGCTCTTCCTTGGCCCCGGCATGGTCACCGAAGGCTGCCAGATAGAGGATCCTGAGGGCAATCAGCGCGATCAGCCCGGCATAGACGAGCATGCCGAACATCAGACGCTGGTGCATGACGGCGAGCATCTGCCGCCGCTGGCCGACAAGTCGGAGCCGCTCGGGCCGGGGCGCGACGAGAGCGGGCTGCGGAGCGTTCATCGGCCGGTAGGTTAGTCCTTGGGTTTGCCTGCGATGCTTGACCGGAAGCGGTGCAAGCGGATCGGTCTTCGCAACCTCGACCCGCTTTGTCATCGGCCTGGACGTAGCCAAGTGCCCGCTTATCCACGGATTTCTTTTCAACGGCTTGGGCGCTGGCTGCGGAGTGCAGCGGCTTGGCCGTGCTGGATTGGGCGGCCGCGAGGCCCGGCTTATCCGCTGACTTGATTTGAGCCGGCTTCGCCGCCGTAACCGGCTTGTCTGCGGACTTGATGGCGGCCGGCTGGGGCTCAGCGGCGACCGTCTTTGCCGGGACCTCGCGCGTCTCGGTCTTCAGGCTTGCTTCGTGAAGCATTGCGCCCGGCGTCATCGCCGCGCACAGAAATCGTCGGTTTCAGGCTCGCCGATCGCCGGCTTCTCAGGCGCTGGCGCCGAAGCGAGCACCACCGGAGCGTGGAAATCGACCGGCTTTTCCGGCTGTACCAGCTGCGCGAGCTGGAAGCTGCCCTCGAGGAACTGGTTCGCGGCCGGCGCCGACAGCGCAAAAGCGCCGGCATTCCACCGCTCTAGCTGCGAAAGCCGACCGCGGGTCCCGATCTCGGTCTGGATCACCCGCATGTCGCCGCTGGGCGAGCACGATGCGGGTCTCGACGTCCTCCAGCGCGCGCGCTTTCCGACGCGACGCGAAGTGAGACCAGATAGCAGCCGAGCGCCGCTCCGGCGCAGCTCGCGACCATGAACAGAGAGCCGAAGCTACGGGTACTCATTGCAGGCTTTCCTTGCGCGCTGGAGCAGAGGTGCGGATCGCGCTCCGAAGCCGCGCCGAGCGCGCACGTGGGTTCGCCGCCAGCTCGCGCTCCGTCGGGGAAACCGCCTTGGCGACGCGCTCGAACGTCGGTTCGAGTCGGGTCGACGAGCGCGGGACGGTGGCGCGAACCGGCCGGCGATCCTCCGCTACGTTCGCGGAGGAAGCGCTTCACGATCCGGTCCTCGAGACTGTGAAAGGTGACGACTGCGAGCCGGCCGCCCGGACGAAGCGCGCGCTCGGCTGCTTCGAGGCCTTCCTCGAGCTCGTCGAGCTCAGCGTTCAAATGGATGCGGATCGCCTGGAACGTGCGGGTCGCCGGATCGCTCTTCTGGCCCTGGCGGAAACCGGCGGCGCGGCGGACGATGGCGGCAAGCTCCGCGGTCCGCTCGACCGGACGCGCGGCAACGATTGCGCGGGCGATCGCCCGGGCGCGCGGCTCCTCCCCATAGTCGCGCAGGACCCGGGCGATCTCGGCCTCATCGGCCGTATTCAGGAACTCGGCGGCGGTCAGCCCAGATTTGCGACATCCGCATGTCGAGAGGGCCGTCGGACTGAAAAGAGAAGCCGCGTTCGGCGCGGTCGATCTGCATCGAGGAAACGCCGATATCGAGCGCGATTGCATCGACCTGAGCAATGCCGCGCGCGGCGAGCAGCGCGGTCCATCTGGCTGAAAAGCGCTCTTCGATGAGGGTGAGGCGGGGGTCCGGGACGAGCGACCTTCCCAGCTTCGATCGCCTCGGGGTCGCGATCGAACCCTATCACTCGTCCCGCCCCCGCCGCGAGCATGGCCTGCGTGTAGCCGCCCGCTCCGAAAGTGCCGTCGACGACGGTTTCGCCCTGCTGGATGTCCAGCGCAGCGACGACTTCTTTGACCAGCACCGGCACATGTGGGGCCTGTTTTGGTGCCGGTGCTGGTCATGACGCCCGCCGCTCTTCGAGACGGAATCGGGCGATGTCCTTCAGGTCGTCCGGGATGCGCGTGTCGCCGAGCAGGCGCTTGCGGGTTCCAGATCTGGAACGTCTCACCGGTGCCGAGAAATAGGGCGAGATCGCCGATCTCGCCCTTCCGCCGCATCATCGGGGGCATGAGGATGCGGCCGGAACTGTCGTAAGGGACCTCCTCCGTGGCGGCGAAGGCCATCAGGTTGCGCTGCTGATATTCCAGCTGCGCCTCGGGATTGGTTTCTTCCTTCTCGAGCAGCCGCTCGAGCTTGGAATGCTTCAGCGCGGCATAGCCGGGGTCGTAAGCGCTGAGGCAGGGAAAGGCTTCGTGCTTGGCGAGCACGATCGTGCGGGCATCGCCGCGGCGTTCGATCACGGAGCGAAGGAATGCAGGAATGGATACGCGGCCCTTTCCATCGACCGCGTTCAGTGCGCTGCCCTGAAACAGATGCTCTAGCGCCACGTCCAAACTCCCCGTTCGCAGCGCGAGCAGGCCCGTTCGCGGAACCGCACATCGTCACGCGCGCCGCGTCAGCTTCGAATCAACGGGTTAGCCCCCCGCGCTACAGCCCTTGTAGGTAACTCAAGAGCTTACGGGATACAATGGGTTTTAATGGGATATAATGGGAATTTATGGGAAAAGCCGGATTTCTGCGGCTTTTGACTGCTCTCAAAACGGGATGTTCCTGTCCTGTTCTACAAGCTCTCGCGCTGTGGATAAGTCTGTTGTTTATCGAATCACTTCTGTTCGAGCTCGCGCAAGCTCGCTGAGGACGCCGTCGAGATTATGCGATGCTGCGCGACCCAAGCGTGGCGCATCGAGCAGATCCGCGTCAGCGACGATCGTCGCCCGACCACTGCCGATGCGACAATGCGCGACAAGCCGATCGGAACTGATACTGCATTTCCCGAACAGCTGACCGGGCGACATTGTCACGACGCCATAGCCAGCCGAGCTTTGACTTTCTTGGCTCCGCGCTCGTCGGGAGCGTCGAGCCGAAGGCCCCAGTGCAGCAAGCAAACCGGTATCCACGTACATCGCCGGCGGGCCGCAAAGGATCGCCGAGCGGTCGCTCGCTCGGCCATTCAAGCAATGGATCGGCAAGTAGAAGCACGCGCCCGCCGCGGCGCACCCATCGCGTCGAGCGCGACCAGATCCTCGGCTGGCTGAGCGAGCGGCTGCGCCATCAGGAGCAGCCGGCCCTTCGTTAGCTCCGGCGGGTCGGTGACGCTGATCGGAACGACCCGGTAGCGGGTCTCCAGCACTTTCAACGCCGGCGATCCGTTCTGCTGCAGCGAGAATTGCTCGCCGAAGATCAACGGCAAGCTAGTGAGGAGGAGGAGAGCCGGCCGCTGATTGGCCGGCCGCGAAGGCAGCGGTGCCGCGCGACGGTGATCGAGCGCCGCGACAAGCGTGGTGGCTCCAACGATGACCGCGCAAGTCGTTAGGAGCGCGCGCGGGCGCGCGCGAATCATTTTCTTTTGGCTGAACTGTTGTTCGTGGCGGCGTCGGACCCGCCGGGTGCGACACCGAGCTCCGCGAGCGGCTCGCTCGGCTCATTTGTCGCTGCCTGCTGGGCCGCGTTCGTCGTGTTGTCGTGGCCCGAGCGGCTGATTATCGAGCCGAGCATGACGAGCAGGAAGGCGAAGGCCAGGCCCGTCAGTCCGATTCGGATGCGCTGGGCGCTGCTGCCGGCCTGATGAGCCATTCTATCGACGAGGCGTATGTCCCACTTCGACAATATGCAAGCAGATGGCCTTGACGGTTGGCTCTGCGGTCGTAAAGGGGGCGACCATGACTCGCACCCCGCTGCTCCTCATGCTTGCTGCAGCCGCCGCGCTAGCCGGCTGCAACAAGGAAAGCCACACGATTGTCTCCGGACCTGCCCGGCGATGACGTCAATGCCACCAGCAAATGCGAACGTGCAGCTGCCGCCCTCGATCATCGGCGACCAAGCTGTACCGCTGCGCCGACAACAGCGTCGTCACGGTCGACTACCTCTCCGACAACAAGTCGGCGAACGTCCAGCGTCGGCAAGGACGGTTCGCCTGTGACCCAGGTGACTGCACCGGCAGCCGGCAAGCCGATGACTGCTGCTGGCGGATATTCCGTCGACGGCTCGGCCACATCTTCGAGCGCGAAGATCGCGGTCCCTGGACACGCCGTCGCAGACCTGCAACGCTTAAGCGCACTCGCTTGACTAACCCTCCGCGGCCCTGAACAGCAGGCCGCGGAGGGGAATATCCCATGTTGATCACCAGGCGCAGCTTCACTGGCGGAGCGCTAAGCGCTCGGCCTCGGCAGCTCAGTTCGCAGTTCCGGCTTTCGCGCAGGATCCGAAACTTGCAGCTGCGTTGGCGGCGATCCGCGCTTACGGCCAAGCCCACCTCGACCATTTCCGGCTCCCCGGCCTGACCCTCGGCGTGACAATGCCAGCGGGGTTCAGCACGGTCATGAACTTCGGCTTTGCCAATGCCGATGCACGCACGCCGATCACGCCGGACACACTTTTCCAGATCGGCTCGATCAGCAAGCTGACGACGGCTGCGCTGCTCCACCAGTTCGCTTCGGCGAGGGGAAGCTGAGGCTCACAGATCGTTTCAGCGACCTGCTCCCATCGATTCCTTTTCCGCAGGGCAATGCGATCGAGGTTCAGCACCTGCTCGACCATGTCGCCGGAATTCCCGGCGACGCACCGGCGTTCCCAGTCGGCGGCCTCTGGACCGCTTATGCGCCCGGCGCACACTGGCACTATTCGAACACCGGCTATGAGATCCTCGGCAAGCTGGTCGAGCATATCGCCCTGGAACCCCTCGCTCGGGTGGTCGAGAAGCGGCTTTTCACTGCCGCTGGGAATGACCCGCTCGCGCGGGGCGATCATCGGAGCCGATCGGCGGCGTTACGCGCAAGGCTTCGAAGCCGCCGACGAACTGCCGTTCGCGCTCGGCGTGCCGCTTCTCCCCGGCCGCCTGGGTCGACGTCACCTTCGGCGCCGGCGAGGTCGCCTCCACCGCCGATGACATGACACGGCTGCTCCGCTCGCTTGCCAATGCCGTGCAGGGCCGCGGCGGCATGGGCCTCTCGCCTGACGGCGGACGCTCCTACGCAATGCACGCCGTGCCGAGCGACAGCCGCGCGATGAGCTACGGCAACGGCCTCATGCATGTAGGCGGCCACAGCCGCTCCTACCTTCACCACACCGGCGGAATGGTCAGCTTCTCCTCCTCCTTCCACGTCGATGTCGCGAGCGGTGTCGGCGCTTTTGCCAGCTCCACGACTCAGTGCATTCGCCGAATATCGTCCGCGCCTTCTCACGCAATTCGCGGTCGATTCGCTGACAGACGCGAGTGCCGGCCGCGCCCTCCCTTCGCCGCCTCCGCTTCAGACGCCGCTCGCCAATGCAGCGACCTATGTCGGGCATTATGCGGGACCGGCGGGGGATATCGAAGTTCGTCCGGGCAATCCGCTGGCGCTCGTCGCGAACGGGCAGTCGGCGGCACTAATCCAGTGGGACGACAACGTCTTCCGCACGACCCATCCCGCCTTTCGCGACTTCAGTTTCATGTTCGAGCGCAAAGGGAATGCAGTGGCGGCGGTAAGCTGGGGGCCGGCGACTTATGTTCGCGCGGAAAGCGGTGCAGCGGTTCCCGCGTCAAACCCGCAAATCGCTAAGCTCGCCGGCCGCTACGTCAACGACAGCCCATGGAACGGCATGGCCCACGTCGTCGAGCGCGGCGGCCAGCTGTGGCTAGGAACAGAGACTCCGATGACCGCCATCGGCAACAATTCCTGGCGCATTGGCGATGAAAGCTGGTCGCCCGAGCGTGGCTCGTTCGCCAATTTCATCGATGGGCGGCCGCAGACCTTCGTCTTCTCAGGCGTGAACTTCGACCGCCACGACATTTGACGGCCTACGCGGTTTCGGTCTCCCGGTGCTGCTCGGAAGCGGCCATGCGCTCCTCAAATTGCTCGGGAGGAACGTCCTCGACATGCGTCGCGATGCTCCACTTGTGACCGAAGGGATCGGTCACCGTGCCCATGCGGTCGCCCCAGAACCTGTCCTCAACCGACATTGTCTCTGTCGCACCAGCCTCGACCGCCTTCTTAAACGCTGAGTCAACGTCATCGGTGTAGATGATGAGGCTGACCGGAGTGCCGCCGCGGGCATTCGGCCCGAGGTTGCCGTGATCGGGAAATTCATCGTTGAGCATGAAGCGGGTGTCGCCGATCTGCAGCTCGGCATGGCCGATCTTGTCGCCCATCGGGAGACGCGAAATCTCTTCGGCGCCGAACGCATCCTTGTAGAATTCGATGGCTCGCGCACCGTCGTCGACGGTCAGGATCACGTTGACGCTGCGATACCCGTCAGGAATTGGCTTGGTCATTGCCTTGCTCCCTAATTTTGCGGACCCTTCCGCCGCGGCTCGAATACTGCTGTTGGCGGAGTCGCTCCAAACCCGGTCGTCGAGCGCTGGCGGCGCTTCACCGACAACGCTAAGGGGCCGCGCATGGACGTTATCGAAGCACCCCGCATCACGCCCGAAATGGTCGCCGAGCATGGCCTTGCGCCCGACGAATATGACCGCATCCTGAAAGCCCTCGGCCGCGAGCCGAACCTGGTCGAGCTCGGCATCTTTTCGGTCATGTGGTCGGAGCATTGCTCGTACAAATCCTCGCGCGTGCACCTGAAGAAGCTGCCGACCGAGGCGCCGTGGGTGATTTGCGGACCGGGAGAGAATGCCGGGATCATCGACATCGGCGACGGCGACGCCGCCATCTTCAAGATGGAGAGCCACAACCACCCGTCCTACATCGAGCCCTATCAGGGCGCCGCGACGGGAGTTGGCGGGATCCTGCGTGATGTCTTCACGATGGGCGCTCGGCCGGTCGCTAACATGAATGCGCTGCGCTTCGGCCGGCCCGATCATTCCAAGACGCGGCATCTGGTCGCGGGCGTGGTCGCGGGGATCGGTGGCTACGGCAATTGCGTGGGCGTCCCGACCGTCGGCGGCGAGGTCAATTTCGACTCCGCCTACGACGGCAACATCCTCGTCAACGCGATGACCGTCGGCGTCGCGAAGACCGACAAGATCTTCTACTCGGCAGCAACCGGCATCGGGAATCCGATCGTCTATGTCGGCTCCAAGACCGGCCGCGACGGAATCCATGGCGCCACCATGGCGAGCGCCGACTTCGCGGAGGACAGCGAGGAGAAGCGTCCCACCGTCCAGGTCGGGGACCCGTTCACCGAGAAATTGCTGATCGAGGCCTGCCTTGAGCTGATGGCGACCGACGCGATCGTCGCGATCCAGGACATGGGTGCCGCCGGCCTCACCAGCTCGTCGGTCGAGATGGCCTCGAAGGGCGGCGCGGGCATCCGGCTCGACATGAACAAGGTGCCGTGCCGAGAAACCGGCATGACCCCCTACGAAATGATGCTCTCCGAGAGCCAGGAGCGGATGCTCATGGTGCTGAAGCCTGGGCGCGAGCCAGAGGCCGAGGCCATTTTCCGCAAGTGGGAGCTGGACTTCGCGGTGATCGGCGAGGTGACCGACACCGGCCACATGGTGCTAGAGTTCGACGGAGAAGTCGTGTGCGACATCCCGCTCGGCCCGCTAGCAGACGACGCGCCCTGCTACGAGCGGCCCTATGCGATCCCGAAACCGCCGGAGCCGCTGACCGACGTCCCGCAGAGCACCGACATCGCCGCGGACCTCTTGAAGCTTATGGCCTCGCCGAACATCGCGAGCCGGCGATGGGTCTGGGAGCAATATGACCAGTCGGTCGGCGCGGACACGGTGCAGCGCCCCGGCGGCGATGCCGCGGTGGTCCGCGTTCATGGGTCGAAGAAGGCGCTGGCGATCACGACGGACGTGACTCCGCGCTATTGTTATGCCGACCCGGTTGAGGGCGGGAAGCAAGCGGTCGCCGAAGCCTATCGCAACCTCTGCGCGGTCGGCGCGAAGCCGCTGGCAATCACCAACTGCCTCAACTTCGGCAACCCGCAACGGCCCGAGATCATGGGCCAGTTCGTCGGGTGCGTCGAAGGGATGGGCGAAGCGGCTCGAGCGCTCGATTTCCCGGTCGTGAGCGGAAACGTCTCCCTCTACAACGAGACGAAGAACGAGGACGGTTCGAGCCTTGCGATCCTGCCCACTCCGGCGATCGGCGGTGTCGGATTGCTCGAGAATTGGGAGAAGTCGGCAACGATCGCCTTCAAGCGCTCGGGTGAAGCGCTCATCCTCCTCGGTCATTCGACGGGCCATGTTGGCCAGTCATTGTGGCTCGACGTGTGCCACGGCCGCCGCGAGGGCGAACCGCCCCGCGTCGATCTCGGTGTCGAGCGTCGTCTGGGCGAGCTAGTGCGCCAGCTGATCGGTGCAAGCTTGGTTTCAGCAGTCCACGACATTTCGGATGGAGGAGCGCTCGTAGCGATCGCCGAGATGGCGCTGGCCGGATCGATCGGCGCTCGGCTGACACTGCCGAGTGCGCCAAATCCTGCGGCGATCATGTTCGGCGAGGACCAGGGCCGTGCGCTGGTGAGCACCAGCGATCCCGAAGCGGTTGTCGCGCGCGCGAGTGCGGCGAACATCTTCGCAGCGCGCATCGGCGAAACGGGCGGAGATTCGGTCGACGGCCCCGGGTTTAGCGCAAGCCTCGCCGACCTCCGGGGGGCTCATGAAGGATTCTTCCCTAAGCTTATGGGAAGCGAGCTGACGCCGGAGTTCTGATTCTGACTAGCGGCTATTCCGCAACGCCGCTGGCAAAGAAGCTGTCGCTGAAGGACGGCATGCGGGTCTGGCGGTCGCGGATGCCGGACAGCGTGCGCGATGAGATCGCTGCTGAAAGCGTTCAGCTGCGTTTGCTGAACAATGCTGAGGCACCCATCGATGCGGCGCATATCTTCGTCGTCCGCCGGGCCGATCTCGAGGAAGATCTGCGCGCTCTGTTGCCGCTACTCGCGCGCGACGGGTTCGTCTGGGTAAGCTGGCCGAAGAAAGCTTCGAAGGTCGCCACCGACATAACCGAGGACGTGATCCGTGACATTGCACTGCCGATGCATCTGGTCGATGTGAAAGTCTGTTCGGTCGATGACGTCTGGTCGGGTCTCAAGCTCGTGATCAGGAAAGAACATCGCTGACGAGGGGGGAAATATGCAGCGCTCAGTCTGGAAGACGATTTTTGTCGCCACGCTCATTTCCGGAACGCTCGATATCCTGTTCGCGATGATCCTGACGGTTTCGTTCGGGCGGCAAATTCCGAACATGCTTCGCACCGTCGCCTCCGGCCCGTTTCCCGCGGCGACGGACTGGGGAAGCGGGGGCGCGCTGCTCGGCCTGCTTGTCCATTTCACCCTCATGGCGATCATGGCCATCATCTTCGTGCTGATCGTTCGGGCCCGCCCTGTCCTGCTCGACACGCCATGGCGTGCCGCGCTCGCCTATGGCATCGTCACATATTTCGCGATGAATTGGGTCGTGGTTCCGCTCCGCTTCCACACACCCTTGCCACCGAAGATGCTGTCGATTGTGACCCAAGCGTTCGCTCACCTCCTACTGGTCGGCGTCGTCTTCGCATTTGTCGCCCGGCGCTACCTCAAACCAGACCGAATTCCGGCATAGTTGCGAATAATTCGCATTAGCGCTATATAGGACGCGTGATCGTCTGTTCCTGCAACGTCATCCGCGAGGATGAGATTCGCGACGCGGCCCGCAAGGGTTCGCGCACGCCCGAAGCCGCATATGCTAGGCTTGGCTGCGAGCCAGTCTGCGGCTGCTGCCTGGATTATGCGCAGGAGCTGATCGATGAGGAGCGCGGCAAACGCCCGAAGCTCCGCGTCGTCGCTTGACTTGACCTAAGACATCGCTGCGACGCATGGCCCTTCCTCTTAGGCAGGGGAAATCGGCATGAAGGGCGACCCGAAGGTAGTCGAGCTGCTGAACGAGGCGCTCAAGGCTGAGCTGACCGCCGTCAATCAATATTGGCTGCACTACCGCCTGCTCGACAATTGGGGCGTGAAGAAGCTCGCCGAGTTCGAGCGCTCGGAATCGATCGACGAGATGAAGCATGCGGACAAATTCGCGGAGCGAATCCTCTTTCTCGACGGCTTGCCGAACTTCCAGGCGTTAGGCCGGCTACGCATTGGTGAGAATGTTGAGGAGATCCTGAAAGCCGATCTCGAGGCCGAGATGGAGGCGGTGAAGATGTACCGCGACGGCGCGGCCTATTGCGAGAAGGTCCACGACTTCGTCAGCCGTGACCTTTTCACCAATGTCCTCGCGACCGAGGAACATCATGTCGATATGCTCGAGACCCAGTTCGAGATGATCGCCCGGATGGGCGTCCAGAATTACGTCCAGCTTCAATCCGAAGCAGCGTCCGACGAGGACTAGATCCGGCCGAAGCTCTGGTTGTTCGGTTTGCGGCCGAAGCCGGTCCCGCCGCTACGGCTGACGAGCGGGTTGGTGGCCTTTTCGAACAGCTCCACCGTCTGATCAAATAGCCGGCGAAGCTGGACGACCTGCGGCACCAGCTCGTCGGGGAAGCGATGCGACTCGATGCAGAAGCGTGCGGTCGTTTCGATGAGCTCGGCGACCGCGGCGAGCGGTTCGGCGCCCAGCTGGCGCGATTCGCCTTTTAGGGTGTGCGCCGGAATTACGAGCGCCGCTGTGTTCTGCTGATGCATGGCCATTTCGATCTGCGAAATCGACTTGACGCCGTCTTCCTTGAAATAGCTGAGAATGCGGATGAAGCCCGGCCCGAGCTCGGACCGGCTCTTCTCGAAATGCCCCCAATCGACGATGTCCCGAGCTTCGTCGGCCACATCAAGCTCCTCAAAAGCCGGCCTGACCGGCCGTGGTTCCACGCTGCCGGCATAGGGGCAAAAGGGTAAAAATTCTCCTTAGCGGCGGCCGCGGTCGAATGGATTCGAGCGGCCGCGGAAGTCGAGGCGCATAGGAACGGGTCCGAGATCGAGGTCGCGGCGCATCGCGTTTAGCAAGTAGCGGCGGTAGCTCTCGGGAAGCTCTTCGAGCCGATTTCCGAACACCACGAAGCTGGGCGGGCGGCTTTTCACCTGGGTGATGTAGCGGAGCTTGATCCTCTTTCCCTTTGGAGCCGGCGGAGGATTGGCTTCCACCGCCTGCTCGAACCAGCGGTTCAGCTCGCCGGTAGGCACCCGCTTGTTCCAGGCATCGCGAAGCTCGAAGGCCACCTTGAGGACCGTGTCGATTCCCTTGCCGGTCTTCCCGGAGACAGTGAGCAGCGGCACCTCGCGAAGCTGCGCCAGCCCTTCGGCCAGCGCCGCCTTGATCCCGTTGAACAGGGACGAAGCATGCTCTGCAATGTCCCACTTGTTCACCGCGATAATCAGCGCGCGGCCTTCCTCGATGACCTGGGAAGCGATTTGCAGGTCCTGCGATTCGAGGCCGCGGGTGGCATCGAGCAGGAGCACGACGACTTCAGCATAGTCGAGCGCCCGCTTGGTATCTGCCGCCGACAAGCGCTCGAGTTTGTCCTCAACCTTCGCCCGCTTCCTGAGACCCGCCGTATCGACCAGCTGCACGGGACGCCCTTCCCACTCCCAGTCAAGGCTGATGGAATCGCGCGTGATCCCGGCCTCAGGGCCGGTGATCATCCGCTCCTCGCCGAGCATCATATTGACCAGCGTCGACTTCCCGGCGTTCGGCCTTCCTACGATTGCCAGCTTCAGCGGATGGTCGTCCGCCTCCTCATCTTCGTCAGATTCGAAATGGTCGTGTTCAACGTGCGGGCGGAGCGCTTCGAACAGATCCGCGACGCCCTCGCCATGTTCCGCGCTGATCGCCACCGGCTCGCCGAGCCCGAGGCGAAAGGCGTCGAGGATTCCCGATTCACCGGCGTTGGCCTCGGCCTTGTTGGCGACAAGGACGACGGGCGTGGTTTCGGCTCTGAGCCAACGGCCGATTTCCTCATCGACGGGCGTGACGCCCTGCCGAGCGTCGACGAGGAACAGCGCAGCATCGGCTTCGCGTACTGCCGCTTCTGTCTGCGCGCGCATACGCCCCGGGAGCGTGTTCGGATCCTCGTCCTCAAACCCGGCGGTGTCGATGACTCGAAAGTCGAGGCCAAGCAGCTTCGCTTCGCCTTCCCGGCGATCACGGGTTACGCCGGGCCGGTCGTCGACCAGCGCAAGGCGCTTGCCGACGAGGCGGTTGAACAGCGTTGACTTGCCGACGTTGGGCCGGCCGACGATCGCGACGGTCGGAAGAGGCATGATGTGGCGCCTAGCCGATTAAGGTCCCCGCTGCGAGCGCAGCTCGTGAGGACCCTCTATCAGCGATAGGCGAGCAGCCTGGCGTCGTCGTTATAGATGTAGAGCGTCGAACCCGCGACGATTGGCGGCAGGCTCACGGAGCGCCCAACATTGAACTGAGTCTGGTAGTTGCCCGTCGCGGGGTCGACTTCGACGACCTGCCCGTTCGATGCAGTCACGACGAGGTGATTGCCGGCGAGCACGGGCCCCGAATAGCCGACGTCGCCCTTTTTGGACTTCGGCTTCGCATATTGCGGAAGCTGGCTGATCCAGCGGACGTGGCCGTTCTGACGATAGATGCACATCAGCTTGTCGTCGCTGGTGACGACAAAGATCCAGTCGCCCGCCACCCACGGCGTGGCGATCCCGGCCATGTTCAGCTCCCATAGCCGTTGGCCCGACACGAGATCGAGCCCGACCATACGGCCACCTGCGCCGATCGCGAAGACCTGGCCATTGTCGATCACCGGGTCAGCGTCGATGTCGGTCAGTGTCGACACGCTGGTCCGGATGCTCGTACGCTGCAGCTGGTCCTGCCAGACCTGACGCCCGTTCTCATAGCGATAAGCGTTGAGCTCGCCGGACGAGAATCCTGCAACCACCGTGCCCTGGCCTACCGCTGGCGATGCAGCGCCGAAAATTCCGGCGATCTCGAGCGAGGCGGCCTGGTTCCAGTTGGTGGACCCGTCGTCTTCCTTCAGCGAGTAAATCTGGTTGTCCTGGCTGATCACATAGACTGCACCGTTGGCAACTGTGGGAGCACCGCGCAGCGGGCCGCCTGGCCGGACCTGCCAGAGGATCCCGCCGTTCTGGTCGCTCATCGCGGAGACGAAGCCGAGGCCGTTCGTTGCGAAGATGCGACCATTGTCATAGGCGATGCCGCCGCCATAGAGTGCCACTTCACTGCCTTTGACGTCCGGCGTCTGGCTCGCCCAGGCCTGCGCACCCGTCTTGGCATCGAATGCACGCACCGCGCCGAGCGTATCAATCGTATAGACTCGGCCGTTGGCGACGATCGGCGGCGATGCGAGCCGCGCGGTCAGGCTGCTCCCGCGCCCGGCCTGGACCGAGAAGAGAGGCGTCAGCGCATCGCCAAGGGCAAGATGGCCCATCGAGTTGCTGGAATTGCCGCCCAACTCCGTCCAACCGACATTCTCGACTGCGGCAGGAAGGTTGAACGGGAGCGCCTGCGTCGCCGGATCGACTTCGACGTCATTCTCCGACGTCAGCACCGGGATGCGCTCGCCGAGGACCGGGGTCGTCGTCTTATGGCTCTTCTTGAAGACGCTGCAACCGCTCGAGGCGATTGCCGCCACGACCATCAGTGCAAGGCCGAGATTTCTTGTTTTGCTCATTCTTGTCCTACTGAGCCTGAGGTCCGAGTGCGGCGCTGGCGTCGACGCCGAGGCTTCCGGCGATCTGGATCGAGCGGTCGCGGATCGATTGCGGGACGGTCTTGTCCTTGGCGATGGCTGCGAAGAGCTGGCCGGCCTGCTGTTTCTTGCCCTGCTTGATCATCGCGAGCGCCGTCATTTCACCGGCCGAGCCGAACCAAGGATTGCCGGCCTTGGCGAGCGGCTGCATGCGGGTGATGACCTGCTGCGGGAGTCAGCTGATCAAACTCGAGCGCCGTCTGGCGGATCAGCGCCGCGTCGCGATAAGGCTGCGGGAAGAGAGCTGTCGCTCGCGATCTGCTTGTAGGTGGCGATCGCGGTTTTGGTGTCGTTCTGCTGAAGCGCGAACGCCGCGCGGGTGAAAAGCGCGGTGCGCTCGGACGCCTTTGCTTCCGGCTGTGCGAGAGATCGTCCAGCTGCTGCGGGCACCTTCGACGTGTTGCCGGTGCCGATATCCTTGTAGATCTGGGCAAGCTGCTCGACCTGGCCTCGGCACGCTGCTCGCGGTGCTGCTGAAACCAGATGAACCCGCCGGACGGCCGCCAGGAACAGGATCAGCTGCGCCGATCAGCGCAGCTCTCCGTTGTCCCTGAAAAAATCGCGGATCTCGGTCGCGTCGGAGGTTCTCGTCGACCTCGCGAACGAAGGTTTCGGTAATGTCCGGGGGTTGCGCCAAAGAGTTCCTCAGTCCGCTCGCTCGGGAATCCTCTTGCCGATCGCTCCCCTTCCCCACCCTAGATGAACGGAAGCTGGCGGCGGCTCGTCTAGCGGCTGTCGCGCGAAAGGCAAAGCCCCCCTTCGCCCCTTCGCTAGCGAGGCTGCTTCGGCCGGTAGGTCTGGTCCGCGGTCGGGAAGCTGCGCGAGCGCACTTCCTCGGCATAGGTGCGCGCCGCTTCGCCGATCCGCGTTGCGAGATCGTCATAGCGCTTCACGAACCGCGGCGTCCGCTCGAACATGCCGAGCATGTCGTCGATGACGAGCACCTGGCCGTCGCAGTCGGCCGAAGCCCCGATGCCGATGATCGGCGGTGCGACGCTGCCGGGCGATCTCGGTCGCGATCGCCTCCATCACCCCTTCGACGACGATGCAGAAGGCGCCGGCGTCGGCGACCGCCTTCGGCATCGGCGAGGATCTTTTCCGCCTCGTCGCTCCTCGCGGCCGCGGGCGCCATAGCCGCCGAGCATGTTCACCGCCTGCGGAGTGAGGCCGACATGACCGATCACCGGAATGCCGCGATGCGTCAGCAATTCGATCGTCGAGGCCATCGCCTCGCCGCCTTCGAGCTTCACCGCCGCACAGCCCGTTTCCTTGAGGATCCGCGCGGCGGATTCGAAGGCATGCACCGGCGAAGCCTCGTAGCTTCCGAACGGCATGTCGACCGCAACCAGCGCATGCCAGCTGCCGCGAACGACCGCAGCGCCGTGGGCGCACATCATTTCCATCGTGACCGGGATCGTTGACGGCAGCCCGTAGATGACCTGACCGAGGCTGTCGCCGACGAGCAGCATGTCGCAATGCGGGTCGAGGAGCTGCGCCATCCGCATCGTGTAAGCGGTCAGCATCACGATCGGCTGCTCGGTGCGGAAGGACTGACCATCCTCCGCCTTGCGGGCGCGGATCGATGGCGCAGTCATGCGCTTGCCCGGGGACCGGGGAGGGCGTTGCTCGGCTCGTGCTCGTGTCGATGGTGAAAGTCGACATGGCGGCGGCTTCTAGCGATGGCGCATTCTCGCCGCCAGTCCAGCGTGGTTCCGGGGGCGTAATCCAGGGAACTCCAACTGCTGCTCGTGCGTCGGAAGACCAAGTGCGCGGCGAGCCCGCGTGGATTGGAATGGAGTAGAATGATGGTCGACCGCCAATTCGTTGGCGATGTAATGCTTGCGCTTCTGGTGGCGATTCCGACCGCCGCACTCGCGCAGCCTGAAGCGGTCCAGCACCGCGGTGCGAACCCTTCCGCGCCGGCAGGAAAGCCGGCCCCGGCTTTGGCATCGGCTGCCGATCGCCAGGTCGGTCTATACCGCTAACGAGGGGACAAACCCCTCAGCAAGCACAGCTTGCCGACAACCAACCAATTAATCGGAACCGTTAGGCGCCCGCTCGGTCCCGCCCCTGCCCGTTCGGGAAAATCGAAATGGCGAGGAAAGGACCTTCCATGAAAACGCTAACCCTTATCTTCGGAGCCGCGCTGACCATCGGTTCCGGCGCCGCGGTCGCGCAGATGGCGCAGCCGTCCGTCACGACCCAAAATGCGCCGGCGGCGACGGCGCCGGCCAATGACACTGCCGCCACGGCGCCCGCAAAGGACGGCGATCAGGCGACTGCCGACGATGTGAACAGTAATGACAAGATCGCGGCTGCTCGAGCCAAGGCGAAGAAAGACGAGAAGAAAGCCAAGGACGCGAAAGCGACCAACCCGGCCAAGGATCAGGACAGCACGTCCACACCTCAGTAAGGGAATTGGGCAGCCAGCCGGGCTGGCGCGAGTGGAGCACAAGCACGCCGGATGTGGCGCGTAGCGGCTGCCCCCTCAATCCGACCGATTATTTGTCGACGCCGAGGCGCTCTTCCCACTGCGCCCCTTCGGCGAGCGAGATCGAATCCAGCACGGCGTGCTCTGGTCGCGAAGAACCGCGAACGCGCGCCGGATCGCGCAGGTTGCCTCGTCGTGGCAGTCGCCGCATGGCGCGTAGAAATTGACGCTTGCGCAGGAGACGAGCGCGATCGGCCCTTCCATCGTCCGGACGATCTCGCCGAACGAAATCTGCTCCTGCAGGCCGGGACAGCTTGTAGCCGCCCTTGGGCCCGCGCGCGCTCTTCACCAGCCCTGCCTTCTTTAGGTCGAGCATGATGAGCTCGAGATATTTGGGCGGGACCCGCTGCGTTTCCGCGATCCGGGCGAGCTGGACGGGCGCGCCGCCCTGCTCCTCCGCGAGGAAGAGGAGCGAGCGGAGCGCGTAGCGGGTCTTCTGTGCAATCATCGGCTGCTAAGCCTAGCGGCCTGCTCCGCTCACGAGGCAAAGCGCATGCCGAGCGCCATGAACAAGCTTTAATGGCCGTGAAACGGGGATGAGACTTGCCCCGCAATATCAGCCACTTCGCCGGCGCGTGACTGCCGGGAACGAGGAGGAATGCATGAAAAAACTGATTAGTTCGGTCGCGGCGCTGGCGATCATCGCAACGCCCGCCATCGCGGCCCCGAAAGCGGCGCCGTCGACGAAGACCGTGACCACCAAGTCGGGCAACACCAAGGCGACGACGACTGTCTCCACCAAGGGCAGCACGACGACTGCCAAGACGACGATGACCAAGACTAAGTCGAACAAGGCCAAGTCTCACAAGGCCAAGTCGCACAAGGCGAAGTCGCACAAGGCCAAGGCTCACAAGACCTCGAAGAAGGCCGCGAGCAAGAAGGCCGCCGCCGAAGAAGCCCGCAAGCTCGACTTCGAGCACTCAGCAGTAAGGCTGTAGGTCTTCCGCACGGCGCTGCGGGGAGACTCCCTCCCGCCGCCGTGCGGAACCACTATATTAGACGCAACGAAACGATACGGAGCTAGATCTGGGATGGGCCGCAAGATCCTGCTGGTCGAGGACGATCGGGAAACCGCTTCCTACCTCGCCAAGGGGCTCACCCAGGAGGGCCATAGCGTCGAGCAGGCGACCAACGGACAGGACGGCCTGTTTCGCGCCACCGACGGCAGCTTCGACCTCATCATCCTCGACCGGATGCTTCCCGTCCTTGACGGTCTTTCTGTGCTTCGCGCCCTGCGCGCCGCGCACATCGAGACGCCGGTCCTCATTCTCTCCGCGCTCGCCTCGGTCGGCGATCGGATCGAGGGA
This sequence comes from uncultured Alphaproteobacteria bacterium, assembly GCA_963738825.1. Taxonomy (GTDB): domain Bacteria; phylum Pseudomonadota; class Alphaproteobacteria; order Sphingomonadales; family Sphingomonadaceae; genus Sphingomicrobium. The sequence continues at coordinate 253,517 of CAVTYB010000002.1, read as the reverse complement.
CTGGAATGCGGGTCCGACGATTATCTCGTGAAGCCATTTTCCTTCGCGGAGCTGCTGGCGCGCGTGAACGCGCTGCTGCGCCGGCGCGAATCTCGCGTCGACCCGGCCGACCACCGGCTGACCGTCGGCGACCTCGAGATCGACCCGCTTTCCCGCACCGTAAAGCGCGCCGGCAAGAAGCTCGACCTCAAGCCCCGCGAATATCTTCTGCTCGAATATTTCGCGCGCAACGAAGGCCGCGTCGTCACCCGCACCATGCTGCTCGAGCAGGTCTGGGATTATCATTTCGATCCGGGTACCAACGTCATCGACGTCCATGTCAGCCGCCTTCGCCGAAAGCTCGACGAGGGCTTCGAAAAGCCGCTTCTGCATACGGTGAGGGGCGCGGGCTACATGCTCGCCGCCTGAGGCGGTAAAACCTCCGTCGTGCCAACCACGCTCCGAATCGCGCTGCTCGCGGGATTGCTCGCGCTGCTTTCGAACCTCGCGGTCATCGGCTTCATCTACGAGCGCACGCACGACGAGGCGGTCGCGAGCCTTCACCGCCAGGTCGTCGAGCAGAGCAAAGTCCTGACCGACGTCTACCGAACCGGCGGCAATGCCGGCGCTCGACGAAGCGATCGACGACACCCTTGCCTACGCCGATCCGCAGACCGCGGTCGCGCTGCTCGCTCCTGACGGCCGTCAAGATGAAGGGCAATCTAGCCCAAGCACCCGCCGTCCAGTCGATGCAGGAAGGCTATCACAGCGCCGTCATCCGCCTTCGGGGGCAGCCGAGCCCGCATCAGGCCGAGCTCGTGCTCGCCCGGCTGCCCGACGGCCAATGGCTCGTCAGCGGCCGGCTCGTCGGCGAGGGGCTCGCGTTCCGCGCGACGCTCGAGCGCTCGCTCCTCCTCGCGCTGGTCGTCGCCGGGCTCCTCGGCCTCGCTCTGCGGCGTGATCCTCGCCCATTACGTGTCGCGACGCATCGGCAACATTGCGGCGGTCGCGAACCGCATCAGCGCGCGCGACCTCAGCCAGCGCGTTCCGCTTTCGGGCGCGGGCGATTCGTTCGACCGGCTTGGGCATGCAGATCAACGCGATGCTCGACCGCATCAGCACGCTGATGGAGGAGCTGCGGCATCCTGACGGACTCGCTCGCGCACGATCTGAGCTCCCCGGCAAGCCGCCTCCGCGCAGCTGCCCACGCGGCTGCGGAAACCGACGATCCGGCCGAGCAGGAGGAGCTGCTTGGCAGCGTCGTTCGCAATGCCGACGCGCTGATCCGAATCCTCACGACAGTCCTCGAGATCAGCCGCTCCGAAGCGCTGACCGGCCGCAACCAGTTCGCCTGGTTCGACGTCGTCGATCTCGCGGCCGAGCTTACCGAAATGTACGACCCGCTTGCCGACGAGCAGGGCGCGTCGCTGCGATTCGAACGCCCGAAGCCGCGCAGTCCCACTGTTCGGCCACCGCCAGCTCCTTGCACAGGCGCTGAGCAACCTCCTCGAGAACGCGATCCGTTATGGTTCGAGCGGCGGAGAGATCGATGTGCGCGTTAAGCCCGGCGAAAAGCAGATCAGGGTCGAAGTCGCCGACCGCGGCCCCGGGATCCCGTTCGACCGTCACGAGCAAGCGCTGAAGCGCTTCGGGCGGCTGGATTCCAGCCGGTCCGATGAAGGCGCGGGCCTTGGCCTCGCGCTCGCACAATCCATTGCTCACTTGCATGAGGGCGAGCTTCACCTCGAGGACAACCGGCCTGGGCTTCTAACCGCGCTCGACATTCCGGTGCACCAAACGGGCGCGCTGAACGCACCCGCGGCTGCGTCCAACTCCTTATCGCATCCGCATCCTGCCGCATCCGACCGCTCGGCTGTTCGTTTATTCCTCGAGGCCGCAGCGGCCCCAGTTTCACATTTGCGTAGGAGGAATGGACATGGCTCACGGATATCTGGGCGACGGATACGGATCGCATGGCGAGATCGATCCCGACCGCGGCGACCGCGATTGGCGCGGGAGAAACCTTCGAGATCGGAGCGGGCGCAGCGGCGACCAGGACGACCGAGGCATGATGTTCGGCGAACGAAGCCGCGACTGGTCAGACAAAGACCGCTGGGGCGGCCGCGGAATCTTGGCGCGAACAGGGCGGCTTCGACGGGTCACGAGACTCCTCGGAAGGACCGCGCAGATTGAGCGCGAACCCCGACGATCATTATCGCAGCTGGCGCGACCGTCACATGAGCGAGCTCGACCGCGACTATGCCGATTATTGCCGCGAGCGCGAGCAGCAGTTCCACCGCAACTTCGACGGCTGGCGCCGCCAGAAATATGGCAATCCGCAACCGCTCCAGACCGGAATGACCCAGACCGGAATGTCCCACGATCCTTCCGGTGAGTTCGAGCTCACCAACGAAGTGACGACCAATCCGAGCGGCAGCGATCCGACGTCCGACGCGACCCTTGGCACGAATAGTTCCGCAACAAGGGGCGGCCGCAGCCGCCGCTGATCCGGAGGTCCAGTAAGAAGGGCGGCCGGGGTTTGCTCGGCCGCGTCCTTTTTCGTCAGCCTTCGATGATCACTTCCGAGCCGACTTTCGTCAGCCCGTATAGTTTCTCGGCGAACCTGTTCGGCAGGTGAATGCACCCGTGGCTCTCGGGGTGGCCGGGAGTGCCTCCTCCGTGAAGGGCGATCCCATATTGGTCGATGCGCTGCATCCACGGCATCGGCGCATTGTCGTATTTCTTGGAGCGGTAGAACGGCCGCTTCTCAAGCACCTTCCATTCGCCAAGGGGTGTGATGTAGCCCTGTCTCGCCGTCGACACCGTCGTCGCCCCGATTAGCTTGTCAGCGCGGTAGACGTAAGCCATTTGGGTCAATCGATCGATTACGACGCGCGTGTCGCCTTCGGCAGGGATCGAGTTCGCCCACAAATATTGGCCCGGCTTGAGACCAGCCCGGCCGAACGTAGCAACGAAATCTTTATGTGCCTGCGGCGCGTTGCCCAGCGTCCACAGATAGGGAGCCATCGACACCGCTTTCGGCGGCGGCGCCTCGGCGATCCGTGGCGGCGGTGTACTCGTTGAGCATCCAGCAAGCAGTGCCGCAGCGACCGCGGCTGGCGTCCATCTTTTCATCCGGCCCCACACAACGCAAGTTGATTGCTGCTGATTGGAGCAGCCGCCCGTCGGCCGTCAATCCTCTGGTAAACCAGGAATTTACGTTAATTCACCTGGTTCGGCCCGAGTTTGCTATCCGGCTTCCATGCGGGTGGGCTCGGCTGATCGGCGACGCGCTCGACCAATTCATAAAAGAAGCGATTGAAGTCTGCGGCGGCCTTGAAGTCCATCAGCTGCTTCAGGTCGTCCTGCGGCTTGTGATAGCCGGTGCGATACCATTGCCGGTAGATCTGCTCGCTCCGCGAGCCGGGGCGGTAGCCGAATATGAAAGCGGTCGCCGGAATTCCGGCCTGGAGGAACGGCCACTGGTCCGAGCGTTGAAGGAGGTTCCGCTCCGGCTCGGGATCCTTTTGCACCTGGATTCCGAGGCTCGCGGCGACGGCGCGAGCGTCATCGCCAAGCGTGGTGTCGCTCGAGCGCATGGACCGTCAGCAGCTTCAGCGGAAAAATCGGCCGCAACTGGTCGAGGTTGATGTCCGCCGCCGTGCGCGAGAGCGGCACGGTCGGATGCGCGACGTACCAGCGCGATCCGAGTAGCCCCTTTTCCTCGCCCGTCCAGGCGGCGAACAGGATCGGGCGGCGAAACGGATCGCCCTGCCGGCGCTCGGCAAGCCGGATCAACAGCGCGACATAAGCGGCGTCGTCCAGCGTACCGTTGTAGATCCGGTCGCCCTTCACCGGCTCGCCATAACCATATCCGTCGAGGTGCGCCGAGAGGACGATCGCCTGATCCGGCGAGCTTCGGATCGCTGACCCATGAATATAGGCGAGCACGTTGGGCGAGCTGATGTCGCGCTGCCGGATCGTGAAGTCGGCATGCAGTCGGGTGGGGATGTCGAAGCTCGGCAGCGGCTTGCCTTCGGCGCCTGAAGCAATCAATGCAGCCGAGTTCCTTCCTGTGCCGGCAAGCAGCTTGCCGAGCGAATCCGCGTTGAGGGTCATCCGGACGAACGGATCGGCCTTCGGGTGATCGCTCGCAAGCGTGACAGTGCGCGCATAGGCATAAGGCCAGCGCGGCGGTTCGACGGTGAAGCCGGGATCGGCGATCGTCAGAATTCCGGCGCCGCCCGCGGCTCGGACGGCTGCTTCGCGCTCGGCGGCGGTCGGGAGCCCGGCCCGGTGCGTTCCATGACAGATCACGACCTTGCCATGCACGTCGCCGAGTGAGGTGCCGCAATAGCCTCCATAGCCGAGCGGCGCGTCGACCTTTGCAGGGGTGGATTCGGTCGGAGAGATCGTCAGGTCGTGAAGGAATAGGAGAGGCCGGCTGCCGACGCGAATCGTCGCCCGCTCGACCCGGACCTCGTGCATCGGAACACTCTGGAACCAGCTCCCGTTCTCACCCGCCGGCTTGAGCCCCACAGCCTTGAACTTCGATGCAACCAGCTCGCGCAGCGCGCATATATGCAGGAGAACCAGTGTCACGCCCTTCCATCGAATCGTTGGAAAGCTGCGCCGTTGTCGCCCACCAGGCGGCGGTGTCCGCGATCCAGCGTCGGTGCCGGCGCTGCGCTTATCGTGAGCAGTGCGGCAATTGCTGCGCAGCACTTCATTCCCATTCGATCGTTCCGGGCGGCTTCGATGTATAGTCGTACGTGACTCGGTTGATGCCGTTGACCTCGTTCACGATGCGCGTAGCGACACGGCTCAGGAACTCCGGCGCGAACGGGTAGACGTCTGCGGTCATTCCATCGACTGAGGTCACCGCCCGAAGCGCGCACACATAATCGTAGGTCCGATAGTCGCCCATGACGCCGACGGTCCGCACCGGCAGGAGCACTGCGAACGCCTGCCATATCGCGTCGTAGAGACACGCGTTGCGGATCTCTTCGAGATAGATGGCGTCTGCCTTGCGCAAGATGTCGCACTTCTCACGGGTAACTTCGCCGGGGATCCGGATCGCGAGGCCTGGCCCCGGGAAAGGATGCCGTCCAACGAATGCGTCCGGAAGGCCGAGCTCGCGTCCTAGCTCGCGGACCTCGTCCTTAAACAGTTCGCGCAGCGGCTCGACCAGCTTCATGTTCATCCGCTCCGGCAAGCCGCCCACATTGTGGTGGCTCTTTATCGTCACCGACGGGCCGCCGGTGAAGCTGACGCTCTCGATGACATCAGGATAAAGCGTGCCCTGCGCGAGGAAGTCGGCGCCGCCGATCTTCTTCGCTTCTTCCTCAAAGACGTTGATGAACTCGGAGCCGATGAACTTGCGTTTCTTTTCGGGGTCGCTGACGCCCTCAAGACCGCCGAGGAAATCCGGGCTGGCGTCAACGTGCACCAGCGGAATGTTGTAGCTGTTCCGAAACAGGCTTACGACCTGCTCGGCCTCGCCCAGCCGCATCAGGCCGTGGTCGACGAACACACAGGTCAGTTGGTCTCCGATTGCCTCGTGGATCAGCACGGCCGCGACCGCGCTATCGACGCCGCCAGAAAGGCCGCAGATTACCCGGCCATGCCCGACCTGATCGCGAATGTCGGCGATCTTTGCTTCCTTAAAGCTCGCCATCGTCCAGTCGCCAGCGCAGCCGCAGACGTGCCGGACGAAATTGGCGAGCAGCTTGCCGCCGTCGGGCGTGTGCACCACCTCGGGGTGGAACATCAGGCTGTAGCGCTTGGCGTCTTCATTGGTGGCGATGGCGTATGGCGCGCCCTCCGACGCCGCGACGACCTCGAAGCCGGGCGCCAGCGTTTCGACCCGATCCCCGTGGCTCATCCACACCTGATGCTTTTCGCCGACGTGCCAAAGCCCGTCGAACAGCGCGCTCGGAGCGACAATGTCGATGAAGGCGCGGCCAAATTCGCGCTGATCGGACGAGACCACCTTCCCGCCCAGTTGCTGGTGGAGAGTCTGCTGGCCGTAGCAGATGGCGAGAAGCGGAAGGCCGCTGTCGAACAGGACCTGCGGCGCTCGCGGGCTTTCCGCTTCGATCACCGAGGCCGGGCCGCCGGAGAAGATGATTCCCTTCGGCTGGAGCCGCTCGAATGCTTCCTCGCTCGCGTTGAACGGAGCGATCTCGCAATAGACGCCGGCTTCGCGGATTCGCCGCGCGATCAGCTGCGTGACCTGGCTTCCGAAGTCGACGACGAGGATGGATTGAGTGGGCTGGACCGTCATGGCGGGCCGATAGGGAGCGCGGCGCCAAGAGTAAAGTTGCGGCCAAACAGCAAATGGGCCGAACTTCGAGGAGCCCGGCCCATCATCTCAATCAGCGTCGGGTCAGTAACGGTAATAACCGTATTGCGAATAATCCTGGCTCCACGGCGTGTAATTGTAATCATTGTAGCCGCCGCCATAACTCGGTCGCGCCGCATTGACGTCGATATCGACGATGGCACCGCGGAAATCGGTCCTGCACATCCACACGAGGTCGGGTGAATTTTGCGCGTAGCCGTAGCCCGCCGCACGCCCGCTTGCGGCGACTCCGCGAACCGTCAGCCCGCCGCCGTAGCCAGACTCGATGTGGCTAATGCCGAGCACTCGGCCGCCGCCATATCCGTAGCCATCATTGTCTCCATAGCCACCGTAGCCCCCTCCATTGAGGCGGACCTGGACGGCCCCGGCGCATTGGTTCGCGACCACCTGGCGGCTCACCCCGTAGCCGTACTGGCCGTAACCGCCGTAGGGATTGGAGCCGTAGGGACTGCCGTAGCCCGGCATGTACTGTGCCGCGGCCGGGCTGGCTGCAGCGAACGCGGCCGCAGCAACAATGCCGCCCGCCAAGAGCTTCGTGACACGCATCATGGTGGATACTCCTCACCTGTTACGACTCGGCGCAACAACGCGCGGCGAGCTGTTTCGGCGACTGTCATTACGCCGCTGCACCGGTTCTGAACCGGCCGTTGGCCGTCGTTCAGCCGAGCCTCTCCTGCGAACGCTAACCGGATGAGCCGGCGCTCTCCCATTGCTTGAGCCGCCGCTCGCGGTTCCACAGTTCCATCGGGCGACCGTCATTCCAGCGTTCCGCCACGGCGATCGCCGCTCCATCGTCCTCCGCGTCGAACTCGCGGAAATGATCGATGTGGCCGCTGAAGCGGTCGAAATAATAGAGCCGGAAATACGGCATACCCCCGCCACCCCCGATTGTGGCTACCCTCATTTTACCACCGATCAGCTCCTCCAACGAGTCGGGCTAAGGTCGTGTCATTCATGAATTTTCCACGGTTCTGATTGACGGGCATCAGGATCGGGCGTTTACTTCGCCGGCTAACTTCAGGGGGAATCGAAGCGATGCGTATCATCTATTTGGCCGCGGCAGTTGCTCTGTTGACGGGTGTTGCGGCGCAGGCCGCGCCGGCGAACCTTTCGGGCCAGCAGTCGACAATTACTTATTCGACCAACTCTGGGGTGACCTCCGGCTTCGGCAATTATGCGCGGGCGACCAGCACCGTCGTGTACGATCCAGCAACGGACACCTACACGATCCGCGACACAGGAAGCCTCACGACCAAATCCTCGTTCGGGCCGGGTAATATCTCCTCTTCGAACGGGACCTTTACCAACTATTCCAAGAACGGCGGGAGCGAGACGTTCAAGCTGCTGAACAAGGGCGCCGGCAACCCGACGATCCAGCTCACCTACGTCCAATATGGCGAGTGGAAGCGGACCTCGACCAGCAACGGCACGACCTCAACGAACGATACCTGGCTCGTCTTCGGCGACAAAACGCCGCGCGATTCCGTCCCGAGGACAGGGTCCGGTAGCTACAATACCATCTACGACGGCAATTTCGTCGACAAGAATGGTGAGCATGCGCTGAGCGGCACAGGCAGCATGACGGCCCATTGGGATACCGCCGCGCTCGATTATACGGCCAATATCAACGGCGTGCCGAGCGGGGCGCTGGCCTTCGCCGGTAGCGGCAGCATCAACTTCAAGGCCGCGAGCTTCACCACCAGCACCTCTTCCGGCGGCTATTCCTTCTCTCAGTACGGCAACTTCTATGGCCCGACGGCGAACGAAGTCGGGGGTCTGTTCCGTCTTTGGAACAGAAACGGCGCCGGCCAGGGCGCGTTCGTAGGCAATTGATCCGATCTCCGGGCGGCGGAGAACCGTCGCCCGGCTTCCTCCAATCAAACCCGTGATCTTTCCCCTAATCGCTGGCCTTGCCCTTGAGATTGCACCGGCGTCGGGAGAGGTGCCCTGCGAGCGGCAGACCGGCTGTGTACAAGCGAGCGCAGCTCAATTGTTCGCACTGGCGGACCAGCTGTACGCCAGGGGCGATAAGGCAGGCGCGGCAGTGATCCTCCGCGGCCTCACGCAGGACAAACATCCCGAGCTGCGTGCTGAAGCGCGGTTTCGCCTCGCGGCGGTACTGGAATTGATGGACGACTTAAAGGGCGCCGCCCAGACACTTCGCGACCTGTTGGCCGAGCAACCCGACGCAAAGCGCGCACGGCTCGAGTTGGCTCGGATCCTCGGTCGCATGGGCAAGCAGGGGGAAGCGAAGACCGAACTCGCGAAAGCCGAGAGGCTCGGACTGCCGCCTGAGGTCGAGCAGAACGTACGACGCTTCTCTGCGACCCTGCACGCGCCTGATCGCCACGGCCTTACGGTCGAGCTGACGACGGGTCCGGACACGAACATCAACCGCTCGACGAGCAGCCAGTTCATCGACACGATCATTGCGCCGTTCGAGCTCGACGCCGACGCGCGCCAGCAAGCGGGCGGCGGAGTCACTGGAAGCGCGCGCGCCTATTCGCTGGACAATCTCGGCGGCGTACAGGTTCTGTCGTCAGCAAACTTCCGGGCCGATCTCTACAACAAGCCGAGGTTTGACGATATTCAGCTGAGCCTCGATAGCGGTCCGGAATTCAATTTCGGCAAAGCCACGATCCGGCCCGCGGCGCTGTACGAACGGCGGTGGTTCGGGAAGCGCGCCTTTTCGAATGGAATTGGCGGCGATGTGGATGCGAGCGTGCCGCTGACCACGCGGACGCAGCTCGCACTCAGCGTAAGCAGCGTCAGACAGACGATCGATCTCAACAGCGACCAGGACGGATGGCGGACCGCGGCGGGCGCCGATCTGCTGCAGCAATTCAGCGGCGGTGCGACGCTCGCGCGATTCTCGCTACGCTACGGCCGCCTTGACGCGACCGCCCGGCCCGAGAGCCTTCGCCAGGTCGGCACAGGATTCCTGCTCGCGCATCAGTCGCGCGCCGTCACAGTCTTCGGCGAGCTCGACTATACCCGCACGCACGGCATCGAGGCACAGTTCCTGTTCGGCAAGACTCGGCGCGACCGACGCTGGGATCTGACGGGAGCGGTGATCCTCAACGAAGCGAAGCTGGCCGGATTTGCGCCGATCATGCGGCTGACGCACACCGACAGCAGCGCGAATATTTTGCTATTCGATTATCACCGGACCCGCGTCGACTTCGGAGTGACGCGGACCTTCTGAGCAAAGCTTAGGCGGCCTCGAACTCATCCGCGGTCATGACCGGGCCCGAATCCTGGCCTTTTGCCGAGACATCGCGGTCGACGAATTCGATGATCGCGATCGGCGCTGCGTCCGATGCGCGGATGCCAGCCTTGACGACTCGGGTGTAGCCGCCGTCGCGCTTGGCGTAGCGCGGTGCGAGCACGTCGAAGAGCTTGGCGAGTTGCGCGTCGTCCATCAGCCGCGACTGGGCCAGGCGGCGGTTCGACAGGCCGCCATGCTTGGCGAGCGTGATCAGCTTTTCGACGTAGGGGCGAAGCTCCTTCGCCTTGGCAGTCGTCGTGGTGATCTGCTCGTGCTTGATGAGCGCTGCCGCCATGTTGCGGAACATGGCTGCACGGTGGCTGGAGGTGCGCTGAAGCTTACGGCCGCCAACACGATGGCGCATAGGTCATTCCTTTCGTTCGTCGGGAGCCCGTATGAGGTAGCTCCGGCCACGCGGCACTCAGGGCGACCGCGCAAAGCCCAAATGACAACGGCGAGCCTCAGCCCGCCGGACGACGAGCCCTCAAGCGGATTTGCGTCCGTTAGTCAAGGTTCTGGTCGCTAACCTAACCACGAGGGGCGAGAGACCGCGGTGCGAGGAGTCATGGTAGACTGAGACGCTCTCCAGCTCCTTGCAAAGCCTGCGGTGCGCTTCGCCCAGCGCATGATACGGCAGCCCGGGCAACAGGTGATGCAGCGCGTGGTAGCGGAGGCCCACGGGCGCCCACAGCGCCGGCAGGGTCGCAGGCGGCGGGACGTTGACGCTGTCGAGGAACTGCGCCGTGACGGTCATCGGCTCGCCCTCGTTCTCCCACAGATGCGCGACGAGCGTGCGGATCTGGTTGAGGAACATCACGCCGGAGCAGACGGCGAGGAAGATCAGGAAAGTGCGCAGGGGGATCACGCCAGTCGCGACCATCACGAGGAGGGTGATGGACCAAATGCTCGCCCCGGCCTCCTGCCACGCCCAGTCTCGGGCAAACTCGCCTTCCGGCTTCGGCCGAGCGAACTTGGGATTGATCTGCAAGCCCGAATAGCGGCCAACGACGACGTTTCGGAGCTTGGGCGAAAGCATCGATAGCGGCGCAAGGATTCCGAAGCGGATTAGCATACCGATCGGAGCCAGCGCGGCCGCGATTAGGAACACTGGCAGCGTCCATGGATGCATCAGCGCGAGCGGCAGATATTCGGGATCCTCGACCGTCCCGTAATAGCGCTTGGCGTGATGTTGGTTGTGAACGCCCTCGTACATGAAGCTTGGGATCAGCAGCGGCACGCCGACGATCAGGTTCCAGGTGAAGCGAAAGCCCCGCACCGCGCCCTTCTTGATGTGCGTCAGCTCATGGATGAACGAGCCGGCGCGATAGAGCGCGAACACCGCCACCAGCCCCGCGCCGACGGCTAGCCAGATCGGATGCACCAACATCGCGGCGAACATCGCGACATAGCCGAGCAGCGCCGAACCTAGCATGTCGGCCCAGTAGATCGCCGACTTCGGCACATTGAGGTCGCGCGTCAGGTTCGCGGCGGCTTTCAGCATCGCCGGATCATCCCTTGCGCGCGTTGGGGCTTGCTCGACTGCAGCGGCGCTCGTGCGCTCGAGGGTCGCGGTGTTACTCATAAGTCTTTCCGAAAGAACGCTGTTTGCCAGCAGATAGTGGCGGGACTTGGGCGCCGCAACGTTCAGGCGCAGCTTCCGCCGCGCAGATCCAAACCAATGCGGAAGGTGGTTCGGAGGCGGCCCGCCCGAACGAGCCGCCCACGATGGCTTACGACTGTTTGTCCGCACTCCAGCGCGTCGTCGACCCGCTTTGCTTGTTCTCGCTGACCCCGTTGAGCTTGCCGTCCGCTCCGACGGTGTACGTCGTTACGCCAACGACCTTTCCGTCGCGCTTCCGAGTCACCTGATAGCCATCTCCGGCCTTCGCCACCGCCGCGGTCGTGCCGGCAAGGTCGCCCTGAATCGGCACGTCGCCGCCGCCGATCTTCGCCTCGTACGAAGTGCCGTCGGGTGAACTCGACTTATAGGTGTCTCCACTCACGTTCACGGTGAAGGTCAAAGCGGCGTCGTTGAAGTTCGATAGCTTCGTCGGCTTCCATTGCCCGGAAATCGCGTGCGCTCCGGAAGGGGCAGGCCCAACCCTTGTCTCCGTGAACTCGCCCTTGCTCGGCGCGCCCGGGGTCGATGTGTCCGTAAACTGTCCTGTCAGCGTGTTGCCGTCGCTCGACACAATCATCGTCGTCGAACCCATGTCGCGCCCACCCTTTTTCGAACTCTCGGTCACCGTATGCGCGTCGACAACCTTGACGGAGTCGCTGTCCGCGTACGGCAGGCTTACGGCATGGAACGCACCGTCGGCGGCGACCGAATAGGTCGGCGTGCACGACTTGCACGAATAAGTGCCGCTCTTCAGTAGATACTCATCGGGCTTGGTGTCGAACTGGACGCTGTTGATATCGGCCTTCCAGGTCCCATTGATTGCGTCCGCAGAAGCCGCGGCGGTCTGCGTGGTTTCATTCCCGTTGGTCGCAGGCTGCTTGTTGCACCCCACCATCGCAATGAGGGATGAGGCGGCCATCGCCGCCATTATCGTCTTGCGCATATGGGTCCCCTTGATGCCGCGCCGCCTCGATTGACGGTTTCGCGGAGCCGCGGCGGCGCCGTCAGGGGCACTCTCTCCCAAAGCTCGGAGTTGTCGGGCGCGCGAACTAATCACTTGAAATGCGAAACAGCAATTGAATTCACTTTGATGCCGATGAACGCGGCGAGGTCTTAACTGGCGCTTGGAACAATCACCCGCTAGCCCTCGCGAATGAACAGCAGCCCTGTCACCATCCGCCCAGTCGAGACCAAGAAGGACAGGCAAGCCTTCGTCGACTTCGCCTGGTCCGTCTACAAGAACGATCCTCACTGGGTCCCGCCCCTCAAGGATGAGGTTCACGGACTTATCACCCCCGGGAAGAACCCATGGTTCGAGCACGCCCGCGCCCAATTCTGGGTGGCCGAGCGTGAGGGCAAGGTCGTCGGACGGATCAGTGCCCAGGTCGACGATCTCGTTCAGGACCATATGGGCAAAGGCATCGGAAACTGGGGCTTTCTCGACGCACTCGACGAAGAAACGGCTCAGGAGCTGATCGCCACCGCCGAGCAATGGTTGCGCTCTCAAGGGATGACTCAGTCCCTCGGCCCGATCAGCCTTTCCATCTGGGACGAACCTGGGCTCGAGATCGAGGGCTTCGACGAGGATCCGACGGCCATGATGGGTCACCACCGGCCGGAATATCAGAGCTGGATAGAGTCCGCGGGCTACACCAAGGCGAAGGATCTGCTGACCTACGAGGTCGACATCGCCCATTGGGAGGACCCCAAGATCAACCGGCTGATCGCGGCTGGCGAACGCAATCCGCACATCAGGATCCGGATGGTCGACAAGTCGAAGTTCAACGAGGAAGCGCGGATCATCCTCAACATCTTGAACGAGGCCTGGTCGAACAACTGGGGCTATGTGCCGCTGACCGAGGCCGAGATTGCCTATGCCGGCAAGAAGCTGAAGCCGATCATCTACAACGAGCTGGTCCGCGTGGCCGAGCTGGACGGAGAGCCGGTTGCCTTCATGCTCACCATCCCCGACATCAACGAGCTGACCAAGGACCTGAACGGCGAGTTGTTCCCGTTCAACTTCATCAAATTGCTGTGGCGCCTTCGCAATCCCCGGGTGAAGCGCGCGCGCGTCCCCCTCATGGGTGTCGCCAAGAAGCTCCATCAGTCCCGCCTCGCGAGCATGCTCGCCTTCATGCTGATCGAATACACGCGGCGCGATTGCGTCGGGAAGTTCGGAATCGAGATCGGAGAGTTCGGCTGGATCCTCGAGGACAACAAAGGAATGCTGTCGATCGCCGAGCTTCCGGGGGCGCGAGTGAACCACCGCTACCGGATTTACGAGAAGGCGCTCTAGTCTCCCCTCCTAACAAGATGCGGGGAAACGAAGCGTCCATTCCTCCGGGCGGGCGCGCGAATGTTCGAAAATGACGACTCGCCTCGCGGGTGTGAAACGCAGCGATTGCAGTGCTTCCACGAGTGCGCGCGCAGCCGCGCCGGCAAGCTGCTTCAGAACCGGCGAATTGACGAGTGCTGTGCGGCGCATCGCCGAGCTTATGCGAGCAGACTTGCCGTGTAGGACGGCGGATTCGTTCGGCGGGCTAATGGCTTTCCGACCCCCGTCAAAACCTCATATCGTCGATTGCGTGCGGGAGCCCTCCAGACAAGACATTAGCGGGAGCTAGCCGGTCGAACGGTTTCCATCCAAACTCGCGACCAGGCGTTTACCTTGCCATACCTCGCACTTCGTTGCGTCCTTCGTCAGATCGCTCGTTTGACGCAGTGCGTCATTGTCGTCAGCAGCTTCGATCCACTCAGCCAAACTAATGTTGCCAGCACCGTCCAGACGGTAGAGCCGATAGTTAGCCATACGCGAACACCCCCCGATGGTGAACAAACCGCTAAATAGCGTTCGTTTACAATATCTTCTCCGAATATGGATTTCAATAATCTGATGTCCATTGACGACTGGCTTCCACCCGTTGCGGACATAGCCTTTACCGTGGCCGTAGGACTGCGGCAAAAAGGAGAGTATGTGAGCTCGTGTCACGTCCAGGAGGCTGACATGAGCCGCAAATATATCGATTGTCGGGAATTCCCGAGCGAATCCCATTGCACCATCGCGATCTCTGCCGACAGCGCGGACGAACTCATCGATGCTGCAGCTCAGCATGCGGTGCAGGTGCATGGGCATCAGGACAGTCCGGAACTTCGTGCGCACCTTAGGGATGCTGTCAAAGAAGGAGAATCGGCCGGCTAGCGTCCAGCGGCGGGAGCATGATCAGTCAGTCTTCAGCCTAGGGCAACTTTCGATCGGTTTACTGTCATTTGCGATGTGGCAGGCTTCGACCCATTGCAGACATCCCGATGCCCGCCAATAATGCTGTTGTGTGCACGAAACAGGGAGTCTCCCATGGCCGGCATTCTCGACAAGTTCTTCGTTGAACATGGTGTCCACGGAGCCCGGGTGATGGCTCGCTCATTGCGGCTCACGCCCAATTGCATGAGCGATGGTGAAATCGATACCCGCATTCAGCTGCTGAAGGACGACTTGGACGCCTGTGCGAGAGACATGAAACGCCTCGTAGCGATCGACCGTCGTGGCTCGTTGTTTGAGGGGTGGCCGTCCCCCAAGGATGATGCGCTCAATCCTTGACGCAGACAGCAGTTTTCCACGCAAAGCTGCCGTTAGCCCTCGGGCGCGGCTTCGGCGTCAGCCTATCGATCTGCGACTGTATCAATTGGGAAGCGCGTTTGGCTGACCACTCAGCGGCTTGAAGACGGCTTAGCCGCTCCGGGCTGTCCGCGTCCAATCCCTTAAGAGCGACAAGGTTTGCTTCCAATTCAGCAAATTGCCGAGTGGTTAGCGTCTTGGCCTCTTCGCTCGTGAAACTGTATCGGGCAAATGCAGATAGGCCGGGTTGAAATCGCCGACCTCGGCCAAGCGAATCCAGTCATTGATTCGAACCACTCGCTTGGTTCGGCTTATCAGTCCCTCGCCGGTCAGTGCCATTAGCGTGCGGTTAGTGTGCACCGAGGTGAGACCGAGTGCATCCGCAAGCTGCTCCTGCGTCATCGGCAACTCATAGCCATTTTCGTCCCCAAGGCCCGCCGCTTCCAGGCGGAGCGCGAATTCGCAAAGGAGATGTGCGGTTCGGGTTCGAGCATCGCGGCGGCCGACGTTTAAGGTCCACTCGCGAAAGATCGATGCTTCGACCAGGGTCTGGAACCACATCGCCCGACCAACCGCTGGTCGCGCAAAAGCAATCTCCTGCACTGCTTCCACTCGGATGAGCGCGACCTCGATCCGACTGAGGGCCTGAAGATTGTGGTCGGCTGTTCCGAGCAGTGAGTTTTGAAGGTCCGCAATATCTCCGCGCATGTGGATCGAGAAGACCTGCCTCCCGCCGCCTCCAGTCATCTTGTTGCGAATTGAAAACCCCGACAGCATCAGGCAGGTGTTTTGAGCATCATCACCTTCTCGAACGAGATATTCGAGAGGCCTCAACGTAATCAGGCGATACGGAAGGTCGAGGATCGCTTGCTGGTCGGCAGGATCAAGCGACCGCCATTCTTGAAGCTTGGCCACCATCGGCGCGAGTGGATGCGATTTCGAAAAATTTGACATCGGTAGGCTCCGCGGGCGGGAGCGCTGCCGTGTCTCTCAGCCACCAGTGGTGCCACATTAGAGCGCTGGCGATGCCGGCACCTTAATCCAAATGACTGTCATCTCCTAATCTATATTGAACATTTTCTCTTCGAGAGGATTTAGCTCTCATCGTCGGACAGGCCTCGGGCTCCGGCGGCTGAGAGACACGGCAGCGCTCCCGCCCGCGGAGAGAGCCGATGCACGCGCTCATCATAGAAGACGAACCGATGATCGCCTTGGTCATCGAGGACTTCCTTCGGGAAAGCGGTTTCATCTCCGTCGACATCGCCGCGACAGAGACTGAGGCGGTCGAATCGGCTGCTGGGTACTTCCCGGATCTCATCACCGCCGATGTACGCCTTGCTGACGGCTGCGGAATCGCGGCCGTCCAGACGATCTGCTCTCGCAAGAACATTCCGGTGTTATTCATTACGGCGACCGCGGAGGACTTAAGCGATCGGCTTCCGCGCGCGGCGGTTCTCGGGAAGCCGTTCACTTCAGACGAATTAGGCTCAGCTTTAGCCAAGGTTTGTGGAAGCGCTCTCTATCGCGCCGCCTAGGTTCGCATCGACCCATTGCGGACAGTCTTCGGGCCGCGGGTCAGCGGACTGGGAGTTGGAGCAAGTCTCGAATTTCAGCAACCGCCTGCTTTAGCTCCGAGATCAGGCGGACGTTCTCGGAGGTTTTGTTGCGTCCAATCCATTCGACTGATCGCTCAATGTTCGCGAGTAGAACTTCGGTTTCGTCTAGATGCGATTGCAATTGCGTCGGATACTGGTCGCCCTGATCAGCCACCGAAGCCCCCTTACAATTCAATTAATTAGCATTGACAACTTAACATGGATTAGGCTGCTTAGCCAGATTGTTGCTCGTCCAAAAGTTGGTCGAGATCCTCGCGCGCTTTTGAAGATCCGCGGAGCGCGATTGCAGCTTTCGAGAGGGGCGGCCTCATCTGCCTGGACAAGGCGGAAGGCGGCGGGATTGCGGCCTATGAGGACGGCTCTTCGCTGCTTGAGCTGACGCTCAACCACCATCGGCAGGCGGGCTTCGATGTCCGCCAATTGGACCTTCCTCGGTGTCAGCTCGAAGTGCGGGCCGACATCTAGTTCAGCTCGACCCACGTCGGCGCGTGGTCGCTCGCCTTCTCCTCGCCCCGCGCCCATCGGTCGACGCCGGCGTCCTGCAGGCGGTCCGCGGCCTCCGGCGAGCAAAGCAGGTGGTCGAGCCTGAAGCCGAGATCGCGCTGCCAGCAGCCGGCGGTGTAATCCCAAAAGGTGTAGAGCTTCTCCTCATTCGGGTGCAGCGCGCGCAGGGCGTCGGTCCAGCCCTGGTGGACGATGCGCCGCCACATCTGGCGCGTCTCCGGCTGCATGACCGCGTCGTTGGCAGTGGCTCGGGCCGAGAAAACGTCGCGGTCCTCCGGGACCACGTTCCAGTCGCCGCACAATATGGCGGGCCGCTCCTCCTCGATCAGCTCGGCGGCGTGGTCGAGAGACGCTCCATCCAGCGGATCTTATATTCGAACTTCTCCGTGCCGACCGGATTGCCATTGGGCAGGTAGAGCGAGCCGACTACGAAGCCCTTCGCTTCAGCCTCGATGTAGCGGCTGTGGCTGTCATCGGGATCGCCGGGAAGGCCGACGCGCCTCAGTTCCGGGGCATCGCCCCTGGCGAGAATCGCAACTCCGTTGAAACCCTTTTGGCCGTGCCAAACGGCGCCGTATCCCGCCGCCTCGATGTCCGCGATCGGCAGCAATTCATCCGCGCACTTCAGCTCCTGCAAGCAGACGACGTCGGGCTTCTCACGTTCGAGCCATTCGAGCAGGCGGGGCAGGCGCGCGCGGATTCCGTTGAGGTTGTACGTGGCAAGCTTCACGGGTGTGTGCCTAAGGCGCTCGGTGCCAAACGCAACACCGTGCCTCCCCTCCCGCCTTCCTTTCGTTTAACCACTGGCCGAGGACCTGATCGAGGGGGAGCAGTGCGCGCATTCGACTATGTGATGATGCTGGCGGCCATCGTTAGGAAAGCGCGCTTACTCTCGTTCGGTCACCCGCGCCTGTTCGCACATCACCGCACATTTCGGCACATTCCGTCGATTTCCAGCGCGCAGTGGCGTCCGTCGCTGCGATGAAGGACTTCCCGCGGCGACATTGAACCCCCCGAGCGAAAGCGAACTCAAAGGTTGGTCAGCGGAGATAGGGGTTCGCGGGTGATCGACAGCAGGACTGTAACGGGCTTCGGGGGCATGTTCGCCGTTACGGCGGTGCTCCTGCTCGTGCAGCTGATCACCGGCGTTCAGGCGCCATGAGCCCGCTTTGGCCAGATTTCGCCCTCGCGCACGCCGGGTGGGCAAAGGCCGTCGACCTGGGTCTCGTGAAGGACGGCGAACTGCGGAAGCGCAAGTCGGATGAGGGTGCGTCCGGCTCGTTCCCGCAACGGCCCGATCAGCAGGTTGCTGATTTACGACTAGACGCTGAAGCTGGAGCCGCAGCCGCATCCCGACTGCGCGTTGGGGTTGAGCACCTTGAAGGCTGCTCCGCCGAGGTCCTCGACGAAATCGACCGCCGAGCCGCGGAGGAGATCGAGGCTGATCGGATCGACGACGAGCTTCACGCCGTCGGTCTCCGCGACAGCATCGTCGCTCCGCCTGCGTCGGCGAGCTCGAACTTGTAGGTGAAGCCGGCGCAGCCGCCGCCATCGACCGCGAGCCGCAGGACGGCCGGCTTCGACTGGCGCTCCGCAATCCAGGCGACGCGCTTGGCGGCATTTTCGGTAAGGCTGATGTCGCTCACGTGCAAGAGATAGGAAGCGCCGCCTCATGCGGCAACCGAGCGGACGCTATCAGTGCTGTCCGTCCGGGCCGCCGACGCCAACCGCGTCCATCGAGGGCGCGCCCGAACGCTTCTGCATCGCGAGGACGTAGTCGGTCGACTTCATGAACGGGATCGGGTTCACCGGGCGGCCGTCGATCCGCACCTCATAATGGAGGTGATTGCCGGTCGAGCGGCCGGTCGAGCCCATGCGGCCGATCTGCTCGCCGCGGGTCACGTGATCGCCCTCGTGGACGAGGACCGCAGACATGTGGCCGTAGCGGGTCGTGATTCCGCGGCCGTGGTCGAGCTCGACCATGTTGCCGTAGCCGCCGTTGTTCCAGCCGGCGCGAAGCGACGGTGCCGTCGGCAGTGGCGTAGATCGGCGTGCCGTAAGCGCCGGCAAGGTCGATGCCCGGATGCATTGCGGCACCGCGGTGGAACGGATCGTCGCGGACGCCGAAGCCGCTGGTAAAGCTTACCTCGGTCTTGATCGGCTTGTCCGACGGGATCGCGATGACGTCGTTCTGGAGCTCGTCGAGCTTCTTCCAGCTGTTGAACAGCGCCTTGAAGGTCGGATTGCCGATGCTCTCGAACGGTCCGCCGACGCCGCTCGCCTGCCCTGCGGCGGCAGGCTTGATCCCGAGCTTCTTGCAGCTCCGCGGCGGTCACTTGGTAGCGGACGTCGAGCGCCTGGGCGACGAGCGCCGCCTGCTCGAGCTGCTGCTGCTCGACGCGAGCGAGCGGACCGTCCTTCGCGAGGCGGCCGCTTGGTTGCGGCGGCCTGGATCATCGCGGGGTCGATCTTCTGGCCCGTCAGCGCGGCC
The DNA here is from genome assembly GCA_963738825.1 of uncultured Alphaproteobacteria bacterium. Taxonomy (GTDB): domain Bacteria; phylum Pseudomonadota; class Alphaproteobacteria; order Sphingomonadales; family Sphingomonadaceae; genus Sphingomicrobium. The sequence goes on along the minus strand of CAVTYB010000002.1, from coordinate 234,061 downwards.
TCGATCAGCGCCTGGCGCTGCTCGAGCAGGCGCGCACGGGCCTCGGTCGATGCGGTCGAGGCCAACGCCGCGGGCGAGTCGATCAGGCGCGCGGTCGCAAAGCTCGCCCAGGCGACGAGGCCGAGAAGAACGACGAAGAGAAAAGCTTGAACGGGAGCGGAAATGCGGAAGCGGCGGAGCTTCTTTCCATCATGAATAAACAGGTCGCGATCGCGAAACAATGCCGTCGTGCCCGCCAATACTTGGGTCATTACGTCCCCGCTCCAAAGCTCCAGCGCACGCGCCGAAGCGCGCTGCCATTTCCATCAACGATAGGAGCTCCCCAGCCCCCAGCCGCGACCCACGTTGCCCTCCGCGCATCGGCATGAGTGACAGTGCTTCCGGATGGTTAATGAATTCAACCTAAGTCGCAGCCTCGCGGGATGAACCGCTGAGCTAACTGCGGTGAACCGTTCAACTCTGCTGCTGAAGGACCGGATTCGAGCAAATTCAACCTGTTGTGCGCTGCAACATAAGGTCGTTACCGAGTCGAAACGCGAATCTTTCACGAGCCCGGTTGCCAAGCGGGAAGCAGCCATTACACCTGCCTCCGGGCCACGCCGTCCCAACGCGGCGCGAGCTCTCTGCGAGGAGAGTGACATTGACTGAAGCAACTGCAGCCACGCCAGAAGTGCGCGCGGCGAAACCTCACACCAAACCCCAACGCCCCAATTTCTCGTCCGGACCTTGCGCGAAGCCGCCGGGCTGGGCGCCGGAGAAGCTCGACACGTCCGCGCTCGGCCGCTCCCATCGCGGCTCGGTCGGCAAGGCCAAGCTCGCCGACGCGATCGCGCGCACTCACGCGCTGCTCCAGCTTCCGGCCGATTACCGTCTCGGGATCGTCCCAGCCTCCGACACAGGTGCGATGGAAATGGCGATCTGGTCGCTGCTCGGCACGCGCCCCGTGACGATGCTCGCATGGGAGAGCTTCGGTTCCGGCTGGATAACCGACGTCGCTAAGCAGTTGAAGCTCGACGCTGATATTCGTGACGCAGGTTACGGCGAGATCGCCGACCTTTCAGACATCGATTCCGGGAATGACATCGTCTTCACTTGGAACGGCACCACCAGCGGTGTGCGCGTGCCGGATGCCGACTGGATCGCGGCGGACCGCACCGGCCTTTCGATTTGCGATGCGACGTCGGGCGCGTTCGCGCAGGACATCGACTGGCAAAAGATCGATGTCGGCACCTTCAGCTGGCAGAAGGCGCTCGGCGGGGAGGCAGCCCACGGGATGCTCGTCCTCAGCCCGCGCGCGGTCGAACGGTTGGAGCGCGAGCCGGCGCAGCGGCCGCTTCCCAAAATCTTCCGCCTGACCAAAGGCGGCAAGATTATCGACGGCATCTTCAAGGGCGAAACGATCAACACGCCCTCGATGCTCGCGGTCGAGGATTGGCTCTTCTGCCTCGACTGGGCCGAGCGCATCGGCGGTCTCGACGCGCTGATCGCCCGGGCCGACGCAAATGCGGCGGCGCTCGATCGCTGGGTGCAGTCGACGGCATGGATCGAGCATCTCACGAACGATCCTGCGATCCGCTCCAACACCTCCGTCTGCCTGCAGTTCAGCGACCGGTCCAACGAGGAGTCCAATCGCGCCCGACAGAAGGCGATCGGCCAGCTGCTCGAGCGCGAGGGCGCAGCTTACGACGTCACTGCCTATCGGGACGCCCCGCCAGGACTTCGCATCTGGTGCGGAGCGACGGTCGAGACGAGCGATATGGAAGCGCTCGGCCCCTGGCTCAATTGGGCATGGGCAGAGACAGGCTCGCAGGCCCGCTCGAGCTGAGCCCTGCGTAAGCCCTGCACTTCCCCTTCACAAAAGCGAAACAGCCCTCGGCAAGCTAAAGGGCGAACGGATGTGATCGATGACCGACAAAGTAAGACTACTCATCGCCGACAAGATGGACCCGCGCGCTGAAGCGATCTTCCGCGAGCGCGGCATCGAGGTCGACGAAAAGCCGGGCCTGACGCCCGACGAGCTCAAGGCCATCATCGGCAATTACGACGGCGTCGCGGTGCGCAGCTCGACCAAGATCAACGCCGCTGCGATGGACGCCGCTTTGCCGCGCCTGAAGGTCATCGGCCGCGCTGGGATCGGCGTCGACACCATCGACGTACCGGCTGCCTCCGCACGTGGAATCGTCGTCATGAACACGCCGTTCGGCAATTCGATCACCACCGCCGAACATGCGATTGCGATGCTGTTCGCGCTCGCACGCGAGATCCCACAGGCCGACCAGTCGACCCAGTCGGGCAAGTGGGAGAAGAACCGATTCATGGGCGTCGAGCTCGCGGGCAAGACGCTCGGCCTGATCGGCTGCGGCAATATCGGATCGATCGTCGCCGATCGCGCGCACGGGCTCAAGATGAAGGTCGTTGCCTACGACCCGTTCCTCTGCCCCGAGCGGGCTGTTGAGCTGGGCGTTGACAAGGTCGAGCTCGATGAGCTGCTCGCCCGCGCCGACTTCATCACGCTGCACACGCCGCTGACCGACCAGACGCGCGGCATTCTCGAGCCGCGAGGCGCTCGAAAAGACCAGAACAGGGCGTGCGCATCGTCAATTGCGCGCGCGGCGGGCTGATCGACGAAGCTGCGCTCAAGGAGGGGCTCGAGAGCGGCCACATCGCCGGCGCAGCCCTCGACGTCTTCGCCGAGGAGCCGGCGAAGGAAAATCCGCTGTTCGGCACTCGCGGTCTGATTTGCACGCCGCACCTCGGTGCCTCGACGACCGAGGCGCAGGTCAATGTCGCGATCCAGGTCGCCGAGCAGATGGCCGATTTCCTGCTGCTCGGCGGGATCACTAACGCGGTGAACGTGCCCTCGCTTTCGGCTGAGGAAGCGCCACGCCTCAAACCGTATATGGGCCTCGCGGAAAAGCTCGGCCGGCTCGTTGGCCAGGTCGCGGGCACCGAGATCCGCTCGATCGACATCGAGGTTGAAGGCGCCGCCGCCGAGCTGAATATCAAGCCGATCACCGGCGCGGTTCTCGCGGGCGTCATGCGCACTTGGTCGGATACGGTGAACATGGTCAACGCGCCCTATCTCGCGAAGGAGCGCGGAATTGCCGTCCGCGAGATCCGCAACGAAGGCGAAGGCGATTATCACACGCTCGTCGCAGTCACCGTCGGCACCGAGCATGGCGACAAGTCGGGTGCGAAGGCACGCTCTTCGGCAACCGCGCTCCGCGGCTGGTCAACATCTTCGGCATCCCGGTCGAGGCCGAGCTGGCCGGCCAGATGATCTATATCGTCAACACCGACGCTCCAGGCTTCATCGGCGCGCTCGGAACAAAGCTCGGCGAAAACGAAATCAACATCGCGACCTTCAATCTCGGCCGCCGCAAGGAAGCGGGCGAAGCCGTCGCGCTGGTCGCCGTCGACGATCCGATCACCAAGGAGGTCGCCGAGCAGCTTCACGAGCTTGCCGGGCGTGCTCGAGGTCGTTCCTTTGAGCTTCTAAACAGAAAGGGCGCCCCTTTCCGGAGCGCCCTTGGCCAGCCACCTGCGTGCGAGTGGCTGGTGTAATAATTATTGCGCGTTGTTGGTCATCGCGTCGGCCTTGTTGTCGGCCGCATTCTTCATCACATCGGACTTGTTGTCGGCAGCGGCCTTCATCGCATCCGACGCATTGTCCGCATTGGCGGTCATCTGGTCTGCCGCATTGTCGACATTCGCTTCCATCGTGTCGGCTGAGTTGTCGGCATTCGCCTCGTAATTGTCGGCGGCCTGCTGCTGCGGGCTCTTGTTGCACGCCGCAAGCGACCCGAGGCCGAGCGCAATCGCGAGAATAGTGGTGGTCTTCATCTCTTACTCCCCTTCGGTTGTTCTCATGCGCGCCTTTCAGCGCACATCCGGAGCGGAACTACGCGCAAACGCGACTTCCTGTTCCGCCGAGGTCAATGAGTCCGATGTGTGCGCTGGACGAAGCCTTGGTTCGCCCGTAGGAGCCTGCGGGCCGCGCAAAACAAGGAATTCTCGTGGGAAACGTCACCGTCATCGGCGCCCAGTGGGGCGACGAAGGCAAGGGAAAGATCGTCGATTGGCTGGCGAGCCGCGCCGACATGGTCGTCCGTTTCCAGGGCGGGCACAACGCCGGCCATACCCTCGTCGTCGAAGGCAAGACCTACAAGCTTTCGCTGCTTCCGATCGGGGATCGTCACCGGCACTCCATCGGTCATCGGCAACGGCGTAGTGCTCGATCCGTGGGCACTGAAGACCGAGGTCGAGCGGCTTCGCGAGCAGGGCATCGAGTCACGCCCGAGATCCTGATGATGGTCGCCGACAATTGCCCGCTGATCCTTCCGATCCACCGCGATCTCGACGCTCTGCGCGAAGATGCCAGTCGGGCGCCGGCAAGATCGGCACCACCCGGCGCGGCATCGGCCCGGCTTACGAGGACAAGGTCGGCCGCCGCGCCATTCGGCTCTGCGACCTTGCGCGGCTCGATGATCTTGGCCCGTTGCTCGACCGTCTCTGCGCTCACCATGACGCGCTCCGCGCCGGGTTCGGCGAGCCGCCCGTCGACCGCGAACGCCTCAAGAGCGACCTCGCCGAGATCGCCGGCTTCGTCCTGCCCTTCGCCCGGCCAGTCTGGCGCGACCTCGACAAAGCTCGGCGGAACGGCAAACGAATCCTGTTCGAAGGCGCGCAGGGTGTTCTGCTCGACGTCGACCACGGCACCTATCCGTTCGTCACTTCTTCCAACACCGTCTCGGGCACGATCGCGTCTGGAAGTGGCACCGGCCCATCGGCCGCTGGCTTCGTCCTCGGCATCACCAAGGCCTACACGACCCGCGTCGGCTCCGGCCCCTTCCCGACGGAGCAGGACAATGAAGTCGGGCAGGAGCTCGGCGAGCGCGGGCGCGAGTTCGGCACCGTCACCGGGCCGCAAGCGCCGCTGCGGCTGGTTCGACGCCGTGCTGGTCCGCCAGGCCGTCGCGGTCGGCGGAGTCACGGGGATCGCGCTGACAAAGCTCGACGTGCTCGACACGCTAGAGACGGTGAAGGTCTGTACCGGCTACAAGCTCGACGGGAAGAAGATCGACTATCTCCCCGCGCATGCGGCCGACCAGATGCGGGTCGAGCCGGTCTACGAAGAGATCAAGGGCTGGTGCGAATCCACGCAAGGCGCGCGGAGCTGGGCCGATCTGCCGGCGCGGGCGATCAAATATGTCCGCCGCATCGAAGAGCTGATCCGCTGCCCGGTGGCATTGGTCAGTACCTCTCCCGAGCGTGACGACACGATTCTCGTGCGCGATCCGTTCGCGGGTTAGGGCCGGACTTCGAAGTCGTCGAAGTCGCAGACGTCGGCATCCCAGATTCGCACGTTTTCGACGCGCGCGTCGGGTGGGCCACACCGCAAGCGGTCGATCATTTGCTCAACGCTGGCCTGCTCTCCCTCGACATGCGCTTCGACATGGCCGTCGGGGCGATTGCGGATCCATCCACTGACGCCCAGCTCATCGGCTTGTTCGCTCGACCAGGCCCTGAAGAACACACCCTGCACCCTTCCGCTGATGCTGAGGTGCCGCGCGATCTTGGCCATCAGACCGTCGAGATATCCGGCGCGTCCTCGGCCTTCATGCCGACAACGTTGTAGCCTGCGTCGACGTGGTGGATCTCACCGGTGACGCCGGATGAAAGGTCGCTGAGCAGGTAAAGCCCCGCCCCGCCGACATCCTCGATCGTGACGTTGCGGCGAAGCGGCGAATTATATTCGTTCCACTTCATGATGTAGCGGAAGTCGCCGATTCCGCTTGCCGCCAGGGTCTTGATCGGCCCAGCGGAGATGGCGTTGACCCGGATTCCCTCGGGCCCAAGGTCCGCAGCGAGATATTTGACGCTGGTGTCCAGCGCGGACTTCGCGACGCCCATGACATTGTAGTGCGGAATGACCTTCTCGGCGCCGTAATAAGTGAGTGTCAGGAGCGAACCGCCGTTGGTCATCAGCTTACGCGCGCGCTGGGCGACAGCGACGAAGCTGTAGACCGAGATGTTCATCGTCATCAGGAAATTGTCCATCGAAGTGTCGACGAACTTGCCCCTGAGCTCATTCTTGTCGGAATAGCCGATCGCGTGGACGACGAAATCGATCGTCTCCCAGCTTCTGGCGGATCTCCTCGAACGTCGGCATCGAGCGCGTCCATGCTGCTGACGTCGCAATCGACCAGCATGTCCGAACCGAGCTCAGCCGCGAGCGGCCGCACCCGCTTCTCGAGCGCTTCGCCCTGGTAGGAGAAGGCGAGCTCGGCGCCCTGCGCGGCCATAGACTCGGGCGATGCCCCAGGCGAGCGAGCGGTCGTTCGCAAGCCCCATGATCAACCCGCGCTTGCCCTGCATCAACTGGCTCAAAGTTGCGGTCCCCCTGTCTGCAGTACCGGTTCGACGTCTTCGCCGGGCTGCGGTTCCTCGACTTCAAGCTCGTCGCTGTACGGCCCGGTGTAGATCTCGCCCTTTAGCGCGGTGGCGCCGCTTTCCGCCAGCGCCGCGTTGAGCTCCGCGCCGATGACGACGCCGAGGCCGACGACGAAGAAGAAGATCAGCGCGATCATCACCCCGGCGAGGCTTCCGTAGGTGCGGGTATAGCCGCCGAACAGGCTCGAGCACCGGCGCCAGAAGTTCGACGGTGCCCAGCCACCAGACGGTGATGAGCAATGCGCCGGGCCATTTCCTGCAATCGCGCTTGCGGTAGCGCGCCGGAGTCAGCGCGAAGAACAGAGCGTAAAAGGTGAAGAAGAGCGTGGCGGCCGGGACGAACCTGTAGAGACCGAGAGTCGTGCCCGACATTCTGCGCCAGCGGAAACCACTCCATCGATGAAATGATGGGCGACAGTCATTGCGGCGCTGAGCGCAAAGGCGACCATCAGCAAGAAGCACCGCGCCGAGGATCAGAAGGATCGAGCCGAGCCGATATTCCCAGAACGGCGCGCAATATTTGACGCCGTAGGCCCGCCGAAGGATGTCGCGGATCGTCTCGACGAAGCTGGTCGCGGTCCACAGGCCGACGATGCGCGCCGAGCCACAGCAGCGATCCGGTCCTGACCGTCAGCACCTCCTGGACCGGCTCGCGCAAGGTCGCTGCGACGTCGGGCGGAAGCCGCCGCAGCACGTTGGTGACGGTCAGCATCGCGTCCTGGCTCTGCCCGAGCAGGTGCGCGACGGCCGCGGCGACGATGAAGAAGGGAAACAGCGCGACGATCGAGAGATAGGCGAGATTGCCGGCGTGGATGAAGCCGTCGTTGTAGACGCCGATCGCGACGCGCTTAACCACTTCCCACGGCAGTGAGGCGCGGCTTCAGCTTTTCCTCGACCTCCGTGCCGAAGGCCGCGCGCATCGTCGCGAGGCGCTTGCGCCGTTCCTCCGGCGAGAGCGGTGAATGGTCCCTCATCGGGCGACCGGACCTAACACTCCGAGGCCCGCGCGCGGATTGCCGCCGCCGTCCCAGCCTTCCGCGAATTGCTGGAGCGCCGCATCGTGCGCCGGAATGCTCGATCTCGACCGTGACCAGCTGGTCGCCGCGCTTGCCGTCCTTGGCGGTGAAGCCGCGGCCCTTGAGACGAAGCACCTTTCCCGAGCTCGTCCCCTTGGGGATCGTCAGCATCACCGGCCCTTCCGGGCGTCGGCACCTTCACCTTCGCTCCGAGCACCGCTTCCTTGAGCGTTACCGGCAGGTCGAGCCGGATGTTGTTGCCGTCGCGCCTGAAGAAGCGGTGCGGCGCGATCTCGATCGTCACGATCGCGTCCCCGCGTCCGCCCGGACCTTCCTGCCCTTTGCCGGCGAGGCGGATCTTGGTTCCGTCCTCGAGCCCCTGCGGAAGCTTGAGGTCGATGGTCTTGCCATCGGCGAGCGTGATCCGCTGCGGCTTCAGCGCGACCGCATCGTCGAACGGAACCTTCAGCCGATAGGCGACGTCCGCGCCTTTCTGCGGCGCCGCGCGCGCTGGCGAAAGCCGCCGAACGGCACCGCCGCCGCCTCGCCGCGCGCCGCGTCCGGCCGCACCGAACAGCCCTTCGAAGAGGTCGCTGAGGTCGGCCGCATCGGCTCCGCCGAAATTGAAATTCTCGAATCCCTGGGCCGCCCGGCGCCGGACCTCTGGCCCGCGCGAATATCCGCCGAAAGCCGCCGCCGAAGGGCATCTTGGGATTGCCGTCCTCGTCGATCTCGCCGCGGTCGTAGCGCGCGCGCTTGTCCTTGTCCGACAGGAGATCGTAGGCCGCGGTCACTTCGCGAGAAGCGCTTCGCCGCGTCCGGATTGTCCTTGTTGCGGTCGGGGTGAAGCTGCTTGGCGAGGCTCCGGTAAGCCTTCTTGATCTCCGCCTCGCTAGCGCCGCGCTTCAGCCCCAGGCGTTGGTAGAGGTCGAGTGCCATTGTCCTCCCATGCCGTAACGATCCCCTGCTGACCAGATGGGTTGCCGTTCCGGCAAGGCCAAGCCTAAGGCGCAACGCACGATGGCCGACGATCCCTTCGCCCTGTTCGACGCCTGGTTCGCCCAAGCGAGCGCGAGCGAGACCAACGATCCCGAAGCGATGGCGCTGGCGACCGCGGATGACGACGGCCGCCCCTCGGTGCGGATGGTGCTGCTGAAGGGGCACGGGCCCGACGGCTTCGTCTTCTATACCAACCAGCGAAGCCGCAAGGGCGAGGAGCTTGCCGCCAATCCGCACGCCGCACTGCTCTTCCACTGGAAGCCGCTGCGGCGGCAAGTTCGCATTGAAGGGCCGGTGACCATTGTCTCCTGCGAGGAGGCGGACGCGTACTTTGCGAGCCGCAGCCGCAATTCCCAGATCGGAGCGTGGGCGTCGAACCAATCCTGGTCGCTTCCAAGCCGAGCGGAATTCGAGAACAGATATGAGCAGCTGCGCGACAAATTCGAAGGCGACGGCATCCCGCGCCCGCCGCACTGGGGCGGATTCCGAGTAATCCCGGAAAGCTTCGAATTCTGGAGCGACCGCCCGCACCGGCTCCACGAACGCCGCGTCTTCACGCGTGCGCCGGATGGCGGCTGGACCGAAGGATTGCTCTACCCGTGAGCGAGGCTGGAATCAGTTCCGAGGAGCGCTCACGACTGACGTTCCGTGCAGCGATGGCGAGCATCGCAATGGCGGTGACGCTGATCGTGCTCAAATCCTGGGCCGCCGTTCGAGACCGATTCGACGGCGATGCTCGGCTCGCTCGCGGACAGCGGGCTCGACCTGGTCGCTAGCCTCGTTGTGCTGCTCGGGGTCCGCGTCGCGGCGCAGCCGGCCGATTACGAGCATCGCTTCGGCCATGGGAAGGCGGAGGCGCTCGCTTCGCTGGTCCAAGTAGATCCTGATCACCATCTCAGCGATCTTCATTGGTTTCCGTGCAGTCCAGCGACTTCTGGCTGGGGCCGAAACCGGCGAATGCCGAGCTGGGTATCGGCGTGTCCGTCGTCGCGATGGTCCTGACTACGGCGCTCATCACCTATCAGCGCCACGTCGTCGGCAAGACCGGATCGCTCGCGATCGGCACGGACCGGCTTCACTACTCCTCCGATCTCGTGCTCAACGGCTCGGTTATCGTTGCGCTGGCGCTCGACCAATATGCAAAGCTCAAAGGCGCGGATGCGGTCTTTGGGGTGCTCATCGCACTCTGGCTGCTGTGGGGCGCTTGGAGTGCGTCGAGCCACGCCCTGGACCAGCTCATGGATCGCGAGTGGCCCGACGAGCTTCGCGAGCGCTTCCTTGCGGCGACCAAGGAATATCCGGAGCTGGCCGGGCTTCACGACTTCCGCACCCGGAGCAGCGGCACGCATTATTTCGCGCAGTTCCATGTCTGGGTTCCCGCCGACTGGACGGTGAAAGAAGCACACGACCGGCTCGACCGCGCCGAAGAAGCGCTTCAGGAGCGCTTCCCGGGAACCGAGATACTGATTCACGTCGATCCCGAGGGGCAGACCGACCGCGAGACCCTCCTGCCCCAGGACATTACGGAGCGAGCGACTTGACGAGCATCCCCTTCTTCCAGGTCGACGCCTTCGCCGACCGGCCGCTGACTGGCAATCCGGCCGCCGTCATGCCGCTCGAGCGCTGGCTCGGATGACTCGACTGATGCAGGCGATCGCCGCCGAGAATAATCTCAGCGAGACGGCTTTCACGGTGCCGAGCGACCGCAACGACGCCGATTACGAGCTTCGCTGGTTCACGCCCGCTGCTGAGGTCGAGCTGTGCGGCCATGCCACGATCGCCTCGGGCCACGTGCTGATTCACAGCGAGCCGGTTCGCTTCGCGACGGTCAAGGCCGGCGTTCTGACCGTCAGTCGGCGAGACGACCTGCTGGAGCTCGACATGCGCGCTGCAAACCTCAGCGAAGCGCGCGAGCCAGCGCTATGCCGGGCACTTGGCCTGCCCGCCGACAGCCCGGTCTGGCTTGCGGACGGCTACAATGACGCTGCGATCATCGAGGTTGCCGATCAGGACGCCGTGCTCTCGGTGAAGCCCGATTTCGCGGCGCTGAAGAAGATCCGCCGCATGGCGGTGGTCACTGCGCCCGGGCGGGAGCAGGACGTCGCCAGCCGCGTGTTTGTTCCTTACCTCGGCATCGACGAGGATCCAGTCACCGGCTCGGCCCATGCTGCGCTCGTGCCCTATTGGACGAGGAAGCTCGGCCGGAGCGAATTCAACGCACTCCAGGCAAGCGCTCGCACCGGCGTGCTTCATTGCAGGCTCGAGGGCGAGCGCGTGGTGCTGGGCGGCCGCTGCCACACCGTCATCGTCGGGCAGTTCCAGCTGTGAGCCTGCTCGCCTTCCTCGCGCTCGCCGCCGCCAGCCCGCAGGCGGAAAAGGCCGCGATCCTCGGCACCATCCACCGTATGGAGGAAGCGTGGAACCGCGGCGACTTCCGCGGCTACATGGCGGGCTTCAAGAATCCCGACGTCGTGTTCGTCTCCGGCGGCAAGTTCCAGCAGGGCTGGCAGGGAACGCTCGACCACTACATCCGCGATTATGGCGGCTCGGCGGAGCGGCGTGGCCAGCTCCACTTCTACAAGATGAAGGTCGACGTGCTGGCGCCCGACGCGGCGATGCTGATCGGCCAGTACCGCCTCATCCGCGGCCCGCTCGTGACCGAGGGCGTGAACACCAGGCTATTCCGCAAAATTCACGGCCGCTGGCTCATCACGATGAACCACGTGTCAGCATATGACGTCACTTCTCCGAGCGCGCCAGAAGCTCACTGAGATCCTTTTTCCAGAACGCTGCCCACGTGTGCGTTCCATGCCCATGGGTATCGCTGCTCTCGGGGATCAGGCGGAACCGCGCGGTCGACTTCATCCGCTTTAGCGCCTGCTGCGGAACGTCAAGATTGCGCGGGTTGATGAAATCATCCGCCGAATTGATCCAGGTCAGCGGCGCGCTGATCTTCTCGAGGTTCGGCCACGGATTGTAGTTCCTCGATGAATCGAACTGATAGATCATGTCGTTCGCGTCGACCTCGGCCATCCCGCTCTCGACGCGCTGCTCGACATAGACCTTGGCGACCTCCCGCGTCGGATAGTTCCTCTGCAGGTTGAGCGGCGCTCCGCCGGCGATGAAAAGGATCGATTCCGCCGTCCGAAGGCCCTGTTCTGGCTGTTTCGAATAATTGCCGTTCTGCCACGCTGGGTCCTTCTCGATCCCGTCGATGACCATCTGCCGCCACATGCGGTTGAGCCCGGCGATCTCGATCGGCTCGCAGGCGAGCGGCATCAGCGCGCTCGAGAAGCCCGGGTAGGTCTCGCCCCAGACGAAGCTCATCATGCAGCCCATCGACGTGCCCATGATCAGGCGCATGTGGTGGATTCCGAGGCCCTCGGTCAGCATCCGGTGCTGCGCCTCGACCATGTCGTCATAGTCGTATTTCGGGAAACGCATCTTAAGGCCGTCCGACGGCTTCGAGCTTTTGCCGTGACCGATATTGTCCGGTAGGATCACCCAGTACTTGTGGATATCGAGCGGCTGCCCAGGCCCATAAAGCTCGTCGGCGAACTGCGGGCGGAGGAACTGGTGACCGTCGCCGCCGGTGCCGTGAAGCACCATCACTGCATTGTCGATCTCACCGGCAACATTACGGTGCGGCGATCCAAGGGCCGTATAATGCATGCGAAGCTCGGGGAGGCTCTCCCCATCGCGAAAGCGGAAGTTCTTGAGGACCAAATCGTCTTCCTTGGTCGGCCATATCTTCGCCGGCACGGCAGCGGATTGGAGCGCAAGAGCAGCGAGCAACGCGAACATCATTGTCCTTTCAATCTGTCTTCCAGCGCGTCGAGCAACGGCAGCTGGCTTGGCAGCATCATGGCGCGGGCTTCAGTGAACGTCATCCACCTCGCTTCGACAACTTCGGGGTAGCGCACATTGCGACCGCTCCGGGGCGGCCATTCGACCTCGAACTCGTTCGATGTGATTGCGGCGGCATCGAGGTCGCCTTCGAGCGCGAATGCCTCGACCCATTTGCCACCGGCCTGGCGAATCTTCTTCAGCGGAAACGGCACCGAGGTCAGTCGCGTCCCCGTCTCCTCCTCGAATTCCCTGAGCGCCGCTTCAGCAGCAGTCTCGCCTTTCTCGATGGCGCCTTTAGGGATCATCCAGGCGCCGGCGTCCTTGTTTCGCCAGAACGGGCCGCCGGGCTTGATCAGCAGGACTTGTGTGTCACCGCCGCGCTCGCGGAAGAGAAGCACGCCGGCGCTGAGCGGCGGCGGCACCGGATCAGCTGGCTGGCGTAACGCTGTGCAGGGCGAGCCTGAAGCGCAGCACGCTGTTGCCAGGGATCGGACCCGAATCCTTGGCTCCATAGCCGAGCTGCGGCGGGACCCAGACGATCCACTCGTCGCCCGGCCGCATCAGCTCGAGCGCTTCGGTGAAGCCGGGCACGAAATCGCCGACCCTGCCGGTAAGCGGCTCTCCGCGCTCATAGCTGCTGTCGATGGTCGTCCCGTTCAGCAGCTTCACCTCATAGTCGAAGGTGGCGGTGTCCGCTGCGGTCGGATGGGCGCCGGTCGCAGCGCCTGACTTCACCACGAAATATTCGAGCCCGCTCGTCGTGGTGACCACGCCTTTGGCAGAGCTGTTCTTGGCCAGGAAGTCGGGACCGGCGGCGGTTTCCGGCGGGGTCGGCGCCGGAGCGGCAAAGGCTGGAACAGCGAAAGCAAGCGCGGCGGCAGCGATTAAGAGCGAGCGAGTCATGGCCGTTCGTCTAGCCCGCACCGCGCGATTGACCAATGCCTTAGGCCGCCGCAGCTTCGAGCTCCGCGGCCTCAGTCTCGGCAATCCAGCCGCCGCCGAGCAACCGCGTCCCCTCGTAGAGAACCGCCGCTTGCCCGGGCGCCACTCCATATTCTGACTGCGCAAAGTGGACGCATTCGCCGTCACGAGTTGCGGGCACCGCGGGAGCGAGCGAGCGCACCTTCACGCTCACGTCACGCTGATCCTCGCCTATCCAGTTCCAGTCGGCGAGGCGCATCGTCTCGACGGCGAGCGCGCGCCGCGGTCCCACGACGATCCGCGCCTGCTGCGGCTCGATGCGAACGACGTAAAGCGGCTCCTTCTGCCCGCCGATCTCTATCCCGCGGCGCTGGCCGACCGTGAAATGGACGACGCCGCGGTGCTGCCCGAGCACTCGTCCTTCGAGATCGACGATGTCTCCCGCCGCCTCGGTTTCGGGACGCAGCCGCTTCACCAGCCCTGCGTAATTTCCATCCGGAACGAAGCAGATATCCTGGCTATCGGGCTTGGCCGCTACCTCGAGCCCGACGTCGGCAGCGATCCGCCGCACTTCATCCTTCGGCAGATCGCCGAGCGGGAAGCGCACGAAGTCGAGCTGGGCCGTCGTCGTGCCGTAAAGGAAATAACTCTGGTCGCGGCGCGGATCGGCGCCCTTGTGAAGCTCGGGTCGGCCGTTGTTCACCACTCGGCGCACATAGTGGCCGGTCGCAAGGCAATCTGCGCCCAGCTCCCGAGCGAAAGCGACGAGGTCGACGAACTTCACGCCCTGGTTGCAGCTGGCGCACGGCACAGGCGTCCGCCCATGCGCATATTCGTCGACGAAGCGGTCGATCACGCCTTCGCGGAAGCGGCTTTCGTAATCGAGCACGTAATGGGCGATGCCGAGACGGTCCGCGACCATCTTTGCGTCATAAATGTCCTGGCCGGCGCAGCACGCGCCCGAACGGCGCACCGCCTCTCCATGATCGTAAAGCTGGAGCGTGACTCCGATGACCTCCGCGCCGGTGCTCGCCGCGAGTGCAGCCGTGACCGAGCTGTCGACGCCGCCGGACATGGCGACGACGATTCTGGGCGTCGCCCGATGGACGGCCAAGCTGAAAATCGATCCGCAATGGAGGTCTCTTTGCCGCGCTCTTTACCCGAATTTCACTCCTCGCGGCTAGACCGGCGACAGGAATGAAGAGCGAGAGGGGCAACGTTGGCACGTCACGAGAGGGATTTTTGCGCGGATGCGGAAGCGCCGCTCAGCCTCGACGACCTGCTCGCGCTCCTGGGTTCGGCCGCGGAGGCAGACGATCGCTCGAGGCAGGATGCCATCGCCTGTTACCTCTCCGGAGGTGACGGCTGGCGCGATGCGATGAAGATGCTCGGCGGCACATTTGCCGAAGAAGTGGCAGGGTTAAAGGAGCGTAAGGCAGACTAACCGGTGCATTAACCAGCGCGTTTCAGAATGTCTTTATGCGCACCGATTAAACCGAGATGCAGTGGCAATGATTAAGCAGGTGTAACGAACGATGCTCGAGAACCAGAAGATTCGTCCGGCCCAGGTTATCGGACCGCTTGGCGAGCCGCTGACGCTCGATTCATTGCCGCCGGCCGACACTACGCGTTGGGTCGTCCGCCGCAAGGCGGAGGTCGTTGCCGCCGTTTCGGGCGGCCTGCTGAGCGTCGACGAAGCCTGCAAGCGCTATACCCTGAGCCTCGAGGAGTTCACGAGCTGGCAGCGCGCTGTCGATCGCAGCGGCATGCCGGGCCTGCGTGTCACGCGCATCAAACAATATCGCGATCAGTACGAGAAACAGCAGCGCTACTGAGCCTCGCCGGCATTGTTACGCTGGGGAATCTATCCCCCATTTTCTGCGAATACTGGCCCTAAAAGCTAGACACTCCCTTTCGAATCCGGAACAACCGGCGGGCATCACGCGTCTGTGATGCCGCACCGGCCGCAGCGCGTTGCTTGCGGTCGCGGAAAAACAGGAGGGAAAGCTCATGGGTATTATCATCTGGCTCATCGTCGGTGGTATTTGTGGCTGGCTGGCGAGCCTGATCATGCGCACGGATGCTCAGCAGGGCATCATCCTGAATATCGTTGTCGGCATCGTTGGCGCGGTCATCGCCGGGCTGCTGTTCGGCGGCAGCATCAACGGCGGCATCACGCTCGAGACGTTCCTTTATTCGCTGATCGGCGCGATCATCCTGCTCGCAATCGTCAACCTGATCCGGCGCGGAACCGTCCGCTAGACGGGGTTTCAAAGCCTGATTGAATTGAAGGCCGTGCGGCACCCGCCGCGCGGCCTTCTTCCAATCACTGCAGCTCGAAGGTCATCGCTACGCTGACCTGCAGCTTCTGCTCACCCGGCTGGATGCTCGTTGAGTTCTCTCCCCCCGCGCCATCATCATCGGCATCGGCGGAGCCGGCGGCGGGACAGCATAGCCACCACTCTCCGACACGGATACCACGCGAACGATGCGAAGGCCGAGCGACCGGGCGTACAGCTGCGCCCGTGCGCGGCCCGTCGCAATTGCATTGGCGCGTGCTTCGTCGAGAGCAGCTTCGGGCTTGTCGATCGTGAGATTGGGCCCGTTGATCTGATTCGCCCCCTGGTTGACCAGCGCATCGAGGATTTTGCCCGAGTTGCGGATGTCCCGGAACTTGATGGTCAGCTGGTTCGACGCGGTGTAGCCGACCAGTTGCGGCGTCTGATTCTCCGGATAACGATATTCCGGATTGAGACTCACGCTGCTCGTCTGCATGTCGCGGTCGTCGACACCGGCACGCTTGAGCGCGGCCAGCACTTTTTGCATCCGGTCCGCGGAGTCCTGCATGGCCGCCGTCGCGCTGGCGGCACGGGCAACGACTCCGGCGGTGATGATCGCGACGTCGGGAACGCGTGTGACCTCACCCGTCGCATTGATGTCGAGCCGAGTGCCCGCGATCGTCTGAGTAATTGAGGACTGCTGCGCCGACGCTCCGGACGGCAGCGCCGCGCCCGCAAGCAAGAGCGACGCGAAAAGCGCATATTTCATCAACATCTCCGGAAGCCGTTCGTAACCACGTCGCAACGTTCGCCGATCAGCAATGGCTGATTCCTGAACGGCTGTAGGAGCTAGGCGCGACGTCCCGCGATTAATCGGTATATAAGCAGCAGGATGAACGCACCGACGATCGCAGCGATGAATCCCGCCCCTTCCCCGGTCTTGTACCAGCCGAGGGCATGGCCCAGCCAACCTGCGACCAGAGCGCCGGCGACGCCAAGTAGGATAGTGATGATGCACCCTCCTGGATCGCGTCCGGGCATGAGCAGCTTGGCGATGGCGCCCGCGATGCCGCCGATCACGATCCAGCCGATAATTCCATAATGTTCCATCCCACTTCCCCTTGTTATTATGGGTCGTTCAACCGACCTTCACCTGCGGCGGGGCAACGCGCGCTTGCCAAACAAGTGCCACGCTTGGTCGAAAAGCAATGGCCATCGGGGGGTTGGCGCGGTCTGTTGCGCGTGGTGACTTATTAAGGTAATACAGCTGCCGTATGGAGCGCGTGGATTCGCGCATCAGGGGCGTATTGGGCAGGACACAATGAATCGGGAAAGTTCGTTCCATTCTTCCGACACCTTGGTGGTCGTCGATCGCTCGCGCGGTCGGCGTCGGATGATCATTCTCGGCGCGATCGCCGCAATCGCGCTGGTCGTGGTCGCAATTGCGCTGCTGACCAGCCGCGGAAGCAGCGGCGGCGCGCCGCAAGCTGCGGCGGGCGCGGGCCAGGTTCCGACCGTGACCGTGGTGGTTCCTGGACAGACGCAGGTCGGGCGAGTGGTCAGCGCGAGCGGTCCGCTTGGCGCGCGCCGCGATCAGCCGGTCGGCATTGCCGGGTCCGGTGGACGCGTCACACGCGTACTCGTGGATGCCGGCAGCTGGGTCCGTGCCGGGCAGGCTCTCGCCATCGTTGACCGCTCGGTCCAGGCACAGCAGGCGGCGCAGCTCGCCGCTCAGATCGAAGCCGCGAAGGCTCAGGCCGCGCTCGCGCAATCGGATTATGACCGTGCCCTCGCGCTGCAGGGCCGCGGCTTCATCTCTAAGGCAGAAATCGATTCGAAGAAGGCGGCGCGGGATGCCGCTTACGCGCAGGTGAAGGTGGCCCAGGCGCAGCTCGCCGCCACCCGCGCCCAGATCAACCAGCTCAACGTGGTTGCGCCAACCTCCGGGCTAATCCTCTCGCGCAGCGTCGAGGTCGGCCAGATCGTCAGCCCCGGCTCCGGTGCACTGTTCCGGCTCGCCGAAGGCGGCGACATGGAAATGCGTGCCCAGCTCGCGCAGCAGGACCTGACCTATGTCCACGTCGGGATGCCGGCCCAGGTGACTCCGGTCGGCGCGACGCAGAGCGCTGCAGGCACCGTCTGGCAGGTCGCTCCGGTGATCGATCCGCAGTCGCGCCTCGGCGAGGTGCGCATCGCGGTTCCCTACACGGCGGCGATGCGGCCGGGCGGCTTTGCTGAAGCGAAGATCACGGCCGGCGCGACCACTGCGCCGCTGCTCCCGCAGAGCGCCGTGCTCAGCGATGACAAGGGCAATTACGTCTACATCGTGAACGGAAAAAAGGAAGTCGAACGGCGCGTCATCACGGTCGGCACCGTCGACGAGCGCGGCGTCGCGATAACCTCCGGTCTCTCGGGCAGTGAGGCGGTGGTGCTCTCGGCAGGGCCGTTCCTCAATCCGGGTCAGAAGGTGAATCCGCGCCGCGAGGCAGCACGCTGATCGTCACTGACGATCGAACGAAAGCGGTGAAGTCATGAATTTCCGTAATGTCTCCTCCTGGTGCATCCGCAACCCGGTTTTCCCGATCGTGCTCTTCGTTGGCCTGATGCTGGCGGGACTGGTGGCCTTCGCCCGGATGCAAGTGAACAATGCGCCGGACGTCGACTTCCCGGGCGCGTTCGTCTCGGTCTCGCAGCCGGGCGCTGCCCCCAACGAGCTGGAGACGCAGGTCACTCAGCGCGTCGAATTCGCGGTCCGCGGAGTCAACGGCGTCGACGAGATCAGCAGCACCGTCGTCGAAGGCAACAGCACGACGGTGATCACCTTCCAGCTGGGCACCCCGACCGATCGTGCCGTCAACGACGTCCGCAATGTCATCGCGCAGATCCGCGGCAGCCTTCCGGAAGGAATTCTCGAGCCGCAGATCACCCGCATCGAGGCTGAGGACGAGCCGATTTCCTACATCGGCGCGACCACGACCGACATGACGCTGGAACAGCTCAGCTGGTACATCGACAATACGGTCGCCAAGCGGCTGCTCGGCCTGCCCGGGATCGCCGCCGTCCAGCGTGTCGGCGGTGTCGACCGTACGATCCGCGTCATCCTCAATCCCGCGGCGCTCGAATCGCAGGGGATCACCGCGGCCGAGGTCAACCAGCAGCTTCGCGCCAGCAACATGAACGGCGCCGGCGGCCGAGCCGAAGTTGCGGGTTCGGAGCAGTCGGTGCGCGTGCTCGGCAACGCACGCGATGCCTACCAGCTGTCACAGACTCAGATCGCTCTTCCGGCCGGCCGCTTCGTCAAGCTCGCCGATCTCGGCAAGGTCGAAGACAGCAATAGCGAGCAGCGCTCGCTGGCGAAGATGAACGGTCACCAGGTCGTCACCTTCATGATCCAGCGCGCGAAAGGCGCGTCGGAAGTCACCGCTTACGATGCGATGCAGAAGGAGTTGAAAGCGCTTCAGAAGGAGAATCCGAAGGTCACATTCTCGGAGGTTTTCACCAGCGTCGACTACACCAAGGCCCAGTATGAATTCGGCGATGGAGGGCCTCATCGAGGGCGCGATTCTCGCGGTTCTCGTGGTGCTTCTGTTCCTCCGCGACATTCGCGCCACCCTCATCTCGGCAGTGGCGATTCCGCTATCGGCGATCCCGTCATTCTTCTTCATGAGCATGATGGGCATCACGATGAACTTCATGTCGACGATGGCGATGGGCCTCGTTGCCGGCGTTCTCGTCGATGACGCGATCGTGGAGATCGAGAACATCGTCAGGCACATGCGCATGGGCAAGTCGGGCTATCAGGCGGCGCTGGACGCCGCCGACGAGATCGGCCTCGCGGTGCTCGCGACGACGATGGCGATCGTTGCGGTCTTCTTCCCCGTCGCGCTGATGCCCGGCGTCGCCGGCCAGTATTTCAAGGCCTTCGGCTTCACCGTCGTCCTTTCGGTGCTGATGAGCCTCTTCGTCGCCCGAATGATCACGCCGCTGATTTCGGCCTATTTCCTTCGCTCCCACGGCGCTCAGCCGCACGCGGCGTGGAAGTGGATGGATCTCTATCTGAAGGTCCTCAACTGGAGCCTCGATACCAGCAAGACGCACGCGCTTCTGGCGCGTCTTCCAAAGGCGCCCGTTCGGTTCGGCTACTATGGAATTATCGCGCTGTTCGTGCTGCTGATCGCAGCCGCCTTCATGGGTGGGACCGCCGGGACGATGATGCTTCTCGGCAAGGCCGTCTCCTGGGGCGGGGCCGTCAATCTCGTGCTTGGACTGCTCGTCGGAACAGCAGTCGCTTACGGCGCCACCAATCTGATCGGCTTCCTGATGCCGCGCATCAGCACACACAGCTTCGCGAGCTGGCAGGGGATCGTCGCGGCGCGCTGGAACGCGCGCCTGCAGGATCACAGGCTCGTGATGGTCGCAGCGGGCGCCGCGACGCTACTTCTCAGCGTCGTCCTGTTCGGGACTCTATCCACCTCCTTCTTCCCCCCGCAGAACAGCGATTATTCGCGCGCGAACATCGTCATGGCGCCCGGAAGCACGCTCAAGGACACGGAGCAGGTCGTCGACCACGTCGCTGCCGCCATTAGCAAGGATCCGAACGTCGACCGCGTCTTCGAACGCATCAACGTCGGTGAAGGCCACGTCAACATCGTCCTCAAGAAGAAGCGCGACGTCACGAGCACCGAGTTCGAGCGAAACCTGTCGCCGACGCTTGCAGCGATGCCGGACGCCCGCGTGAGCTTCCAGAGCCAGCAGGGCGGAGGACCGGACGCCGATTCGCGCGACATCATGCTGTACCTGGGCGGTGAAGACCCCGCCCAGCTGGAAGCGGTTGCGCAGAAAATCGCTAAGGAGATGCAGACGGTCCCCGGCCTCCGGGCGCCGCGCGTCGGTAGCAACCTCGCCCAGCCGGAGATCACCATCAAGCCGCACTTCGACCTTGCGGCGGATCTCGGCGTGACGACGTCCGCGCTCAGCCAGACGATCCGAATCGCGACGCTTGGGGAAATTGAGCAGAACAGCGCGAAATTCTCGCTGTCCGATCGCCAGGTGCCGATCCAGGTCTCGCTGTCGGAAAACGACCGCCGCGACCTGTCGACCCTCCAGAACCTCCCGGTGCCGACGTCCAACGGCGGATCGGTTCCGCTGAAGGCGGTCGCCGATATTGGGTTCGGCTCGGGGCCGACGACGATCAACCGCTCCAACCAGCTTCGTCGCCTCGCCATCGGTGCGGACCTTGCTCCCGGCGTCGTCGAAGGTGACGTATGGGAAAAGATCAACGCGCTGCCGACGGTCAAGAACCTGCCGCAGGGCATCCAGAAGATGAACCTCGGCAACCAGAAGTGGCAGGCCGAGCTGATGTTCAACTTCGCCGTCGCGCTGATCTCCGGCATCCTGCTCGTCTTCGCGGTGCTGGTGCTGCTCTACCGCCGCTTCCTTGCGCCGTTCGTGAACATGGGATCGCTGATCCTCGCCCCGCTCGGCGCCGCCATCGCGCTTCACATCGCGAACCAGCCCGTCTCGCTGTTCGTTCTGATCGGCATCCTGATGCTGTTCGGGATCGTGGCGAAGAACTCGATCCTGCTCGTCGACTTCGCGGTCGAGATGATGAATCACGGAATGCCCAAGGATCAGGCGATCTGGGAAGCGGGCCACAAGCGCGCTCAGCCGATCGTCATGACCACGATCGCGATGGTCTTCGGCATGCTTCCGACTGCAATTTCGATCACCGGCGACAACAGCTGGCGCGCGCCGATGGGAATCACCGTCATTGGCGGCCTCATCTTCTCGACGGTCCTGACCCTGCTGCTGGTCCCGTCCTACTTCTCGATCGCGATCTCGATCGAATCCCGGATCGGCAAGCTGTTCCATCGCTTCATCGGCGCGGATGCGCACGCCACGGGGACCCCGGTTCCAGCGGAATGATGGACCTCTGCCCCGGCTCAGCTATTGAGCCGGGCATGAGGGCAATGGCCAACGGCGCTCTGACCCGCTTCAACCCCGCACAGCCAGGTGCGCAGGGGATGAAGCTCGTCGCGACGGGACTGCTCGTGGTCATGGCGGCACTATTCGCCGTCACGCGCGCGCTAGAGCTTCAATATCCAGCCCTCACCTACGTGAAAGCGTTCGCGGAGGCGGCCATGGTCGGCGGCCTCGCCGACTGGTTCGCGGTCACGGCGCTGTTCCGCCATCCCCTCGGCCTTCCGATCCCGCACACCGCGATCATTCCGCGCAACAAGGACCGGATCGGCGAATCGCTCGCCAACTTCATCCGCGAGAACTTCCTCATCCCGTCGGTCGTCGCCCGCCGGATGCAAAGGCTGGACGTCGCGGGCGCCGCCGGCCGCTTCCTTCAGACGCCCGCGGGCGAAGGCAACCGGATCCGGGCCGGCGCGTCGCGGCTCATCGCCGACATCTTCGAAAGCCTCGACGACGAGCGGCTCGGCGGAATTGTGAAGGGTGCGATTAGCTCGCGGCTTCGCAAGACCGAGGTGTCGCCCTTGCTCGGACACGCGCTGGCGTCGGCGATCAATGAGGACCGTCATGTGCCCATGCTGGAAGCGGCGATCCGCTGGACGGCAAGGGCGCTCGACGCGAACGAGCCGCTGATCCGCGACATGGTCCACAAAAAAGCGAACTGGATACTGAAGCTTGCCGGCCTCGACGCCAAGCTCGCCGATGCGATCATCGATGGGCTGAGAAAACTTACGGTCGAAATGTCGACCGACCCTGCTCATCCGGTCCGAATCAAAATCGAGGAGGCGCTGGCCCAGCTCGCCAATGACCTCCAGACGCGCCCAGAGACCCGAGAGAGGGTCGAGGCGATCAAGGAGCAGCTGCTCGACAACCGCTCTGTCAGCCTGTGGCTCGACACCATTTGGCAGAAGGGCCGCGAGGCGATCATCAAGGCGGCGCGCAACCCCGACGCCGTGCTCGCGGGCAAGCTCGGCGAAGTGATGAAATCGATGGGCGGGACGCTCGAAAAGGATGTCCGCATTCGCGCCGCGATCAACCAATTTGCGCGCCGTGCGGTCGTCGGCATGTCCGCCAGCTACGGCGGGTCGATCGTCAAGCTGGTCTCGGAAACGATCCGCGGCTGGGACGCGCGAACGGTGACGGCGCGCCTGGAATTGGCGGTCGGGCGTGACCTCCAGTACATCCGCATCAATGGCACGATCGTCGGCGGCCTCGTCGGCCTCATCCTGCGCGTGGTGGATTCGCTGTGAGCGACGAGCAGCTCGACGAACTTGCCGAAGCCGCCCGGAACCGCGGGCTGAAGCTGGTCCGCTCACGTGTGCGCACGCCCAACAAGCGCCGGTTCGGAAAGGTCGGCCTTACCGACAAGTCGGGCAAGGCGGTATTCGGGATGGACGAGAAAGGACCCATCGGAAAGCCCGAGGACGTCCAGCATTATCTGCGCAACCTCGGCGCAAAGGACTGGGGCGCATCGCTCGACGTCGCTGTGCTTCCACGCAAGCGCAAGCCAGCGAAAGTGGGGCACGAGGCAGCTAACGATCGCGAGCCGGAGCCTGCAAAGACGAAAGAGAAGCCCGAGCCGAAACCCAAAGCCAAATCTGAGCCCAAACCAAAGCCGCCGCCCGAGCCTGAAATCCGCACGGCCAAGCTGGGCGATGCGGCGCGCATGGTCGAACTCATCCATTATCTCGGTCACGAGATCGACGAGAAGGCGCTTCGCAAGAACCTGAAATCCCTCAAGAAGAGCGACGAGCTTCCGTTCGTGGCGACGCTCGGCAAGAGGATCGTCGGAATGTGCGGGGTTGGCGCGCGGACCGTTGTGTCACGTCCCGCGCCGCTCGGCCGAATCACGACGATGGTCGTCGAGGAGGGCGCGCAGGATCACGGCATCGGACGAATGCTCGTCGAGGCGGCTGAGGAGTGGATGCGCAAGCGCAGTTGCATGCTGATCGAAGTGACAAGCGCGGACCGCCGCTCGGGAGCGCACGCATTCTATAGGCATCTCGGATACGAGCGCACGGGCATGCGATTCGTGAAGAAGCTGGGTGAGCGTCCGAAAAGATGAGCTCACTTGAAGCCCAGTGCAGCCGGCGTTTGTCGAACCATCGCTACAGGGGACCTGCCGAGACCTTGAACTCGCTCGCCGCGCATCCGGCCGCCGCCGAGCCCGCCGACTTCTACGGATCCGGCGGTGCTGCGAGCCAGCTCGAGCAGCGCACCGCCGAGTTGCTCGGCAAGCCCGCCTCGAAATTCTTCATCAAGGGCATGATCGCGCAGATGAGCGTGCTCCGTGCTACCGCCGAAACCGCGCGAACGCTGAACGTCGCAATTCATCCGATGAGCCACATCGACCTCGACGAGGCGGACGCGGCGTGGCGCATCCACAATCTCCGCCCAATCCGCCTCGGCCGCTATTCACCCTTCAGCGTTAAAGATCTTGAAAGCATCACCGAGCCTATCGCTTCGATCGTGGTCGAGCTTCCGCTGCGCCGCTCCGGCTATCTCTTGCCCCCGCTCGACGAGCTTCGCGCAATCTCCGACTGGGCGCGCGAGCGTTCCATCCACCTTCACTTCGACGGCGCGCGCATGTGGGAAGCGGCGGCGGGCTATGGCGTTCCCCTTCCCGAGCTCGCAGCACTCGCGGACAGTGTCTACGTGTCCTTTTACAAGGGCTTGGGCGGCCTCGGCGGCGCAGTCGTCGCCGGCGAAGTGCCGTTCATCTGCTCGCTCGCAATCTGGAAGACTCGCCATGGCGGCAACCTCTACCGAGTGTTCCCTTATGCCATCTCGGCGCTTGCCGGCCTCGATGCGCACCTGCCGCGCATGCCCGAATATGTGGAGCGCGCAAGGAAGTTCGCTGAGCGCCTGAGCACCGACACGCGTCTCGCCGTCACGCCGCGCGTTCCGAATGTGAACGCCTTTCACTTGCTGATCCCGGGGTCGGTGAAGGAACTTACCGAGCGAAACCGCGAGTTCGCACGCCAACGCGACGTCTGGCTCTTCAACAATCTCCTGGAATCTTCGCTCGCCGGAAGCTCGATCGGCGAGGTGGTCATCGGCGACAGTTCGGACGACTACAGCATCGATGAAGCCGCAGGCTGGATCGGCGGCTTCCTGGACCTCGCCTAGCTGCTGCTCCGCCGCTCGATCGTCGCGCCGACGGCGCCGAGCTTTTCCTCAAGCCGCTCGTAGCCGCGGTCGAGGTGATAGACGCGCAGTACCTCCGTCTCGCCTTCGGCCGCCAATCCCGCGAGGACCAGGCTCATCGATGCGCGAAGGTCTGTAGCCATTACGCTCGCGCCGGTCAGTTTCTCGACTCCGTGGACGATCGCCGAGCGGCCGTGAATATCGATATCCGCGCTCATGCGCCGCAGCTCCGGCACGTGCATGTAGCGGTTCTCGAAGATTGTCTCCTCAAGAAAGCTGTCACCCTGCGCGAGGCAGAGCATCGCCATGAACTGCGCCTGCATGTCGGTCGCGAACCCGGGAAACGGCGATGTCGAAAGTGCCAGCGGCCTCATCCCGCCGTTGGCGCTGACCTTGATGCCGCGATTGTGGAACTCGATGATGAGGCCGCACTGGGCGAGCGCGCTGAGCGTCGCTTGCATATCCTCCGGCCGAGCCCCGACGAGGTCGATCGAGCCGCCCGTGATCCCTGCCGCGCAGGCATAGCTGCCCGCTTCGATCCGGTCGGGCATGACCTCATATTCGCAGCCGCTTAACCCCTCGACGCCGTCGATGATGAGGTGCGAGGAGCCGATGCCCCGGATCTTCGCGCCCATTTTTAGGAGCAGGTTGCAGAGATCGACAATCTCGGGCTCGCGCGCCGCGTTGAAGAGCTGAGTGCGGCCCTTGCCGAGGACTGCCGCCATGACGGCATTCTCGGTCGCTCCCACAGAGACGACGGGAAAGCTGAAATCGCCGCCCGAAATGCGGCCCTTCGGCGCAGTCGCCTTCACATAGCCCGCAGCGAGTTCGATCTCGGCGCCCATCGATTCCAGCGCCTTCAGGTGAAGGTCGATCGGTCGGTCGCCGATGGCGCAGCCGCCCGGCAGAGATACGGTCGCCTCACCCATCCGGGCGAGCATCGGTCCCAGCACGAGCACCGACGCGCGCATCTTCCGCACCATGTCGTAGGGAGCGATGGTCGAAACGATCTCGTCGGCCTGAAGCGTCATCCGCCGCCCGATCTCGCCCTTCTTCACTCCAGCGACGTGGGTCGACACTCCGAGCTGGTTGAGCAAGTGGCTGAATGTATCGACGTCGGCGAGGCGCGGAAGGTTCTTGAGAGTCAGCTTCTCGTCGGTGAGAAGAGCGCAGGGCATGAGCGTCAGAGCGGCATTCTTCGCGCCGCTGATCGGGATCTCGCCTTTGAGCTTGGCCCCGCCCTTGATCCAGATGCTGTCCACCGCCGCGCTTTAGCGCGTGAGTGCGGTGTGACAAGGAGCGGAGGCTAGGCCTTCTCCAGCGTGCACTGGAGCGGGTGCTGGTTCTCGCGGGCGAAGTCGATTACCTGCGTTACCTTCGTCTCGGCGACCTCGTAGGTAAAGACGCCGCACACGGCGACGCCCTGCTGGTGAACCTGAAGCATCACCCGCGTCGCATCTTCGATTCCCATCGCGAAGAAGCGCTGGAGGACGAGCACGACGAACTCCATCGGCGTGTAGTCGTCGTTGAGCATGAGCACTTTGTAGTTGGACGGCTTCTTGGTCTTGGGCCGCGTTCGAGTCGCAACTCCGGTCTCGATCTCCTCGATCCCGTCGTCATCGGCTCCAGCCATCCTGATCAAACGCTCAGTCATTCGCCCCTAAAATATGGCAAGCTGCAAAAACGCGGCAAGGCCGCAGTTTGCATCAGTGAGGTAAAAAAATGGCGGCCGCTCTGTGGAGCGGCCGCCTAGGTCGTTGCCTGGACTTAGGAGGGGAGAGGGTCAGGCAACGAGCGTGTTGAAGCGCTCGGCATTGGCCGTGGCGCGATTCGAAAGCGGCTGGAACGCCTCACCGGCGAGCTTCACCAGCGACTCGGTCAGCTTCGAGGTCTCCGCAACCGCACGGTCGAACTGCGAGCGGGCGAACTCGCCCTGAAGCTGCAGATACTCGGTCGGCGACTTCGCCTCGGCGAGCGAACGGATCGCGTCAGCGGCATGCTCGACGCTATCGCGCTGCTTGGCGACCACGTCCTGGCCGATCGAGCGAGCGCCCTCGGCCGCAACGCGGCCGGCCTCGACAACCGCCTCGACATTGGCGCGGGCGAGATCGGCGAGCTCCTCGGCGACCTTCTGGCTCTTCTTGACGAGCTCCTGGCCACGCTCATTGGCGTCGGCGAACAGCGACTGGAACGGCGCGAACGCCGGGACGGCTTCGAAGCCGTTGAAGAAATTGGTGTTGGTCACGGTCTCAATCCTTTCCTGGGCGACGCGAGCAGCCTTGCGGCCGCCGCGGCGGGTCTTGCGAACGGTGCGGCGGGCCGCTGCCTTCTCGACAGCTGCTTCACGCTTCACCCGGCGAGCAGTCGTGGCGCGGGTGCGCTTTGCGACCTTCTCGCTCTTCTTGGCGATCGTCTGGACAGTATCAGCGACGGTCTCCGCGATCTTGGCCGGAGCCTCTGCAGCGGCCTGCGCTTCAACCTTCGTTTCGTCTGCCATCGATCAATCTCCGAATATGGGTTATGTTGCACTGCACAATATAGTGTGCGCCGCACCATTTCAATAGCCAATTTGTGCAATGCAGCAGGCCATCGCTTGACGGCCACGGTTCAGCCGAAGCAAGAGCGGTCATGGACCACGCCACTGACCTTCCGACGCGGCGCCGGCGCGGACTGCTGGTCGTTCTTTCTTCACCCTCGGGGGCCGGCAAGACCACGATCTCGCGGCTGCTTCTCGAAGCCGACGCGGATGTGACAATGTCGATCTCGGCAACAACCCGCCCCCAAAGGCCCGGCGAGGTCGAGGGCGTCGATTATCATTTCGTCGATGACGCGGAATTCGATCGGCTGATCGAGACCAACGAATTCGTCGAATGGGCTCCGGTCTTCGGCTATCGATACGGCACTCCCAAGGCGCCCGTGAAGGAAGCGTTGCGCGACGGTCGCGACATCCTGTTCGACATCGACTGGCAAGGCACTCAGCAGCTTCACTCTGCGATGGGTGAAGACCTGGTTCGCATTTTCATCCTGCCCCCGTCGATGCCCGAGCTTGAGCGGCGTCTTCGGGAACGCGGTACCGACTCCGAAGCCGTGGTCGCCGATCGCATGCACCGTGCAGCCGCCGAAATCAGCCATTGGGCCGAATACGACTATGTGCTGGTCAACGCCGACATGGAAAAGTGCCTCGCCAAGGTGCAGACAATCGTTGCAGCCGAGCGCTTGAAGCGCTCGCGGCAAGTCGGATTAGTCGCTTTCGTTCGCGATCTTGTCGGTCCCCAGCACTAACCGTCCAGAAGCTTCAGGAATTGCGCGCCGGCCATGAAGTCCCGCCGGCGGTTTTCGAGCGATGTTTGAGCCTCCGAATCCGCCCCCCAATGTTCGAGCTGCCAGCGGTCATCGATGCTGACCGCCAGCCAGGCCCCCTCGGCGGGGATCGCCTTCTCGAGAACGGCGAGAGCCGCAACGAGTGAGCCACCGGTCATCACCAGCGGGGAAAGTCCCGCAAGATGGAACGAATCGAGCTCCGCTACCGCCTGCGACAAGCGATCGATCGTCGCCTGTGCCTGGGGCACGTGCACAAGTCCTGTGGTCGTCGAAAAATCCACGTCGTAACGCCGCCTCGCCAAGGCCAGCAGCTCATCCCAGCGCTTAGCTTGGCGACTGACGAGCTCCGGGGGCCATTCCGAGCGGTAGCAGGCCAGATCGGCCTCCGCATATTTCGCAAGGCCGCTCGCGAAAGCTTCGCGTTGCGGCGAGATACGGTCGATCGCTGCATTGGCAAGGCCGGTGAGTGGCATCGACCGCGGGTCGACATCTTCCTCTACTGATCGCCATTCCTCGGCGATGGCATTGGCCAGCGCTTCGGTTGGAACGACGAGCGGTGCTCGAGCAGGCGTTCGGACCGGTCGCCCATCGAATGTCACAGCCCAGCCGCCATCCTCCTGGACGACTGCAACCTCTTTCCAGAAGCGCCTCACTTGGCTTGCCGGTCCCGTTCGTCCCAGGCGCGCTTGAGCAGACGCGGTGCGAACAGCGCATCGATCGCTCCCAAAATGGCGACGACTGCGCCGACCTGAGGCCATCCGCCCTGCCGCAAGAGGTTGGTGTAGATGATGGCGAGGCCGAGGAAGAAGATGGCGAGGCCGCCGAAGCGCACGAGCGAGTAGGCCAGCAACCGATTCCGCCAGGTCGAGTCATCGTCCATCGGCATGCTCCTTGATGACTTCGAGCACATCGAGCGGTCGGTCGGCGACGCTAATCGCACCCGCCTCGATGAGCTCGTCCGCCTCGTGGTAGCCCCAGCCCGCGCCGATACCCGATGCGCCGGCGCTCACCGCCATCGCCATGTCGAAGCTGGTGTCGCCGACAACGATGCTCGTATGTGGCGCCGCGCCAGCCTCGGCGATCGCCTGCTCGACCATCGACGGGTGAGGTTTGGACGGGTGCCGGTCGGCCGTCTGCAGCGAGACGAAGCGCGCGTGAATGTCGTGGCTTTCGAGGCAATGCTTGAGGCCGCGATCGGACTTCCCGGTCGCGACAGCGAGCAGCCAGCCGTCATCCTCTAACTTATCGAGCAGCTCGAGCACGCCGTCGAACAGGGGCTCCTCGACTTCGCCGGCTGCGCGCAGCGTCCAGAATGCGCGCTTATAGTCCTCGCTCAGCGCGCGATGCTGCTCTGGCGAAGCTTCGGGCAGAAGTGCGGCCATGGCTTCGGTAAGGCTTAGCCCGATGATCTTGCGCGACACTTCTGGCGAGGGAAGATCGACTGCGTGCTGATCGAAGGCGGCCGCGAGCGCGCGCTGGATGGTCGCGCCGCTGTCGACGAGCGTCCCGTCGCAATCGAAAATCGCGAGCTTATTCATGTACCGCCGTCAGTTCGTGAATGGCGGCGACGATGTCGCCCCTGCCAACGAGCGATTGTCCGGCGATCGTCGCAGCCAAATCGTCAGCGTCCTTGTGCTGATTGAACTTGCGGGTGCCGCGGATCGCGGTGGGATCGACCTCGAAGCCGACGATCGCGCGGGTCAGCGCGCTGAACTTGTTCTCGTTCATCTTGTCGCGGGTCCAGGGATTCTCCGGCTGGACACGCCGCTCGTGAGTGTGGCTAAGCCGGTCGAGGAAGTCGATCAGCTCCCCGGGCGCCATTTCCCGCGCGATTCCCTCGATTTCGACAGCCTCGTAATGCCAGGTCGGCACCTGATTTTCGGACTCGTACCAGTTGGCGCTCTGATAGGCCTCGCGCCCGCTGACGCTGATGAGGACGGGGTTGCCCGCAAGCCGATCCGCGATTCGATTGCGGCGCGAGACGTGGAATTGAATTCGGGCCCCCGCGACCATCACCGGGGCATGGACCACGAAGAGCTGGCCGGACGCCGCGGTGAAGATGTGCGCAAAGCTCTGTTCGGCGGCGAAGCGCAGCATTTCGTCCTCGTCCGTCCATTCGAACGCCGGGTTTGGATGCATCAGCGCTTGCCTCGCCGAGGCGCACTTCCCCGGGCGCGCCGTTCGCCTCGCCGTTCCCGCCGCCGCGCCTTCGCCGCGGCCGCTATCTTGCGCTGCTTCGCCTCCGGTGAAGGCGCCGTCTTCTCCTCGAGCGGGAGCGAATCGCCGGCCGAAGGATCGAACCCGATCGTCGCCAGGCTCTCCGCGATGTGAGTGGGCAGCTCCGCTGTGACGTCGATCGCTCCGCCGTCCGGCGCATCGATCCGGATTCGCCGCGCGTGAAGGTGGAGCTTCCGGCTGATCCCGCCGGTCAGAAAGGCTTCAATTCCTCCATATTTCGCGTCGCCGACAATCGGGTGGCCGATCGCCGCCATGTGCGCGCGCAGCTGGTGGGTGCGGCCTGTCAGAGGTTGGAGCTCGACCCACGCGGCGCGGTTGCCGGCTCGATCGATGACCCGCCAGCGCGTCTTGGCGGGAAGGCCGTGCTCGGGATCGACCTGCATTTTCTCGCCGCCCGTGCCGGGCTGCTTCGCGAGCGGCGCATCGATCAGCCCCTCGAATTGATCCGGAACGCCTACGATGAGCGCCCAATAGACCTTCCTGGCCGTCCGCCCCGAGAAGGCCTTGGCGAAATGGCCGGCCGAGCGAGCAGTTCGCGCCACCAGCAGCGCGCCCGACGTGTCCTTGTCGAGCCGGTGAACGAGCTTGGGCCTGCCGCCCTCGTCCGCGAGGCCTGCCAGCAGGCGGTCGAGATGCTGGTTCGTCTTTGTCCCGCCCTGCGTCGCAAGGCCCGGCGGCTTGTTGAGCACGAAGGCGTGGCGATCCTCGTGGATCACCATGTCGCGCACGAACTGCTCTTCGTCCTCGGTCAGCGGCTGCCGCTTGGGCTGTGCTCGCGCCGGCCGCGCAGGCACAGGATCGAGCGGAGGAAGGCGGATTTCCTGTCCCGCCTCGACCCGGTCGCCGGGAACCGCGCGCTTTCCAGCCAGCCGCAACTGGCCCGTCCGGGCCCATCGTGACACAATGTTGAAGCTGACCTCCGGCATGTGGCGCTTGAACCAGCGATCGAGCCGGATTCCGTCGTCGTCTTCGGATACGGTGAATGTACGCGCTTCGGTCACCCGGCGGCGCTTAGGAGCGCTTCGCCCAATACTCAAACGCCTGGCGGTGAAGCTTGCGGATCAGCTTCGCCGCCTTCGGCCCTTCCCACAGTCCCGTGTAGCCATGCTTCTTGGCTCCGCCGACCCACCAGCCTTGCCCGGGCAGACCATCGGACTGCCGAACGACGAGCACCGCCAGCTCCGGCTCACCCAGCTCCTCGGCTGCCTCGTCGACGAAGCTCAGCACCTTGCAGAGCTGACGCATCTTCGGCCGCGTAAAGTGATGGCCGAGCAACTCGAGCACTTCGGAATAGCTGATCGCCTTACCTGCCTGCGCCGATGCAACCAGGATCGCCCGCACTTCTCGCGGGTCGGCGAGCAATCCCGCTTCGCTCACTGCGGCTGCTGGTTGAAATCCACCGGAGTCAGCTCGAACACGTCGAGCTTCGCATCGTTCTGCGGCCAGGGGATCACCAGCCGCCAGCGGAATGCTCCGATCCGTTCGAGCACCCCGGCCATGTTCCGCTTGGGATCGTCGCCATAAGCGAGCGGCTGGTCTTCGTTCCCCAGTGCCAGGCTCCCCAGGAAGACGAGGCGGTTGGGATCGTCATCCTCCCACAGGCGTCCGGCGGGGCGCTGGCTTCCCGTCTGCTTGACGATCGTCAGCTGGTCGTCCTCGACCTCGACGTAGCAGAAGAAGGGTTTGAAGCTTTCGAACGCCTTCGCCTTGGGCGTTGCCTTGCCGAGCGCGATCATGCGGCAATTGTAGCTGCCGGGCGTCGGCACCGGCCGCGGCAGTCCGGTCCGGGGAAGCAGAAGCTTGCCTTCCTTGCTGACATCGCCGGGGTTGGACCTCTTTGCCTCTTCGAGCGCTTGCTGCCACGCGAGGCCGAGCCGAGCGATGCGATCCTGGTCGGCGGCGTTGGCGACAGCCTTCCACGTTTCGGACTTCAGCGGAGGTCCGACCTCCACCGTTGGATGGACTCCGGGCGGGAGCTTGGGCTTGGTCGCGCACCCGCCGAGCAAGACGAGCGCGAGAAGAACCGCTCCGCGCGCAAGCCCTCTTCTGTGGCGACGATTGACCGACAAGTTGTTCACCCCTCCCCCAACAGTGCCAGTGGCCTTGTTCCCTTTCAACTAATGCACCGTTCAACATAAGCTTTCACTGAACGCTCACCGCGGCTACGCGCCCGCGAAATGAATGCGCCCGAAGGCCCCAAAGCTGCGGCAACTCGCAGCCACGCTCACGGTTCGGGCAGCGGTTTCGCCTTCGGCTTCGCCGCTTACGCCCTGTGGGGCGTCCTCCCGGTGTACTTCAAGGCGCTGGCGGACGTCGATCCGGTAGACATTGTAGCCCACCGCGTCCTCTGGTCCGTTCCGTTCCTCGCGCTTCTGATCACCCTGACGCGCAACTGGAACAAGCTACGCTCCGCCTGCGCCCGGCCTCGGACGCTCGGCATTCTCATCCTCACTGCGTTCCTCATCGGCACCAATTGGCTGCTGTATGTCTACGCGGTAACGAGCGGGCACATCCTGGCGGCCAGCTTCGGTTACTATCTGAACCCCCTGGCCAATGTCCTGCTCGGCCGGTTCGCGCTTCGTGAGAAGCTCAATCGACTGCAGTGGGCCGCCGTCGCCATCGCCGCGGCCGGGATCAGTATCCTTGCCGCCGGAGCGCTCAGCCAATTGTGGCTGAGCCTCGCCTTGTGCGTCACCTTCGCGCTTTACGGCCTGCTTCGGAAGATCGTGCCGGCTGATGCGCTCACCGGACTTGCTGTCGAGACCGGACTCCTCTTCCCGCTAGCAATCGCGTGGCTCGGCTGGGGAGCGCTCGCTTCGCAGCCGGTGCTCGGAACGACGACGCGCGACACCGAGCTGCTGGTGCTTTCCGGAATTGTCTCGACGACTCCCCTCCTCCTGTTCACTGCGGCCGCCAAGCGCCTTCAATATTCGACGCTCGGAATGCTCCAGTTCGTCGCTCCGACGCTGCAGTTCCTGATTGCGGTGCTGCTCTATGGCGAGCGGGTGACGATCGCCCACGCGATCGCCTTCCCAGCGATCTGGCTGGCGCTCGTGCTCTACGTCATCGCGATGCTAAGAGCCCCGCGTCTCCCGCAGGCTCCCGAGTGATGATAGGAAGCGCCCCATGTTCAATTTCGTCTCGCTGATCATCGGCATCGTCGCGCTCGTCTGCGCGCTCGTCGCTTTCATCCCCCTGCTGGGCTGGGCCAACTGGCTGATCGTCCCTCTTGCGATCATCGGCGCGGTGATTGGCGCAATTTCACGAAGCACTGCGGGCCGGAACCTCAACCTGTTCGTCATCGTGATCGGCATCATCCGGCTGATTTTGGGGCATGGAATTCTATGAGCCGCGAACCTCGGATCGACGCCTACATCGCCAAGGCGGAGCCGTTCGCTCGGCCCATCCTCGAAAAGGTCCGTGACCGCGTCCATTCAGCCGTTCCGAACGTGGACGAAGCCATCAAGTGGAGCATGCCCGCCTACTCGGTCGACGGGAAAATCCTGCTCATCACCGCGGCTTTCAAAGGCCATGCAGCACTCAACTTCTGGCGTGGGCAGGAACTCGAATCGAGTCACTCCACCTTGGGCGCCATGGGCCAGTTCGGGAAGATCAAGTCGGTCGATGAGCTGCCTGCCGACGCCGAGCTCGACCGACTGATCCGCGAAGCTGCCGAGCTGGCGAAGAGTGCGCCGGCGCCGCGCAAGCCGAAGGCCGCGCCGAAGCCGCCGCCGGAGATGCACACGGATTTCGCAGCCGCGCTCTCCAGGGCGCCGAAGGCGAAAGCGGCGCTCGACAGTTTCCCGCCCTCTGCGCAGCGCGACTATTTCGAATGGATTGCCGAAGCGAAGCAGGACGGCACGCGCCAGAAGCGAATTGCGACCGCGATCGAATGGCTAAGCGAAGGCAAGAGGCGGCATTGGAAGTACCAAAATTGCTGATTACTTCGTCATTCGAATTCCCGGGCCAAAGCGGGTCTGCTCCTCTCCCTCGACCGTGAATCCGCAATTTTCGTAAAAGCGCTGTGCGCGCGGATTTGCGATGACAGTCAGCGCCAACCCGCGCCGGCGCGCTTCGTGGGCCGCCGCATCGACCAGAAGCCGCCCGATGCCGCCGCCCCATAGGTCCGGTTCGACGAACAGGCCGTCCAGCTCGCCGCCCACGACCGCTGCGAAGCCCACGATTTCACCACCGACCTCGGCCACGATCACCTGGCCGTTCGCGATCTGCGCCTCGGGCAAATAGATCGCATCCGGATTGGCGATCAGCTGGTCGCGATATTCGGGAAGCTCGAGAGACGCGTGCCGCTGCAGCTCCTCGAGCTCGTCATGCTCCTCCCGCCTAGCGAGGCGCAGGATCACGCTTTCAGCGAGATTTGACATAGGTCCCAGGCGCGTCCTCGATCGCCTTCAATTTGCCTTTGCCCGGAATTCGCGCACCTTCGGCCTTCACCATCGCGCGGATCCTGCTTCTTCAGCCAGGCGAGCCAGTCCGGCCACCAGCTTCCCTTATGCTCGGTCGCACCCTCGACGAAGGAGTTGAGCGTGTCGCACGGACGATCGTTGACCCAATATTGGTACTTCTGGGCGGCCGGAGGGTTCACTACGCCCGCGATATGGCCCGACCCCGCGAGCACGAACCTTTTCGGCCCGGCGAAATGGTCCATGATCTTCCACACGCTCTGCGGCGGCGCGATATGATCCTCGCGTCCCGCCTGGACGTAGGTCGGGGTCTTCACCGTATCGATGTCGACCGGCGTCCCGGCGACGGAGATGCCGCCCTTCTCCGCAAGCTTGTTCCCCTTGTAGAGGTCCTCGAGATAGCCGCGGTGCCAGCCGGCCGGCAGGTTCGTCGTGTCGCTGTTCCAGTAGAGCAGGTCGAACGGCGCCGGCTCGTCGCCCAGCAGGTAATTGTTGACGACATAGCTCCAGATGAGGTCGCGGCCGCGCAGAAGGTTGAAGGTCGCGGCCATGTAGCGGCCGTCGAGATAGCCCTTCTCCTTGGTCAGCTGGTCCAGCAGACCCATCGTCTCCGGCCCGGTGAACAGCTTGAGGTCGCCGGCTTCGGTGAAATCCACCTGCGCCGTCAGGAAGGTCGCCGACTTGACCTTGCCCGCCTCACCCTTCGCCTGAAGATAGGCGAGCGTCGCGGCGAGCGTGGTGCCGGCGACGCAATAGCCGATCGTGTGGACGCTCTCGACGCCGAGCAGGTCGCGGACCGTGTCGATCGCGTCGACCTGTCCTTTCGAGCACATAATCGTCGAGCGTCGCGTCGGCGATGCTCTCGTCCGCCGACTTCCAGCTGACCATGAACAGGCTCACGCCATTATCGACGCACCATTTGACGAAGCTTTTCTCGGGACTGAGGTCGAGGATGTAGAAGCGGTTGATCCACGGCGGGAAGATCACGACCGGCGTCGTCAGCACCTCATCCGTCGCCGGCGTGTACTGGATCAGCTGGTAGAGCGGCGTCTGCTTGACCACCTTACCCGGGGTCGTTGCGAGGTTCCGGCCGACCTCGAACACTCCCGGCTTGGTCTGCGTCAGCTGGCCCGCCGCAATGTCCTTGAGCATGTTGGCGAGGCCCTTGAGCAAATTCTCGCCGCGCGTCTCCATCGTTCGCTTCAGCACCTGAGGATTGGTCAGCGCGAAGTTGGACGGGCTCATCGCGTCGACGAAGCTGCGCGTCGCAAACCGCAGCTTCTCCCGCATCGTCGGCATCGATGTCCTCGATCTGGTCGACGCGTGCCCAGCAGCTGGTCGGAGATCTGCAGATAGCTGTTCTTGATCGTGTCGAAGATCGGGTTTTCGCGCCATTCCGGGGCGGCGAAGCGGCGGTCCTTGCTTTCGGCCTGCCGGAGCAGGAACGACCCCGCCGAGCATCTTGCCCCAGGTTTCGAGCCCCTTGCCCACGCCTGCGCGCCCGCACTCATCAGCGCCATTGGATCCGGCGGCGCACTGGGTGCCTCGAAGCCGAATGCGTTCGGCGGCCAGCCCGCCGCGATCGAGGGCATCGGCTGGCCCTTTCTTCATCTGGTCGGCCCAGAACTCCATCATCATCTGCTGGGCGCGGCCCATCACTAGCGTCCAATGCTGCCAGTCCTCGAGCGTCGGGATCGCGCTCGCGCTTTGGGTGTCGTCGGCCATGCGGCTAATGTAGGCGGTTGGAGCAATGAACCCAACCGCGCTCGTCCTGCTCGACTATTTCGGAATCGCCGTGTTCGCGATTTCCGGCGCACTGGTCGCGGCCGAACGGCGGCTCGACTTCGTCACCTTCATCTTCTTCGCCGTCGTGACCGGAGTTGGTGGCGGCACCATCCGCGATCTCCTGATCGGAGCGCCCGTCTTCTGGGTGCATACCAACGGTACGCTTCTCATCTGCATCGCTGCGGCGCTGCTCGTGTGGATCGGCAGACGCCGTCGCTTCGCCGGCCAGGCTCTGCTGTGGTTCGACGCCGCACGGCATGGCCGCTTACGCGACATATGGCGCTGCAAGAGCGCTCGGTGGCGCCGGTGCGCGCTCGATTGCATTCTTGACCCGTCCTTCGTCGACACGAGTTGGCGCGGTGAGCTGCTTACGAAAGCCGAAGCCCTGAGTGCTCTCCCGAAGCGGACCTCATCTACGCTCGAGCTGAGCGCGCTACAGCCGAAGCTGATTGGCGACGCTGCAATCATGCGCGGCATCGACACCCAGAAGAGCGCCGGTAGAATTCATCGGCTCCCTGCGTTTCGTGGACGTGTTCGTTTACCGGTCCGGTCGCTGGCAGGCGGTTTCGGCGCAGGAAACGCTAATCGCTACTTCGCCTTGATCTCCGAGTGAAAGACGCAGCGCCAGCGCCCGTCTTCGCGGTGCCAAAGCGACGCCATCCAAAGCCGGGTCGGCATGACCCTCTTGCCGACCTGAAGGCGAGCGTCCGCGCCGTAAGTGAGAAGGACATTGTCCACATCCAGCGTGCGGCTGCGCATCGGCGTCAGCTTGTAATCCCTGATCGTGAGCTCATCGAGGCTACGCAGCTCGCGCGCGAGGTCATGCGTGCCGTCCGCATACAGCCCGACAAAATCAGGTGAGAAGAGCGACTTGATCTCGCCGACGCGCTTCGCCTGAAACGCCTTCCACGTTTGCATCTCGAGTTGTGCAGGCGTGGGCGCCGGCGCTGCGGCGACAAGCAAGACGGCGGCCAGAATGATACGCATTTCGCCCTCCCAGTGACTATCCAGCCTAACCGTAGCGTGGAAGGTTACAACAGCATAAGCTCACCGGTCATGCGGGCGCTTGTTCTCGGTCTGACACTCGTCCTAACGGCTTGCACTACTGTGCGTCTCGAACCGTCCGTGCACAACGAAGTCGGAATCGCTTTCAGCCGCGACGGCGAGATCGCAAGCTTCGCCGACGAAATCGCCGACCCGCAGTCCGGCCGCCGGGTCACGGCCGACGATCCGGTTCGCGTCGCCTCGGTCAGCAAGATGGTCGTGGCAATCGGGGTCATGAAGCTAGTCGAACAAGGAAAGCTCGACCTCAATTCCGACGTTTCGCGCTGGCTCGGATGGAGTTTTCGCAACCCGGGCTTCTCTGACCGGACAATTACGCTCGGGATGCTGCTGTCGCACACCTCGTCAGTACGCGAGCATGACGACGATTACGCAATCGCGCTCGGCGGCTCGCTGAAAGCGCTGATGGCAGACCCAAAGAACTGGGATCCGCAGCACGGCCCAGGCGACAACTACTTCCGCTACACCAATCTCAACTTCCCTATCGTCGCCTCAATCGTCGAGATGGCCACTGGCGAGCGCTTCGACATCTGGATGCGCCGCAACGTGCTCGAGCCCATGAAGCTCGACGCCTGCTATAACTGGCCGACTTGCAGCGACGCGATCGTGGCTCGCGCGGTTGAGCTCGACGACCCCTCTGGCAAGCCCCTAAAAGACGACCTCCACGGCGTCCGTCCGGCCTGCCCGGTCCAGGTGAACGATGGCGAACCGTGCGACCTCTCCCGCTGGCGGCTCGGCGAGAATGGCGCGCTGTTCGCGCCGCAGGGCGGGCTTCGGATTTCCGCGCGGGGCCTTTCGCGTGTCGGGCGCATGCTTCTGAACGGCGGCACCCTCGACGGCATCCAGATCCTCACTCGGGCTTCGGTGGACGCGCTCTTCACGCAGGTCTGGCGCTTCGATGGAAGCAACGGCGTGACAGAAAAAGGCTTCTATTGCAGCTACGGCCACGCCACCCAGCGGATCCCGACCCCGGTGCGAGGCTGCGCGGATGACATCGGGACCAACGGCCACACGCTCGTCGGCCACGCCGGCGACGCTTATGGAATGAAGAGCGGCGTCTGGATCGACCGTGAGCGCGGCCTTGGAATCGCTTATTTCGTTACCGGCGTTCCAGAGAAAGCGCTACTCGGCCCTGGCACCGCCTTCACCGCGGCGGAGACTCGCGCCTTCCGCCGAACGTACGCGCTGTTGCCTCGATAGGAGAAGGACAATGCGACTGACCTATGCGATCAAATATGTTGACGATATGGACCGCGCGGTCGCTTTCTATCGCGACAAGCTAGGACTCGAGCCCGCCTTCCAGTCGCCGTTCTGGAGCGAGTTCGCAACCGGCGACACCAAGCTTGCTCTCCATCCCGCGTCTGGAGACAATAAGGCGGGGCATGTCGAGCTTGGCTTCGAGGTCGACGACGTCGGCCAGTTCCACGCCCGTCGTGACGAGCTCGGAATCGATTTCAGCGAGCCGCCGAGGGAGGAGCACGGAGTGCACCTCGCCAGGATCCGCGACAGCGAGGGCGGACAGATTTCGGTGAGCAGCCGGCCCTAGGAGGCGCTTGCCGCACTGCAGCATCGGCTGCATGCTGGCGGCGATGGACACCGACTTCTACCGAATCCAGCGCCTACCGCCCTACGTCTTCGCCGAGGTCAACGCGATGAAGGCGGCCGCGCGGGGCCGAGGCGAGGATATTGTCGACCTCGGCATGGGCAATCCCGACGGTTCGCCGCCGCAACACGTGATCGACAAGCTCGCGGAGGTCGCCAACAAGCCGAACGCCCACCGCTATTCGGCGAGCCGCGGGATCCCCGGCTTGCGCAAGGCACAAGCGGCCTATTACCAGCGACGTTTCGGCGTCCCCCTCGACCCTGACAAAGAAGTCATCGTGACGCTCGGCTCAAAGGAGGGCCTTGCCAACCTCGCCGAGGCGATCACGGCGCCCGGCGACGTCGTCCTCGCGCCGAATCCTTCCTATCCAATCCATAGCTTCGGCTTCATCATCGCCGGCGCCGCGATCCGCTCCATCCCCGCGGCCCCGGGCGAAGCCTTCTTCGACCGCCTCTCCAACGCCATGCGCTACACCGTGCCGCGGCCGAAGGTGCTGGTGATCGGCTATCCATCGAACCCGACGGCCTATGTCGCCGACCTCGCCTTTTACGAGCGCCTCGTAGCCTTTGCCCGGGAGCACGAGCTGATCGTGATCTCCGACCTAGCTTATGCCGAGATCTACTTCGGCGACACGCCGACGCCTTCGATCCTGCAGGTCGAGGGCGCGAAGGACGTCGCGGTCGAGTTCACTTCGATGAGCAAAACCTATTCGATGGCTGGTTGGCGGATCGGCTTCGCGGTCGGCAATGCGCGGCTGATCGAAGCGCTCGCGCGGGTGAAGTCCTATCTCGATTATGGGGCCTTCACCCCCATCCAGGCAGCCGCCGTTGCTGCACTCAACGGTCCGCAGGACATCGTCGAACACAACCGCAATCTCTACCGCAGGCGCCGCGACGTCCTGGTCGAAAGCCTCGGCCGCGCCGGCTGGGAGATTCCGGTCCCGCAGGCAAGCATGTTCGCGTGGGCGCCGATCCCGGAGCGCTTCCACAACCTCGGCTCGATGGAATTCTCCAAGAAGCTCCTGACCGAAGCCCATGTCGCCGTCGCTCCTGGTGTCGGCTTCGGCGAGGAAGGGGAAGGCTTCGTCCGCATCGCGCTAGTCGAGAATGAGCAGCGGCTCAGACAGGCGGCGAGAGGCGTCAAGAAGATGCTCGGTGCCTGAATGCTCGTGGTCGCGCCCAATATAAAGTGCCGCCAATCGATACTCCCACGACGCGCGACCGTGCAAAGTTAATCTTCGGCGTTAACTTTGGGTAAGTTAAAGAATCTGCGGAAAAAGCTTACTGGGCTCATCGGAATGTGCCGGAGTCGGGGCCCGGCATTTTGATCTAGTTTCCTTGAGGACCCCTCTCGGTACTCGTCCAGGTCTCGGATCCTGGCTTCCCAGGCGTTCGTGGCCGCCTAGCGTCGAAATGTCCGGCGAACGTCGGACGAACAGGGGGTAACCGCCATGAACGAGCATCTTCTCTCAACTCGCCGCGCGATGCTGATTGCAAGCTCCGTCGCGGCATTATCTATTGCCGCCGCTCCTGCCGCGACTGCTGCCCGAACGCCCACAGTGGTCCGCGGCGCCGCAGCGCCAACAGTGGAAATCTACGCGACCGGCTTCAACAACCCGCGCGGCCTCAGGTTCGGCCCCGACGGCGCTCTTTACGTCGCCGAAGGCGGCGCTGGCGGAACGGCATCCACAGTTGGCAAATGCGAGCAGGTCCCCGCCAACATTGGCCCGTATACCGGGGCCGGGCACGGTGGCCGCATCACACGCGTGGACAGTAACGGCAACAAGACGACCGTGACGGATCGTTTCCCGTCGAGCGAAACGTCAGCCAATTCCGGCCATCTCACCAGCGGCCCTGCCGACATGGCATGGATCGGAAGCGCGATGTACGTGCTGACCGCCGGCAGCGGTTGCTCTCACGGGGTGATCAACACAGTCAACGGCGTCTACCGGATCACCGGCAATGGCAATCCGG
The DNA here is from genome assembly GCA_963738825.1 of uncultured Alphaproteobacteria bacterium. Lineage (GTDB taxonomy): Bacteria > Pseudomonadota > Alphaproteobacteria > Sphingomonadales > Sphingomonadaceae > Sphingomicrobium. Next base: position 193,018 of record CAVTYB010000002.1, on the reverse strand, counting down.
TTCTCGTCGCTGACCTCAGCACCTTCCAGAAAGCGCATCCTGTCGCGAACCCCGAACCCGACGACTTCGAGCCCGACGGCACCTGGTGGAGCCTGAACGCGGTCGGCCAGATGCTTTACGCCGTTGAGCCGAACCACGGCGAGCTCGACAAGATTAGCACCACTGGCGCGATCAGCCGGGTTGCGGACATCAGCGCAAGCCAGGGACATATTGTCCCGACGGCGAGCGCTTATCGTCTTGGCGCTTTCTACGTCGGCAATCTCAATACCTTCCCGATCGTGCCGGGCTCGTCGAAGATCCTGCGCATAACACCAACGGGGTCGGTGAGCGTCGCTGCGACGGGCTTCACGACGGTGCTCGGCCTGACCTTCGACAATCTCGGCCGCATGTACGTGCTCGAGAACACGATCACGCCTGGCGGCCCGGCCCCAGGTGAAGGAGATATCGTGCGTGTCACCGGCTCGAACCGCGAGGTTCTCGTCAGCGGTCTTTCGCTTCCGACCGGCATGACCTTCGGTCCCGACGGCGCGCTCTATGTTTCCAACCTAGGCTTCGGCCTCCCGCCAAACGGCTCGGGACAAGTGCTTCGGATCCGCTTGGGCGATTAGTTTCGCCCGAGTTCCGCCTCGCGCGCGCTGATGGGGCCCGTGCGGGGCGGATATGCGATGAGCTGAGCCAAAATCTGCTTCGAGCAGGCTAGACACCTACCTAACTTTCGATAAGGTCTGTCGTCAGAGACCCACGAGCCCCCGAATTGTCGTGGGTCTCACTTTCCCATGAGCATCAAAACCGCACCGAAAGACCGCCATACAGCTCCACGTCGGGCGTGTTGCGGTTGAGTCCGAAGTTCGCGCCGGCATCGAGCTGCACGTCGTTGGAGAGGAGATAAGCAGCCGCCGCATCGGCGCTGGCGAGATGCGTTGTCCCGTCAGGGTCCCAGTCCCAGCCGCCCCAAATCTCCGCCGAGAGGTTGAGCTTGTCGCTGACCGCCCAGCCGAGCGATGCAACCTGCGCCATGGCCGCGTGATGCCCGTGGCCGTCCCCATCGGCGACCCAGTCGACTTCCGGGGTGAGCGCAAGGCTGAGCGGTGTCTTCGGGATGGCATAGCCGATTGGGACCAGCAGTCCGCCTTCCCATTTGCCGTTGCCGAGTGAATGCTTCGCCGTTGGAATTTTCACGAACGGCATCGCCAGCACCTGAACCGGCGCATCCGCCGCCGTCAGCCGCTGCTTGTAGACGAGCTTGACGTCTCCGAACCCGGTCACAGCTTCATGGATGTCACCGAAGCGGCTTCTCGAGTCCTGCCATGGAGTGATGTCGATCTCGAGGTCGGAGCTGGCGGTTACGCCATATTTGATCGTCGTCTCGCCGAGAACGAGCGACGTGTCGCGCTCTCCATCCGATTTCTGCAGCGCCCAGTCCGCAAGCCCGATCTCGATCTGCCAATGCCCTAGCGGCACAGTGCAGGCAGAAGTCGCCTTTCCCGGCCGATCGGCACAGATCGGCGATTGATCCGCTGCTTTCGCGCGTCCAGCCAGCGCCAGCGCAATGCCCGCAAGGATGAGGAGGTGCCCCCGCACACATGCATCATTGCGCAACCGCAGTGCAGCCGTCGAGTGACAAGCGAGCAATTTAACGGGGGAACCGAAAGCATTGCCCCGGAATCTTTAGGGGGGTGTGGAACCCGGAGACGCATCTCCCTAAGAGACTCGCGACTCCCAAGAGAGCAGGACATTTCGTGCACGCGCTTCGCTTCCTCATTGCCGCTAGCACCCTCGTCTCATCCGTACCGGCCGTGCCCGCTGCGTTCAGCGATGCGCGGACGATCTCCGGCGCCTCCTTCAATGCCGATGAGGGCGTCACGATCGTCCATTATTGGGCGACCTGGTGCGCGCCGTGCCGGCTCGAGATGCCGGTCCTCGATGCTTATTACCGCAAGACATCACGGCCAGGGACTGCAAATGCTAGCCATCTCGATCGACCAAGGCGCCTCCAACAAGAAGCTGCAGCAGGTTACGAGCAGCTTCGCCTTCCCCGTTGCCCGGGTCGATGATGTGAAGATCCCTCGCCGCGACATCCCGAAGGCGCTGCCCGTCACCCGAGTCTATGACCGCGCCGGCCGCCTCGTCTTCGCTTCGAAGGAAGACGGCCGGTCGACACTCGACATGGCGACGCTCGAGCGCGTTGTCACGCCCCTTCTTACTCGCGGTTAGAGGTGGAACAGCAGTCCCGCTGAGAACTTGGCCTTCGGCACCAGCTGGAATCCGTTTACCCGCGTGTAGAGCGGCAGCTCGACGTAGGTGAATCCGACCAACTTGGTCCCCAGCTTCGCCGAGAGTCCGGGTGCGACATTCACCTGTTCGCCGCCGCTGTTCGGCCGGTCCGAATTGGGACCGCTGTCGCGCCAGGTCTTCCGGAAGCTGAGCTGAAGCTGGGGCGTGATGTTGCGCCAGTGAGTATAGTTGAGCGCGGCCGCCACCTGCGCAAAGCTCCCGGGCTTGTAGCCATCACCACCGGTCAGCGGCACCTGCCCGGTCGCCTGGAGGAAATAGCCGAGCTCTGGCGAGATCGCCCCAAGATGATAGGCGCCGAGTACCGCCTGCACCGTGCCGGTGCCCGGCTGAAGCCCGCGGTCGACCTCCTCGCCTTCCTCCGGACCAGAGTCGAACTTCTGGTGAAACTCGCCCGTCGGAAACACGAGGCCGGCCTCGATTCCTGTCACGCTGCCGGGCGTCGACAGCCCTTGCCAGCGCCCGACCACGCGCAGGTCGCCGATACCCTTCGTGTCGGAGTGGCTCGGCTCGGTCGTATCCTCCGCAATCGTGCTGTGCGGGCGGGTGAGCACCGGTAGCTGGACGTCGAGTCCCCAGTCGTTGGCGAACTGATGGTCGAGCGTGAAGGTCAGGCTATGATTGTAGGTGTAACGCTCGATCTCCCGGTCGGTCGGGAAATCGATCGCGTCGCGGTCCACCTCGTGCGTGCCGGACCGAAGTGTGGTCTGCGGAACGTAGTCGTAGCGCAAGCTGAAGGTTGTGCCGGGCTGCGCGGCGAGGCCCTGGCTCAGCCAGTCGGCGGTCAAGGTGCAGCCGCAGCTCGCACAGGCGTTTGCAGCGGTTGGAAACATCGCGAGCGCTGACGCGATCGTGCCGACCAGCGCCGCCGTTTTGAAGCGATTCATTACGGATAATCCCCATTGCCCGCGCAAGCGGACGTATTTTTGAAACTGGCTAAGCGGGTTTCAGGCGAGAAGGGGCGGTCCTCGCGAAGGCGGACGTTGGCGCCTGCCGTGGCGCTCGACGAACATGAGCCTCCGCCCCAGCAGCAATGCGATTGCAAAGAATGCGGAGATGAGGAGCGCGGACCAGTCGGCCCCGAGCGCACCGAGTCCCGACGCCGACGCATAGGGACACGGTTGGTGCGCCAGGTTGTGATCGCCCGGCTGATGATGATGGTGCATCAACGACAGGACGGGAGCGGCCGCATCGGGGCAAGCGACGATGGTCACCGCGCGATGGTCGAACGCCGGCATGAAACCGGCTGGGGCGAGTGACCGAACGGCCAGCAGCAGAGCGAAGAATATCGCCCACACGAAGCGGAATTGAACTGGCGCTGCTCTCATGGAATCGTCAGATGCGCCCTAGCCGCGCTGCGTTCCCGCCGCCACCTTTTCCGCCCTGATTTGGCGCGCCTAGCCTACAACCTGATTCGGCCGTCTACCTTCTCGGTCTTGTTGACGTCGACCATCGCCAGCATCGCAAGCCAGCGCCGGGCGCGCCCAGCTTCGAAGCCGAGCTTCACCTCGCGCTGCACAGGCTCCGCATAGGTCCCGAACAGCCGATCCCACACTGGCATGTCGCCGAAGTTGCGTGCGTGCACGTCGCGCTCGTGGTGAAGCATATGCGCTTCAGGCCGCTGGATGATCCACCCGGTCCACGCCGGCGTCCGGACGTTCCAATGCTGATAGAGAGCGACCGTGAAGCCCCATAGTCCCGACCATGCCGCCGCCTGCGCCGTCGAGTGTAGCAACCCTGCAGCGAGCAGCCCGGTAATCACCCCCTGGACGACCGAATCCACCGGATGGAAGATCATCGCTGAGGAGATGTCGACGCGCGCGACACCATGATGCAGCTGGTGGCCGGCACGCCAGAGCATGTCGAAATAATGCATGACCCGGTGCGCCCAGTAGCCGAGGAATGTCGTCAGCACCCACACCGGCAACGCAGCCCAATTGCCCCAGCTCTGGAGGTCCGCAATCGCCATCGGCGGCAGCAGCGGAACGATCAGCAACGGCGCGCCGACGTAGACGACCAAAGTCCCTGCAAAGCAGGCAAGCCCGATCAACCGCCAGTGACTCACTTCCGGCATCGCGCGCCCCGACGGGACGAGCGCCTCGATGCCGAGAAACAGGAGAAAGCTGGCCGGAATCGCCAGCAGCATGGCCGTATCGAAATCCATCGCGACGGTCCCCCACGTGCGATCAGAGCCGCGATGTTACTCCGATTGGAAAAGCCGGTCCACGAACCTTCGTTAGCGGCCGCGCTCTCCGCGCCGGGGAGCCGCTGACCGGGCCGATGTGGATTGCGCTCGCACCTTCGCGAATTCGGATGACGCATTCCACTGCGGCCATTCGCGGCTGTTCGCGAGGCGAGCGCCGATGGCGTAGAACAGCTCTGCTTCCTGCGCTGCGCCTTCGAGGTTCCAGGTCGGCGCCCAGGCGTCGCAGGTCTGGTGATAGCAATTTGTCGTGAAGCTGCTCAGCCACTGCTCGCCCGCGGGTCTTCCGCCGTTCTGACCATGTCGTAGGCACCCGCGAGCGCCATATCGAGCAGTACCGGGACGCCGCGCTTGGCGAAGGAGAAATGGTCGGCGCGATAAAACAGCCCGCGCTCCGGATGGTTCTCGTCGGTGATGTAGCGGCCCTGCGCTTTCGCCGCGGTCGCCAGCAGCGTTTCCATGTCGCTGCTCTGCCCGCGCCCGACGAGCACCGCGTCCTTGACCAGCCCGTTGAACTGCAACGTATCGAAGGTCAGGTTCGCGACCATCGTATCGATCGGGAACAAAGGATGCTGGGCGTAATATTCGGAGCCGAGCAGCCCCCGCTCCTCGCCCGTCCATGCCGCGAAAACCAACGTGCGCTGCGGCCTCGGACCAGCCGCGAACAACCGCGCATCCTCCAGCATCGCCGCCAGCCCCAGCGCATCGTCGGATGCGCCAGGCCGGATCGTCTTGCCTTGCGCGTCGGCCGGGCCAACTCCGTACGCATCCCAGTGGCCGCCGTAGCTGACGGTCTCGTTGGGATAGGTCGTGCCCGTAAGCTTCCCAATCACGTTGTGGCTGGTGATGTGCGCTAATGTGACTGGGATGTCGGCGGAGATATTGGCCTTCAGGTCGATCGGCTTGAACGACGCCGTCCGTGCCTCGCGCTTCACCGTCTCGTAATCGTAGCCCGCGCGCTCCAGCAGCGCCGCGGCCGACGTCGCGCTGGATCCAGCCCTGCAGAAGCACCGGCTGCGGCGCATCCGCCGGAAGCGCGATCGCATAGTTCTCGCCCGCCGGGCTCTTCACCACGTTCCAGGGATAGCCCGCCGCGTCGGTCTCGTGGACGACGAGCGCCGCGATTGCGCCCCGCCGCGCCGCCTCCTCATATTTATAGGTCCAGCGGCCGTAATAGGTCATCGTCTTGCCGCCAAACTTGCCCGCGACCGGCTCGCCTTGCGCGGCCTCGAAGTCCGGGTCGTTGACCAGCATCACAGCGACCTTGCCGTGGAGGTCGACGCCCTTGAAATCATCCCAACCGCGCTCCGGCGCAGTCACGCCGTAGCCGACAAAGACCATCGGCGCTTTCTCGATCCGCACTCGATCGACCGGCCGGACCGTGCCGAGATAGACATCGTCGGGATAGCGCAGCGGCACCGTCTGGCCGCCTTGGCTCACCGACACGTTCACCGGCGCGTTCAGCTGGGTGTGGATCATCGGCACGGTCTGGGTCCAGCCGCCATTCTCGCCGGCGGGCTCGAGCCCCGCAGCCTTGAACTGCTCGATCAGGTACGGGATCGTCTTGTCCTCGCCAGGCGTGCCCGGCGCGCGTCCCTGGAATTCGTCGGATGCGAGCACGCGCGTGATCTCGCTCATCCGCTTCATGTCGACATGCTGCTGAGCGGGCGCCGCCCCGACCGCCAGAAGCGAGAGAAATGCAGCGACGATTTGAGCCCTCACGTCTGGATTCTCCACGCCTTCGCCGAATAAGCGACAAACGCGATGATCGCGACTGCGATCCCGAACTTCAGGAACTCGCCACTGATCAGCCAGTAAAAGAGAGCCGCGACCGTTGCGGAAGCCGGAATGGTGATGACCCAGGCGATCGCAACGTTGCCAGCAATCCCCCAGCGGACCGCCGAAGCCCGCCGAGCCGCCCCCGCTCCGATCACGCAGCCGGTCATCGTGTGCGTCGTGGAAACGGGAATACCGAGCGCCGAGGCCGCGAACAGCATGATCGATGCGCCGGCCGAAGCGCTGAATCCCTGATGCTGCGACAGCTTGGTGATGCGCGTGCCCATCGTCTCGATGACTCGCCAGCCGCCGGTCAGCGTGCCGAGCCCCATCGCGATGTAGCAGCTCAGCGCCACCCAGTTGGGCACCGCGAAATGGCCGTGCAGATAACCCGTCGAATAGAGAAGGACGGTGATCAGCCCCATCGTCTTCTGCGCATCGTTGAGGCCGTGGCTGAGCGACAGCGTTCCGGACGAAACCAGGTGCAGCCCGCGAAACGTCCGCTCCGACCCACGCGCGCTCGCCCGAACCCCGAGCCAACTTGTCAGCAGCATGATCGCCATCGTCAGGACCAGACCGAGCACCGGCGAAGCGACGATCGCGATCAGACGTCTTGTTGAGCCCGATCCACTGGATGCTGGGGAAGCCCGCATGCGCTACGCCCGCGCCGACGATCCCGCCGACCAGCGCATGGCTCGATGACGACGGTATACCCTTCACCCACGTCACGACATTCCAGAACATCGCGCCGATCAGTGCGCCGAAGACTACCGCGGGCGTTACCAGGTCCTTGTCGATCAGGCCCTTGCCGATCGTGTCCGCGACATTGTGGAGCGCGGGCCACTTCAGCGCGAGGAAGTAAGCGGCGAAGTTGAAGAAGGCCGCGAAGGCGACCGCTCCGACCGGGCTGATCGAGCCGCGTTCCGACGACGGTCGCAATCGAATTGGCAGCGTCGTGAAGCCCGTTGAGGAAATCGAACCCCAGCGCGACGATGATCAGGCCGACCAAGCAGCGGAAGGGCGAGGTGGGACACTTAAGGCTGCTCAGGCGTGGTCGATCACGATGCCGTCGATCTCATTCGCGACGTCCTCGAACGCGTCGGTGATTCGTCTCCAGATGCTTGTAGATTTCGCGCGCGACCATGAACTGCATCGGCTTCGTCGGAATGCGCCTGGAACGCCTTCTTGAGGCCCGCGGCATGGACTACGTCGGCATCGCTTTCCAGGTGCACGAGCTTCTCGGTCAGGCTGTGGATCTTCGGGCCGTTGCGCGAGATGTCGCGGAGCATCGGGATCGCCTGCGCGGTCAATCCGGCCTGCTCGACGATGATTTTCACCATCCGCTTCATTTCCGGTTCGAAGCTCTCCAGCTCATAGAGCGCGATTGCCCGAGCCGTGTCCTGCATCTCGTCGATCGCATCGTCCATCGCTCCGATGAGCGAAGTGATCGAGCCTCTGTCGAACGGCGTGAGGAAGGTCTGCCGCACGGACCGCAAAACCTCGCGGATTATGTTGTCGGCCTCATGCTCGCGGCGGTGATTTCGGCGATATGGTCCTGCGGGACCGTTCGCCCATCCACGAGCTTGTCGAGCGCGTTGGCGGCCGCGACTACCGTCGCCGCATGCGCTTCGAACATCCCGAAGAAGTCACTCGTCTTCGGAAGGAGCGACTGGAACCAGTTGAACATTGGAGCCCCTGTAGTGTGACGCTTCGCTTACGGGACGTGTGTCAGGCAGCGGCAACTGCGCCCGGATTCGGCGCGACCAGTGTTGCAGCGCGGCAAATCCACAGCATTTTTTGTTGACTGCGCATTTACCGGCTTGCGCTTGATTCCGGTTCAGGCACAATAGGTAGTAGCGCGGGAGGGGGAACACTCAATTACTGGTGTTCTGGCGCCGGAATGCCTATATTCCGGTGACGGGCCCACTCGTCCCCGATTTCCACAGGGGACGGAGGTGAAAAACCCCCGTTCGAGCGCCGAAAACGGCTAGGATGCCGGATGGCTCCGAGTCGAACAAATCAGGGAACAAACGGTCCTCGACAGGGCCGCGGAAGGACGGGGAAGCGCGATGGATTTTTCGACCGGCTCAGAAGTACAGAGCGACGACGTTTCGACGATCCCATCCAGCACGAAGGCGGTCCATGCGCCGCGGTTCGACGTCAAGACCGACGCCGCGCGCGACGAGCTGCTGACCGAGTTCGGTAAGGATACGCTGCGCGACCGCTACCTGCTTCCCGGCGAGAGCTACCAGGACCTCTTCGCGCGCGTCGCCGCGGCATATGCAGATGACGACGCGCATGCGCAGCGCGTCTACGATTATATCTCGAAGCTGTGGTTCATGCCGGCGACGCCGGTCCTGTCGAACGGCGGCACCGGCCGCGGCCTTCCGATCAGCTGCTACCTGAACAGCGTCTCCGACAGCCTCGAAGGCATCGTCGGAACCTGGAATGAGAATGTCTGGCTCGCGTCCAAGGGCGGCGGCATCGGCACTTACTGGGGTTGCGTCCGCGGCATCGGCGAGCCGGTCGGCCTCAACGGCAAGACCAGCGGGATCATCCCGTTCGTGCGGGTCATGGACAGCCTCACGCTGGCGATCAGCCAGGGTTCGCTCCGCCGCGGTTCGGCTGCCTGCTACCTCGACATCTCGCATCCCGAGATCGAGGAGTTCCTCGAGATCCGGAAACCGTCGGGCGACTTCAACCGAAAGGCGCTCAACCTCCACCACGGCGTGCTCGTCACCGACGAGTTCATGGCTGCCGTGCGGGCGGGTGCGGAGTTCGAACTCAAGTCGCCGAAGGACGGAAGCGTCCGCGGCTCGGTCGATGCGCGTTCGCTGTTCCAGAAGCTGGTCGAGACCCGCCTCGCGACCGGCGAGCCGTACATCATCTTCATCGACGCGGTGAACAAGGCGATGCCCAAGCATCACCGCGACCTCGGCCTCAAGGTCACGACGTCGAACCTCTGTTCGGAAATCACGCTTCCAACCGGCAAGGACCATCTCGGCGCCGACCGCACCGCCGTCTGCTGCCTCAGCTCCTTGAACCTCGAGACTTGGGATGAGTGGAACAAGGACAAGCAGTTTCATCGAGGACATCATGCGCTTCCTCGACAACGTCCTCTCCGATTATATCGCCCGCGCTCCGGACGAGATGGCGCGCGCCAAATACAGCGCCGAGCGCGAGCGCTCGGTCGGCCTCGGCGTCATGGGCTTCCACTCCTTCCTTCAGGCCCGGAACCTGTCGTTCGAAGGGGCGATGGCGAAGAGCTGGAACCTCAAGATCTTCAAACACATCCGCGCGCAGGTCGATCAGGCTTCGATGATGCTCGCCAAGGAGCGCGGGCCCTGCCCTGACGCCGCGGACATGGGCGTGATGGAGCGCTTCAGCTGCAAGATGGCGATCGCTCCGACCGCGTCGATCTCGATCATCTGCGGCGGCACCAGCGCGTGCATCGAGCCGATCCCGGCCAACATCTACACGCACAAGACCCTGTCGGGCACCTTCTCGATCAAGAACCCGTATCTCGAGAAGATGCTGAAGGAGAAGTCGAAGGACAGCCAGCAGGTCTGGAATTCGATCCTCGAGAATGGCGGATCGATCCAGCACCTCGACTTCCTGACTCAGGAAGAAAAGGACGTGTTCAAGACCAGCTTCGAGATCGATCAGCGCTGGCTGCTCGAGCTCGCGGCCGATCGCACGCCCTTCATCGACCAGGCGCAGTCGCTCAACCTCTTCATTCCGGCCGACGTCGACAAATGGGACCTGATGATGCTCCACTTCCGCGCCTGGGAGCTCGGCATCAAGTCGCTCTATTACCTGCGCTCGAAGTCGGTGCAGCGCGCCGGCTTCGCCGGCGGAGTCGAGGCCGACAACACGCCCGAGCTTGCGCGAAATCAAGGTGCAGTCGACTACCGATTATGACGAATGCCTCGCGTGTCAGTAAGAGCCGCTGAGACTTCGTAAGTTCGCCGAAACGCGCCGGAGCGGTCGTGCTTGGCCTCATCGCGCTCGACCTCGTCGCGACGCCCGCGACTCTCGCTCTTGGATTGGAGATTTTCAAAGGATGAAATGAACAAGTTCGCTGTTGCTTGCTTCGGTTGCGTTCGCGTCGACCGCGCCTTGGCCGCGCCCGCGCAGCGACAGCCAGGCGCTCGAGAAGAGTTTCGACGCCCTCATCAACCCCACCGAGCAGCAGCAATGGCTTCAGCAGATGTCGTCCGAGCCCAACCACGTCGGCTCGCCCCACGACAAGGCGAATGCGGAATATGCAGCTCGCCTTGTTCAAGCAATGGGGCTGGGACGCGCATATCGAGCAGTTCGACGTCCTCTATCCAACCCCGATCTCGACGACGCTCGAGCTGGTCACGCCCGAGCATGTCGTCGCTCGGCGGGCAGGAGCCGCCGATCGCCGAGGATCCGAGCACCGACGCCGAAATCTCGCCGAAGGCGCTTCCGCCTTATGTCGCCTACCAGGGCGACGGCGATGTCACCGCGCCGGTCGTCTACGTCGAATTACGGCATGCCCGACGATTATGACGCGCTCGAGCAGCGTGGGATCGGCGTCAAGGGCAAGATCGTGCTCGCGCGCTACGGCGGCGGCTGGCGCGGCCTCAAGCCCAAACTCGCGCAGGAGCATGGCGCGGTCGGCTGTCTCATCTACTCCGACCCGGCCGACGACGGCTATGCCGAGGCGCGATCCCTATCCGAAGGGCGGCGCCCGGCCGCCGCACGGCGTCCAGCGCGGCTCGGTCGTCGACATGACGATGTATCCCGGCGATCCGCTGACTCCGGGCATCGGCGCGACGCCCGGCGCCAAGCGCCTGACGCGCGAGACGGCGCCGACGATCCTCAAGATCCCGACGCTTCCGATCTCCTATGCGCGACGCTGCGCAAGATCATCGCGGCGCATGCAGGGCCCGGTCGTCACTGGAAAGGCGCGCGGCGGGCTTGGCGTGGCCTACCATTGGGGCGGCACCGACGCGGTCCAAGTCCACCTCGCGGTCAAGTCGGACTGGTCGCTGAAACCCGCTTACGACGTCATCGCGATGCTTCGAGGCTCGACCTATCCCGACCAGTGGATCGTCCGCGGCAACCACCGCGACGGCTGGGTGTTCGGCGCAGCCGATCCGCTGACCGGCCAGGTCGCGCTGATGAACGAGGCCAAGGCGCTCGGCCAGCTCTACCGCCAGGGCTGGCGGCCAGCGCGGACGATCGTCTACGCCAGCTGGGACGCCGAGGAGCCGGGCCTGCTCGGATCGACCGAATGGGCCGAGCAGCACGCCGCCGAGCTCCAGCAGCAAGGCGGTGCTCTACATCAACACCGACAATAACGGCCGCGGCTTTCTCGGCGCCGAGGGCAGCCAGGAGCTTCAGCATTTCGTCGCTTCGGCGGCGAACGACGTGCTCCGACCCGCAGACCGGCGTCCCGGTTGCCGAACGCGCTCGTGCCCGGATCCTCGCTGAGAATTACACCAGCCCCGGCGACGTTCGACCTGACCAGCTTGATGCCGCGAAGTCCGGCGGCGATCTGCCGATGGGCCCGCTCGGATCGGGCTCCGACTACTCGGCGTTCGCCCAGCATCTCGGCATCCCGTCGATCAACCTCGGCTTTGGCGGCGAGGATTTCTCGGGCGGAAGCTACCACTCGGCTTACGACACCTTCTATCACGTGATGCACTTCGACGATCCGGGCCTCGCTTATGGCGGCGCGCTGTCGAAGCTGGTGGGGCGCCTCGTGCTGCGCGCTTCTGACGGGCCGCGCGTTCCGGCCCATTACTCCGACTTCGCGCACGCGGTCTCGCGATACGTCGACGAAGTGATGAAGCTCGCCGACGACCAGCGCGAGAAGGACCGCACGCTCGTCGACCTTCGCCGCGAAGGCGATTTCAAGCTGTCGTCCGAGCCCTATGATCCGACCGTCGCGCCGGCCGACAAGGGCATCACGCCGCTGATCGACATGCTTCCGCTGCAGAGCGCCGCCGATCATCTGAAGCGCGCGGCGTCGGCTGCCGACGGCGTCCTCGGCCGCGAGGACAAGCTGCCGCCGGCGACCCAGGCGCGGATCAACGCCAGCCTCTCGAACATCGACCAGCTCCTGCTCGACCCGCAGGGGCTTCCCGGCCGCCCCTGGTACCGCAACCTGATCTACGCACCGGGAACGCTCACGGGCTATGGCGCCAAGACCCTGCCGGGAGTCCGTGAAGCGATCGAGCAGCGCCGCTTTGACGATGCGCGCGCCTATGTCCAGCGCACCGCCGCGGTGATCGAGAATTACGCCAACCGCCTCGATGAGGTCGCAGCGATGGGACGCACCGGCTCATGACCACAGGCAGGATGATCGAGCTCGCCGCGGCAGTCTTGCTGCTCGGCGCCGCCATATTCCTCTACCGCCGCCGCGACCCGGCGAGCGAGGGCTACGGCAACCAGGGCGCGGTTATCCTTCTCGTCATCTCCGTGATCATGGCGATCCACGCTTTGGGCGGCCTCGACTACCACCCGAGCAAGGCCGAGGCGGAATATTTCAAGGAGCATGCGCATTGAAGATCGTCCTTCCCGCGTGCCTGACCACCGCCTGCGCAGCGACGCAGGACCCGCACGCCGTCGCCGCCAGCGCGCCCGGCTTCTGGCTCGGCCTGTGGCACGGGCTCATCTTCCCGCTCGCCTGGATCGTGTCGCTGTTCGCACACAACATCGCCATCTACGCGGTGCCGAACAACGGCGGCTGGTACGACTTCGGCTATTTCCTCGGAATCGTCGTCTTCGGCGTCGGCGCCAAGCGTAGCCACACCGTCTACCGCGACCATGTGGTGAGGGTCCGCGGCTGATGCTGAACCTCGTCTTCCTCGTCCTCTTCTTCGTCCCCGTCGCGGCGCTGGTCTGGCGCCTGGTCGTCAGCAGGACCCGCGCCAACTGGATCCGGGTCGGCGCGGCGGGGGCGGCGATGACGACGGCGGTCGGCGCCTTGGTGGTCTATGACGATCTCGGCAATTTCAGCTTCAAGGACTGGCGCGCGGACATCGCGCTTCTCGCGGCGATGACCGGCAGCCTCTACCTCCTCGGCTGGGCGACGCGCCCTCACGGCAACCGCAGCCACCGCACCATCTCGATCATCGCCGCGATCGTCGGGCTTGTCCCGGTCGTGGGCGCGGTCGCCGCTACGCTCCTGTTCGGAGGCCAGGCATGACCGCGCCCACCTATTCCGACGACAAGGCCCGCCGCCTGGTCCTGCTGTCGCTTCTCGCCGCAGCCGCCGCCTTTGGTGCCGCCCTCGCCTTCATCCTCAATGCAGGAGCTGCCAGTGAGCACCGGAGCCATCATGCTCGTCAGCGCGCCGCTGATGTGGCTCGTCATCGCCCTGTTCGCCGTCGGAGTGATTCCTTCGACGATCGACCCGATTAGAATTCTAGTGGAGTAATCGATATGCCCCTTCTCGAAGCCAGCAAGCAGTACAAGCCCTTCGAATATCCCTGGGCGTTCGAGTATTGGAAGCGCCAGCAGCAGATCCACTGGATGCCGGAGGAGGTGCCGCTCGGCGAAGATTGCCGCGACTGGGCGCAGAAGCTCTCGGAGCATGAGCGCAACCTCCTCACCCAGATCTTCCGCTTCTTCACCCAGGCCGACGTCGAGGTGCAGGATTGCTACCACGACAAATACGGCCGCGTGTTCAAGCCGACCGAGATTAAGATGATGCTGACCGCCTTCTCCAACATGGAGACGGTGCACATCGCGGCTTACTCGCACCTCCTCGACACGATCGGCATGCCGGAGAGCGAGTACAGCGCGTTCCTCCAGTTCAAGGAGATGCGCGACAAGCACGATTACATGCAGCAGTTCGGCGTCGACAGCGACGAGGACATTGCCCGCACGCTTGCCATGTTCGGCGGTTTCACCGAGGGGCTTCAGCTGTTCGCAAGCTTCGCGATGCTGATGAACTTCCCGCGCTTCAATAAGATGAAGGGCATGGGCCAGATTATCAGCTGGTCGGTCCGCGACGAGAGCCTTCACTGCGAGGCGATCATCAAGCTGTTCCACGCCTTCGCGCAGGAGCGTGATTGCTACACGCCAGCGGTCAAGAAGAGCATTCGCGAGATCTGCTACCACACGGTCGACCTCGAGGACGCGTTCATCGACCTCGCGTTCGAGATGGGTCCGGTCGAGGGCATGACCGCGGACGACATCAAGATGTACATACGCTACATCGCCGACTGGCGCCTGGGGCAGCTGCATCTGCCGCCCATCTACAAGGTCCGCGAGCACCCCCTCCCCTGGCTCGCTCCGCTCCTCAACGGAGTCGAGCACGCCAACTTCTTCGAGACGCGTGCGACCGAATATTCGAAGGCGGCGACGCGCGGAAACTGGAACGAGGTGTGGGACGCTTTCGACCGCCGCATGAAGGCGAAGTCGGACGCGGCGGCCAACGATGGCGCCGGCGGCGGCGACGGGCCGGATATGTTCGAGGCTGCGGGGGTTGCGGCGGAATGATTTCGCTGCGGGGGCAGCCTTAAAGACTTACAGGGGGGGGTAGACGCACATCTCCGCCGCCACCGCTAACAAGCGAAGCATGACCGACCACGAAGCCATCGGCGCAGTCATCGACGAAATGTACGCCATGATCAGCGGTCCCGCGGGACCGCGCGACTGGAGCCGCCAGGAGAGCTGCTTCCTGCCGGAGGCGCGGCAGGTGCGCATCTTCGTCGATCAGGAGGGGCGGCCGGGGATGCTGTCGATGACGCTCGAAGAATATGAGCGCAACGTCACGCCCTTCTTCATGGCCAACGCCTTCTACGAGATCGAGACCAGCCGCCGCATCGACCTGTTCGGCAACATCGCCCATGCGTGGAGCGCCTACGAAGCGCGCTCCTCGCCCGACGATGCCGACGTCGAGCGGCGCGGCATCAACTCCATCCAGTTCTTCCGCCATCCTGAGCTGGGCTGGCGCATCATCCACATGATCTGGGATAATGAGAGGGAATAGTCGTCCGCGGGACGACGTTGGATCCTCACATCGCGACTAGACTCATCGAGGCCCCCGGTTTGTAAAGGACGCCCCCGCGCCTGGCGTGCCCGCGCGCATTACAACCGGCAATTACGACTTCATCCTCAAGCTGGCGCGGCCCCTTGGCATCCGCCTCGTGGGCGAGGGTGCGGAGAGTTTCTGCCAGCCACTACTCGCGAGCAAGGACGCCGCGCCCTAAGAGTGGTGGTGCGGCCTCGTCAGCCGGACCGTGATCCGCTTCGATTTCCAGTCGGTGATCTGCACGCTTTTGACCGATGTCGCCGCGCTGAACGATCCGCCGAAGTGCGGGCAGCCGGCGGCGTGGCCCGGGGCCTTGGAGCTTCGGAGCTTCAGCCGAAGGAGATCCTTGCTCTCGCCGGACTCGGTCAGTGTCAGTCGGCGGTTGCGTTCCTTCAGCCGGTAATTGCCCGCGACGTGCACCTCCCGGCCCTCGCCGACATGTGTGGCTGTCACTCCGTAGAACGGCGCCCTGCTGTTCCCGCCCACCGGGCAGGTCGCCGGCCTCGGCACCGCCTGCGCTCCGCCCGCGCCGATCGCCGCCGCACCGGCGGCCAATAGGATCAAAGCCGCTTTCCTCATGGTCATGCCCCCTTGCTGAATCCCGAGCGCGCAGATGCAGCCGCTGGGAGCGCGAAGACATCGGAAATTGTCCGGATCAGCAATCGAAGCAGCCCTGCCTTCAACGTCATCCCGGACTACGAGCCGGGATCCGCCTTCAATCGACAAGCAGATGCCGGATCAAGTCCGGATGATGAACCGGCCTTTCTTGTATTTACCTATTTGGTTCATAATTGGCGTAATATCAAACCTTATAGAGTCGCTCACGGCCACGAACCTCAAGATCGTCGAGGACGCTGCGGACATCGTCGCCGCCCCGACGGTCCCCGATTTCGACATCGCACTTCGCGCAAGCGCCACGCCTGCTGGACCGCCGATCGGCAGCGGCGCTTCATGGCCGCGCGCAACAGCCCGCCCGAACTGACGGCGTCCTTCGAGAAAATGCCCGAGGAGGAATGGCCGCTCGAGGACATCGACTTCCTCCACGATGGCCCCGGCAAGACCGGAAGCGGGGAACCGATCGGCAATCAGGATCGCGGCTTACGTACGCGCGCGAAGGGTCGCTGCAATCGCTGCGTTTCGACGGCGTTAGTTCCCGATGAGCACGCCGATATCGATGACGACCGCACTGATCGCGAGCGCGAAGAAGGTGATTCCGATCGCCGCGAGTTCGGATCTCCCATTCGCGCGTTGCCCACCAGGGCGTGCGGCCCAGGTTCGCCGCATTGTCGGCAAGCGTAGGGTCTCTGCGGATTCGCGACGGACGCGCGACCGGGTGCTGGTCGACGCTCCTGCGGCGCATTTTCGACGTCTTGATCACGACCGCGAATCTACGCCCGTGAAAATTACCTTCCGGTTACTTTCCGGCGCTTTCGCCCGTCAGGACCGTTCCGCCTCCCGGCGAAGCATGAACCCGCGGGCCGAGAACCACTCGTTCGCTTTCTCGCTGAACAGGAAATAGGAGATCACGACCAGCACGATCATGCTGAGCACCAGCGCCGCCTTCATCGGCGAGATGAAGAATCCTGCAACGAGGCCGATCACGCCCCACACCACGTACAGGACCCGCGACCACGGCTGCCCTTTGAAGATGCCGTAGGCGATGACGAGGTTCATGATCACGCCGACCACCGTCCAGGCCTGCTCGAGTGCCAGCGACATGTGCATCTGCTCGATGGCCTTCATCATCGCAGGGTTCGATCCCATGGTGAAGGCGCCGACCAGGGCGAGCAGCGAAAGGACGACGAGCACCCAGGCGATGATGGTCAGTGAAAGTGGACGCTTGGTCATTCAAATCCCCCATTCCCCGAGCTTTGTGAAAGACTAGCGTTCGCCGCGACGCTGACAAGCGTGTATCAACCGCCGCAGCGGTCAGCAGGCAGGGGGACCAATGGCTACGACGAGTGAAGCACCGCGCGCGGACGATGGAGGAATTCCGCACCGGCAGCGCGACTTCGGCGAAGAGGCGATCCGCGGCACGCGATGCTGCAGCGCCTTTCGTCACCAGGCCGACGGACGTCATCATCTCGCCTTACGGCAAGTGCGGCACGACCATGACTGCAGCAGATGTTCCATACGCTGCGCACCCGCGGCGACACCGACTTCGACGACATCTCGCGCGTTGTTCCCTGGATCGAGATGTCGCCGATGCTCGGCATCGACCTCAACGCGTCCCAGCGCGCCGAGCCGCGAGGGTTCAAGAGCCACCTCGGCTACAACAGCGTACCAAAGGGCGCGCGCTATGTCGTTCCGCTGCGCGATCCGAAGGACGCGTTCGTCTCGATGTACCGCTTCATGGAAGGCTGGTTCCTGGAGCCAGGCGCGGTCTCGATCGAGGAATTCTTCGAAGGCTGGATTCAAGCGGCCGCGGCCCCGAGGGCGAGGGCTATTTCGACCATCTGCTCAGCTGGTGGGCGGTGCGCGATCGAGCCGAACGTGCTGCTCCTCTCCTATCGCAAGATCGTCGCCGACCGCGCCGCGCACATCCGCCAGCTCGCCGATTTCGCGGGCATCCCGCTCGACGACGAATTGCTCGAACTGACCCTGGAACGGACGAGCAGGTCGCTGGATGCTGGCGCACAAGGCCCGCTTCGACGATGCCCTGATGCGCGAGAATTCGGAGACCATGGGAGGCCTTCCCCAGGGCAGTGACAGCGCTAAGGTGCGGACAGCGACGGCTGCCACTCCGACGAGCTTCCGCCCGCAATCGCGGAGCGCATCGACCAGGTGTGGGCAGAGAGGATCAAGTGCGTGCTCGGCTACGCCGGTTTCGCCGAGCCTCGAGACAAAGCTGTAGCCGGTCAGTTTCTCACCCCGACATTCCGGCTCCGAAATGGTATCGCTCGGCCCTCGGATTGGAAGGGGAAGTACGATGCCGAACACCAAGCTCTTGTCCTGGACGCTGATCGTTTTCGGTCTCGCCTTTTGCTGCATCGCTCCGCTGTCGATGGTCTGGCCATCGGGCTGGGCGTGGCACGACGGACCGCCGGCCGCGAACGACTATTTCCTGATGATCGTCGGCGTCTACGCGACGCTCGGAGTCTTCATGATCCTCGCCTCCCGCGACCCGGCCGCGAACATGTCGCTGATCCGCTTCGTCATCTGGTCGAGCGTTGTCCATGCCGGCATCATGGCGTGGGAAGCGCTGCGCAACCCGATGATGAAGGGACATCTCTACGGCGACGTTCCGGCGCTCCTGCTCATCGCTATCGTGCTTGGCTATCTCACTATGAGCCGGGGCGCAGCACCCGCCCGCATTGCCACCTAGCTCCGCTCCCCAGCGCGCCTTTCTGACGCTTCGCGGTAAACAGCTTGAAGCGCGCGGGGCCGCGCCTACTTCAGCCGTCGAGTTCGATCGCGAGGAGATCCAGCATGGTTGAAGCGCCGCGTTTCCAGCTCAACGACATGCCGCAGGAAGCCTATCGGCACCTGCTCCAGATGGAGGGCCTGATCGTTCAGAATGTCGACCTCACTCTCTACCACCTGATCAAGCTCAGGGCCTCGCAGATCAACGGCTGCGCCTACTGCCTGGCGATGCACACGGACGAGGCGTTGAAGCATGGCGAGCAGGTCGAGCGCATCACCGCCCTGGACGCCTGGCATGAATCCCCGCTGTTCTCGGACAAGGAGCGCGCGGCGTTGGCCTGGACCGAAGAGCTGACCTTGATCGCCGAGAAGCACGCCTCCCGCGAGGCGTTCGATGAGCTGAAGCGCTGTTTCAGCGACCAGGAAATCGGGTGGCTGATCCTGGCCGCGGTGCAGATCAACAGCTGGAACAGGATCGCGATCTCGACCCGCGCCCAGTACGACCGCAAGGCGTTCGCCCACGCCGCACCGCAAAAGGCGACCGAACCCGCCTGATCGCCGGCCGGCTTGCGTGTCGGCGCTGCTGCATTAGGTGACGGCGCATGGCCGACGTCACCTCGCTCATCGAGACGATGGAAAACCGCTGGATGCGCGCATGGGTGCGCTGCGACAGCAAGGAATTGAAGGGCCTAACCGCCAAGGATTTCATCCTGCTGACCGGCACGAAGCCCGCGGCAATCCTCGACCGGCCGAGTTGGCTACGACGCGGCCGGAAAACGCTATCTGTGTTCGGCCTATCGCTTCGGCGAAGTCTATGTCCGCGATTGGGGCTCGGTCGCTCTGTTCACCTCGGCACTCGAGCTAGACGCAATGATGGACGATCAGGACTGGTCCGGCCGTTTCTGGGTCAGCGACATATGGCGGAAGGGCCGCGTACGACGCGGATGGAAGCTCGTGCAGCGGGTCGTCACTCGCGGCGACGAAAACCCTCAGCTGCGCGCGGGGATCAAGTCGCTGCAGCTTTGGAAGTAGCGTTTCGCCGGCGCCGAGACCGCGACAGCAGCGCCGCCTCGCTCTTGCGGCGAATCCGCTTGGTGACCTCGTCGGTGTGATCTGCGCCCGCCGAATTGCACCTGCCATGACAGAGACAGAGACTATCGATCGTCGCTTCTTCGTCGGCGCCGTCGAAGATCGTCTCGGACTTCGGTCCCTTGTCGTGCCCGAGCGGCAGATCGAAGCGGATAGGACGGCGGCAACGGCGGCAATTGTCACCATCGCGCTGGCGAAGCGCCGCGACGCGCCGTTGTTCCTGCTCACGGCGGTATTTCCAGGGAGTTACGTATTTGGCGATCATCGACGCGCTCATGGGACCCGAATAGCGCCTCTCGGTCACCAAAGGATTACGAGACGAAAATTTAATCTGTGGATTGTGGCGCCGGCTGCAGATCGAGGGCCGCTTTGGCGTCCGGACCCGGATAAAAGGGCACCGAGGTGTGCGAATGCGCGATCCTCCAGCCGTCGGATTGCCGGTGGAAGCAGAGGGTCGAGCGCATCCAAAGGCTCACCGGATGCCCGCCGACGCGCGTGCCCCGAAGATGATGCAAAGCCGCGGCGAACGCGACCTTCTCGTCGGCTTCCACGGAAAGCTCACGAACCTCGACATCGATCTCCTCGAAGCTCGCGAGCCATGAAGCGAAGCCGGCGGGGTCGCGCGCTGCGCCGGCGGCCAGCGCCAGGGGTGGCACCATCTCGAAGGCAAGGACGTCGTCAGCTAGGCAGGCCATGGCCGCTTCGACATTCTTCGCTCGGATCGCTGCGACACGTTCGCTGACGATCCGCCTGATTTCGTCTCGCGCATCGTCCATCACCCGCCCTCCATCTCCGGACATGTCCGTATAGCGGCGCGAACGATCCCCTGCGACATTGAGGAATGCCACCGGCTTTCCCTTTCACCGGTGGCTCCGGGCGGCCGGGAGCTCCCAAGGCTCCCGGCCTACCGCATCAGTATTTGTCCCAATTTGGTACGACTTCGTAAGGGTCAGGGGATTCCCCTATGGCGGCGCCCTGCGGAGGGGTATTGAACGCGATGGTCGCTCTGGCGTTAACCTACGTCCGCATGGGACTTTTCGCGAGGGAGCAGCGAAATGGATCGTAAGTTGCTCGTTGCCGCGGCGTTCACAGCCGCTTTGACTTTCACCACCGCACCTGCAGGGGCGCAGCACGCGGTCGGCATTGGCATTCCGAACGCCAAGAACTCGCACTTCGTCGGGTCGAGCAACAGCCCCGACCTTGGCACTTGCGACATACATGATGGTCATCGGGACGGCCGCGACCAGAGTGTCCACTGCGACGGCTGGGCCTACGCCGACGGTACATGGGCTCTAGCGAACAATCGCAGTTGGGAGCCGAACAGCTATAACGATTGGTGGCACGACCGGCCCGATCGCGCCTTTCCCCGCTGGGTCCAGGACCAAAGGATGCGCGGCAGCTGCGAGCCCGACCGGATGTGGTGGTCCGGGAGCGGCTGGCACTGCTGAGCTAGTTGCCGGCTGGCTCGGGCGCGCTTGCTTGTGGCACGCCAGCCTTTGCCTTTTCGGCGGCCTCAGCTTTCGCCTTCACTGAAGCGGCTTTCTTGTCAGCTTCCTCCGCTTCGCGGCGGGCTTTGGACATCTCGTAGAGCTCATATTCGCTGGGACGCGGATCGGTGAGAAACATGCTTCCGATTTCTTTCCCCGCAGCAGCGCGCTTCGCCATTTCCGCCGCGGCCAAAGCGGCGCCGATCAGGTTGACGCCCGCCTGCATGCATGGCTGGGGGCCAACGGTCGCGCAATCCGGCCTGACGGAGCCTCCCGGCCGCACCGGGCGGCCAGGATTCTTCATCTCGCGCCTGGCTTCCAACACGTCAGGATTGATCCGATAGCCTTGCGGGCGCTCCGTGCAGATGACGATCTCCCGGCTGTCGGTTGAGGCTTGGCCGCACGAGTTCGCAGCCGGTGTGCCGGGCGCGGACGATGGGATCGGAGAGTGGGATGAGGCTGGCTGTAATGCAGGGGCCGCGGCAGCTGGTGCGGCCTGGGCAAGCAACAGAACGGCAAGGCTGACCATCAGCACACCCTTTGCCTTCCAAGGTTGCGAGAGGATGAACCATCCGTACTAGCGGTGGAAGTCCCTTTCCGCTTCCTCGAACCACCCCTTCTGCGCGACGCCCTGTTCTTTCGGCGCCGGTTGCGGCGGCTTCACCTGCGGCTGAGTGCCCGGAAAGGCGATGAACATGATTGCCACCGAAAGGATGGCGAGGAGCGCAAGAAGCGCGAAGAACGGCACCGTGGAAAGGAAAGCCCGCGGCGACTCCGGCTCCGTGCGATCTCTCACTCGGCGTCCCCGACGGAATGTGCGCTTGCGCGCCATGGCGCCGAGATAATCCTCGGGACAAGTCCATCTACCCGTCGACAACTCCGTCACCCCCTGGCGCTTCATCCGTCAAAGGTGAGCGATTTTTCTCCTGTTCTCAATAAGATTGCGAGCGGCTGGGCGGTTATTTATTGCGGACCATCTTGATGGTCGCGAGCGTCGCATCCCCGCATTTGACCGTGACAGTGTCCACGCCCTGGCTGTTCGGGATCGTTTGACTCACTGGCCACCAATTGTCGGGCGCACCATAGCCGGTATCGTTTTGCGTGATCGTGGGCGCAACTTCGGCAGTGGCGCCGGACATGGTCGCGGGCGACAGCACCGCTCTGTACCGCGAATCCTCGCGATACACCTTGCCGGTAACGACGACGTTTCCGTCCTTGTCGAGCTTGCCTTTCCAGTCCTTCGTTTCTGAGTCCTTGAAGAAGCAATAGGCTGGCTTTGGCTTCTCAGCGGCAGCGTTTGCAGCCTCGCTGTTCGCAGCCGCTTCGTTGGATGACTGGCCGCAAGCTGCCAGAGCGGCAGATCCGAGAATCACGATGAAATTGCGCATTGCAGCTCCCCTTCGCCGCCATTGGAGCGAAAGGGAGCGTTTGGATCAAGTCACGAGCGTCTAGTGCCCGACGGGCTCTCCGCTCTGCTCCTGCTCGAACAGGTCTGCGACCACATCCGCTCGGGCTGTGAGCCGGACCTTGTCGCCCTCGACCTCTGCAACGAGACCGCGCGGAATGAAGTGATGCTCACCCTCATGGCCGACGCCGCTGTCCGCGCGGATCAGCTTGATGCGATTCTCCTCGACACGGTCGACGGTGCCGAGATGAACTCCGTCGGCGCCGATGACTTCCATATGCTCGCGAATGTCTTCAAAGCCGCTCATGGGTTCAGCTCCTTTTGCTACTCCCACAACGCTTCGCTCGCGGAATGGTCCATTCCGCCGCGCCCAACTACGCTTGTTTCCGGCACGAGTCATCGGCAGCGGCGGCTTGTGAGCCTGTCGCGCCCCGCCTAAGCCCGTCCGATGGCCGACGTACGCACCACTACGCTTCCCGACGCTCAGACCGCTCCTGAAGCGCCGCCCTCCCCCACCCATGTCGCAATCCGCCGCCAGGATTACAGGCCGCCGGATTGGCTGGTTCCTGAGATCCACCTCGATTTCGATCTGGATGCGGAACGGACGCGGGTGAGCGCCAAGCTCGTCGTCGAGCGCAACGGCTCGCATGGCAATGCGATCGTTCTCAACGGCGATGGCCTGCGCGCGCTTTCGGTGAAGGTCGATGGCGAGGCCGCCGACTTCAGCATGGACGGCCCAAATCTTGTGGTGCCGATCAGAGGTGGTTCGTGCGACGGTCGAGACGGACGTTGAGATCAACCCCGCCGCTAATACGAAGCTGATGGGGCTCTACGCATCCGGCGGAATGCTCTGCACCCAGTGCGAAGCCGAAGGCTTCCGGCGGATTACCTTCTTCCCCGACCGCCCGGATGTCCTCTCCAGATATCGCGTGCGCATGGAGGGCGATTCAAAGCGCTTCCCGGTGCTGCTGTCGAACGGCAATCGCGTCGCCGCGGGTGAAAGCGCAAACGGCCGTCATTGGGCGGAGTGGGAGGATCCGTTCCCGAAGCCCTGCTATCTCTTCGCACTCGTCGCGGGTGACCTGAAGGCCAAACGCGACTGCTTCACGACGATGAGCGGTCGCAAGGTCGACCTCTTCATCTGGGTGCGCGAGGCGGACCTGCCGAAGACGCAGCACGCGATGGACAGCCTCAAGCTGGCCATGGCCTGGGACGAGAGGGTCTATGGACGCGAATACGACCTCGACCAGTTCAACATCGTTGCCGTCAGCGATTTCAACATGGGCGCGATGGAAAACAAGAGCCTCAACATCTTCAACTCAGCCTATGTGCTCGCGGACCAGGAAACGGCGACCGACGCTGACTTCGACAATATCGCGCGGGTCGTTGCGCACGAATATTTCCACAACTGGTCCGGCGACCGCGTTACCTGCCGCGACTGGTTCCAGCTAAGCCTCAAGGAAGGCTTCACCGTCTTTCGCGACCAGAGTTTCTCGGCGGACGTCGGAAGCCCGCCGGTCAAGCGGATCGAAGACGTGAGGGTGCTTCGTGCCGTTCAATTCCCCGAGGACCAGGGACCGCTGGCGCATGCGGTTCGGCCCGACAGCTATATCGAGATTTCGAACTTCTACACGGCGACGGTCTACAACAAAGGCGCCGAGGTCATCCGCATGTTCCACACGGTGCTCGGGGCCGACAAGTTCCGCGCCGGCACCGATCTCTATTTCGAGCGTGAGGACGGCAAAGCGGCGACCTGCGACGACTTCGTCGCTGCGCTCGAAGCGGGAAGCGGCGCCGATCTCAAGCCATTCAAGATCTGGTATAGCCAGGCCGGAACGCCGAAGGTCCGCGCCCGCCTCGATCACGATGCGGACGACGAAGACGGCGACCCTCGCATCTCGAGCAGCATCTCGACCCGACTCCCGGCCAGCCCGTCAAGCAGCCGATGCCGATCCCGCTCAAGACCGCGCTGCATCGGCAGCGAGAGCGGGCATGAAATCTGCCCGGAACGGCTGATCGTCCTCGACCAGCCTCGGCAGAGCGTCAGGTTCGAGAATGTAAGCGAGCCGCCGCTGCTTTCGATCAACCGCAACTTCTCGGCGCCCGTCATCATCGACGCCGAGCGCTCGTCCGACGAGCTGGAACGGCTTGCCCAGGCGGACACCGATCCGTTCGCGCGTTACGAGGCGATGCAGGAGCTGATGATGAGCGCGCTTCTCGCCGGCGCGCGCGGCGCAGCAACTCGATGCGGCAGCCGGTGATCCGCGCGATCGGCGCGACGCTCAAGTCGAATTCGCTGGACCCCGCGTTCAAGGCCGAGGCGATCCTTCTGCCGAGCGAAAGCCTGATTGCCGACCGCATGGACGTCGTCGATCCCGACGCGATTCACGAGGCGCGGGAGCAGCTACGATCGCAAGATCGGCACGGCATTGCATGGCGAACTGCTTGCGGCGCACCGCAGCGACGGCGCTTCGGGCGACGATCTCAGCCCGGCGGCGAAAGGCGTTCGTCGCCTGCGGACCGTCGCGCTCGGCCTCATCGCCGCTGCTGACGAAAGCGAGGCGGCGGAGCTCGCGAAGGCGCAGTTCGATCGCGCCGACAACATGACCGACCGCCAGGGTGCGCTCGGCGTGCTCGTATCGACCGAGACGCCCGAGCGCGCAGGCAGGCGCTCGACGCATTCTACGAGCGCTTCCACGACGACCCGCTGGTGCTCGACAAATGGTTCGCGCTCCAGGCCGCGGCGCAGCGGACGGACACGGTCGATCAGGTCCTGAAGCTCGCCAGGCATCCGGACTTCGTCATGACCAACCCGAACCGGCTGCGCTCGCTTGCAGGAACGTTCGGCTGGCAAACCACTGGGCGTTCCATTCGCCCGACGGGCGCGGCTACGCGTTCCTTGCCGACATGATCATCGCGGCCGACAAGCTCAACCCGCAGATCGCGGCGCGGCTGGTGCCGCCGCTCGGCCGCTGGCGCCGCTTCGAGCCGAAGCGCGCGGCGATGATGCGCGAGGCGCTGGAGCGGATCGCTGCGACGCCGGGCCTATCGAAGGACGTCTACGAGCAGGTGACAAAGTCGCCTGGCTTAGGCTCAGCCGCCGATCCACTGGGCGACCTGTCGGCGCGACCTGGTTGGCGGCGCGATTGAGCGCCGGTCCGACGCTCGCCCCGGTCCCGTCCGCCGGCGCGGTGGCGACGAAGCGGCGCGTCTGGACCTGCTCCTGCCGGCGTTCGACAGCGATCGCGTCATAGGTGACTTCGACCTGGCCGGTCTGTGCGTCATAGCCGAACCGCTCGAGCTCGCCGCTGAAGGACGATGCCCGGGTCGACGCCGGTCTGGTTGGGATCGAGAACGACGCGGTTGGTCGTCCGGCGAACGGTTTCCTCGACCAGATTCTGGAACAGCTTGTCGGGCGTGTCGACCCACTGCAGGTTGGTCACATATTGGACGTCGGTCGGGGACATCTGGACGGGCACTCGGACGGTGCTGCAGCTCGTTCGAAATGACCGGCGATTCGATCGTCACCGCCTGTGCCGGCAGCAGCGCTGCGCGTCGATCTGCGCCGGGATCGGCAGCCTCGGGCGTCAGCGTCTGCAAGCATCGACGGGCGCTTTGCCTCCGCCGCCGGTCAGCGCGCCCAGCGAGCAGCCGCGCGAGCGCGGCTGCGGCAACGACGGAAGCGAAATTACGCAGCAGCTTCATTGGCGTTTCCCAGGCTTGTAGTCGGGCAGCTTCTGCGGCCCGAGCGCGCCGCCGATCCCCTGCCGATTGACGCGATTCGAGACCTGCTCGAGCGACTGCGTCAGCTCGCGCAGGTCGCGCACGAGCTTGTTCGCTTCGGGCAGCGTCGATTTGCTGAAGCTCTGCACGCCCGGCCGCGCATCGCCGACCATCGCGTTGAGATTGTCCGCCGCCTGCTGCGCCGAGATGATCGCCTGGTTGAGGTTCTCGACCGCCTGCCGGCCCTGACCGCTGACCAGCTGGTTCGCGTTGTTCGACAAGCGCCGCGATATTGTTGGCGGCGATGCCCGCATTGTGCGCGGTCGACGCGCGTAGCTCGGCGATCGTGTCGGCCATCTCCGGCGCGTGCTTGCGGAGGACGCCGGTGGTCGCGTCGATATTCTCGAGGATGTCGGAGATCGCGTTCTGGTTCTTGTCGCTGAGGAGCTCGGTCAGACGCTCGGTCAGCCGCTGGATGCGTGCGAGCAGTTCGGGCGCGCTGTTGAGCAGAGCACTGAGGCCGCTCGGAGCTCGCAGGGATGACTGGGCAGCCCTGCGGGCCCATCTGGGTGATCGGCGGCCGCCCGCGCTCGGCGCCATTCAGCTGGATTTCGTTGGCGCCGGCGAGGCTGACGCTGTGGATCTCCGCGGTCGTGCCTTCGAGCACCGGCGTCTGCTGGTCGACGCTCGATCCGCACCCAGACGAACTCAGGCCGGTTCGGGAGCAGCGAGATCTTGCTGACCTGGCCGACGGGAACGCCGGAGAAGCTGACGTTCGAGCCCTTGTCGATGCCGCCGACCGCCGGGAAGTAGATGTCGTAGCACTTCGTCGTCTTGCTCGAGAGGCCCGCGAGCCAGACGATGAACAGCAGCGTGCCGATGAGCAGCGCCACGGTTACCGCGCCAACCATCACGTAGTTCGACCGGGTCTCCATCAGGCCATGACCTCATGCTCATAGCTAGCGGCCGCAGCTCGCCCCCGCGGTCCATTGAAATACTCTTGTATCCAAGGATGGTCCAAAGCCAATAGTTCCGGGAATCGTTCCGACCGCGACCACCTTCTTGTCCGCAAGCACCGCGATGCGATCGCAGATGGCATGAAGCGTATCGAGGTCGTGCGTGATCAGGAACACGGTGAGGTCGAGCCGCTGCTGGAGCGATTTGATCAGCTCGTCGAACGCCGCCGCCGCGATCGGGTCGAGGCCCGCCGTCGGCTCGTCGAGGAACAGGAGCTCGGGATCGAGCGCGAGCGCCCGAGCCAGGCCGGCGCGCTTGACCATGCCGCCCGATAGCTCCGACGGGATATTTCGGCCCGGCATCGGCCGGAAGACCGCCCATCGCGATCTTGTAGGACGCGATCTCGTCGAGAAGCGGCGGCTTGAGGTAGGGGAAATATTCGCGGATCGGCACTTCGACATTCTCGGCGACGGTCAGGGTCGAGAAGAGCGCGCCGTTCTGGAACAGGATGCCCCAGCGGCGGCGGATGTTCTTCGCTTCGTCCTCGTCGCGGCCGATCATGTTCTCGCCGAGGACCTCGATCTGCGCCCGCGTCGGGCGTCTGCAGGCCGATGATCGAGCGCAGAAGCACGGACTTGCCGGTGCCCGAGCCGCCGACCACGCCGAGGATCTCGCCCCGGCAGACGGTGAGGTCGAGATCCTGGTGGATCACCTGCTCGCCGAAGCTGTTGCGGAGCCCGCGCACCTCGATGACCGGCTTGCAGCCTTCCGGCACCGTCGTCGGGTCGAGCTTCTTCGGAACTTCGGTCATATCCACCCGATGTTCGAGAAGAAGACGGCGAAGACTGCATCGAGCACGATGACCAGGAAGATCGACTGGACGACGGCGGTGGTCGTGCGCGTGCCGACCTCTTCGCTATTGCCCTCGACAAGCATGCCCTGGAAGCAGCCCGCCAGAGCGATGATGAAGCCGAACACCGGCGCCTTGATGAGCCCGACCCACAGGTCGGTGATCGGGATCACTTCCTGCAGGCGCTGGATATAGGTGATCGGCGGGATTTCGAGCGAGAGCCAGACGAACACGCCGCCGCCGATCAGCGCCATCAGCATCGCCCAGAAGGCGAGCAGCGGCATCATCACGACCGCGGAAATGACGCGCGGAAGGACGAGCGCTTCGACCGGCGAGACGCCGATGGTGCGCATCGCGTCGATTTCCTCGGTGATCTTCATGGTGCCGATCTGCGCGGCGAAGGCGGAGCCGGAGCGGCCCGCGACCATGATCGCGGTCATGAGCGTCCCGAGCTCACGCACCGTGATCCGGCCGATGAGGTTGATCGTGTAGATCTGCGCACCGAACTGGGCGAGCTGGACCGAGCCCTGCTGCGCGATGACGATCCCGATGAGGAAGCTCATCAGACCGATGATTCCAAGCGCGCGCACTCCGACGACGTCGAATCGCTGGATGACTGCATTCACCCGGAAGCGCTTGGGACGGCGAATCACATTCGCGAAGGCAATCAGCGTCGAGCCGAAGAAGCCGAGCAGGCCGACCAGCGTTGCGCCGGTCTCAGCGACCCATTCGCCAAGCTCGCGCAGGCCGCGGTGAAGCCCCCGGGCTCCTCGGGCAGTGACGCGCGCCGGCTTGTCGAACTCGCCGACCTGCTTGAGCAGGCTGACTTCGTCGCGGCTCGCGCCGATCACCTTCGCGCCGCGGTCGCGGACGGCGCGATAGACGAGCCAGGCGCCGACCGTGTCCATGCGGTTGATCTCGGAAAGGTCGATCGTCAGCGGATCGGGCATCGCCTCGATCTCGCGCTGGGTCGTCGCCGCGCGCGTGATCGTCAGCGCACCGGCGACCCGGTACACCGAGCCGTGCGGGTGTTCCCCCTCTGTGCCCGTCAAGCTCGGCCATCTGCTCTCAGTGATGCGCGATTAACG
Organism: uncultured Alphaproteobacteria bacterium; assembly: GCA_963738825.1. Lineage (GTDB taxonomy): Bacteria > Pseudomonadota > Alphaproteobacteria > Sphingomonadales > Sphingomonadaceae > Sphingomicrobium. The sequence goes on along the minus strand of CAVTYB010000002.1, from coordinate 163,769 downwards.
CCACATGGGCAAGTCGGCTGATAACCGGCCCCTTTCCCGCTGTTCGAGGCCCGTCTCTATGCCGCCGCCATGGCGAGCGAGCCGCCCCTGCTGTTCGTGCCCGTCGGGCAGCAATGACGCGCGGCCGTTTGGCATGGATGCGCGCGAGCGCGCGTGCCGGCTCGCGGCGAACGCCGGCCTCGAATGCGCCGATGCGCCGGTTGAGGGGCGGGCCGTGCTGCTCGCAAGCATGCGCTACGCGTGGGATCCGGCGTGGCTCAAGGCGATGCGCAGCCGTCCGGGGACGATGCTCACGCTGGGCGGCGAGCCGGTGATGGTGCATGTGCCGGCCGACATGAAATCCGGCATGCAGCAGCAGCTGGACTCGAGGATCGGCAGATAGTCGCAGGGCTACGAGCCCCTTCCCGCAGAGACTGCCGAGCTCAGCTATGCCGAGCTGAGGAAGCGCGAGCGGCCGTTCGTGCTGCTGCTCGACCCGACCGACCCCGAACCGGTCGAGCGAGCCGCCTATGATGCCGCCTACAAGGGCGTGACCGACGCCCTCACGCTCTATCTGTGGCGGCGGCCGGCTTTCTACCTGACGCGCTGGGCAGCGCGAGCGGGTCTTGCTCCCAATTTCGTGACGCTCGTCGGCGCGCTCCTTTGCGTGCTCGCCTTCTTCCTCTTCTGGCGCGGCGAATATTGGTGGGGCGTGCTGTCGGGCTTCATCTTCATGGTGCTCGACACCGTCGACGGAAAGCTCGCGCGCGTAACCGGTGCGTCGTCGAAATGGGGCGAGGTGTTCGATCACGGCATCGACCTCGTGCACCCGCCCTTCTGGTATTGGGCCTGGGAGCACGGCCTTGCAGTTTACGGGCGCCCGCTCGAGCCAGTCTTCGCGACCATGGTGCTTTGGACGATCGTCGGCGGCTATGTCGCGCAGCGGATTATCGAGGGCCTTTTCATCAAGCGCCTGAGGATGGAAATCCATATTTGGCGGCCGATCGACAGCAAGTTCCGGCTGATCACCGCCCGCCGCAATCCGAACATGGTCATCCTGGTCGGCTCCTACTGCTGTTCCGCCGGCCCGACCTCGGGCTCGAGCTCGTCGCCTGGTGGACGCTCGCCAGCCTGATCTTCCACGCCGTGCGCCTCGCGCAGGCGAACGAGCGCGCCTCGCGCGGCGAAAAGCTCGTCTCCTGGCTCGAGGCATGACCTGGACCGCGGTCGTTCTCGCCGGCTCGCGGCCGGGACGCGACGCCTTCGCCGAGCAGTTCGGGACGGACCTCAAGGCGCTGATCCCGGTCGCCGGCGAGCCGATGGTTCGCCGGCCCGTACGTGCGCTGCTGCAGAATGAGAACATCGGAAAGGTCCTGGTTCTGAGCCAGTCGCCGGACCGGATCGCGGCGGCCTTGCCCAACGATCCGCGCGTCTGAGGTGCGAGAATCGCAGGGCTACGATCGCCGAGACCATGCTCGAACACTCATCCTCGATCACGGCACGCGATTGCCCATCCTGGTCACCACTGCGGACCATGCGCTTCTCGACGAGCCGATGATCGACGAATTCATGCGCTCGGGCGGAAGGCGCCGACCTCGCCGATCGGCGTCGTTGAGCGGCGGTCGCTGCTGCGCCGCCTGCCAGAATCGAAGCGCACCTGGCTCGACTTCCGCGGCGGCGCCTATTCCGGCGCCAATCTGTTTGCGTTCGGGTCGATCAAGGTCGCTCGCGGCGATCGAGCTGTGGCGCTCGGTTGAGCAGGACCGGAAGAAGGGATGGCGGGTTGTGTCGATCGCTCGGCCCCGCTCTGTTGCTGGGAGCCGCTGCTTCGCCTGTCGGACGATCGACCAGAGTGTTGCGGACGCGGCTGGACGGCTCGGGTATGATCGGCGCGTGCGTCGTGCTCAGCAATCCTCTCGCCGGCGTCGACGTCGACAAGCCGGTCGATCACGCGCTTGTCGAAGCCATCCTCGCGGGCAAAGCGTGAGCGACCTTGCCATCTACGACATGGACCGGACGGTCACGAAGCGGCCGACCTACACGCCGTTCCTGTTCCATTGCGCGATTCGGCGAGCGCCGTGGCGGCTGCTGTTTCTGCCGCTCGTCATGCTGTCGATGCTCGCCTACGCAGCGCGGCTGATCGACCGCGCCCGGCTCAAGGAAATCAATCACCACCTGCTGCTCGGCGCGCGAATTCATCCGCGCGATCTTCAAGCCACTGGTCGACAGCTTCGCCGACGCCAAGTCGCGAACAACATCCGGCCCGGTGCGCGCAAGGCAATTGCCCGCGACAAGGCCGAAGGGCGCCGGGTCGTCCTCGCGACCGCGTCCTATCGTCTCTACGCCGATGCGATCGCCGAGCGCCTGGGCTTCGACGACGTGATCGGCACCGGCTCGGTCATCGGCCTCGACGATCGGGTACACGCGAGGATCGCGGGCGAGAATTGTTATGGTCCGGCGAAGATGCGGATGATCGCCGACTGGGTCGAGACAAGTCAGGCCTCAAGGGCGCGCACGGCCATGTCCGCTTCTACTCCGACCACGTGTCTGACCGAGCCCGCCTTCGAATGGTCGGACGAGCCGGTCGCCGTGAACCCACACGGAAAGCTTCGAGCGCTCGCGCAGCGGCGCGGCTGGGCGATCGAGGACTGGGGTTAGACCGCCTGCAGCGCGTTGGCGAAGTCGGCGATGAGGTCGTCGGCATTCTCGCACGCCGATCGAAATGCGCACCAGGTTGGGGGTGATGTCGAGCTGCTTCTTGCGCTCGTCGGGCACCGACAGATGGGTCATCGCGGCGGGCGCGCTGGCGAGCGTCTCGGTGCCGCCGAGGCTGACCGCGAGATTGGCGATCTGCAGCGCGTCGAGGAAGGCGAACGCCTCCTTCTCGCCGCCCTTGAGGTAGAGCGAGAAGGTCGAGCCGGCGCCGGTGCAATGGCGGCTGGAAGATGTCCGCCTGGCGCGAGCCTTCTTCGAGGAAGCCGAGATAGCCGATCTTCTCGACCTTCGGGTGGCTGCGGAGGAAGTCGCAGACCTTCGCGGCATTCTCGCCGGCGCGGCTCATGCGCAGCTCGAGCGTCTCGAGGCTGCGCAGCAGCATCCAGGCGGTGTTCGGGTCGCAGATCGTGCCGATCGTGTTGCGCATCATGCGGATCTGGTTGATCAGCCCCTTCTCGCCGACGAGGCCGCCGGCGACGAGGTCGCTGTGCCCGCCGACATATTTGGTGAGGCTGTAGACGGAGAGGTCGGCGCCCTGTGCCGAGCGGCTTGGCCCAGAGCGGCCCGAGGAAGGTGTTGTCGATCGCGATCGGCGGCCGCTGATCGGCCTGCCGAAGGCCGCATCGCGCGCGGCGCGCACCGCTTCGACGTCGACCAGCTGGTTGGTCGGGTTGGCGGGGCTTTCGAGATAGATGAGGCTGACCCGGCCCTTCTCCTTGCCCTTGGCGATGGCCGCGTCGATCTCCTCGCGCGTCGCGCCGGACGGGAAGTCGACCCAGGACACGCCGAACTGGCCGAGGATCTTGGCGATCAAGCGTCTCGGTCGCGGCATAGAGCGGGCCGGAATGGACGACGCAGTCGCCGGGCCGGACGAAGGTCAGCAGCAAGGTCGCGATCGCCGACATGCCGCTCGAGAAAGCGAGCGCGTCGTCGGCGTCTTCCCAGACCGCGAGCCGGTCCTCGAGGATCTCCTGGTTGGGCCCGTTGAAGCGCGAATAGATGAGGCCTTCGGCGCCGCCCGGGCGCTTGCCGGTGACGCCTTCGAAGAAGCGCTTTCCGGCCGCCGCATTCTCGAACACGAAGGTCGAGGTGAGGAAGATCGGCGGCTTCAGCGAGCCTTCGCTGAGCTCCGGGATCGAAGCCGTAGCCGAGCATCAGCGTCTGCGCGCTGAGCTTGCGGTTGCCGATCTGGGTCGGCGACGGGCGCGGCGCACGCTGGTGGGAGCTGGCGGCCGCGATTTCGCGTTCGGTAGGCAAATGAGATCTCCTCGTTCGAGCGCGGCATTAGCGCCAACGCACGTGGCAGCGCCAATCAACTGCCGCTGCGCTGCCGATAAGCTCGAGCTTGTCGTCAGCCGGGGATGGCGATGGCGCTCAGCTGCCGCCCGTAATCGGCTTCGCCGCGATGGGTCGCACGGCGGTAGCTGAAGAAGCGGTCGGGATCGGCATAGGTGTCGAGGTTCAGCGCCTCGACCTCGTCGATCCCGGCGGCGATCAGGCGGTGGACGACATAGGCTTCGAGGTCGAAGTGCGGCTTGCCTGCCGGGCCCGCGACGAAGAAGCGCTGCGTTGTCCGGATCGGCGTGCGAGGAAGCGCGCGCGGAAGGCCTCGTCGACCTCGTAGGACGGCTGGCGCGATGCAGGGCCCGACGGCGGCGTGGATATGCTCGCGCCGCGCGCCGAGCCGCTCCATCGCCTCGATCGTCGCGTCGGTCACGCCGGCGAGCGCGCCGCGCCAGCCGGCGTGGGCGGCGCCGACGACGCCCGCCTCGTGGTCGGCGAACAGCACCGGCGCGCAGTCGGCGGTGAGGATTCCGAGCAGCAGGTTGGGCCGGTCGGTGACCATCGCGTCGGCGCGCGGGCGCTCGTCCTGCGGCCAGGCCGGTTCGGCGACGACGACCTCGGCCGAATGGATCTGGTGGACGGTGGCGAGCTCGGCGTCCGGGCAGAAGCGCGGCGACGGCGAGGCGGCGGTTGCTCGTCGATCGCCTCGCGGTCGTCGTTGCTGCCGTAGCCGACGTTGAGGCCCGCGAGCATTCGCCGACCGACACGCCGCCGCGGCGGCCGAGGAAGCCGTGCGGGAGGCCGCCGAGGCTAGACGGCGCGGATGACCTCGACCTCGCTCACAGCGTCTTCCGCATGATGATGTCTTCGTCGGCGTGGTTGCCGACCATGAAGTCGTAGCGGCCGACCGCCTCGAAGCCATAGCGGTCGTAGAAGCGCCGGGCGCGGTGGTTGTCGATGTAGACGGTGAGGTAGAGCTCCTCGGCGCCGCGGCGCTGCGCCTCGTCGAGCGCCCAGTCCATCAGCGCGTGCGCGATGCCGCGCCGTGATGCTCCTTGAGGACGTAGAGCTGGTCGAGGAGGAGCGCGGGACCGTCGGTCTCGACCGGAAGCTTGAGCGGCCCGAGCTTCACATAGCCGACCGGCTCGCCGTCCGCCTCGGCGATCCGGAAGGCGAAGGCGGGATCGCGAAGCTGCGCCTCCCAGTCGGCGACGCCGAAGCTCGACAGGAAGGCGTCGAGATCCTCGGGCCGATAGAGATGGGCGAAGGTGTCGCAGAAGCTCGTGTCGAAGATGCGGTCGAGCGCTGCGGCATCGGCGGCGCGGCGTCGCGATAGGTGAGTTCATGCGAAGCCCGCCGGCGCCGGCCAGTCCGGCGAATGGATCGCGATGCACCTTGAACAAGCTGCCCCATCTGATCGCGTGCCGGTGAGCCGTTCGAGCGCCGCTTGAACGTCGTCGGCGCGCTCGGGATTGGCGCGCGACAGCGCCTGCGCGCGCGCCTCGATGCCGAGGCGGATCAGCCACTCGCCCTGGGTGACCAACGGCGTCACCGCCGCGCCCGCATCTGCGCGCCGCATCGCGCGACCGCTTCGAAATCGACATGGGCGGTCAGATCCTGCTCGCCCGGGTTGGCGAGCACCGGCGCGAAGCCGTGGCCGCGCACCGCCTGCAGCGTGTCGCCGGCGCTGCTGCGCTCGTGGCCATAGTCGATGAACATGCGCGACGCCGCCCTTGCGCAGCGAGGCAGGTCGCGATCGACGCGACCGCTTCGTCGCGCGCAGGCGAAGTCTCGATGATCTCGCCGTCGCGGTCGAAGGCGAGCCCGCCGGCGGCGACCAGCGACCCGCCGCTCGATGCCGCCGACGTGCTGGCGGATCGGCAAGCGCATCGAGGAATTCGTTGGCGACGAGCAGCAGCGGCTCGCGCGGGAAGGTCGTCGATGCTCTCGTGCCAGTGCGCGTCCGGCACGGCCTGCTCCTGCAGCTTCGCGAAGCACCGGGCTGGTCTCGACGAAATGCACCTCGCCGCGAAAGCCCGCCGGCCGCAGCACCCGCAGCGCATCGGTCGGCAAGCGTTCCCCGGCCCGGCCCGAGCTCGGCATAGATCGCATCCGCCGGGCGCTCCGGCGCGCTTCCAGCAATCGGCGAGCGCGGCGCCGACCATCTCGCCGAACATCTGGCTGATCTCCGGCGCGGTGGTGAAATCGCCGCGCAGCGCCGAGCGGATCGCGGGTCGCGTAATAATAAGCGTTGCAGGCTTCCATGAAGGCTTCGACGGTGATCGGCCCCTCGGCCGCGATCCGCTCGCGAAGCGCGCGCTCGAGCGGAGTCACGCGACCGATGCGGTGCCCGCGGTCGGCTCGACGCGGACGCGGCGCTTCTTCGCGGTCAGCATCAGGTAGAGGCCGCCGAGGATCATCGGCAGCGACAGCCACTGGCCCATGTGCAGGCGCGGTCGCCTGGGCGAAGCGCGATCAGCTGCTGGTCCGGCTCGCGGATGAACTCGACGCCGAAGCGGAACAGGCCGTAGAAGAAGATGAAGGCGCCGACGAGCTTGCCCGGCTCGTAGCGCGCCTTGGTCCTCCAGAACATGAAGGCGAGGATGCAGAACAGGACGATGCCTTCGAGGAAGGCTTCGTAGAGCTGGCTCGGATGGCGCGGCGGCCCGAGGATCGCTGGCCGAACGGCGTCATCTCGAGAAGCGGATCGCCCAGGGCACGGTCGTCGGCGCGCCCCACAGCTCCTGGTTCACGAAATTGGCGAGGCGGCCGAAGAACAGGCCGAACGGCACGCAGCAGGCGACATAATCGTGGATCCGCAGCCAGTTGCAGCTTCTCCTTGTGCGCGAAGTAGATGATCCCGAGCGACGTCCCGATGACGCCGCCGTGGAACGACATGCCGCCGTCCCACAGCTTCAGGATCTCGATCGGATGCCGCAGATATTCGCCGAGATTGTAGAACAGGACATAGCCGATGCGGCCGCCGAGGATGATCCCGAGCGCGGCGTAGAAGACGAGGTCGTCGGCATGGCGGCGGGCCAGCGGCGCGCCGGGCTGCTTCAGCAGCTTCAGCAGGTACCAATAGCCGATGAAGATGCCGGCGAGGTAGGCGAGGCTGTACCAGCGAAGGTCGAACGGCCCGATGTGCAGCGCGACCGGCGACAGGCCCAGGTCCGGGAACGCGGTGAAGCTGGATGTTGTCGACGGCTTGCAAGGGCTTCCCCATGAATGTTCAGCGCCTCATAAGGCGGGTGTCGGCAAAGGCAAAGGAAGCGCAGACAGCGGATGCGAAGCGAGCTCGACCGCCGCTTCGACGAGGAGCTGGCGCGGGTCACCGGCCCCGGCGGACGGCTCGTCATCGGCAAGGACGAGCTCGGCCGGGCGATCGTCGACCAACTTCCCGGCGACGCTTCCCGGATTCTTCCAAGACCTTCTGCGCGCTCAACGCCGCAAACGAAGCGGTGGTCGCGGGCGACGAGCGGCTGACCTTCGCCGATCTCGACCGCATTTCCGACCGGCTCGCGCACGGCCTCGTCGCGCGCGGCATCGCGCAAGGGCGACCGCGTCGGCATCGCCATGCGCAACTGCCCGGCGTGGATCGTCAGCTACATGGCGATCCTCAAGGCCGGCGGCGATCGCGACCCTGCTCAACGGCTGGTGGGAACCGGACGAGATGGAGCATGCGATCCAGCTCACCGAGCCCGAAGCTGATCATCGCCGACGCGCCGCGGGCGAAGCGGATCGCCGAGCGCTGCGGCACGCGTCGAGATCGTCAGCCTGCCGATCGAGCAGCCGGTCGAGCAGGCGCTCGCGCCTCTGCTGGCGGGCGCGGACGAAGACGCGACGCTGCCCGAAATCGCGCCCGAGGACGATGCGACGATCCTGTTCACCTCGGGCTCGACCGGCGAATGCCAAGGGCGCGCTGTCGACGCACCGCGCGGTGACGACCGGCGATCTATGCCTATGCGACCGGGCTGATCGTCCTGCTGCGGCCTGCTGACGCAGGACGGCCGGGCGCCGGCCGACCCCGCCGCGGACGCTGCTCAGCGTGCCGCTGTTCCACGTCACCGGCGAAGTGCCGGTGATGCTCAACAGCTTCGTCATCGGCCGCTGCATGGTGATCATGCCCAAGTGGGACGCGAGCGAAGCGCTGCGGCTGATCGAGAAGGAGAAGATCACCTATTTCGTCGGCGTGCCGACGATGAGCCTCGAGCTCATGAACCATCCCGACCGGCGACAAATATGACCTCTCGTCGCTGACCGACATCACCGCCGGCGGCGCGCCGCGCCCGGTCAGCCATGTCGAGCGGCTGCAGCAGGAATTTCCCGACGCCCAGCCGGCGCTCGGCTACGGCCTTACCGAAACCAACGCCGTCGGCTGCGCCAATTTCTGGAGCAATTATGCCGCCAAGCCGGCGTCGACCGGGCCGCGCGCACAAGCCCCTTGTCGAGGTCGCGATCCTCGGCGCGGGCGACCGGCATCTGCCGCCCGGGCGAAGTCGGCGAGATCGGCATCCGGACCGCCGCCAACATCAAGGGCTATTGGCGCAATCCCGAAGCGACCGAAGAGGCTGTTCACCGCCGACGGATATCGTCCGCACCGGCGACGTCGGCTATCTCGACGAGGACGGCTATCTGTTCATCGTCGACCGCAAGAAGGACATCATCATCCGCGGCGGCGAGAATATCTCGGCGGCCGAGGTCGAGGCGGAATGCTACGCCTGCCCCGCGGTCGCCGAAGCGGCGGTGTTCGGCGCGCCCGACGAGCGGCTCGGCGAAGTGCCGGTCGCGGTCGTCCATGCTGAAGAACGGCGAGCAACTGGCCGAGGACGAGCTGCGCGCCTTCCTCGACGGCAAGCTTGCGAAGTTCAAAATTCCCGAGCGCATCATCTTCTCGACGAGCCGCTGCCGCGCCTCGGCACCGGCAAGATCGACCGGCGCGCGCTCAAGGCCCAATACGCGCATTGAAGCTCGACCGCCGGACATTGCTGATCGGCGGCGGCGCGGGCGTCGGCCTGGTCGTCGCGTTCTGCGCTCTGGCCGCGCCACCTCGGCAGCGAGCTCGCCGTCGGCGACGGGCGAGCAGGCGTTCGGCAATTTCATCAAGATCGCGCGCGACGGGCGGATCACCGTCGCCGTGCCGCAGGTCGAAACCGGGCCAGGGCATCTGGACCGCGCTTGCCGCAGATCGTCGCCGACGAGCTCGGCGCGGCCTGGGAGACGATCGCGGTCGAGCCGGCGCCGCTCGACCAGCGGCTACGCCAATCCGCTGGCCGAGAAGGATGGGACGGTTGGCTGGCTTCGCGACGATGGAGCATGCGCGATGGATCACCGCCGGCTCGACCTCGGTGCGCGCGTTCGAGCAGCCGCTGCGCGAGGCCGCGGCGATCGCGCGAGCGATGCTGGTCGGCGCCGCCGCCGACCGCTGGAACGTCGATCCCGACGAATTGCGACACAGCCGACGGCTTCGTCATCAACGGCGGCCGGACCTTCACCTTCGGCGAGCTTGCCGAGGAAGCCGCCGACCGCACTCCGCCGCCGCAAGCCGCCGCTGCGACAGGCGACCAAGGGGCGGCTGATCGGCCAGCCGCTGCAGCGGCTCGACGGCCCGGCGAAGGCCGACGGAAGCTGGCGCTTCGCCGGCGACGTGCGGCTTCCCGGCATGCTGTTCGCGTCGGTCGCGCATCGCGCCGCCCGGCGGCCGGCTGACCGGCTTCTCGCGCGACGCGATCGCGACAGTGCCGGGCGTCCGGCACGTCGCGGCGCGCGACGGCTGGATCGCCGTCGTCGCCGACAGCTGGTGGGCGGCCGAGCGGGCGCTCAAGGCCGCCGACCCGAACTTCTCGGGCACGCGAGCGCCCGCCGACATTCGCGGCCGCTGTTCGAAGACGCGCTCGCGAACGGCGATGCGCAGCGAATGGTTCAGCCGCGGCGATTATGACGCGACGTGTCGCGGGATCGCGCCCGCTTGCCGCGACCTATTATCGTCGCGCCGTCGCAGCATCTTGGGCTCGAGCCGCTGACCGCGACCGCGCGCGTTCGACGGCGAGCGGCTCGAAGTCTGGGCGCCGACGCAGGCGCCGGCGCGCTCGCGCCGCGCGCAGCGGCTGCGATCGAGTGACGCTCTATCCGATGCCGCCGGGCGAGCCCGCCGGGCCGCGCGCTCGAAGCCGATGCGATCGCCGATCGCGATCGAGCTCGCGCGCGCAGTTGAAGCGGCCGGTGCAGGTCACGCTCTCGCAAGCGCGAGCCAGAACCACGACCGCGTCGCGCCGGGCGCGCTTGCGCGGATGACGGCGCTTCCGGGCGAAGGCGGGATCACCGCGGCCTGGGAGATGAAGGTCGCGACTGCCGACGGGCTCGGCTCGGCGCTCGCGCGGCTCGACGGTCGAGGATGCGCCGGAGCTGATCCGCAGACGGCGCTCGACGGCGATGCCGCCTTATTCGCATCCCGAACGTGACGATCGAGGCCGTCCGCGCCGTCCCTGCCCTTCACGCGCCGGCTACATGCGCGGCTCGCCGCAGCGCGAGTTCGCCTTCTTCACCGAGAGCTTCATCGACGAGCTTGCGCATGCCGCGGGGATGGAGCCGCTCGCCTTCCGCATGTCGATGCTCGGGCAGAACGGCCGGCTCGCGCGCTGCCTCCAGGCCGCGGCGCGGCTCGCCGAGTGGGACGGCGGCGGCGCCGGGAAGCACGATGGGCATCGCCGGCGCTCCGCCTTCGGATCGCACATCGGCCTCGTCGCGAGCGCGAGCATCGGCGACGACCAGCGGATCAAGGTCCACCGGCTCGTTCGCGGCGGTCGATTGCGGGCGCGTGGTCAACAGCGGGCCTCGTCGAGCAGCAGATCGAAGCCGGGCTGATCTGGGCGCTGGCGCAGGCGACCGTCCCGTCGCCCGAATGGGTCGCCGGAATGCCGCGCGCGCGGCCGATCGGCGGCATTGGCCTGCCGCGGCTCGGCGACACGCCGGAGATCGTGGTCGAGATCATCCCGAGCAGCGAGCCGCCGGGCGGGATCAGCGGGCTCGGAACGACTGTCGCTCGCGCCGGCGGTCGCCAATGCGATCCACGCCGGCATCGGGCAAGCGCATGCGCTCGCTGCCGTTCGATCCTGATGGCGGCCGCATGAGCCGCCGGCCGATCATCCACGCATGCCCGAGCCGAAGATCGGCGTGCTGCTGATCAACCTCGGCACGCCCGACGCGCCCGAAGCGCGCGCGGTCCGGCGCTATCTCGCCGAGTTCCTCAGCGACCCGCGGGTGATCGAAATCCATCCGCTCGCGTGGAAGCCGATCCTTCACGGCATCATCCTCCGCACGCGGCCGCAGCAAGTCCGCCGAGGCCTACAACCAGATCTGGACCAACGAAGGCTCGCCGCTGCGCGCGATCGCGCATCGCCAGGCGGAGGCGCTGCGCGACGCGGCTGCCGGACGTCAGCGTCCATTATGCGATGCGCTACGGCCATCCCGGCATCGCCGCGGCGCTCGAGACGATGGTCGGCGAAGGCTGCACGCGCATCCTCGCCGCGCCGCTCTATCCGCAATATTGCGCGGCAACGACGGCGACCGCGAACGATGCGGTGTTCGGAGCGCTGGCGCGGATGCGCTGGCAGCCGGCGCTGCGGACGCTGCCGCCTTATTACGACGATCCGCTCTACATCGATGCGCTCGCGGCCAACCTGACGCGCCAGCTCGGCAGCGCTCGATTTCGAGCCCGAGCGGCTGCTGCTGAGCTTCCACGGCATGCCGGTGCGGACGCTCGAGCTTGGCGATCCCTATCATTGCCACTGCCAGAAGACGGCGCGGCTGCTTGGCGAAGCGCTCGGGCGCGAGGTCGACGTCGCCTTCCAGTCGAAGCTTCGGCCGCGCCAAATGGCTCGAGCCGGCGACCGACGCGACGCTCGCCGCTTATCCGAAGCAGGGCGTCAAGCGCATCGCCGTCGCCGCGCCGGGCTTTTCCGCCGACTGCATCGAGACGCTCGAGGAGCTCGGGATCCGCGGGCGCGAGACCTTCCTGCGATGCGGGCGGCGAGCAGTTCGCGCTGCTCGATTGCCTCAACGATTCGCCCGAAAGCATCGCCATGCTGGAACGACTGATCGAGCGCGAACTTGCAGGCTGGCTGCCAGCAGTCATAAGCGCGCCGTGCAACAAGAGGAGAGGATCATGGCACGAGTGGCGATCGTCACCGGCGGCACGCGCGGAATCGGCGAGGCGATCAGCATCGCGCTCAAGGACATGGGCATGAAGGTCGCCGCCAATTATGCCGGCAATGACGAGCGCGCGCGCGAGTTCACCGACCGCACCGGCATCGCGGCCTACAAATGGGACGTCTCCGACTTCGACGCCTGCCAGGAGGGCGTGCGCAAGGTCGAAGCCGAGCTCGGTCCGGTCGACGTGCTGGTCAACAATGCCGGCATCACGCGCGACACGACCATGAAGCGAGATGGACCATCAGCAAGTGGCAGGACGTGATCGACACCAACCTCGGCGGCTGCTTCAACATGGCCAAGGCGGTGTTCGACGGCATGACCGGCCGCAAGCTACGGCCGGATCGTCAACATCGGCTCGATCAACGGCCAGGCCGGGCAATACGGCCAGGTCAATTATGCCGCCGCCAAGTCCGGCATCCACGGCTTCACCAAGGCGCTGGCGCAGGAAGGCGCGCGCTTCGGCGTGACCGTCAACGCGATCGCGCCCGGCTATATCGACACCGACATGGTCGCCGCGGTGCCCGAGGACGTGCTCGCAGAAGATCGTCGCGCGAGATCCCGGTCGGCCGGCTCGGCAAGGCCGAGGAGATCGCGCGCGGCGGTCGCCTTCCTGGTCGACGAGAATGCCGGCTTCGTCACCGGCTCGACGCTGTCGATCAACGGCGGCCAGCACATGTATTGATGGAGCTGCGATTACGCTCCGCCGACGAAGCGCTCGGTGCTGATCGCCGGGCACGCAGACCTCGATCAGCCTCGAGCCGATGTTCTGGCGCGCGCTCGAAGCTGCGGCGCGCGAGCGCGGCTGCCCGGTGAATGCGCTGGTCGCCGAGATCGATGTCGCGCGGCTCGACGCGGACCAGCCGCCGAACCTCACCTCGGCGATCAGGCAGTGGCTGTTTCGAGCGGCGCTCAGGATCGACCCGAGTGAAGGCCGCGCCGCCGTCGGGCGCATGGTCGAGGAACAGCGCCGGCTCGATCAGCTCCAGCTCCATGATCCTAAGCGTGCCCTCGTCGTCGGGGACGATGTCGACGCGCGCGTAAGCCGCCTTGGCCGGCGCTGCGGCGAGCGCCGCCTTGCGCGAGCTCGATCGCGCCTGCCGGCGGCACTTCGCACGGCAGCGTCACGCCGCCGTGATATTCCTGGACCCGGAAGTCGCCGGCTCTGCGGCCGCTTGACGACGGCGTGGCTGTATTCGCCGTCGAACAGCATCAGCGAAAATTCGCCGGTGCGCGCGATCTCCTCGATCAGCGGCTGGACGATCATCGGCCGGCGCGCGGCTTTCGGCGGGAAGATCGTCATTAGGGCCGAGCCGGTGCGTGCCCATGGCGCTCGCCGAGACCGGCGGCTTGATCACCAGCCACTCGCTCCCGAAGCGCCGCCGCGCTTCCTCCAGGTCGGCATCGCAGCAGGCTTCGACGGCAAGCGTCGGCACGGTCGAAACGCCGCGCTCGGCGAGCTCGGCAAGATAGGCCTTGTCGCTGTTCCAGCGCAGCAGCGCGGGCGGGTTGATCAGCGGCCAGTCGCTCGCGCTCGGCGCGGTCGAGAAGCGCGAGCCAGCGCGGATAATCGAGATGATAGCCCCAGGCGACGAGCGGCAGGACGAGATCGATAGGCCGAGAAGTCGCCCGACCTCGGTCCAGGCACCGGCTCAACTTCGGCGCCGGCCGCCGCGAGCGCCGCAGCCTCGGCATCGTAAGGTCCAGCGCCACGGCTCCGGATAATCCGGATGCGGGGACCAGGACTGCGATGCGCATCAGCGGCCGAGCAGAATTCGCGCCTGGCCGGCGATCTGCGCGAGCATCGGCGCGCTCACATGGCCTTCGCTGCGCGCCCGGCGCGACAAGTTCGCGGAACTGGTCGATCCGCGGTCGCATGGTCGCTCGACCCAGTCCTCGACGCACGTCATCGACGTCCTTGCCGCGGCACCGCGACAGGAACTCGATCCGCAGCTGCTCGAAATCGCGGGCGAGGCCGGCGGTCAGCAGCCGCTCCCACTGATCGGCGGGAACGAAGCGGGCGACCTGCTGCTGCGCCCAGTCGAGCCCAAGCGCTTCGCCGAGGCGCGTGTAGGCGCGGGTTAGCGTCGAGCTCGTCGAGCTTGTGGCGCGCCGCGAGCGCGGCGACCCCGAACACTCCGTCGAGCTCGTACAGGCGGACGAGGCCGCGGACGATGTCGTCGCTTGCGCCGAGCGCGATCAGCCGGTCGCGGCGGGCGGCCGCCTCGTTGCGCGACCTCGGAGCGGATGAGCTTGGTCGCGGCGGCGGAGATCTTGCGAACGCCCGGTTCGAGCAGCTCGCACAGAGCTTGACGACGCTGCGTTTCGCCGCCGGCGGCGCGGAGGATGTCGGAGAGGTGCGAGCGGATGCTCGCCGCGGCGATCGAGAAGAGCTCGATGCGAACCGTTTCCGGAAGCTGCGCCTCCTCGATCTCCGTCCAGAGCTTGTCGAGGTCGAGCAGCCGCTCGGCGACCAGGAAAGCCGACGACGACCTGCTGGAGCGAAGCGCCCTCTTCCTCGGTCAGGTCGAAGGCGACGCCCGGGCCGAGGCGGTTGACGAGCCGGTTCGCGACCTTGGTCGCGATGATCTCATTGCGCAGCCGGTGCGCGCGGATCGCGTCGGCATGCGCCTTGCGCATCGGCTTCGGGAAGGCGTCGAACAGCTGCGGCTCGACCAGCGGATCGTCGGCGAGCTGAAGCTCTTCGGCCGCGTCCTGAAGGACGAGCTTCGAGATCGACAGGACGACCGCAAGCTCCGGCCGGGTGAGGCCGCGGTTCTCCTGGACGCGGCGGAGCAGCTCCTCGCTCGACGCCAAGCCCTTCGACCTTGCGGTCGAGCCGGCCCGACGCTTCGAGAAGCTCGATCGTGCGGACGTGCGCCGGAAGCGCGGTCGCTCCGCCCGCCTCGGCGATCGACAGCGCGAGCGTCTGCAGCCGATTGTCCTCGAGCACGATCTCGGCGACGTCGTCGGTCATCTTCGCGAGCAGCGCGTTGCGCTTGTCGAACGACAGGCGTCCCTTCGCGCATCTCGCGGTTGAGCGGGATCTTGATGTTCACTTCATTGTCGGAGCAGTCGACGCCGGCGCTATTGTCGATGAAGTCGGTGTTGATGCGCCCGCCGCGCTCGGCGAACTCGATGCGGCCGGCCTGGGTGATCGCGAGATTGGCGCCTTCGCCGATGACCTTCGCGCGAAGCTCGCTCGCGCTCGGCGCGAAGCGCGTCGTTGGACGGATCGCCGACGTCGGCCTGGCTCTGGGTCGACGACTTGATGTAGGTGCCGATGCCGCCGAACCAGAGAAGGTCGACCGGGCGCCTTGAGGATCGCGTTGATGAGGCTCGCCGGATCGAGCGCCTTCGCGTCGATCCCGAGCGCCTCGCGCGCTTCGGCGCTGAGCGAGATCGACTTCTCGGTGCGCGGGAAAACGCCGCCGCCCTTGCGAGATCAGCTTCGCGTTGTAGTCGTCCCAGCTCGAGCGCGGCAGCTCGAACAGCCGCTTGCGCTCGTCCCAGCTCGTCGCCGGATCGGGATTGGGATCGATGAAGATGTGCCGGTGGTCGAAGGCGGCGATCAGCCTTGAGCGACTTCGACAGCAGCATGCCGTTGCCGAACACGTCGCCCGACATGTCGCCGCAGCCGGCGACGGTGACTTCGTCCGACTGAACGTCGACGCCCATCTCGAGGAAATGCCGCTGGACGGAGATCCACGCGCCGCGCGCGGTGATCCCCATCGCCTTGTGGTCGTAGCCGTTCGAGCCGCCGCTCGCGAAGGCGTCGCCGAGCCAGAAATTGCGATCGAGCGCGATCTCGTTGGCGATGTCGGAGAAGGTCGCCGTGCCCTTGTCCGCGGCGACGACGAAATAGGGATCGTCGCCGTCGTGGATGACGACGCTCGGCGGGTGGACGACCTTGTCGTTGACGAGATTGTCGGTGATCGAGAGCAGCGAGCGGATGAAGATCCGGTAGCTTTCGGTCCCCTCGGCGAGCCAGGCATCGCGGTTCGACATCGGCGGCAGCTGCTTGGGATAGAAGCCGCCCTTCGCGCCAGTCGGAACGATCACCGCGTTCTTGACCAGCTGCGCCTTCATCAGCCCGAGGATCTCGGTGCGGAAGTCGTCGCGCCGGTCCGACCAGCGGATTCCGCCGCGCGCGACCGGCCCGCCGCGCAGATGGATGCCTTCGACGCGCGGGCTGTAGACCCAGATCTCGCGCCACGGCACCGGCGCCGGAAGCCCCGGAACCTCGCGAGGAATTGATCTTGAACGCGAGCGCTTCCTCCGCCGCCGGGCGCGAAAGCATTGGTCCGCAGAGATCGCGAGCGACCAGAGCGCGCAGGCGCCGCAGGATCCGGTCGTCGTCGATCGAGCGGACCTTCGCCAGCGAGCGGTCGAGCTGCTCGCGATAGTCGGCGATTTGCGCTTCGCGGTTCGTTGACCGACGGGATCGTGCGCGGCGACGAACAGGCCGATCAGCGCGCGCGTCGCGTTCGGCGCGCGCCGAAGCGCATCGACCACGGTGACCAGGCCGAAGCTGCTGCCGGTCTGGCGCAGGTAGCGGAACCAGGCGCGCAGCCAGACGACCGCCTGCGTGTCGAGACCCGCATAGAGGACGAGCTGGTTGAACTCGTCGTCCTCGGCGGCGCCGCAAAGGACATTGCGCGATCGCCCGCTCGATCTCGCCGATGCGGTCGAGGATCGACTCGAGATCCGCCTCCGCGCCCGACCTCGACGCGGAAGTCGTGGATATAGCCGATGCCGCCGGCGAGCTCGGTCGGGAGTTCCTCGAGAACGCGGAAGCCGAAATTCTCGAGCACCGGCACCGCCTCGGACAGCGGGATGAGCCCGCTGCTGCGGTACATCTTCAGGCGCAGCTGGCGCGGCGCGTCGTGTCGGCAGCGCGAGATGCGGACGTCGCGATCGTGCATCGTCCGCAAGCCCGCACAGACGCAGGATATCGGCGGCGCCCTCTTCGGGCGCGCTGCGCGAGCGATAGCTGTCGGGGAACGCGCCGATGTAGGTCAGCGCAAGACGCGTTGCGCGCGGCGCGCCGGCCTGCGCGATCAGCTCGGCCTCGACCGCGGGAGCCCAGCCGCGGACCATCTCGACGACGGCGGCGTCGAGCGCCTCGGCATCGGGGAGCGGCGCCTCCTCGTCGATATATTGGGTGTAGCGGATGAGCGCGAGGTCGGCGTCGCCGAGCTCGACCGACCAGCTGGTGATCTCGCGCCCGACCTCGTTTTCGAGCAGCCTGCGCGATCGCCATCCGGCGCGCCGTGCTCAGCTCCTCGCGCGGAAGCCAGACGAAGGTGAACAGCTGGCCCTTGAGGATCGCTTCGAACCTGGAGCAGCGCCGGCCGCGGCCGATCGGCAAGCGACATCGCGATCATCACCAGCTCGCGCAGCGCGTCGTAGTCGATCGCGATCACGAGATCGCGCGGAAGCGAGGCGACGGAGTGGCGCAGCGCCTTGCCCGAATGGCCCTTGGGATCGAAGCCGAAATCCTTGTCGAGCTGCTTCAGCCGCGCGCGAAGGACCGGCACTTCTTCCGGCGGAACGCGCAAGGCCTCGCTGGTCCAAAGGCCGGCGTGGACGCCGATGCCGATGACCTTGTCGCCTTCCTTGCAGCGGAACGACGACGAGATCGAGCGGGACGCGGCGGTGGACCGTCGACTTGCCGCTCGGCCTTGGCCATCAGCGGCACTTCGCCGCCCCGCTCGAAATAGCGCATCGCGCCGAGGCAGCCGCCCTCGTCGGTCGGCGCGCCGGGGATGCTGAAGATGCCGAGCGCGTCCGACGGCTGCTTCGTACGGCTTTTCGACATGATAGCCGAGCAGGGTCATCGCGCCGTCGGCGAACCAGTTGAGCAGCGCCGCGCCTTCGGGATCCTCGATCGCTGCGTCGCGTCCGTCGCGCATCCTGCGCTGCAGCGCTTCCCAGTCGCGTACCGCGAGCCGGACGTCGCCGAGCACCCGGCGCAGATCGGCGGCGAGCTCCTGCCGGCCGCGCGCATCGGCGCGGTCGAGCTCGAGGTACATCATCGATTCGCGGCGGCTCTTGTCGCCGCACAGCGGCTCGACGCGCTCCAGCTCGCCGTCCTCGTCGCGGTCGACGCAAACGACCGGGTGAAGCAGCCGGTGGATGGTCAGCTGGCGCGCCGCGACCGCATTGGCGACCGAATCGACCAGGAACGGCATGTCGTCGTTGACGATGGCGATCCGCATCCGCCGGTCGCCCGGCTTCGCCGCCGGTGGATTCAATCGCGCAGCGCAAGCTCGCCGCGCTGCCGCTTGGCTGCCACTTCGGCGAGGAATTCGGCGGCGTCGCGCTCGGCGTCGCGGCGTCAGTCCCTGGGTTTCGCCGGGAAGTGCGTTTCCGGTCAGCGCCTTTCGATCGACTCGACCAAGGGCGGGTCCAGGCGCGTGTGGGCCGTCATGGAAAGATTCTGCTCCGGGGGACTGATGGGTCGGGCGGGCCTATAGACCCGCGCTCCGCAAGGGGACAACCCCGCGCGTCGAGCGGAAGCTCGGCTTAGGCGGCGCGGCGGATTGCGCGTTCGACCAGCGCCTCGTCGTCGACGATCGCGACCGGTTCGTGACGGCCATCGGCGCCGCGGCGGGTGACGACGACCGCGAATTCCTCGTCTGCCGGCAGGTCGGCGAGCGAGATCGGCGGCGCCGCGCGCAAGCCGTGCGCGGGCGAGCTTCGCCCTTGGTGTCCGGCTTCGGCTCCGGGCCGGCGCGCCTGGCGCTCGGCCGCGACCAGCGCCTTCAGGCCGCCGGGCTGCTTCTCGATGAAATCCTGGAAATCGCCGAGCGCGAATCTCCTGGCGCAGCGCATAGGAAAGCGCAGCGGCGAACTCGGTCAGCCGCGCCTTGTCATAATCGATCCCGAAGACGAGCTTGACGATCGGAGTCATCGGCGCGCGCGCCTGCGCCTTCACGCCCGATTCCTCGAGCAGCTCGGCATATTCGTCGGGGTTCTGCTGGGCCGCGACCGCAAAGTCGTAAGCGAGCGAAAGCGCCCGGTAGAGCGCGGCGCGGGTGCGGCCTTCGCCTGCCTTGACCGCGTCGGCGGTCTCGCGCGCGGCCCACAGCCGGTCGGCAAGCCGGCATTCTCGTCGAGCTCGACGCTCGGGAGCTCACCGTCATCGACATCGGCGAGCGGGCCGTCCTCCCATGAGAAATGGACGGCGGCCGAGGCCGTCGAGCTCGGCAATGCCGCCGATCTCGACTGTAGCTCCGAACGCCGGCGCTCAGAGCCGGCTCATCGCGACGATGTCGGTCAGCTCGAGCGGCTCGTCGGATGCCGGCTCTTCGCTCAAGTCTCGAGCGGCCTCGAATTCCGGCGGCTCAACGGCTTGTCGGCAAGATCGAACGGTTCCTCAGCCGCTGATGCAGTTCGACGGCGCTTCCGCTTCATCGAGCGCGACTGCGACTTCGATCGGCATGCTCGGCACGATCGGCAGCGTCAGCCGCATGCGCCTGCGAGCGCCAGCTGCGCTCGACGCGCTTCCAGTTGATGACGCCGTAGATGAAATCGATCGTCTCGCCGTCCGACGAGAAGGGCATCAGGATGCCGCGATAGCAGATGCGTCTCGCCGCGCTGGTTCTCGAACTCGGCCTCGAAGCCGACCGGCGCGCGGTTGGCGATGATCTGCATGTAATGGTCGGTCAGGCGCGACAGCAGCGACCGGCTCGGCACGTCGGCGATGGTCCGCGTGTCGTCGTCGAGCCCGCATTCCTCGCGGATCGCGCGCGCCGATGTAGGGGATCGCCGGATTGTCGCGGCCGCAGGTGAAATCGAGCAGCACGCTGTGCGCGGCGAAATCCTCGACGTCGGCCGGCTCGAGATCCTCGATCGAGGGGAAGTCGCGGCCGTCCAGCAGCGAAACCCAGTAATTGTAGGCGCGCACGTGCATCCGCCGCTCGTCGGTGCCGATCGCGGCCGCGACGTCCTGCGGCGCCTGCGATTCCGTCGGACGCCGGCAGCGTCGAAATCGCTCGGATGCTCGCGATAGCTGTCCATTTCTGCGCTCGGGCCCCACTCCCCAAGTTCGAACGGAAAATGGCGGAGCGGCGTTACCAAAGCGTTAAGCATAAATGTTCGGTGAGCGAGCCATAGCCGCTGCTTGCCGAGGCTGCGCGACGCGCTGATAGGGGGCGCCGCACCTCCTGAAAGAGCCAAGCCGCTTTAGCTCAGCTGGTAGAGCACATCATTCGTAATGATGGGGTCAGCGTGTTCGAGTCACGCTAAGCGGCACCACCTCCGCGACGGCATGCTCTCTAACGCGGCGGTCCGTAAGCGCGTGTTAAAGCAGAAACGCGAACCGGCCCACGCCGCAATTTCCTCGGGGCTCGCGAAAAGGGGAGCGCTCATCAACATTGGGAACGCTGCTGCGCCGATGCCGCGTTAAGCGCGGTGTGCGGCGCCTTCTGATCATGAAATCCGCTGTTCGGCGGTCGCTCCCACGCATCCGAGCGCAACGGTGAGCGTTCACCGGACGTGCCGCAGATCTTTCGCCAACCCGAACCTTCACATCGGCCGCTCATTGCGGTCGCGGCGACGACTCTTGCGACCGCGGCCGGCATCGGGTGGCTGCTGCAGCGAGCGTGGAAGCCGAAAGGAGATGCCAGCCACCGCGCGGCGCAGGCGCTCGGCGCTGGGGCGGCGATCCTGTGCGTCAGCGTCGCCCTCGACAGCGCGCTCGAACATTACCGAGGCGAGTTCAAGGACCGCGCCATGTTCGTCGGTCCGACGATGGCGCTGCTTGGGATCGGGGCAGCGACCTACATAGCCTTCCGCCCCGAGCGCGCGAATGAGCGTTTGCCGAAGCTGGCGCTGATCGCTGTCGGCGCCACCGGACTGATCGGCATGAGCTTCCACGCCTACAATATCCTCAAGCGCCCCGGCGAGTTCGATGCGCTGAACCTATTCTACGCCGCTCCGATCGGAGCGCCGGCGGCGCTCACGCTCGCGGGCCTCTACGGCGCCATTGCAGGTGAGATGGTCAGCGGCAGCGACTTTGTGCGCACTCGCCTGCCAAAGCTCACCGCCGGCCTTATCGCTTTCTCGCTAATGGGAACGGTCGCCGAGGCCGGATTGCTGCACTTCCGAGGCGCTTTCCAGGACCCCGCGATGTACGCGCCGGTGACCATCCCACCGCTTGCAGCGATGGCGATCGGCGCGGCAGCGCTCTCTCCTCGCGCGACGGCAGTCGCCGAGCCTCTGCTCAAGGCGACCGCCGTGCTCGGCATCGCCGGACCGATCTTCCACGCTTACGGGATCCACCGGAACATGGGCGGCTGGCACAATTGGAGTCAGATGATCTTGCAGGGCCCGCCCCTGCCCGCACCGCCCGCGTTCCTCGGCATCGCAGCCGCAGGTCTCGGCATCCTTCCTGCACTGGAGGCGCCGAGCGATGAGTGAGTTCCGGACTCCCTATCTGACCTACGACGTCCTCGATAAGTGGAACTCGCCGTCGTGGAATGACCAGACGCGCGAAGCCATCCGGCAGCGGCTCGAGGAAGTGCCGCAGCGGCGCTTCCTGACCAAGGAGCAATGGACGCTCCTCGAAGCCATCGTTGCGCGGCTCATGCCGCAGCCCGAACGCAACGAGCCGGTGCCGATCGTTCCGTGGATCGACGCCATGCTCCATCACAATCACACACCGGGCTACCGCTATGCCGACATGCCGCCGATGCGAGAGGCGTGGAAGCGGGGCCTCGACGCCATCGCTGCCGAAGCGCTCAATCGCCACGGCAAGAGCTTCGAAGAATTGTCGCCCGAGCACCAGGACGGGCTTCTGACCGACGTCCAGTATAACCGCGTCGAAAGCCGCTACTGGTGCAAGCTGCCGGCCGGCGGCTTCTTCCTCCATCATCTGCTGAAGCAGACGGTCGGCATCTATTATTCGCACCCAGCGGCCTGGAGCGAGATCGGCTTCGGCGGACCCGCGAGCCCCCGCGGCTATGCGCGGCTCGGTTTCGACGAACGCGATCCGTGGGAGGCGCAGGAATTCGACTTCGAGGCCGAAGCCGATGCTTGATGTCGCCGAACCAAGGGCCGTCAAAGGTCGCGCACCGGACGTCTTCCGCCCCGGCAAGTGGGTGCAGATGCGCACCTACGACGACAGCGAGGAAGTGGACTTCGCCATCGTCGGCACTGGCGCGGGCGGCGGCACACTTGCCTGCAAGCTGGCTGAGGCGGGATTCTCAGTTGTTGCGTTCGACGCCGGGCCGTTCTGGCGCCCGCTTGAAGATTTCGTTTCCGATGAGAATTGGCAGGGCGGCCTGTACTGGACCGACGAGCGCATCACCGGCGGCGCGGACCCGGTCGAGCTCGGCGCAAACAACAGCGGCCGCGGCGTTGGTGGAAGCACCGTCCACTACACGATGATCGCACTTCGCTGGCGGCCCCAATGGTTCAAATGCAGGTCGACGCTCGGCTACGGCCGTGACTGGCCGATCAGCTTCAACGAGCTCGAACCTTATTACGAGGAAGCCGAAGAAGCCCTGAAGATCTCCGGGCCGATCCGCTACCCGTGGGGCAAGCGGCGCAAGCGCTATCCGTACCGCGAGCACGAGGTCAACGCGGCCGGCCTCGTCCTCGCGCGCGGGTGCGAGGCGATCGGGATCAAATGGTCGCCCCTCCCACTCGCTACGCTTTCAGCGCCGCGCGGCATGGCGCACCCGTGCGTCTATCGCGGCTTCTGCGCCTACGGCTGCTCGACCAACGCCAAGCAGAGCGTTCTCGTGACCTTCATCCCGCGCGCCCTGAAGGCCGGCGCGGAGGTTCGCGACCTCGCGATGGTCGGCCGCATCGACATGGGAAAGGACGGCAAGGCCACCGGCCTAACGTACCATCGCGGCGGCCGGTGGCGGCATCAGAAGGCGAAGCATGTCGTCGTCGCCGGCTATGCGATCGAGACTCCGCGGCTGCTGCTCAATTCGAATTGCAGTCAATTCCCCGATGGCCTTGCCAACGAGAACGGCCTCGTCGGCACGCACATCATGATCCACTCCGGTCCCGGCGTGTGGGGCGTCATGGACGAGGAGGTGCGCTGCTACAAAGCGCCGCCGTGCATGGCCGTTACCGAGCACTGGAATTACGACGATAGCGATGGGAAGGATTTCCACGGCGGCTACGCCTTCATGAGCCAGGGCCCGCTACCGGTCGGCTGGGCCCAGGCGCAGGCGATCAACCGCGGCATGTGGGGAATGAAGCTCCGCCAGGAGATGACCCGCTACAACCACATCGCCGGCCTTCGCATCGTCGGAGAAACCGAGCCGCAGCCGCACAACCGCGTCGAGGTCGCGGACGAGAAGGACCAATTCGGCCTCCCAATTCCCCGAATGACCTTCAGCTATTCGGAGAACGACCGGAGGCTGATGAAGCATTCGATCGGCTCGATGAAGTCGGTTCTCGAAGGCGCTGGCGCGAAGGAGCTGTGGGTCGACGACGACACCTCCCACCTGATGGGCGGCTGCCGGATGGGCGACGATGCAAACGACAGCGTCGTCAACAAGGACGGGCGCAGCTGGTCGATCCCGAACCTTTGGATTTGCGATGGATCGCTGTTCCCCACGAGTGGCGGTGTGAACCCGTCGCTGACGATCCAGGCGATCTCCTGCCGCCTCGGCGACCGCATTTCCGAGATGGCGGCGCGAGGCGAGCTGTGAGGAAGGCGCCCGCCAACATCGCCAGCATCGAGGATCTGCGCCGACGCGCTCACGCCCGCGTCCCGAAGCCGTTCATGGATTATATGGAGGCCGGCTCGTTCCAGCAGATCACGCTCCAAGAGAACCGCCGCGACCTCGACGCCATCCGCTTCCGCGAGCGCGTGATGTTCGACGTCTCGAACCGCAAGCTCGAAACGACGATGCTCGGCGAGAAGGTGGCGATGCCGGTGGCGATCGGGCCAACGGGCATGTGCGGCGCGATCTGGTCGAACGGCGAGATATTGTCGTGCCGGGCCGCGCACGACTTCGGAATTCCCTTTTCGCTCTCGACGAATGCGCTGCTCTCGATCGAGGACGTGGCTAGCTCCGTCGACAGGCCCTTCTGGTTCCAGCTCTATCTCGAAAAGGACCGCGGCTTCTCGAAGGAGCTGCTCGAGCGCGCGAAGAAGGCGGGCTGTCCAGCGCTGATCCTGACCATGGACCTCCACGTCGAGGGCACTCGCTACTGCGATGTCCACAACGGGCTCGGAGTCCCGCCCAAGCTTACGCCGGCGAACATCTGGAGCATCCTCAGCCACCCGAGCTGGGCGTTCGCGATGCTTCATTCGAAGCGCTGGAGCTTCGGCAACTATGCCGACAAGGTAAAATCGGGGAACGTCAAGGAAATGGCGGAGCTGGTGAAGAGCCAGCTCGACAGCTCATTCGACGTCAAGACGCTCGAATGGGTGCGATCGCTTTGGCCAGGTAAGCTGATTGTCAAAGGCATTCTCGACGTCGAGGATGCGAAGATGGCGGTGAAGGCCGGTGCAGACGCCATACTCGTATCGAACCACGGCGGCCGCCAGCTCGACAGCGCTTCCTCGACCGCGTCGATCCTGACCGGCATCGTCGACTCCGTCGGCGACAACACCGAAGTCTTTGTCGACAGTGGCGTTCGCTCGGGCCTCGACGTGCTCAAATTCCTCGGCCTCGGGGCGCGCGCCTGCTTCATCGGCCGCGCGTATCTGTACGGCCTCGGCGCTTATGGCCAGGCGGGTGTCACCAAAGCGCTTGAAATCCTCAAGGACGAGCTCAGCGTCGCGATGGCGCTGACCGGCGTCACCGACGTCGGACAAGTCCCTCGCGAAATCATCCTTCGCGGACCTCCCGACCCAACGAAACCTGCAGAAGCGAGCAGCGGGGGACCGTTCCGCGACGTGCGCGTTTACGAAAACAACTGAAGTGGAGTGAATTAAGATGGCCAAAACCGGCGGCGACATCCTCCTCGAGACCCTCATCAAATGGGGCGTGGACACGATTTTCGGGATCCCCGGAGACGGCATCAACGGCGTTTTCGAATCGCTCCGGCAGCGCCAGGACAAGATCAGGTTCGTCCAGGTCCGCCACGAGGAAGCCGCGGCGTTCGCGGCCTGCGCTTATGCAAAATTCACCGGCAAGCTCGGCGTCTGCCTCGCCACTTCGGGGCCGGGAGGTATCCACCTACTCAACGGCATCTATGACGCAAAGCTCGACAACCAGCCGGTGTTGGCGATCACCGGCGCACAGCACCACGACCTCATCGAGACCTACACGCAGCAGGACGTCGCGCTCGACAAGCTCTTCATGGACGCGACAGCCTACTCGGTGCGCGTGATGGGTCCGGCGCACGTCGAAGATGTTGTCGAGCAAGCCTGCCGCACCGCCCTCGCCTATCGCCAGCCGACGCATGTGATGATCCCGGTCGACTTCCAGTCGCTCCCAGCGAAGGACCGGACCGAGCGCAACGTCGAGCATCACGTGTCGAACATCATGGCACGCGGCGGACAGCGTCCGGACCCGGAGATGCTTCAGCGCGCAGCCAACATCCTCAACCAGGCCGAGAAACCCTTCATCCTCGCCGGCCGCGGCTCGATCGGCGCCACACAAGAGTTGATCGCGGTCGCCGAGCGGCTGCAGGCGCCGATCGGCAAGCCGCTTCTGGGCAAGGAAGCGGTGCCCGATCAGAGCCCCTACACCACCGGTGGCGTCGGCCTTCTCGGCACCAAGCCGTCGCAGGAAGCGATGGAAGCCTGCGACACGTTGCTGATCGTCGGCTCGACCTTCCCCTACGTCGAATATTACCCGAAGCCGGGCAAAGCGAAGGCGGTCCAGATCGAGCTCGATCCCAAGCGGGTCGGCATGCGCTTTCCAGTAGACGTCGGCCTCGTCGGCGACAGCAAGCGGGTGCTCTTTGAGCTACTTCCGCTGATCAGAAAGAACGAAAACGGAAAGTTCCTGGAGAGCGCGCGGGAGAGCATGCGCGAATGGCGCGAGCTGATGAACGAGCGCGGCACGCGGACCGACACACCGATGAAGCCGCAGGTCGTCACGCACGAGCTCAACAAGCTGCTCTCCGACGATGCGATCGTGATCACCGACAGCGGAACCATCACCGCAATGACGGCGCGTCACGTCGACATGCGCGGGAACATGCAGTTCAGCTGCTCGGGAACGCTCGCGAGCATGGCGTGCGGACTGCCCTATGCGATCGGCGCGTCGATCGCCTTTCCGAACCGCCAGGTGGTCGCGGTGGTCGGTGACGGCTCCGCGGCGATGCTGATGGGCGATTTCGTGACGCTGAAAAAATACAACCTCAACGCCAAGATCATCGTCATCAAGAACAACGCGCTTGGCCAGATCAAATGGGAGCAGATGGTGTTCCTCGGCAATCCCGAGTTCGGCTGCGAGCTCGAGCCCATCGACTTCGCGCGCGTCGCGGAAGGGTGCGGCATTAACGCCGTCACGATCGACGATCCGGCGCGGTGTGGCGAGCAGTTGCGCGAAGCGCTTGCGACGTCCGGCCCGTGCTTGATCGAAGCGGTCGTCGACCCCTATGAGCCGCCGCTGCCGCCGAAGATCGAGGCGAAGCAGGCGCTCCACATGGCCGAGGCACTCGCCAAGGGCACTCCGCACGCGATGCAGACCGCGCTGACGCTCGCTTCGGACACCGTGCGCGAGCTGGTCTGACGAACGCTCGACGCCGGCGGATAATTAATGCAACGCGGCGTCCGTTCCGCTCATTCACCCTCGAAAGAGCGGAGGAGCGGGATAGGCGGTCGTTCGGAGACGGATGAGCAAACGCGTGAGCGGGCCTGCTACGAGCCGCTCGACGCCTCCGCTTCGCTGCCTTTCTGGCTCGCCTGTCTGCTTGCCGCTTTCGTCGCCATGCGAGATGAGCGCCGGCGACGAATTAGACTCCCGTTCCTTCAGCAAGAGCTATTGCGTCTTCGACCTCCACACCGAGGTACCGGCTAGTCCACCTTCCATTTCAGGGATGGCCCACGAAGACTCGTGAGCGCCGGTCGATTGAGGCACAATTTGTGCCGTCGACAGTGTTCTGTCGTGTCCGGAAAGCGGTCAGTGCTCTTAGGCGGACATTGCCCAAACCGACAAACGGCCCATGGCTACCCGAAAACTCCATAGCGGACATCGATCACGTCGCCCGTGGCTAGGTCCACCAGGAGGAGGTCGGGTCCGTAGCGGATCCACTGATAGCCCGCGCTGGGAGCAACCAGCCCCAGCGCGGCCCATCCGGTGTAATAATAAGCCCCCGCCAGGAACGGACGGGGCATGACCCAGCCGACCGAGCGCCGCACGTAACCATAGCCGCGCGGCCAGGAGTAATATCCGGCATGGACGTGCGCGCCGCCCCAAGAATTGCCGTTCCAGTTCCGGCTCGCGGCCACGTTGCGGTTCACGTAGGTGTTCCGATTTACCGTCCGGTTCACGTTCGTGTTCCGGTTCACGTTTGTGTTCCGGCTCGCATTTCTGTTGCGATTGACGTTTCCGCTTCGGTTGGCGGCTCCTTTTCGGCCCGCGTTTGCGGTGCGATTGGTCTTGGTGCTCCGGCTTCCGCCCCGGTTTGCGGTGGCGTTGCGCGTCGAACGGCCGCTGCTGCGGTTGGCAGTGGCGTGCTGGCGATTTGAGCTCGTGCGCGACCTGCTCGCGCTCTGGCGGCTACCGCCCCCGCGGTTGGCGCTCGCGCCGCGATGAGCGCCTCCCCCGCCGCTTCGGGCATGCGTAGCCGTCCTGCCGCCGCCGCCTCCCCGGCCTCCTCGAGCATCCGACGCCTGCGATGCGCCAGCGATGAGAGCCAGAAGGGCGATCGCTCGAACGATGCAATTTAGGGTGCCGGCCATTTCACACCTCCGTTGCCATCCATTGTAATCGTCAGGCGGGGCGGGAAAAATCCGGACTTACCCCGAAACGGGCCTAATCCAAGTGTCTGCATTGGGTCGAGAGCTTACAGTTGGATTCGGTGACGGCCGACGTAAAGATGCTGCATAAGCGACTTAGCAATTACGATGGTCACGTATGCTCCAGTATCGGATTTACTGCCTCAACGAAGAGGGCAGATTTTCGAAGGCCGAAGAGATTGAAGCGGGGAGTGACGGTGAGGCGCTCGCCTATGCCCGAGCGCTTCATCACCACGGCATTTGCGAGGTTTGGCAAAGCCGCAGGCTAGTGGCGACCATTCCAGCGCAAGCCGAGCGCCAAGGGGCAGAGCGAGCGTAAGTGGAGCTCCCACCGAGCGCCGGCTGAAATGGCCGGAATAGTTAGGACGCAGCCATGCCGACAATCTTGCTCCTGCTCATCTCGAATATCTTCATGACTCTGGCTTGGTATGGTCATTTGAAGTTTCCTCACCTGCCGATGTTGACCGCCATCCTGATCGGCTGGGGTATTGCCCTTATCGAATATTCCTTCGCTGTTCCGGCGAACCGCATCGGATACGCGCACGGGTTCACCGGGGGCCAGCTTAAGATTGCACAAGAGATCATCACGCTGACTGTCTTCGCTGTCTTCGCTGCGGTGGTTCTCAAGGAACCGATTAGCTGGCGCTATTTCGGCGCGTTCGCCTGTATCGCGGGCGCTGCGGCGTTCATGTTCGTGGGCCTGAGCTAGTGTTTGCAATGGATCGAAGGCGGACGCCAGCTGAATAGCGCGATACCGTTTCCAAGGGTCCGGGTTGCGCCGTCAGACCACGAGCGGCTGACCAACAGCAGTTCTACCGCTCTCCGGAAATAGGTTTGCCATGACGCGGGCGGGCTCGAGCCGGTAGTGCTGCGAGAGTGCGCCTGCAATCAGCGAATCGAGCTCGGTCGTGGGCTTGAGGTCGCGGCCTTCGAATAGGGCGGCCGTCGATAATCCCGGCCAATCCGCAATCACATTGCCACCACGAACCGCGCCCCCAAGCAGCATGGCGACCGCCGCTTCTCCGTGATCGGTGCCGCCCGTTCCGTTCGGTCTCACGGTGCGCCCGAACTCTGTTGCGACGAGCACGAGCGTGTTCGCCCAATCGCTGTCGAGGCCTGACTTCAATGAGCCGAGAATCGCGTCGAGGTTCTTCAGCTGCGCGAAGAGCCGTCCGCGCTGAGCGGAATGCGTGTCCCAGCCATTTGTCTCGATCATCGCGATGCGCGCTCCCGACTCACCGGCGAGGAGCTTTGCCGCAACGCCCCCAATGGCAGCGCCATTTCGGCCGCTAGCGTCCACGTCGCCGGCGGCCATTCGCGTCGCCACAGCTTCGCTCCACAGGGAGTGTAGCTGCGCGTCGCCTTCGTACATGGCAAAGACGCGCTGGAGCAGGTCCTCGCTAGGCCCCACAAGCTTCGACGGGGCGTATGACGAGACCTGGTTGGTGCCGCGCACAGCCATTGGAAGGGTGTCGGACAGGGCGAGCGCCTTAGAATCCTCCGACGGAAGCAGGCCAAGCAAGCGATTCAACCAGCCGTCCCTTAGCTGATAGGCAGCCGAGCCGCCGGTCTCGAGCACGTTTTGGCCGTCGAAGTGGGAGCGATCGCGGTATGGCGACGCGACCGCGTGGACGAACAGTGCCTCTTTGGAGCCATACATGCGGGCAGTCTCAGCGAGCGCCGGATGGAGCGTGAAAAAGCCACCGAGCCTGACCCCGGAGCGAAGGTCTTGATCGAACTCGCCGCGCACGCTCGCGTGAAGTGGATCGCCGGTCGGACCGACGATCGAGAGGCCGTCAGCCGCGCCCCTTTGGATGATGAAGACGAAGCGGCGTCCAGTGCTCGCGCGGGCAAAGGCCATGCGCGGTAATGAAAATGCCGCGAGGGTCGCGGTCCCGGCACCAAGCACGAACCTGCGTGTCAGCATCATCATCTCCTCACGAACTCGGGGCTGACGAGGAGAAGTGCCAGCCCCTCCTGCGGGCTTTCCGCGCGTGCGATCGTGGTTCGCGTCGACTGCGTCAGTGAGCCGGGGAGGACTTTCTCGGCAAGCGCCCTTGCGTCGACGGAAGAGCCGGCTCTGTCAGCAAGCCGCTGCGCGACTTCGACCCTGCGCATCAGCGCCTCGGGCGCGGCCCAACTGGCCGCAATATCGTCCCAGCCCGCGGGAGAGCCGGGCTGCCACGTCGGTTGTCCAAGTTCCTTGAGCATGGCTGCCGCTTTCGTAGGATCGAGCTCGTTTTGGTCGAGGGCACGCATCGCGGAAACGGACCATTCCCACGGTGTCTTGAACTTGAGCGGCTGCGGCGCCCATGCCTCGGGAGAATCGATCAGGGCTCGATAAACTGTTGGAAGGTCACCTGCGCTCGAAAGATAGGCCTGGGTCAGCCGATCGACCATCGCTGCAGGCGGATCATCACCCGCGAAATGCCGCACAAGTTTGGTGGAGATGTGTCGGGCCGTCGCAGGATTTGACGCCAAGTCGAACAATACAGCCCGCGCCTGTCCGTCGCCCTGCTGGGCGTAGCGCTTGCCCATGATGGTGCGGTCACCCGGCTCGTGCAGCGCATCAGCGAACACGAAGCTACCGTCCTCGCGCCCGCCAATGAAGCGGGCGACCGGCCCGCGTGCGATGCCACTGACTGTCCAGCCGGTCAGAGCCCGCGCGAATTCCGTCACGTCCGCCTGCCTGTAGCCCGTGCGCACGCCGAGCGTGTGCAGCTCCAGGATCTCGCGGGCGAGATTCTCGTTCAGGCCGCGCTGTTTGCCGCCGCGCATCGCCGCAAACCTCCCGACTGATGAATTGGGGCCGATTGACTGCGCCTGGTCGAGATAGACGAGCATCGCGGGATGTTGCTCGACGGCGAGGAGGAGATCGAAGAAACGCCCGAACAAGTGTGGACGGATTGCCTCGAACTCGAGCAGCCCGGCGAGGCCGATGACTGGCAGCTTGTCCACGGAGACAGCGAAATGATTGGCCCAGAAGTAAACCAGCCGCTCGGCGAACGGGCTATCTGTGGTGAGCGCCGATGACAGTCGGGCTGCATTCATCGTGAGATAGTCATCGCGGATGGTCTGGCGCAGATAGCGCTTCATCGGATCAACCTGCCGATCATCGGATTGCGCGGCCCCGGTCTTCACTGACGCAGCCTCCATGCGGCGCTTGGCCCGGCCGTCGAACCGTGCCTCGGCCATATAATCGGCAAGCTGGCCGATCACCGCGCTTCTGCTGGGGACTTGAGCGAACACTTTAGAGCGTGGTTGGAAGGTCTGGAATTGGCGCGAGAGCCACATTCTGGGTTCAGCCGGTGGAACATCGTTCGGCCGGGCACCGAGGCCAAAGCGATTCAGGGCGATTGCAATCTCAACCACGGCTACTTCCTTGTGGCGCAAGGTTCATCAACTCGGCTGAACCGGCTGTGAAGCGACGCTTGGGCTTTCGGAAAGTTACAGCCTCTCAATGGAAGTCCGCGTACTCGGCTGAATCGTCACGCCCGAAGCGGGTCGAATTCGGACAGTCGCACGAAGGACCTAAGCGCTCGGCTCGGGCGTTCTAATTTCAGGTGTTGCATCCTTCGTGTTGGTGAGACAATGGGCCGGCGAATCCGTCTTCGAAGGGGCCTCAAGGTGGAGACTGGCAAGGTGCTTCCGGGTCCAGGTGCCGTCGGAGCGCCGGTCATTGTTCTAGTCGAGGATGAGGTTCTCGTTCGCCTGTCCACGGCGGAACTGTTGCGCGATGAAGGCTATGTCGTTCTCGAGGCGGTGAACGCCCGCGAAGCCCTCGCACTGATCGAGACCGGCCACCCGATCGACTTGGTGATCAGCGACATCCGTATGCCCGGCGGAATGGACGGGCTGGAGTTGAGCTTCGCCGTGAAAACCTTGCGCGCCAACTTGCCAGTCGTCCTTTTTTCATCTCACCTTCCGGAGGCGGCAAACCATTGTGGCGACGCTTTCGTGCAGAAACCATATCGGCCGGAGGATTTATTCAAGCTCGTCAGTAAGATCGTGGGGGTGGAATGGCCAAGCCAGAGCAATCCGACAGCGTCTTAGTAATCGATGGCGATGTGCTCGTCCGGCACGCGATCGCCGACTACCTCAGAAACTGCGGCTTCGTCGTCATAGAAGCTGCTACGACCGACGAAGCCATGACGGTCCTCGAGCGGGATGGCCTCCGCGTCGATGCTTCGCTGTGCGCGGCTGAGGCGCCAGGTACCATGAACCCATTTGAGTTCCGCGCTTGGGCGCTACGGCAAAGAAGCGAGTTGCAGATCGCGCTTGCCGGCAACGTCGAGGCGGCGGCTCAGAAGGCGGCCGAGCTGTGCGATGAGGGCCCTCAGCTGGCGCGGCCCTACGATCCGCAAGGCGTGGTCGATTACATTAGACGGATTGTCGGCAGCGCCCGCTCGTCCGATGCTCGCACCGGCTGAGCCGACTGCGCAACTGTCCCCGCAGCAAGAAGGGGATATTTTGTGAGGCTGGATCGGCGGGTTGCGCCTAGATTAACCAGCTTGGCCTCGACGCTGGCTCCGGCACGCGGTCGCTTGGCCCGACGAGACTGCTATGCGGCGGGCGACTGCCTATAACGCCGCCAACTTGGTCCGCGGGACGGAGTAGAAGGCAGGCAATAGCCTAACGTTCCGTTTGGACCTTCGATTTGTAGATCGGTTGTGCCCTGAGCTCTCGCCCAAGCAATCGCGTCCGTCTCCGCTTCCTGAACCGTCGCGAAGGCGGCGCAACTTGCACCCAACAAGGGACTTCCATTTGCATCGACTGAGCCGGTCCAAGACATTAGCCCATCGGCCAGTCGGTTTATACTAATGCGATCAGCGGTATCCGGAGCTCGCTCGCCCGGATTGAGTTTTCGGATGAACACCGTGCCTCCCACGCCCCGTGAAGACACATACCACATATGAAGAGCGATCCCTACCAGAGCATTGCCATCGGCCCAATGTCCATCAGCGGGCGATGTCTGTGCCGACGGACAATCCGGTTGGAGCGCTTCGGCCAAGCGGCAGCTGAAAGGCGGACTTCAGGCTCGGCTCGTCCCGTCATAGACTTGATGACTGATCGTGCCGTCATGTCGAAAAGCTGATAAGGCGCCATCGCTTGGCGACGAGCGAGCGGGCTCAGAGCCCCTGTGCCGAGGGTTCGAACGAACCACGAAAGGCGCTTAAAATGGCGAAGATCCTCTGTGTTCTCTATGACGATCCCATTGACGGTTATCCGACCAGCTATCCGCGAGACGGCCTCCCTAAGATTGAGCGTTATCCTGACGGTCAGACTTTGCCGACGCCGAAGGCGACCGATTTCGAACCCGGTGTGCTGCTCGGCAGCGTCTCGGGCGAGCTTGGGCTACGAAACTTCCTCGAAGCAGCTGGCCACCAACTCGTCGTAACGTCGGACAAGGACGGCGCAGATTCGCAGTTCGACCGCGAACTCGTCGATGCCGACGTGGTCATCTCACAGCCCTTCTGGCCGGCCTACATGACCGCCGACCGGTTTGCTAAGGCTCGAAATCTCAAGATGGTGGTGACCGCGGGGATCGGATCTGATCACACCGACCTACAAGCGGCGATCGACCGCCGCATCACCGTTGCGGAAGTGACCTACTGCAACTCGATCAGCGTCGCCGAGCACGTCGTAATGATGATCCTGTCGTTGGCCAGGAACTATCTTCAGTCGTGGGACTTGGTGAAGGCTGGCGGGTGGAACATCGCCGACTGTGCCGCGCGCTCCTACGACATTGAGGGAATGCATATCGGAACGGTGGGAGCGGGGCGCATCGGCTCGGCCGTGCTGCGGCGCCTGAAGCCGTTCGACGTCAAGCTTCATTATACCGACCGTCATCGGTTGCCGGCCGAAGTCGAGCGTGAGCTCGGGGTCACCTTTCATGAGTCTGCGGCCGACATGGTCCAGCAATGTGACGTCGTCACGATCAATGCGCCGTTGCATCCCGAAACCGAGAACCTGTTCGACGAACAGCTAATCGCCAGAATGAAGCGCGGCGCCTACCTGGTAAACACTGCGCGCGGGAAGATCGCCAATCGCGAGGCTGTCGCCGATGCGCTGGCGAGCGGGCAACTCGCCGGGTACGCAGGAGACGTCTGGTTCCCGCAGCCGGCCCCGAGAAGCCATCCGTGGCGAACGATGCCTAACCACGGAATGACTCCTCATATCTCAGGCTCCACCCTTTCCGCGCAAGCGCGATATGCCGCTGGGACGCGAGAGATTCTCGAATGCTTCCTCGAAGGACGGCCCATCCGAGATGAGTATTTGATCGTCGACGCCGGCAAGCTCGCGGGCGCCGGCGCGCACAGCTACAGCGAAGGCGACACAACCAGAGGGTCCGAGGAAGCCGCGGAGTTTCGACCGAAGCAGCAGCTGCCGCCGATCCCTGCTTGATTGGCGGCATAACGCAAGCGCCTGGGTCGGTGGATTCAATGCCTGCTAATGGCACGAACGGGTTGGAAGCGGGCATTGGGAGTGGGTCAGGAGGAGGTCGGATTCCGGTCGATTTCCAACCGGAAGCGCATTGGCTTCAGCGCGGCCGGCGACGCCGGCGCCGCGCTTTGGGACGTGTTTGGGTTCGCGAGTGGGGTCGCGTGTTCGAGTCACGCAAGCGGCAAAAACTTTTATCACCTAATGTAGCTGCCCGCATGTGCGGTTGGCAGGCACTGCGACATCCATCTTCTTGGGGCGCGGCAGGTTCAGGCCAGCCATGATCGCAACGAATTCCTCGATGGTCGTGGCGCCGCCCAGCCGCGGATTGCGCTGGCGTTCCTGACCAACGCTGCTGACGTGCCGCTGCTGATAATCGTGCCCGGGATAGACGAGCGTGTCGCAGGGAAGGCTGAAGATTTTATCGTGGACGGAGCGGTAAAGCGTCGCCGCGTCGCCGTTCTGGAAATCGGTTCGGCCGCAGCCGTCGATTAGCAAGGCGTCGCCCGTGAAGACGCGCCCGTCGACGAAATAGCTGTGGTGATCGTCGGTATGGCCGGGCGTGTAGAGCGGGTGAAGTTCGAGAGAGCCGATGCGGATCGGCTCTCCTTCCCTCACCGCAACATCGGCATGCTCGGCCCCGCTCCTCTCGGGGACGGCGCACTTGCAGCCTCTCAGCGCCCGCAGCCGCGAAGCGCCGGTCACATGATCGGCGTGAATATGCGTTTCGATCGTGAAGCGAAGCGAGAGGCCGAGATCGTCGAGCAATTGGAGGTCGCGCTCCACGGTTTCGAGAACCGGGTCGATCAGCGCTGCCTCACCGCTTTCCTCGCAGGCGATGAGATAGGTGTAGGCCGACGATTGCGGCTCGAAAAGCTGGCGAAACAACATGAGGC
The DNA here is from genome assembly GCA_963738825.1 of uncultured Alphaproteobacteria bacterium. GTDB lineage: Bacteria > Pseudomonadota > Alphaproteobacteria > Sphingomonadales > Sphingomonadaceae > Sphingomicrobium. The sequence continues at coordinate 128,354 of CAVTYB010000002.1, read as the reverse complement.
CCCCTTGCCCGCAAGCCGCTTTCTAGCCCATGCGCCAGCCGATGAACATTTGTATCGTCGGAGCGGGGGCGATTGGCGGGTGGATCGCGGCGAGGCTGGGTCTCGCCGGCAACGACGTGGCCGTAATCGCCCGCGGCGCGACCCTCGAAGCGATCGATACGCAGGGTCTCGTGCTGACGGACTCGGGCGACACTAGATGCATTGCAGTCAACGCGACCGCCAATCCCTCCACGCTGGGAATTCAGGATCTCCTCATCCTCGCCGTCAAAGCGCCGACGCTGCCGGAAATCGCTGAGGGGCTTGAACCTTTGGTCGGCGCGCAGACCCAGATCATTCCCATGATCAACGGCGTGCCGTGGTGGTTCAGCGAGGATCCGTTGTGGTCGGTGGATCCTGAAGTGACAATCGCTGACGCTCTGCCGGTCGAGCAGGTCGCGGGATGCGTTGTGCATGCGAGCTGTTTCCGGAGCGCGCCCAATCACGTGACCGTCAAGCATGCCGACAAGCTGGTCCTGGGCGAGCCTGGCGGCGGAACAAGCGATCGGATCGAGCATCTCTGCAGCCTGTTCCGGAACGTCGGCGTTCACTGCGAGGCCACGGACGATATCAGGCGCGAGGTCTGGTACAAATTGTGGGGCAACGCGACGCTCAATCCTATGTCGGCGCTGACTCGATCGACCGCGGACAAGCTGCATCACGATTCGACGATCCGGGCCTTGATGGCCGACGCCATGGACGAGCTCGCCGAGATCGGCATCGCAATCGGCTGTCCGATCTCCGAAAGCGCCGACGATAGGATGGCCCTCACAGCCCGGCTTGGCGCCTTCAAAACGTCGATGCTCCAGGATGTCGAGGCCGGTCGCCCGATCGAACTCGAGGCGTTGCTGGGCGCACCGCGCGAAATCGCCGCACGGGTGGGCGTGACGACGCCGCAACTCGACCAGCTCTATGCGATGACCCGTCTGATGGGCGAGAATCTCGGCCTTCTCTAGGACGCGGCAACCACCCGCCCGACGCACCCGCCGAAACCGACGCGGGCCGCGCCCTCCGCTTCGCACCAGGCGCGCAAAGTGATCTCGTCGCCGTCCTCGAGGAAGCTGCGGCTTTCGCCGGTCGCAAGCTCGACGGGCTGTTTGCCGCCTCGGCTTATTTCGAGAAGCGACCCGAGACCGTCGTCGTTGTCGGTCGAAAGCGTTCCGGTGCCGATGAGGTCGCCTGGCTGAAGGTTGCAGCCGTTGGACGTGTGGTGCGCGACGATTTGCGCGGCGCTCCAGTACATTGCGGAGTCCGCCGAGCCCCGCGAAAGCACGTGCGGCGCGGCGCCTTGGCGGCGCATCAACTCGGTAGTGAGGGTCACCTCCAGCTGGACTGCGAGGCTGCCCCTGGCCCGGTCAGCTGCGTCGTCGAGGTAGGGCAATGGCTGGGGATCGCCTGACGGCCGTGGCGGCAGCGGCTTTCGAAACGGCGCGAGCGCCTCCGGGCTGACTACCCACGGACTGACGCTGGTCAGGAAGTTCTTCGCGAGAAACGGGCCAAGAGGCTGGTATTCCCATGCCTGCACGTCGCGGGCCGACCAGTCGTTGAGGAGGCAGTATCCGGCGATGTGGTCCGAAGCTTCGCCGATCGGTATCGGCGAGCCGAGGTCGTTTCCCTCGCCGATCCAAATGCCGAGCTCAAGCTCGTAATCGAGCCTTCGGGCGGAACCATATTCCGGAGCATCTGCGTCAGGGGCCTTGCGCTGCCCGGCCGGTCTGATCACCGGTTCGCCGGAGACCCGGACCGAGCTCGCCCGGCCGTGATAGCCGATCGGCACATATTTATAGTTGGGAAGGAGCGGATTGTCCGGTCGGAACTGCTTTCCAACGTTGGTCGCGTGATAGATGCCGACGTAAAAATCGGTGTAATCGCCGACCACGCACGGAAGGTGCATCCGGACCTCGGTCTGGCCGATCAGCTCAGGTTCGACGTCGTCGCGGTAGCGCTCGTCGGACAGCAGCTCGATGAGGCGCCGCCTAAGCTCGTGCTGAGCACCGGGACCGCGCGAAAGCCACGCATTGAGCACCGGCTGCGAGAGATCTTCGCGCCATTCCTCGTAGAGAAGGTCCGCGATCCCGTTCAGATCGAGCACGTAATCGCCGATTGCGACGCCCGAATGGCGGCGCCGTTCGCCGACCGAGAAAATGCCGAGCGGCAGGTTCTGGATCGGGAAATCGCTGCCTTGGACATTGTCGACCCAGCAGCTGAGCGCGGGGTCGTTGGTTTCATCGGTCCGGCTCATGGCAGCTTCGCCTTGGGAAAGCCGGCCCATGCGGCGTCATAATCGTGCTGAGCCTGCTCCAGCGCCCAAGCCGTCGGCTGGTAGGGCCAGCAGGTCTCGACCATGAAGGCCATCGTCCCTTCGATCTTGTGCGGGCTTGAGCTCGGCCTCGCTTGCCTTGCGCCAGCTTTCGACGTCCGGACCGTGGCCGCTCATCAGATTGTGCAGCGACAGGCCGCCTGGCTGGAACCCTTCCGCCTTGGCGTCATAGGCGCCGTGGATCAGGCCCATCGCCTCGCTCATCACGTTGCGGTGGAACCAGGGCGGTCGGAATGTGTCCTCGGCCACCATCCAGCGCGGCGGGAAGATCACGAAGTCCGCATTGGCGCGGCCGGGCACGTTGCTCGGGCTAGGTGAGGACCGTGAAGATCGATGGGTCGGGGTGGTCGAAGCTGACCGTGCCGATCGCGTTGAAGCGCGACAGGTCGTAGCGGTATGGCGCGTAATTGCCGTGCCATGCGACGACGTCGAGGGGCGAATGATCGAGCGTCATGGTCCACAGGTGACCGAGCGATTTCTGGATGACCTCGGTCGGTTCGTCCTTATCCTCGAACCAGGCGACTGGAGTTTCGAAGTCGCGTGGGTTGGCGAGGCCGTTGGAACCGATCGGTCCGAGCTCGGGCAGCCGAAACGGGAGCCCGTAATTCTCCGCGACGTAGCCGCGCGCTTCGCGCTTCGCAGCTGCGACGCGGAACTTCGTTCCCCTCGGGACGACGCCGATGCTTCCGGGAGCGACTTCAAGACAACCAAGTTCGGTCTGAAGCTCGATCGCGCCCTGCTGCGGAATGATGACAGCTCGCCGTCGGCATCGACGAACACACGCCCTTCCATGCTCTTGGTGGCGCGGTAGACGTGAACCGCAGCAGCCCTCGAGATCCGTCGGCCTCGCGAGCTGGCAGCATGGTCACGATACCGTCGACGAAGTCCGCGCCCTCTGGAAGCTGCGGCGGATCCCAGCGCAGCCGGTTGGGCGCAAGCGGCTCCCCAGAAGGTGGCTCGGCGCAACAGCGTTGCGCCCTGGTAAGCGGACGAACGGCCGATGGTCAGCGGTGGGACGCATCCGGTACAGCCATGCAGCGGCGATTTTCGTGGCGCGGCGAGGTGAACGAGCTCCCCGACAGCTGCTCGGTGTAGAGCCCGAAGGCGGGCCGCTGCGGCGAATTGCGGCCCTTGGGCAATGCGCCTTCGACCGCCTCGCTTTCGAAATGGCCGCCGAAACCCGTCATGTAGCCTCATTGCGCGCCGGTTAGTTCGTCGCGCGACAAAAACAAACGGGCGCGGCTCCTCTCGGAAGCCGCGCCCGCGCTCGGGCGGGGACTCGCTACCCGCCCGCGCCTATCGACTCTCAGCTATGGTTGACGTTGACGTCGATGCTTGTTCGGGAACGTTGATGTTGGTCGCCTTGCCGCCGAGCCCGAGCTGGCCGCGGAAGATGTAAAGCAGCACGAGCACGACGATGATCAGCAGAACGACGGCGAGAACGCCGCCGCCACCACCGCCGCCGCCGGTTTCGACCACGGTCGTATGTTCGCGTTCGCGTGCCGATTGTCGTCGGCCATGGAAACTCTCCCTGTTTTACGCCTGTTATGTTGGCGAAACGAACGAACCGCTGCTGGAGCGGTTCCGGCCAAGAGGTAAGTCGATGAAAGTCCAACATTCGATCAGCTTTGCATTGCTGATCGCGCTTGCTTGCTGCGGTCCACAGCACCAGCCGCAACAGCCGACCAACAACGCGGACGCGCCGGTTCTTCCGGCGCCAAGCGCGCCGCCAGCAGTCAAGAACAACAGCGCACCGCCAAAGCCCGGAACTGCGGGCGGACTTCCGACGACCGGACGCCGCTTACCGAACCCAACGGTCCGATCGACCCCAAGAGCGCCGAGGCTGCGGGCCAGGTCGTCCAGCATTATGGAGCGCTGATCGAGCAGAGGCAGTTGGACCGAGGCCGAGAAGCTGTGGGGAAATCCGACCGCTGCGACAGATTTCGACCGGCAGCTCAAGAGCGATCTCGAGGCGCATCTGCAGATCGGCAAGCCGACCGACATGGAAGGTGCGGCGGGCTCGATCTACATCACCGTGCCGGTCGTCCTTTATGGCAAGAGTCGACGGGAACCGTTCCACCGGCCGGCGCAATGTCATCTTGCGGCGGGTGAATGACGTCCCCGGCTCGACCGAGGCGCAGCGGCACTGGCACATCGAACGGATCGAATGGGGAAGGCGCGCCTAGAAGCTGTTCAGTTCGTCGGCGAACTTCGTTCGCTGTCGTCGGTGGTCACCGGCGCGCCGGTCGCGTCCGTCGCCTGCTCCGAATTGTCGGACGCTATTCGCCGTCCTGCGGCTGCGATCCCGCAAAATCATAGGCGAACCAGATGATGCCGGCGGCCCACAGCAGCGCCATCCAGCGGTTCTTGAAGACCGAGCTGGTCCTCATCGGGATCATGCGCCGATTGTCGCGCCGCAGCTTTAAGAATGCGTTTCTCCGTGCTTTTGGCCTTCGTGGATTCACTTCGCGATACGGATAGCGATCGCGAATGCGGCGTGTTGAAATAGATGCCCTTGGAAAAGGCGGAGCGGAAGGTGTCTGCCACTTCGCGAGGCACGTCCGAATAAACATATCGGCGGCCAGTCGTGAACTCGACCCATAGCTCGCGAATTGTCCGGGCAATAAACAAAGCGGCGGATGACGCTGGAGGGCATGTGCCCTCCCAACGCTTCAGGCCGCGTCTGGAGCCGACAATCGCGATCCGCTTGCCGCTGAGCGCCCCCGCCATGCCGCCGAGCGCAAGGACGGCGCCGGCGATCGCGAGCGGAGTCCAGCGATAATCTTCGAGCCAGGTCGAAAAGCCCATGGCGATGATCGGGACGACGACGCTCGAATAAGCGGTCTTCGCTGGGCCGATCTTGCGGATCACGGGATAGTAGAGACTGAAGGTCAGGACCGACGCGGCAAGCGCCAGATAGAGCAGACCCGCCCAATAGACCGGACTCGGATCGAAGCACCGGCGGACCCGTCATCAGCAACGCAATGATTCCATCGATGACGCGCACCGGCGGCCATCGACCAGGCGAGCAGTGCGAACAGAGGGAAAGCGCCGGATTTCGGGCCGCGCCTGCGTCACGTTGGCGGTCGAGGCGCCGAGCATTCCGATGAAGGTAATGCGCGATTCCGGAGACGACCTGCCGAGCGCTCGCCGCGTGATCGTGAAGCTCATGAACGAACAGCAGCATGATGCCGGCGACGGCGACGAGGGAGCTCCAGGCAAACCTCGCGGTCGGGCGTTGGCCGAGCCAGACCCAGGCGAGCAAGCTGCTTGGGATCACCAGAAGTGCGAATACCGTCGCGACGACGCCCGAGGTGATGTGCCGCTCGGCGAGATAGACGGCGTCGAAGTTGACGCAGAACTGCATGATCCGAGGAAGGTCGCGGCGATGAGGCCCTTGCGGCCGAGGTTCAGATTTTCGCCCTTCCACGCCGCGACCGCCGCCATCGCCACTGCCGCGATCACGAAGCGGTAGGTGACCGACCATTGCGGTGGCACGATGCCGAGCTGGCCGCGGATGACGATCCAGGTCGATCCCCAGATGATTGTGAAGGTGATGAACGGCAGGACGATGGTCCGGAAATCGGACCCGCGCCGCTCACTCACAGGGCCGCGATCGCCGAAGCGAGACGGTCGAGCGCCTCGCCCTGCTGGTCCCAACTGGTGACGAGACGGATCTGGCCGGGGCCCCATTCGTAGAAGTCGAAGCCCATGCCGCGCAGACGTTCCGCCTCATCGTCACTGACGCGCAGGAAAACCTCGTTCGCCTCGACCGGATAGACGAGCCGCTTCGGCGCAGCGCCTTGGCGAGCCCCCGCGCCGCTGAATTGGCTGCTCGGGCATTATCGAGCCACAGATCGCCGTCGAGCATCGCCAGGAATCTGAGCGGCAAGATAGCGGCCCTTCGACAGCAGGTGTCCCGGCCCGCTTGCGCCGCACCGCGATCTCGTCGGCGAGCTCGGTTCTGAAGAGAATCAGCGCCTCCGCGTTCAGGCCACCGTTCTTGACGAAGCCGAACGACAACGCGTCGACGCCGGCGCGCCAGGTCACCTCAGCGAGATCCTCGCCGGTCGCGACGATTGCATTGGCGAGGCGCGCGCCGTCCATGTGGAGGGCAAGGCCGCGCGCCCTTGCGAACTCGCCGATCGCGGCAATTTCCGCTGCCTTGTAGGCGAGACCATATTCGGTCGCGTTGGTGATCGAAATCGCCGCAGGCTGGACCTGATGGACGTCGTCGCGAATGCCGTCGCACGTCGAGCCGAGCGCTTCGGGAGTTACCTTGGCGCCATCGCCGTCGAGCAGGATGAGCTTCGCTCCGCCGGTGAAAAAGCCCGGCCCTCCCGCTTCGTCGACCTCGATGTGGGCGTCGCGGTGACACAGAACGGCGCGGTAAGGCGGGCAAAGGGCTGCGAGGGCGAGGCAGTTCGCAGCAGTTCCGGTCGTCACCCAGAATGCCCGCACCTCGGTTCCGAACAAATCGGAAAATGCGCCGTCCAGCCGGGCGCTCCACTCGTCGCCGTCATATGCAGTGTCGATGCGGTTCGCTTCGGCAATCGCCTCCAATACCTTGGGGTGCGCCGGAGCAGCGTTGTCGGAGAAGAAGCGCATGCCCCGCCGAATGGCGGCGACGCGGCACAGCGTCAATGTGAGGAAATGGTGCTGCCGGTGAGGATTGAACTCACGACCTCAGCCTTACCAAGGATGCGCTCTACCACTGAGCTACGGCAGCACTTTGTCAGAAAGAGGCGCGCCTATGGAGGCGGCCCCGACGCTCGTCAACCCGACTTGCCGGTCCGAGACGCGCGCGCCATGTGGCTCAGATGACTGACAAAGACAAGGAGCGGGAGCAGCGGCTCGCGGCGGCGCTTCGGGAGAATCTCAAGCGACGCAAGGCGCAGTCCCGAGATCTCGGCGCTGGACGGGAGAAGGACGAACCGCAGGGCTAACGGGCCTCGGATGATGCTCCGGTCAGGAAGAAGCGCATCAGGTAGACGAGACGGCCGTTCTCGATTCGAATTGCCAAAGCTCGGTCCCGCCGTGTGCCAATATTGGGGCTGCTGAAGCACGAGGCGGTTGAAGCGCATCGGCACCGTCGTCGTCAGCTCCCACTTGCTTCGATCTTGCGCGTCCTTCTCGAGGATCTGGGCTTTCAGTTCGTCCATTGACGAATAGCCAGTTGCTCGAAGCTGCTCCTCATTGAACGGCAAATGGTCCGTCCCGGTCGGCAGGTGACGGTAGAATTCTGTGCCTCCGCGGCAATCCTCCGGGCGACTGAGATAGAGGATGCCGGACCAATGGCTTTGGTCGACATGGATCAGCGCGGGCCCGCCATCGTCCTTTTCGAGGGCGATGCGGAAGTTGCCGTGAGCAAAATCCTTCGTCCAGGGAGAGCGGACCCGTTGGTAGACGAGGACCGAAACCAGTTCATCGAGACCATCGATCGCGGTCTTTTCCGAGGAATCCAGACCTGGGTACGGTCCCTTGAAGGTGTAGTTGAGACCGAGTGCGCGCGCTCGAAGCTCGTCGGGATTGGGAAGGAAATCGTCGATGACGATGACGTGAGGGGTCATTCGAGATTGCAGTATCGGCGTCTGCCGGCGGAGGCCAGCCGCCTAGTCGTCGCGGTCGCGGAGCTTCGTCTCGCCGAGTGCGCTGTCGATTCCGCCCGCAACCGCATCGCCGACCCAGACGATAACTCCAAGCAGAACGATGGCAAGTACAAGCTCAAGTCCGGTGATCACGAATTCGCCTCCGCGATTTCGCTTTAATCGCAATGGATTAAACGAGCAATTAACTTTGGCGCCGAACGGCTAATGATGATGCCAGAGCCTTTGCGGAGTTTCGACGGCCAGCTTAAACGACCAGGCGAGCCCGAGGGCGGTATAGACTGCCAATCCCACAAGGATCGCGATGATCCCGATTACGAACTTCTCACGGACGCGTTGCACGGTGAGCATCACGGCACCTCCAGCTCATGCGTGCGTCTTAGAACATTAGCACAAGTGTCGGTTCAATCGGGACTTTTCCGGAGTCGCTGGGTTTACCGTGGCTTATGTGTGGTCCCCTTTCCTGCAGTGATGAACAAGGCGACAACCGGCTCCTCGGCATCGGCAGTGTGCCAGGCGCCGCGCGGGTTGATCGCAAATTCGCCGGGGCCGAGCTCGTGGCTAGCGCTGGAGCCGTCCGGCAGCTCCTGATGGAGCGTCATGTGCCCCTGGAGGCAGCACACGACCTCATCGCCCGACGGATGCATCTCCCAGCTCGTCCAGCTCTCCTCGAAGCGGAACAGGCTGACGATGCGCCCTTCGTCAAGATCGTCATGGTGGCGCTGGTCGTACCCTTCGTACCAGTCCATGCCGGTGAACTGCGGCTCTGCGACGGCCCTAGCTCCGATGCCGAGGTGAATTGGGAAGTCGTAGAGCGACTTGCCCCGGGTCACTCCGCACCCATCACGAAGGCGTTAAGCTTGTTGCCGTCCGGGTCGCGGAAGTAGCCGGCATAGAAGCCGCCGCCGCGGTCGCCCGGCGCTCCCTCATCGCTGCCGCCGTTGGCGAGCGCGATGTCGAACAGCCGCTGAACCTGGTCCTTGTCCTTCGCCTCGAGCGCTACCATCACGCCATTCCCGACGGTCGCTGCATTGCCGTCGAACGGCCTGGTGAGACCGATCCCCGCGCCGCCGTCCGGCTTACCCCAGGCGATGAACTGCTCGTTCTCCATCATCCGGCCCACGCCGAGTTCAGCGCAGAGAGCGTCGTAGAATTTCGCCGACTTTTCGCGGTCGTTCGTGCCGAGTGTCACGTAGCCAATCATCGCGTCCTCCTGTCGAGTTGGATGGAGAACATTAAGGGAACGCACTGGCTGCGTCAAAGCTGTTTTCGTCATCCCGCGCAAGCGGGAACCCCCCTTTCTTGCCGTCCTTGGAAGGGAAGGCAGATCCCGGATCAAGTCCGGGAGACGGCTACGCCTCCATCGGCGCGCAAGCCTGCTGGAGCCAGTCGAGATCGCTACCGGAAAGCGTCGGGCCGATCTTGGCCAGCACATGCGCATGATAGCAGTTGAGCCAGATCAGCTCTTCGGAATCGAGCATGTGGACGTCGATCAGGCGGCGGTCGATCGGCGCGAAGGTGAGGGTCTCGAAGCCGAGCATTTCCTTTTCCGCGCCTTCGATCTCGCGGGGGACCACAAGCACGAGATTCTCGATGCGGATGCCGTACTCGCCGGTCTTGTAGTAGCCGGGTTCGTTGGAAATGATCATGCCGGCCTGGAGCGGCTCGTCGCCGCCGCTCTGCGAGCTTCCCACCGGCGAGATGCGCTGCGGCCCTTCATGAACGGCGAGGAAGCTGCCGACTCCGTGACCGGTACCATGCGCATAATCGAGTCCGGCTTCCCACAGCGGCCGACGCGCGAAGCTGTCGAGCTGCGACCCACGCGTGCCTTTCGGGAAGACCGCCGTCGCGATCGCGATGTGCCCCTTGAGCACGCGGGTGAAGCGGTCGCGCATCTCCTCGGTCGGCTCGCCGATCGGGACGGTGCGGGTGATGTCGGTGGTTCCATCGACATATTGGCCGCCTGAATCGATCAGGTAGAGCTGGCCCTTCTCGAGCTTTCGGTTGGTCTTCTCGCTCGACTTGTAATGGACGATCGCGCCGTTCGGACCCGCGCCCGAGATGCTGTCGAAGGAGAGGTCGCGAAGCTCCGGGCTCTCGCGGCGCAATGACTTCGAGCTTGTCGGAGGCGATCAGCTCGTCGACATCGCCCTTGGGCGCCTCCTGGTCGATCCAGTGGAGGAAGCGCGCGATCGCCGCGCCGTCGCGGGTCTGCGCCGATTTCTGTCCGGCGATCTCGGCCGGGTTCTTGAGTGCCTTCGGAAGGATCGTCGGATCGCGCAGCGTCAGGACCTTGGCGCCCGCCTTCTCAAGCGCTTCGAAGATCGCGGCGACGGCACGCTCGGGATCGACGACGACCGTCTTGCCCTTGAGCTCGCTGAGCGCGCTTTCGAACGCATAACGCTCATGCAGCCGGACTCCGTTGCCGAGATGCTGGCGCACTTCCGGCCCAATCTTCTCCGAAGCGACGAACAAATCCGAAGTGCCGTCAGCGTGGACCACCGCATAAGCAAGCGCGACCGGTGTATGCGTGACGTCCTGGCCGCGGATATTGAACGCCCAGGCGATGGAGTTGAGCGCCGAGAGTACCGCGGCGTCGGCATGATGCTTGACCAGCCAGTCGCCGATCTCGGTGCGCTTCTCCGCCGCGGACTTGCCCGCATATTCGTCCGACTGGACGACGAGGTGCGCTTTCGACGCCTCGGGACGGTCGGCCCAGATCTCGTCGATCGGATTGCGTTCGACCGGCACCAGCTCGGCGCCGCGGCTGGCAAGCGCTTCCTTCGCCTTCTTCACCCAGTCGCGCGTGTGCAGCCACGGGTCATAGCCGATGCGCGCGCCTTCGGGCGCATGTTCCTCGAGCCACTGCGTCGTGCTCGTCTCGGGCACCGATTGATAGCTCCACTCGGTAGGGCTGACCTGCTGGCGGACCTGGAGGGTGTAGCGGCCGTCGACGAAGATCGCGGCTTGCTCTGGGAGGACGACGGCCGAGCCGGCGGAACCCTGGAAGCCGGTCAGCCAGGCGAGGCGCTGCGCGTAGCTTCCGACATATTCGCTCATATGCTCGTCGGTGAGCGGGACGACGAAGCCGTCGAGCTTCTCGGCCTTCAGTTGTTCGCGAAGGGCTTTGAGGCGATCGGCGTATGTGGACATGGGCTTAACTCCCTCGAGCCCCAGCTAATGCAACAGCGCCCGTTCTTAAAGTGCCGCGATCTGTCTCGGCGCCGCCGACGGCGCGAATACACGGATGTTCGCACTGAGGCGCCTCCAAAACGCAGCGGGTCCACGCGCTCGTGGACGCGACTGATAGACCGATGGGATCGAGAGCCGTGCGGCGCATCGCCAGCTTAATGGGCGACCGCGCAAGACGCTCGGGTTCGAACCGGCGAGCGATTTGAAGCGGGTGTTGCGATGACCGGCTGAAACGGCAACCCATTGCTGCCATTTGCGGGGCCGCTCAGATGGCTACTCCCAAGGATCTGGAAACCCCGAGTTCTTCTTCGGGTTATATCGCCGGTCACTACAGATTGACCCCGATTCCTCGTTCGCAATCGCAAGGTTAGAGCGGGGGCGGGAAGGTGTAAGCGGATGCCTTGGTATCGCTTGTATGTTCGCGACCGCGAGGGTCACTTCAGCGGGGTGCGCGAGTTTGAAGCGGATGACGACGCGCAAGCCATCAGCCGGGTCGATCGGATGTGCCACGGCCTGACGTGTGAGCTGTGGCACGACGAGACGTTGCTCCGCCGGTGGGATTGGGATCAGGCTGAAAACATCTGGAGTGGAAACTTGCGCCCTCCTCAAACGATCTAGGAACGCGATTTCAGCGCTGCTTCAATTAGACCACCAACGACAGCTTCCCACCCGGCTGCCATTGGTTGAGGCGATTTTGGACGAGCTAGGCGGCCCGACATGAGGCGCGTCGGGCCGCCCCGCCCCTGAGTTGCCCTGGCCCGCAATGCGCGCCCCAATGCCGTGAGAGGCAAAAGCGGGCAGAATTCCTATGTGCCCGGCTGTCCAACAGCGGCGTTACAAGTCGATGAACATTCCCCAATGACGTCCCCGCCGCAAAGCGAAACAGCGCACACACCGGTTGTAAACCGTTCCCCTATTAGTCCAGCCGCGGGCTCGATGCGCCATCCTTGGCTCGATCGGGCGGGAGGCAGCGATGAAGCCGTACATCCTCGGTGCGATAATCGTGTGGTTTGTTTGCGGCATCGCTGGAGCGGTGTTGCTCGGGCAGCAGCGGGTCGAGGTCGCGACGATCGCCGGAGGCCCGATTGCCTTGTGGAACGGGCTCAACAGGCCGGTCGACGGCTGAGCGGTCGCGCTTCGCTCTTTCCGTTGGCAGCGAGCGCGTTAAGAGCGCGCATGACCAATCCAACGCCCCCGCAAGCCGAACAGCGCCCCTACAGCTATGAACGCCATGGCGTCACGATCGAGGATCCGTGGCACTGGCTTCGCGATCCCAAATATCCCGAGGTCGATGACCCCGACGTGCTCGCCTATCTCCATGAGGAGAACGCTTATTTCGAGCACTGGGCGGGGAAGCACAAGAAGCTGGTCGAAGAACTGTTCGAGGAGATGAAGGGCCGGATCAAGGAGGACGACAGCTCGGTCCCGATCCGCGACGGCGATTTTCTATACTGGTGGGCGTTCAAGCCGGGCGAACAATATCGGAGCTGGTACCGGAGGCCGGTCGGCGGCGGCGAGGACGAGCTGATCTTCGACGAGCCTGCGGAGGCGCATGGCGGGCATTATTTCCGCCTTGGCGCGGTCGAGGTCAGCCCGGACGGGAAGCTGCTCGCGACGCTGGCCGATTATGACGGATCGGAGCGCTTCCAGCTCAGAATCCGCGACCTTGCGACCGGTAAAGACACGGAGACAGTAACGACGGTCGGCATCGGGCAACCGGTTTGGAGCAGCGACAGCGCCGGAGTTGTCTTTACCGAGGTAAACGACAACTGGCGCAGCTACCGGGCGCGCTATCATCGGCTGGGCGCGGCGGCCGATGAGGATGTCACGCTCTACGAGGAGACCGAGGAGCTCGGCTTCTCGGTCGGCGTCGGCAAGTCGCACGACCGCAGCCTCATCATCGTTTCGACCGGCGACAATGCGACGAGCGAGGTGCGGTTCGTATCGGCCGACGATCCATCGCAGCCGCTGACGCTGATATCGCGGCGGAAGGAGAACCGCGAATATCATGTCGATGCGGCGCATGGGAAACTGTGGATCCACACCAACGACGACCATGTGAACTTCCGGCTCGCCGAGGCGGATATTGCCAATCCAGAAGAGTGGCGGACGGCGATCGCGGGGTCGGACCGGGTCTATCTGACGGGGATCACTTCGTACCGCGATCATCTCGCGATCAGCAGCCGCGTCGACGGGCTCGATCAGCTGGTGCTGCGGACCTATGCGGGCGAGGAAACGCGCATTCCGTTCGACGAGGCGAGCTACAGCGCCTTCTTCGCGGGCAACCCAGAATTCGCGCCGGAGGCATACCGGGTCGGCTATACCTCGATGGTCACGCCGATGACGACCTACGACTATCATCCTGGGAGCGGCGAACTCGAGGTGCTCAAGGTCCAGGAGATCCCGAGCGGCTATGACGCGTCGCAATATGCGATCGAGCGGCTGACGATTGAGGCGCGCGACGGGGCGAAGGTGCCGGTCTCGGTCGTCTACAAGCGCGGCTTTGAGAAGAATGGCGAGGGCAAGCTCTTCCTCTATGCGTACGGAGCCTACGGGATTGCAATCCCGCCTGCGTTCAACTCGAACCGGATCAGCCTGCTCGACCGCGGCTGGGCCTGCGCGATCGCGCATATCCGGGGCGGCGACGACCTCGGCTACAAGTGGTTCCTCGACGGGAAGCTGACCAAGCGAACGAACACCTTCAACGACTTCGTCGACGTTGCGAAGGGGCTAGTCGAGGCGAAGTTCACGAGGGCCGGACGGATCGCCATCAACGGCGGATCGGCCGGCGGCGAGCTGATGGGCGCCGTCGTCAATTCGGCCCCCGAGCTATGGAGCGCGGCGGTGGCGGACGTGCCCTTCGTCGACGTGCTCAATACGATGCTCGACGATACGTTGCCGCTGACGCCCGGCGAATGGCCGGAGTGGGGCAATCCGATCACCGACGACAAGGCGTTCGAACTTATCCGAAGCTACTCGCCCTATGATCAGGTGAAGCGCCAAGATTATCCGCCGATGCTGATCACCGGCGGCCTCACCGATCCGCGCGTCACCTATTGGGAGCCGGCGAAGTGGGCAGCGAAGCTTCGGGCCACGAAGACCGACCAGAATTTGCTGATGCTTAAGATCAACATGGGCGCCGGGCATGGCGGCAAGTCGGGGCGCTGGGACAAGCTGCACGAGGTGGCGGAGACCTACGCCTTCATTTTGACCGAGAGCCAGTGAACCCCGTCTTCGAAGCGACGCTGACGGCGGGGCCCGAGCACATCGACGAGCTCGGGCACGTCAACAATGCTGTGTGGGTGCAGTGGATTCAGCATGTGGCGGTCGCGCATTGGAATGCGGTCGCTCGGCCTGAGGACAAGGACGCTTATTATTGGGTCGTGGTCCGGCATGAGATCGATTACTTTCGCGCCGCTCACGAAGGTGACGTGATCACGGCCCGGACCTGGGTCGGCGATACTCCGAAGGGCGCGCGCTTCGACCGGCTGATGGAGTTCACTGGTCCGGACGGTAAAGTTTGTGTGCGCTCGCGGACACAGTGGGCCATTATCGACAAAACGCTTAGCCGGCCCATCAGGGTGCCCCCGGAAGTCGTGGCGCCGTTCGTTTCGGGGAGGTAAGCAGTCCGCCATGCGCCAGATCATCCTCTACGATTATTACCGCTCCTCCGCCTGCTACCGAGTGCGGATCGCCTTAAACCTCAAGGGCGTCGACTATGAGAAGCGTCCCGTGAACCTGCTCGAATCCGAGCAGAGGGCCGACGAATATCGCGGGCTCAACCCGCAAGGGCTCGTGCCGATGCTCGAGATCGACGGTCATCGGCTCACGCAGAGCATGGCGATCGTGACCTATCTCGACACGCGTTTCCCGACGCCGCCGCTGATTCCCGCGATGGCGCCGGAGCGCGCTCACGTGGCTGCTCTGTCGATGATGGTCGCCTGCGACATCCACCCGCTCAACAATTTGCGGGTGCTCAAATATCTGAAGAACGAGCTTGGCCGGTCGCAGGAGGAAGTCGACGGCTGGTATGCACATTGGATCCGGGAGGGTTTCACGGCCCTTGAAGCGATGGCCGCGCCGAAGGCCGGAAAGTTCCTGTTCGGCGACATGGTGACCGCCGCGGACGTCTGCCTCGTGCCGCAGCTCTACAATGCGCGGCGATTCAGCGTTCCGATCGAGGATTTCTCGACCTTGCTGCGCGCGGAAGAGAATGCGAACAGGCTGGACGCGTTCGCAGCTGCGCATCCGGACCGTCAGGAGGTTCCCGCATGAATCGAGTCGATTCGATCAACCGCGGAATGGGAGACCTGAAGCCGTTGGATCGAGTCGAGATCCCCTCCCTCGAGGGCAAGGTCAGCGACGAGGAATGGGCGATCCGTGTGGACCTCGCCGCTGCATACCGGATGGTCGCTTATTATGGATGGGACGATCTCATCTTCACGCATTTATCCGCGCGAATTCCGGGGCCGGAGCACCATTTCCTGCTCAACCCGTACAATCTGATGTTCGAGGAGGTTACGGCCTCCTCGCTGGTCAAGGTCGACGTGCAGGGCAATCCGGTCGATCCGACACCGTTCATCACCAACCCGGCCGGCTTCACCATCCATTCGGCGATCCACATGGCGCGCGACGACGCGCATGCGGTGATGCACCTGCACACTCCGGCGGGCCAGGCCGTATCCGCGCACAACGAGGGTCTGCTTCCCCTGACTCAGACCGCGATGTTGGTGCGCGGCGACGTTGCCTTCCACGATTATGAAGGCGTTGCAGTCGATCTCGATGAGCGTGAGCGGCTAGTCGCCGACCTCGGCGACAAGAATGCGATGATTCTTCGCAACCACGGTACGCTCGCGGTGGGAAAGAATGTCGGCGAATGCTTCGTGCGGCTCTATTTCCTTGAGCGCGCATGCCAGGCGCAAGTGATGGCGCTCTCCGCTGCCGACAATATCAACAACCCGCCGCAGGGCTCGCCCGAGATCACCGCGCAACAGGGCCAGGTCGGCGTCGCGCTGGCAGCGAACCTGCTGGCCTGGCCGGCACTGAAGCGCAAGGCGTACCGACTGGATCCCGCCTTCGCGACTTAATCACTTTCCACATCGGAAAGTTTTCACTTGCCAAGTTGGAAAGTCATGGCTATCGCTTTCCATATTGGAAAGTGAAAGGTCGTCAACATGGAAACAATGGAAGCTCTGTCTGCTCTGGACGCTAAGCGCCAGGCGGAAGCACAGCTTGCGAAAGCCGTTCAGTGCCCGCCGTGGCGACATGCGCTGTTCGGACTCCTGATGGGCGGCCTCGTCGCCAGCCCGGCATTCGAATTCCCGGTGCGGATGGGAATCCTCGTCGTCATCCTCTGCTGCATCCCGGTCATCATTCAGTCCGATCGGAAGCGGATGGGGATGTTCATAAACGGCTACCGGCGCGGGAAGACGCGCGCTGTCGCGCTGACAATTCTGGGAGCAGTACTCTCGCTCTATGCGATCAGCGTTTATTACGGACTCGATCGTCACGACCAGATGATTCCTTTTGGCCTTGGCGTGATGGCTTTCGTGCTGGCGACGCTGGGAAGCGTGAAGTGGCAGCGCGTGTTCGTGCGTGAGCTGACGGCCTGATCATGGAAGTCCCGACGGGCTTCGACGCCGTTCTCCATCCCCCTGCCCGCCTGCAGATCGCAGCTATCCTCGCGCAGGCGCAGGATGCCGAGTTCGCACTTCTTCGTAAGATCACCGGTGCCAGCGATTCGGTGATGTCGAAGCATCTCTCGGCGATGGCCGACGCCGGGTATGTCGCGCTTCGGAAGGTCGCCTCGGACGGGCGCCAGCGCACGTGGGCAAGCCTGACCTCGGCCGGCCGCGCTGCGTTCCGGCGGCATGTGAAGGCGCTCGAAGCGCTGGCGGCGGCTGTTGCAAGCGACGATGACCGCGGGCAAACCCAAGGAGTGAACTCGGTCCGGCGAACAGCTTGAGCAGGCGCGCTGCCAGCGTCGCCGACTATCGCGCTCTGGCGAAGGCGCGCATCCCTTATTTTCTCTTCGAATATGTCGACGGCGGTTCGTACGATGAAGAGACGCTTCGGCGGAATGTCGAGGATCTGCGCACCATCGCGCTTAGGCAGCGTGTGCTCCGCGACGTTTCGGCCATCGACCTCAGCACCTTACTCTTCGGCAAGCAGTGGTCGATGCCCGTCGGCCTCGGGCCGGTCGGGCTGGCCGGGCTCTACGCGCGCCGCGGCGAGGTTCAAGCTGCTCGTGCTGCAGCCGCCGCGAACGTGCCTCAGATCCTGTCCACGGTCAGCGGCTGCTCGCTTCGCGAAGTCGCCGCTTGTGGCCATGTGCCGTGGTACCAGCTTTATTTTGTAAAGGACCGCGCCTTCGTCGCTCAGATGATCGAGACGGCAAAGGAGGTCGGTGCTCCTGCTCTCGTCGTCACCGTCGACCTGGCGGTACCCGGATCGCGCTACCGCGATGCGCGCGCGGCTGGCGGAGGGGCGCGGCGGATGATGGAATTGCTGGCGCGGCCGCGCTGGCTCTGGGATGTCGGCATCCACGGCCGTCCGCACAGCTTCGGCAACCTCGAGCCGATCGTTGGAAGTCGCGCGCCGCTCGCCGATTTCCAGGCGTGGATCCACTCGAACTTCGACGCGTCCGTGAGCTGGAAGGACGTGGAGTGGGTCCGCGCGCAGTGGAAGGGCCCGCTCGTCATCAAGGGGATTCTCGATCCGGATGACGCTCGTGAAGCGGCGGCGAATGGCGCCGACGCCATCGTCGTCTCCAACCATGGCGGACGCCAGCTCGACGGCGTCCTGTCTACCGCGCGGGCGCTGCCGCCTGTCGTGGATGCCATCGGCGGACGGCTTCCGGTCATCGTCGACGGCGGCGTCCGCTCAGGCCTTGATGTGGTCAGGATGCTGGCGCTCGGCGCCAACTTTGTTCTGCTGGGGCGGGCGTGGGCTTATGCCCTCGCCGCGGCCGGAGGGGCTGGCGTGGGGCACGTGCTTAAGCTCATTGAGGCCGAGATGCGCGTCGCGATGGCGCTGACCGGCTGCACGCGCATCGACGAAGTGGATCGCTCGACGCTCGCCTGAATGGCTCAGGCCACGTTCTGGATTGCGCCGTCCTGATCGAGGAAAAGCTGGTCGACGTCGGATGCCGTCATCGGTTCTGCGAACAGGAAGCCCTGGACGGAGGAGCAGCCGTGCGCGCGAAGCTCCATCAGCTGGGCGGTCTCCTCAACGCCTTCCGCCGTCGTCTCGATGTTGAGCGCGTGTGCAAGTTCGGTGATGGCACGGACGATCGCGCTCGCGCCTTCGCGTGTCAGCAGGTTGTGGATGAAGCTCCGGTCGATCTTCAATTTGTCGAAGGGGAAGCTCTGCAGATAGCTGAGCGACGAATAGCCGGTGCCGAAATCGTCGAGCGCAATGCGGACGCCGAGACCCCGCAGGGTGTGGAGCAGCTTGAGGGTGGTTTCACTTCCTTCGAGGAAAACGCTCTCAGTGATCTCGACCTCCAACCGGTCGGGTGCCAGGCCGCTGGTCGCAAGCGCTCGCAGGATCGTTTCGTGGAGCGCGCCTCGGTGGAACTGCACCGGCGAGACGTTCACGGCCACGCGCACCGGCTCCGGCCATTGCGCGGCCTGGTTGCAAGCCTCGCGGACGACCCACGCCCCGATCGGAACGATGAGGCCGGTGTCTTCGGCGATGGGTATGAATTCAGCCGGCGAGATTAGCCCCCGCTTCGGGTGATTCCAGCGAAGCAGCGCCTCGAACGAACAGATGCGGTTCTGCTCGAGGTCGAACAGGGGCTGATAGTGAAGCTCGAGCTCGCCGCGCTCGAGGGCGAGGCGCAGATCGGATTCGAGCTGGCGGCGCTCCTGCGCGCGCTGGTTGAGGCTCTCTTCGAAGAAGGCATAGGTACCGCGGCCGGCCTCCTTGGCGCGATAGAGAGCAAGGTCGGCGTTCCTCAGTAGAGTCTCGCCGTCGCGGCCGTCGTCCGGAGCGATCGCAATCCCGATGCTGGTCGACGGAACCAGTTCGTTGCCGTCGATGGTCAGGGGCTGGGCGATCGCGGTCAGGATCTCGCGTCCAAGGCGGTCGATCGCAGCGCGATCGTCGCCGACGCTCTGGAGGACCACGAATTCGTCGCCCCCCAGCCGGCCCACGAAATGGCCGCGCGCGGCATGACGCAGGCGAAGCGCTGCTTCCACCAGCAAAGCGTCGCCCGCGGGATGGCCGAGCGTGTCATTGATGACCTTGAACTGATCGAGGTCGAGGCAGTGAAGTGCGAACAGGCTGCCGTTGGCATCGCAGGCGCAGAACAGCTGCTCGAGTTGCTGCTGGAACATGGTCCGGTTCGGCAAGCCCGTGAGCACGTCGTTGAATGCCAGCTGGGTGATGCGCTGCTCGCGCTCGGCGATCTTGCCGACCATTTCGTTGAAGCTGTCCGCGAGCCGGGCCAATTCGTCGGTTCCGCGAACCCGGACCTTAACATGTTCGCCGCTCGCGAGGCGCCCTGCCGCTTCGTCGAGTCGCGCCAGCGGCTGGGTGATCCGGCCAGCGGCGCGCCAGGTTCCGAAGGACATCAGGAGAAGGCCGAGCAAGGTCATCACCGCAAGCGCGAGCTGGAGTTTGTGCGCATCGGCGAGCGCCTGCGCCTTGGGATAAGCGAGCAGGAGGATTGCCTGCTCTCCATCCGAGAAGGTCGGGAGCGGCTTCGCGAGAACGATGGACTTCTCGCCCGCGACTATCATTTCGAAAGCGCCTCCGCTCCGCACGTGAGCGTCGGCCAGCGATGCCGATTGGCTGTTCAGCGCCGACATGCTTCCCGCCGCTTCCGACCAGCGTCGATTACTCTCGGCGAGGACTGCGGCATGCAGCGGGATTGCGGAGAGCCGCTCGAGCCCGCGCATCTCCCGCGCATCAAGATCGGCGGCGAACACCACCCAGCCGATGAGCGTCGGCGCCATGATTGGCGCGGCGACGAGCTGGCGCGGGCGTCCGGCAAGGACGAGACGCCGGTCAGGCGGCCGCTGTCGAGAGCATCCCACAGACCTTCCGTCTGCGCCGCAGGAACGGTTCGATCGATGGCGGTGACCTTACCATCGGCGGTGACGATGAAGGCACTCCGGACCTTGAGCCGAGCCGCCGCATTGCCGAGGGCGGACTGCATCGTCGCCTCGTCACCGGTTGCGACCGCAGCCCGGAAGCCGAAGTCGCGCGCCAGCAGCTGCGCCGCGTTCTGAAGCTCATGGGCGCGTTGCTGCCACAGGCGATCGTAGACCGCGCCCGAGGATTGGAGCTGGCTTTCGACTTCGCGCGAAGCGGCGCTGGAGATGAAGGTCGAAAGCGCCGCCGAGACCGCGAGCATCGCCGCCGCAAAGAGCAGCGCGAACTGCACCGTCAGGCGGGTGCTCAGGGATCGGAACGGCCGCATCGATCAATAATCCATCGACATCGCCGGCGGCGGCGCGCGCAGGCGGACCGAGAAGGTCACCCGCTGACCCGGCACGATGGTCTGCTGCATCACCCCGCTCGGCGCCCGCAGATAGGGATGCCAGACAGTTATGCGGCCGGGCGCGTTCGGCGCGTCGTTGAAGGCGACCATCCCTTGCGCGTTGGTGCGTGCGGTCCAGACACTGTCGGTGACGACGATGAACGCGCTCATCTGGTCGTGGATGTTGCAGCCGAGCGCAACCACGCCCGCCTTGTCGAAATGGACCGTGCGCGACTGGTCCTTCGCGAACAGCTTCAGCTCGAACCTCTTGGCCGGCGAGAAGGAATAGACGTGGTGTTTGGTGTTATCGAAGTTCGGGAAGGAGACGTCTGCGCCGACCGGAACGATGGTCAGGAACGGATGGAACTGAAGGTTCTGCTGCGAGACTACGAAGTGGCCGCCGGCCCTCGGCGCCCTCGCTCCGGCGGACGGGTAGAGCGTCACGACAGCGTCGCGAACCGGATGTCCCCCAGCGTCCACGACGCGCACGCTCACAGTCGCAGCGCCGAGCGGCGCGGTCAGGGCTAGCCCCGCCACGAAAGCGAAAAGTCCACGCACCATCGTGCGAGGTTAAGCCATGAACGGTAAACTTCCCGGCGCTCGAAATGGTTACCAGTGAATTCGCAACTCGGCCTGGAGCTGGGTCTGGTCTTGCCGGGGAGCGAGACCGAAGTCTTCCCGATCCTCCCGGCGGCTCGACACGTGGAGCAGCTCGATGAGGCCGGTGAAATCCTTCCATTCGCGCTTGCCCGCGATCATCGCGGACCAGCCGGTTTCGTCATAATCGTCGTCGACGAGGCTGCCGCTGTTACGGGTGTCGAAGGCGTCGGCCCGAGCGGTGATTGCGAAAACACCGAAAGGCCGCGTCAGGAGCACGAATGCGGAGCGGAAGCGGTTGTCGACCCAGCGAGCGCTATTCATTGCAAAGCCCATGTGGGTTCGGCCCTGAAGCGCCTGCGCCTTGAGCTGGGCGCCATCGCCGAGGTCCGCGACGAGGCCCAGATTGTTGAACTTCGTCCGCCAGCCCCATTCGAGGTCCTGGTTCATGTCCGTCGGCTTTGCGAGATTGTCGTAACGGAACAGCTCGACGCGGACTGGAATTGGAAGCGCCCAGGCGAGCTTCACATAATAGCCCGGCCGATGGGCGAAGCCGCTGTGAAGGTCGATCAATGGATGCGTGAAAGGCGCCTGGATCTCCGCCATCTCGCCGTCGAGGGGCGGAAGCGGCCAGCGGTTGAAGGCAAGCGTCGTTCGGTCGTGAAGCGACCACCCTCGGAATGTCAGCAAGGTCCCCGATGTGTCGTTAGCGGCGAGTATGGCAGCGGTCGCGCGCAGCTTGCTCGAGCCGAGGTCCGCGCCGAACGTGCCTTCGGCGGCGACCGGGCGGACTTCCTCGCCGATCCACGTGTTGATCGCCGACGGAGTAATCGAATCCGCGACATGCCAGTCGGCGCCCTCGTGCTCGAGGCTGACGGGCGGCCACATCAGTCCGGCGCGTGCCGAGAAGGACGTGCCGCTGCTGCTACGCATCGGGCGGAAGCTCAGATAAGCCTGGCTGAGGCCTGCCTGCGTGCGCTCCCCGCCCTGCAGCTCGCCCACGATCGTGGCGGCCAGTGACCAGTTGAACTGCGGCTTCCATACGACGTCGGCATTGCCGACCCGCGGGCGGACTTTGAGATCACCCTCGCTGCCATAGCGCAGCTTGCCGAAGCCGTCGTCGAGCCAGCTCTTCTCGCCGTCGACCGCAACGAGACGGACGTCGCCGCTAAGCTCCAGCGTATCTGGCGTGAATAATCGAAGGTCCGACGCGGCCGCATGACTGGGGCACAGCGCGGCGAGCGCGCAGCCAAGAGGCAGCGCGCCGCGGATACGCAGGCGTCGAACGGCACAAGCCATGCGGAGAAACTAGGGAATTAGGGTTAACGGACTGGTCACTGACGCACGTTAGTCGCGGTCAGCGGTGAGGGCGCGAAATGTTGGCGGGGGAGAGAGGATTCGAACCTCCGGCCCCTGCCTGCCAGACTAGCATGGGTAATTGCGATTTGGGTCCCGTTTCTGCAACCTAGCAATCCCACTGATCGGCACCGTCGGTCGTTCAAAAGACCCGCTAAAGCCGGTTTGCTGCTGTTGTTGTCGGGCGAACCTGGAGCGGCGAGCTTTCCCAAAGGAGCTCTCTTAATCTTTGACAGCGGCGCTCGCGGGCTCGGCTGATGGCGGCCGGCCGGCCATGCTTTTAGAGTTGAAATATGAGCGCGCGCGCAATCGTTTCTCGCGGTAACGCGCGCATTGTACAGACAGAAACGCGAAAAATGTCTGTACATTGACTGTACAGACAAAAACGGCGAAAATGTCTGTACATGGCAAGGGAAAAACTCACCCCCACCGAACAAACGCTTTTTGCCGAGCTAGTTCAACAAGTCGAAACGGCCGGCCCCGCAGGTACGGTCTACACGCGAGAGCGTGACGGTATTGAGTATTATTACGCGAAGATGCCCGTCGGAGTTGGCCGCATCGACACCTTCATCGGGAAGGTCGGAGAGGAAGAGGCCGAGACCCAGGTAGCCGAACTTAAACGTGGTATGGAACAGGCTCGTGAGCGGCGGCGCTTGGTTGGGCTATTGCGGCGCTCGGGCTTTGCAGCGCCATATCGCACCATAGGGGCGACGCTGGATGCCATTTCCCACGCTGGTCTATTCAAAAATGGGGCCGTTCTCGTCGGAACAGCCGCATATATGATGAGCGAACCACTGGTCGGTCGGAAGCTGCCAGAGCCAACGCTGATGACAGGAGACCTAGATCTCGCAACAGCCAATCTTGCGCTCAAGGCCGAGCCGCCCGAACGGCTCGAAACAATAATAAAGCGCGGAGACCCAACCTTCGCGCCAGTTTTGCACATTCGTCCGAACGAGCCGCCATCGCGCTTCCGAACCGCGGATGGATTTCTCTTGGACCTAATAACCCCTACTCGTAGTCGAACCGACGTTAATCCAATGCCGATGAACGAGCTCGACGCGGGAGCTGCGCCACTCCAGTACATGGACTGGCTTATCGCCGACCCAGTTCCGACAGTGGCGCTGTGGGGCTCTGGCGTTCCAATCAACATTCCTCAGCCGGCCCGCTTCGCAGTTCACAAGCTAATCTTGGCCCAGAAACGAGACGTCGGAAGCAGGGCGAAACGCCAGAAGGATTTGGCGCAGGCGGACGCGCTCATCGAAGCTCTCGAATCATACGACCCGTTTGACTTTCATGACACTCTGGTTGGCGCCGCGGCGAAGGGCCGCCAAGGCTGGCGCGAACCCATCATTCGTTCGTTGACCGAAATCAATCGGGGGCAACTCTGGGAGCAGTTGGGCCAGTAAGCCGTATAGCTGCTTCTTATCATCACCATCGTCATCGACCTTCATCATCGACGTCATCATCGTCGTAATGGTCTTCGTGGACATAGCGATGGTCATCGATGTTCAAGCAGGAGATGTGCAAACTTCCTGTCCAAATCGCTTGGACGAACGTGTGTGTGCCGTAAGAGCATCCTGACGTCCTTATGGCCCCTGACGGTTGCCAGCTCGGGCGTGATTAACCCCAAACGCCTGTCCCGAGCGTCGCGGGCCACCGGACGCCTCACGTGTCCACTGGGTTATCGCCCCATTCCGCCTACGTTGCGTAGGCGGAGCTAACCCTCAGATTTCAGAGCGAAAGATAGTGGTCGGGGAGAGAGGATTCGAACCTCCGGCCCCTGCCTCCCGAAGACAGTGCTCTACCAGGCTGAGCTACTCCCCGACCGGAACCCGCTTTGCCGCGACATGGGGTCGCTACGGGAGCCAAGGCCGCGGCTAGATAGAGGCGGGTTCTGCGGAGCGCAACCCGGCAATCAGCGGCCGAGGACTTGCAGCCAATCCTGATGCCGGACGAATTTCTCGCGCGGGCTTCCCGGTCGCGCGCGGCCGACCTCGGTTTCCTCGATTTTGCGCCAATCGTCATAATCGGTTGGCATGACGCCGCGACTTTCGAGCAGCCTCTTGAGGCCGGCGGAGCCTTCGCGGTTGTCGGACGTGCCGGCCGCGATTTCCGCGGCGATCTGATCGCCGACCTCGTAACCGTCGGGTCGGTTCGTGCCGATCGTTCCGCTCGGTCCGCGGCGGGCCCAGCCGACCGCGTACAGCCGGTCGGAAATGCGCCCGCCCTGGTTGACGAACTTTCCGCCCTCGAAGGGTACTTCGGGGATCGGCGAGGTCGAATAGCCGATCGCCGTGATCACCAGCGATGCGGGCACTTCATAGGTCTCGCCGGTGCCGCGCGCCGAGCCTCTCTCGTCGAGCTCGGTGCGCTCGACGATCAGCCGCTCGGCTTTGCCCTCCCCTTCAATCCGGAGCGGCTTGGCGAAGAAGTCGAAGACCATCTTCTTTGGCTTGTCCCGCGGAAGGTCGGCAAAGCCCCGAAGCAGAGTCACGGATTTGCGCAGCCCGGGCTCAAGCGGCTCGTCGGCTTCGAGCGGCGGGAAATCGGCCGTGTCGACAATCGGCACCGCAGCTTCGAGGTGCCCGAGCTCGCCGAGTTCCTTCGGAGTCATGGCGATCTGATGCGGACCGCGGCGGCCGAGGATGATGATGGTCCGGATCGCGGAGCCGGAGAGCGCGTCAAGCGCGTGGCCGACGATGTCCGATCCCTCGAATTCGTGGCGGGTTTTGGCGAGAATGCGCGCGCAATCGAGCGCGACATTGCCGTTGCCGACGACGGCTGCGTGTGTGCCTTGAAGAAAGGGATCGAGGTCGGCGAATTCGGGATGGCCGTTGTACCAGCCGACGAACTCCGCGGAGCCGACGACTCCGGGAAGTTCTTCGCCGGGAATGCCGAGCTTGCGATCGTGGGGAGCGCCGGTGGCGAGGACGACCCCGTCATAAATATCAAGCAGCTCGGCGACGGAGACGTCGCGGCCGACGGTGACATTGCCGATGAAGTCGACACCGGCGCTCTCCGCGACCTTGTCGTAGCGCTTGGAGACGGCCTTTAGCGACTGATGATCGGGAGCGACGCCGAAGCGGATCAGCCCGTAGGGAACGGGATAGCGGTCGAGGATGTCGATACGAGCTCGGTCGCCGTAAGCCTTCTCGAGGGCCTCGGCGGTGTAAAATCCCGCTGGGCCCGAACCGACAATGGCGAAGTGTCGCATGCCGCCTCCCTGTCTGGAGAGCAGGCATAACGAAGACAGGCCCTCACCCCAACCCTCCCCCGTCGGCGAAAGAGAGAAGTCTTAGTGACTGTGATCCTCGAGTAGGACGTTGCCCTTCTTCTGGAGCGCGGCCTGGATCATCCCCGAGAACATGCCGAGCATCGGCGGAAGTAGGACCTTCAGGCGGACCTTGTCCTCGAGCACGTCGATCTGGGCAGTCACCGACTGGCCCATCGCCGCGACGTCGAGGTTGAGCTGGTCGCCGGACCATCCCGACTGCACCTGCGCTCCACCCGGAATATGCTCCTGGAGCTTATGGACATTGTTGGCGATCCGGCGACGCGCCTCGTCCTTGCCGAGCTTGTGCGGAAGATCGACTTCGATGGGCTGATTCATTCATGCGACGTGGCCCACCGTTCAGCGCTTTTCAAGGCGCGGCATAGGAGTATGATTCCGTTCATGAAGTTGCTCGCTCTGCCATTGCTGCTGATCGGCGCGTCAGCGACCGCGCAGCCCGCGCCGGTCGCCGCGCCACCCGCTCCGCAGCCGGCCGCGACCGCGGCGGTGTGGAACCCGGTCGGTCCGTACATCACCGCCGGGCAGGACGAGCCTGGCTATCGCTCCTGGTATCTCGCCGCCTCCTGGCGCGCGGGCCAGGTGAAGGGGTTCAACGATTATCTCGCCGCCAACCAGGTCAGCGGGATCCTTCCGACCTGGACGCTGCTGCGGACCGCGACATCGTGGCAGGAGTGCGGGCAACAACCGTTCGAAGTCCCGCCTTCCGACGAGTGGCCGCACATGGTCGAAACGCTCCGCTACGTGCGCGATTACGTGATTCCGGCGGTAGGGCCGGTCGAGGCGGTGTCCGTCTATCGCAACCCGCAGCTCAACAAATGCGCGGGCGGTGCGCCCGAAAGCGCGCACAAGCTCGATTCCGCGATCGACATGGTGCCGCTGACGTCGATCGACCGTATCACCTTGATGCGCAGGCTGTGCGGGATCCACAGCGAGCATGGTGCCGCCTATAATGCCGGTCTCGGCTTCTATGCTTTCATCGAGATTCCACGTCGACAGCACCAAGTTCCGGCGCTGGAACATGGACCCCGCGGTTGCGGCGGAATGCCCGCCGATCGTGCACCCGGAGGATATCGCAAGCGTCGGCCAGCCCTTGCCGCAGCCGCCCGCACCGGCTTCGATTGATTCTCTGGCTCCCGCTCCGGCGGCTCCGCCCCAGGCTCCGCCGGCTCCCGCCGCGGCTGCGCCTACTGCGGCGTCGACAGCAGCACCGCAGGGCCCGACGTCGGGGCAGCCGCACTAGGCTGCTGAGGTCCTCCACTTGTCTGCCGACAAGGATCCGCTTGAGGGTTGTGTTGCCAATGTGCAACACCATATCGGCGGTGAAGCAAAGAGGGGTTTTAGATGGATTTTGAAAAGCTCACCGACCGTGCGCGCGGCTTCCTTCAGGCGGCCCAGACAATCGCCGTTCGGGAGCATCAGCAGCGGATCGCGCCCGCGCACCTGCTGAAGGCGCTGCTCGACGACGAGCAAGGGATGGCCGCGGGGCTGATCGGCGCTGCGGGCGGTGATGCCAAGACCGCCCAGCGCGAAGCAGACGCGCTCGTGGCAAAGATTCCAGCCGTTACCGGCAGCGGCGCGACTCAGGCGCCGGCCATGGACGGCGACACGATCCGGATCCTCGATCAGGCCGAGCAAGTCGCAAAGAAGTCCGGTGACAGCTACGTCACAGTCGAGCGCATCCTGCTCGCGATGGCGCTCGCGAAGAACACCGACGTCGGCAACGCCCTCGCCAAGGCGGGCCTCACGCCGCAGAATCTGAATGCCGCCATCGAGAAGCTGCGCGGCGGCCGAACCGCGGACACACAGGGCGCGGAAGACCGCTATGACGCGCTGAAGAAATATGCGCGCGACCTCACCGAGGCGGCGCGCGAGGGGAAGCTCGACCCGGTCATCGGCCGTGACGAGGAGATCCGCCGCACGATCCAGGTGCTTGCCCGCAGGACGAAGAACAATCCGGTGCTGATCGGTGAGCCGGGCGTCGGCAAGACCGCCATCGCCGAAGGCCTAGCGCTCCGGATCACCAATGGCGACGTCCCTGACGGCATCAAGGACAAGCGCCTTCTGTCGCTCGACATGGGCGCGCTCATCGCCGGTGCGAAATATCGGGGCGAGTTCGAGGAAAGGTTGAAGGGCGTACTCGAGGAGGTCCGCCAGGCCGCGGGCGACATCATCCTCTTCATCGACGAGATGCACACCATCGTCGGTGCCGGGAAGGCCGAGGGCGCGATGGACGCCGGCAACCTCCTGAAACCGGCGCTGGCCCGCGGTGAGCTTCACTGCATCGGAGCGACGACCCTCGACGAATATCGCAAATATATCGAGAAGGATGCGGCGCTCGAGCGGCGCTTCCAGCCGGTGTTCGTCGGCGAACCGACGGTGCCCGATACGATCTCGATCCTGCGCGGCCTCAAGGAGAAGTACGAGCTCCACCACGGCGTCAGGATCACCGACGCCGCGATCGTTGCCGCGGCGACGCTCGGCAACCGCTACATCACCGACCGCTTCCTTCCCGACAAAGCGATCGACCTGATGGACGAGGCCGCGAGCCGGATCCGGATGGAGGTCGAATCCAAGCCGGAGGAGATCGAGAACCTCGACCGGCGCATCATCCAGCTCAAGATCGAGCGCGAGGCGCTGAAGAAGGAACAGGACAAGGCGTCGAAGGACCGGCTTGCGAAGCTGGAAGACGAGCTTGCCAATCTCGAGCAGCAGTCGGCGGAGCTGACCCAGCGCTGGCAGGCGGAAAAGGAAAAGATCTCCGCCGAGGCCAAGCTCAAGGAGCAGCTTGATTCGGCGAGGCTTGAGCTCGAGCAGGCGCAGCGGGGCGGCGATCTAGCGAAGGCGGGTGAGCTCCAATACGGACGCATCCCCGAGCTCGAGAAGCAGCTCAACGACGCGCAGGCCGCGGCCAAGGGCGCGATGCTTCGCGAGGAAGTCACCGACCAGGATATCGCCGCTGTCGTCAGCCGCTGGACGGGCATTCCTGTGGAGCGAATGTTAGAAGGCGAGCGCGAGAAGCTGCTCCAAATGGAGCAGGCGATCGGCGCCCGGGTCATCGGCCAGGAAGATGCCGTGAAGGCTGTCTCTGCCGCCGTCCGGCGTGCCCGCGCCGGCCTTCAGGACCCGAACCGCCCGCTCGGCTCCTTCCTGTTCCTCGGCCCCACGGGCGTCGGCAAGACCGAGCTTACCAAGGCGCTTGCCGAATTCCTGTTCGACGATGGGAGCGCCATGGTTCGCATCGACATGAGCGAGTTCATGGAAAAGCACGCGGTTGCCCGCCTGATCGGCGCTCCCCCCGGCTATGTTGGATACGAGGAGGGCGGCGTGCTGACCGAAGCCGTTCGGCGGCGGCCCTACCAGGTCGTGCTGTTCGACGAGGTCGAGAAGGCCCACGGCGACGTGTTCAACGTACTGCTACAGGTCCTCGACGACGGGCGGCTTACGGACGGCCAAGGCCGAACGGTCGACTTCACCAATACGATCATCATCCTGACCTCCAACCTCGGCTCGCAATATCTCGCGGGGCTGGGCGAGGACGAGGCCGTCGAGAAGGTCGAGCTGCAGGTGATGGAAGTCGTCCGCGCGCACTTCCGGCCGGAGTTCCTCAACCGGCTCGATGAGATCATCCTGTTCCACCGCCTGAGCGCGGGGCACATGGGCCCGATCGTCGACATCCAGGTCGCGCGGCTTCTGAAGCTGCTCGAGGACCGCAAGATACGCCTCGACCTGACCGACGCTGCGCGGGCGTGGCTCGGGCGTGTCGGCTACGACCCGGTCTACGGTGCGCGTCCCCTCAAGCGCGCGGTGCAGAAATATCTTCAGGACCCGCTCGCTGACAAGATCCTGTCGGGCGAGATTGCGGACGGGACGACGGTCCGGGTCGACGAGGGCGACGGTCAGCTAGTCCTGACGCCCGCCGGCGAAGAGGATCGCGAGGCCGCTGAATAGGCGGATTGCCTCGGCGCCTCGCTCCTCGCAATGACGGCCTATGACGGTCGACTGGCAGGACCTGCTCAGCACTGCATCGCTGCTGCGGCGTGCTGGACGTATCGATGAGGCCATCGCCGCATACGAGCGCCTGCTCGCGGTGAATCCGGACCTCCCCGATAGCTGGTACAATCTCGGCTGGCTTCAGCGGCAGGCGCGTCAGTTCGAGGGTGCGCTCGCTTCGTACCAGCAAGCGCTCGCCGCGCAATGTCGCAGGTGCGGAGGAAGTGCACCTCAACCGGGCCGTCATTTATTCAGATCATCTGCACCGACCGCAGGATGCCGTGCGCGAACTCGAGGCCGCGCTCGAGAAGAAACCCGATTATGTTCCGGCGCTGCTCAACCTCGGCAATTTGTGCGAGGACATTGGCGACCGCGAAGCTGCGCGCGACGTTTATAGCCGAACCTTGGCCGTCGAATCCGGCAACCGCCTTGCCCTCGCTCGACTAGCGGGTGTTTCGCACGAGGCGCAGCTCGACGAGGCCCTTGCCGAGCGGCTTCGGAAAGCGATGCGGGCATCCGGCGTTTCGTCGGCGGAAAGAGCGGATTTGGGCTTCGCCCTGGCAGGGCGTTCTCGACGCCGCTGGCCGCTACGATGAGGCCTTTGAGGTCGCTCGACAGGCGAACGCCGCAAGCCGCGAGGCGAGCGGCGCGCGCTATGACCGCGAAGCAGCGAGCCGCTTCGTCGATCGGGTGATCGAGGCGTTCGACAGTCCTGTTCCGGCCGACGGAGCTCCTGCCCCCATTTTCGTCTGCGGCATGTTTCGCTCCGGCTCGACGTTGGTCGAGCAGATCCTGGCGGCGCACAGCCATGTCACGGCTGGCGGGGAACTCGACCTCATCCCCCAGCTCTCGGCGAGCATCCCCACTTACCCCGAGTCCGTTGGCAAGGCAGGCCCGGAAACCGTCGCAGTCTGGCGGGATGTCTATCTTCGAGGACTGGCCTCCCGCCCCGACGAGCACCGCGTCGTCACCGACAAGAGACCAGAGAATTTCCTCCACGTCGGGCTCATCAAGACGATCTTTCCCTCCGCGAGGATTGTGCACACGCGCCGCAATCGTCTCGACAACCTGCTGTCTCTCTATTTCCTGCATCTGGATCCGGCGATGCCCTACGCGCTCGACCTCGAAGATTCCGCTCACTGGTACGGCGAGCATTTGCGGCTGATTGAGCATTGGAAGTCGCTCTATCCGGGCGACATCGTCGATCTGGACTATGATGAGCTGGTCCGGGAACCGGAGCCGATGCTCGAAGGGCTTCTCGGCTTCCTCGGGCTGGGGTGGGAAGACGGCCTCCTCGACTTTCATCGGACGAGCGCGCCTGTCAAAACGGCGAGCGTCTGGCAGGTGCGCCAGCCGCTTCACGCGCGATCCAGCGGACGCTGGCGCAATTACGAAAAGAAGCTTGGAATCCTGCTCGACTGACTGGGCGCCGCTTATCCGGACGGACGCGAGGCAGCGAGATCCTGCATTTCTTGCAGATGCTCCTTGTAGCCCAGTTCATTGTCGCGCCACTGACCCACCGTCATGCACACTTTGTGCGCGCGAAGTCGGCTGCCGATCTCATCCTGCATTCGGCAAACGACCTTATCGACGTCGCTCTTAGCGGTTGAACCCTTTGTAGCAGGTGCTGCGGGCTCGGGGCCGTCATCGAAGACGATTTGCGCGGAGAGTGGCGCGGGAGCGAGAATCCCAGCTGCCACAACATAGGCCAACTTCATCGTTGCGAAACTCCCTCAGCGAGAGCGCAGAGGCCGATCAGCCCGATGGACGGGTGCCGGCGCTCTCCTGGATACGCTGCACCTTTTCTTTGTCATCTGCTTCATATTGCCGCCACTGGCCCTTGGTCAGACAGACCTTGTGGCGGTTGACCCGCGAGCCGAGCTCGTCCTGCATCTTGCAGACGACCACTGAGTCATCCGCCTTCACATTGGTGCTCTTGGCGGGCGTAGCTGCAGGTGGATTGTCGTCGAAGACGATCTGCGCGCCGCCTGGCGCCGGAACAGCTAGCAAAGCGACAAAGATGTAACCAATCCTCACCATAGGCTCTCTCCGTCAGTAGGCAGCGTTAGTTGGAAGCTCTCACCGTGGCTTGAGACTGAATCTCCTGAACCTGGTCCTTGTATTGCTGCGCATAGACCTTCCACTGATCATTGGTCATGCAGACCTTGTGGTTCTGAAGGCGGCTGCCGATCTCTTCCTGGGTCCGGCACACGACCTTGTTGAGGTCCGTCATCGGCTTTGCGCTCTTCGCCGCTGCGGGTGGCGGGGGCGGCGCACTGTTGTCGAAGACGATTTGCGCGGGCGCAGGCGAAGAGATAATCGACAGCGCAACGACAGCGACAGTGTAAGCAAGCTTCGACATATCAACCTCATTTTTGACGGCGAACTCTACTCGTATCGGCCAGCAAATGCGAGCAAGTTCATAATCTTAAACCAGCCCCCATTCGTAATCGGCGTCAATTGCGCGGCGGGGGCCCGGATCGTTCGACGGCGGGGCGGGCGGATTGGCCTGGAGTGCCGCGACCGCGTCCCGACTGTCGTTCTGTTCCGCCGACCATTCTTCCGCCGTCTTGCAGACCTGCTTGGTCTGCAACCGACTTCCGATTTCGTCGACCCTTTGGCACACGATCTTTTTGGGATCGCTCGTTTTGGGCGTCTGATTGCTGCTCGGAACCGAGGACGATTGAGCGCTCGCGGAAGCGGAGAGGACCAACGCGAGGGAGAAGGTCAGCACCGACTTCAGCATTGGGTACCCCCTTTCAAATCCGATCGGTTTTACCCGCTCCGGCGGCTGGCGCAAAGCATCGATGAGTTACGCATTGCGGGCGACATCGAAGGCGACGGTCAGGCGTTCGCCTTCTCCGAACGGCCGGGTGCCGTGCCACATGTATGACGGGAACAGCACGAGCCTGCCGGGCATGGGCTCGATGGTCCGGAAGGGCGCCAGGTCGACCGGGAAGTTTGGCGCTTTCGCTTCGCCGAGCGTGAGAATACCCGCGTCCTTCTCTCCGATGCCGGGCGGAAGCACGACGTAGAGAGCGGAGCTGATCCAGCCCGCAGGATGAACGTGGTTCGCGTGGAAGCCCTTGCTCTGCAGCCGAACCGACCAGGCGCCCGAAAACCCGATGGGCGCGCGCGTTGGACCCAAGAGCGGATGGGCGGCGTCGGCGGCAGGGAACTTCGCGACATGCTCGGCAACGGTTGAACGGACAGCTTCGCGAAGCGCGACGATCACCGGATCGACGTTCATGAACAGATTGCCATCGGTCTGAGTGCCGCCGCGAAGCGATTGTTCGAGTGGTTGGCCACCGAGCGTGTGAAGCTTGCGCAATGTGTCGGCCAGCACGTCGATCGGCGGGAGGCGATCGGCGATATCGTAGACCCCGATGAAAAAGTCGTCGCCCTCCAGCCACTGCCACTTGGCCTCCTCAATCTGACGCCAGGCGAGCGACGCATAGGGCCAGAACATGAAGGCCACTGGGGTCTCCAGCCATGGCTCCATGACGTGCGCGGCGTCGTGGGGACGGCCCGATCTCAGGTACATGCGTACGCGCCGAACCTGGACCGCCGGGTCCACGATGCCGGCGAAAGGTTCGAACAGGCGCTCGGCGGTTTCGCTGTCGCCCATCTCGGCGTGGATGATCGCGTCGTTCACGTCGAAAATCAGATGGTCGCCGATCGCCGCTCGTCCCGCAGCCACAGCTTCGAGCGCCTCATTATATTGGTCGGCGTGGACCAGGGTGATGAGATGCTCGCGCCTGAGATCGAGATTGAGCGGGTTTTCGGCGAGCGCCTCGTCGAAGCTGCGCGCGAACCGCTCCCGATCGCCCTGCGCCCATCGAAGCCTGCTGAGCAAAGCATGGCCTTGGACCCAGTGCGGTGACCGCTTGACGATCTTCGACAGGCCATCGATCGCGGTCTCGGGCTGTCCGGCGGCGACGAAGGCGGCGGTCAGCCCGGTGGCGGCGTCGACGTCCGACGGGTCGAGCTGGACGGCGCGTGCGAATGCCTCAGTGCTGGGCAGACCCGCTTCGAGTAAAGTGCGTGCAAAAGCGTGGGCAATGCGCGCCGACCCCGGCGCCATTCGAGCCGCCGTCCGAAGCGAGCGCAGTGCCTCTTCGCGCCGGTCCATGTCACGAAGGACGAGACCGTGAAGGTGCCACAGCCGCGGATCCCCAGCCCCCGCCTCGATCGCCTGGTCGAGGCGGGGAAGCAAAGCTTCGCGCTCGCCTGCTTCGAAGGCGGCAAATGCTTCTTCAAATGCGGGCGGCTTGGTCATCGACGTCGACATCGACGCTACAGATAGCCTTGGCGTTGCAAAAGAGAAGTCGACTACAGCGAGGGAGGGCTCTCGTGAGTTGACGCACTGTACGCGGGCCGACGATAGCGCCCCGATGAACCGGCAATTCAGCGAGGCTCTTGAAGCGTTCCAGCAGGGCGATCTCGATCGCGCGCGCGCCCTCGCCGAATCCGAGGTCTCCAGCGCGCCCTCGCCGCAGGCCCATCACTTGCTTGGGCTCGTTCATTGCCGACTCGGCGATCCTGCCGCCGGTATTGAGCACTTGCGGCTGGCATCCGAGGGAGAGCCGGCAAATACCGGTTTCCGGATCATGTTGATGCGGGCGATGGTCGATGCCGGACAGGCCGGCGAAGTGCTCGCAATGGCTGAGCCGCCGCCGATCAATTCCGCGGTGACGCTGGAACTTTGGCGCGCGCGCGGCGAAGCGGCGGACGCGGCGCAGGACCCGGCTGCCCGGATCACGGCGTGGGCAAAAGTCGCCAATTCCACCCAACGCGACTGGAAAGCCTGGGCCAACCTCGCGAGCGCTCTTGCCTCACAATCGAGATGGCGAGAGGCGATCCAGGGCTTTGAATAAGGCGGTGCGGCTCAACCCCTCAGAGACCTCTCTGCGTCGGACCCTTGCAGCAGCCCTGGCGTCTGCCGAGCGGCACGAAGAGGCGCTTGCCGTGCTGGACGAATTCGATCGGCTCGGCGGCCAAACTGCGGACAGCGCCCTTGCCCGAGCAAGGTGCCTGCTCGCGCTGATGCGCTTCGACGACGCCGAAGACGCATATCGTCAATCGGTCCGACATGCGCCCGACAATGGAGAGGCTGTCCGCGAGCTCGGTCTTCTCCTCGAGCGCACGAGCCGGCTCGATTCGCTTGTCGAGCTGCTCGATCAGGCGACCGCTGCAGGGATAGCCGACGAGAGCCTCGCACATCTCCACGCGGTTCGGGCATTTCGCGATGGGCAGGCTGAGCGCGCCTACTCGCTCATCCATTCGGTCGACCCGGCAGACGATCCGGCCGGTTGGCACCGGACGCTCGCGAAGATCGCAGATCGAGTAGGCAAATCCGAGGAGGCGTTCGCTGCCGCAGAAGAAGTGAACCGGCTCACTCCGGATTTCGATTCGTGGCTGTCGCGGGGAGCGGACTATCGCAAGCGCCTGCGCGACCTCGCTCGACTGCTGACCGACATGCCCGAACTGACGCAACTCGAGCAGCCCGGGCGAAGGATGCCGGCATTCCTCGTCGGCTTCCCGAGGTCAGGGACCACGCTTCTCGATACATTTCTCATGGGTCATCCTGACACCGCGGTCCTAGAGGAGGTTCATCTCCTCGGCGCGGCCGAGCGCCAGATCGGTAAAGTCGCCGACCTGCCCCAGGCGAGCCGCCGAGTCGCTTAAGCGCGCTCGCGATGCCTATTTCGCCGAGCTCGACCGTTCATGTCGCGAAGGACTTCGCGGGACTCGTCGTCGACAAGCTGCCGCTGAACCTGCTCGGAGCGCCGTTCATCGAGGCGATGTTCCCCGGCGCTACAAATCATTTTCGCGCAGCGGCACCCATGCGACGCGGTGCTGAGCGGATTCATGCAAAGCTTTGTCATGAACGACGCGATGGCGAGCTTCCTCACCATCGAAGATGCCGCCGATCTTTACGACGCGGTGATGTCGGGCTGGCGAGCGATCCTCGAGCGCTTCGACCTTTCGGTCCATACCGATCGTCTATGAACGGCTCGTCGTCGATGCGGAGGCGCAGCTTCGGCCGCTGATCGACTTCCTCGGCCTGCCTTGGAACGAGCGCGTGCTCGCCCACACCGAGACCGCGAAGGAACGCGGCGCGATCATCACTCCGAGCTACGACCAAGTGACGGAGCCGCTGAACGCGCGCGCCGTCGGCCGCTGGAGACGATATCGAGAAGCAACTCGAGCCGGTTCTTCCGGTACTGCTGCCGTGGGCCGAATGGCTCGGCTACGGGAAGCGAACTCTAGCCGCCTTTGAAGCTGACCCCGGCGGCGCTGATGATCGCTGCGATCGCCGATCGCTCCTCGGCAGACCGAGCGAAGGCTGCCACAGGTCGAAGATGAAGACGACCCGCAGCTCGTCGCTGTCGTTCCAGGCCTCATGCTCGATCGTGTCGTCGAAGACGAACGCTTCGCCGATCTTCCATTCGCGGGTGCTGGCGCCCGACCCGGAAGCCGCAGTTCGGCGGCACGATCAGCGGCAGATGGCAGACCAGCCGGGTATTCGCGACGCCGGTATGCGGCGGGATCCGCGTGCGCGGCGCGAGCAGCGAGAACATCGCGTTGGGCGACGCGCCGCGGATCTGCGGCTGCGTCAAGCCTGGCAAGCAGCGCGATGGTCTTCGGACAATGGCGCGCGTTCGCCTCGACCGGTTCGCCGTTCTGAATCAGGTGGATCGCCGTCCATTCGCGATTGTTGTTCAGCTCCTTCCATTGCGCGAGCGGCACATGCTCGGGATATTGGATGTACGGGACCATCTCCGCCGCCTCGGCCGCGCATGAGCGCGTCGAACTCGCCGCGAATCGTTGCCGTTGCTGCTTCGAGGAGATCGAGCTGCGGGAAATTGCGCGCGATCGTGGAATTCGATCTCGGGAATGGCCCGGATAATGAAAGTCGGTCGGCTCCTGATGGAAATGGCGCGTCGCGCGCGACGTATTGGATGACGAAGCGTTCGAGCACGCTGCCGGGCGATCGCTGAGAGGCCGTCCGGGATGGCACGCCGAAGGCGGCGTTCGACCGAGCTCGGCCTGGTGCTTCGCCAGCGCTTCGCGCGCATGCTCGACCGCCTGCGCGCATTGGCGCGCGGCACATTCGCCCCGGGCGGCAGCTTGCGCGAGCGCATGGCCGAAGGCCTGCCCGCAGCGGACGTCCCCAGCCGCTCGCAGAAGCATCGCGCGATGAAGAAGAGCGCCGAAAAATCGAGCGGCGCGATGCGCGAGGCTTCGCTCGACCGCCGTCGAGCGCTCCGGGGAGATCGCCGGCCGCGCGCCGCATCGCGGAAAGCTTCAGCCACAGTGAAGGATCGGAAGCTCGCGGACTGCACTTCCTGCTCGAGAAGCGCAGCGCGCGGTCGCAAGGTCACCGGACGCCGCGGCGCGGTCCGCCTCCGCTTGTCTATCCTGAACGCCCATTCGGGCGGATCATGCGCGGTCGATGCAAAAATTGAAACGGCCGCTCGTTCGGCGGTCATAAAGAAAGCGGCGGGCCCTTTCGGGAGCCCGCCGCCAGTGTTTCGCTTTCGCGGCGACTTAGAAGTCGACGGTGAAGCCCGCGAAGAAGTAACGACCGAGGGCATCGTACACCTGCGGGAAGGTGTTGCCGTTGCCGAAGCCGGCCGGGATGTTGCCACCACCGATCGGCGGCTCCCGATCGAAGATGTTGTTGACGCCAAGGCGCAGGTTCAGACGCTGCTGCATCCGCGCCGTGAACGACAGATCGAAGTAGTTCTGCTGCGTTGAAGCTGTTCTTCGGCCGGTCCAGCGAACTGCTTCGCATCGACGCCCGAGAAGTGCCGCCAGCGGATCGACGCGCCGATGCCGTTCGGCATGGTCAGGCCGACGCGCATGACATGTGCGCCACTTCGGATTGGGTACGCCGCCGTCGGGAAGACTGCCGCATGCACCGCCGAAGAAGCCGGCGCACTCGATGTCCTGCGACGGATTCTGCAGGTTCATCAGGTAGGTGCCGACGAAGCTGACGTTCAACGTTCCGATGCCGCCGAGATGGCGAGCATAGGTACCGTTGAAGTCGATGCCGCGCGTACGGAGGCCGAGTCCCGGCTGGTTGATCGTGGTCAGCGTAATGAACCCGTTCGGGCCCAGCCACAGCGAGCCGCTCTGCGGAGCGCGATGGATGAAGCCGCAAAGGAACGTATCGCCGCCCAAGCAGCCGTTCATCACAGCATCCCAACCGAGGGTGCCGATGATGTTCTTCACGTGGATGTTGAAATAGTCGCCCGTGAGCGCGAGGCCCGGGATGAACCGCGGCTGGAGGATCACACCGGCCGTCCACGTGTCGGCAGTTTCCGGCTTCAGGTCCGGGTTGCCACCGAACAGGCCCTGCATACTGGTTGGCAGGATTCTGAAGGATGTTGCCGTACTGAGCCGCGCTGACGCCGGTGAGGGCGCAAGCTGCAGCAGTGGCGGTCGGGGTACCAGGACCGCCGAGCCCGTTCTGCTGATTGGCGCAGGGGTCGACCGTACCCGACAGGCCGAGGCCCTGCGGAGCGAACAGCTCGACGATGTTCGGAGCACGAACAGCGCGGTTGTAGCTGGCGCGGAAGCGGATGTCCTTGATCGGCGCGAAACGCGCTTCGAGCTTGTAGGTGTCGGTGCTGAAGCGTGCTCGCACGCCACATGGTAGTTCGAGTAGCGGTAGCCGCCGTCGAGCGATGAGTTCGTCGATGAAGTTGTGCTCGACGATCGGGACCTGGATTTCGGCGAACGCATCGCGCGAACGTCGAAGTGACCCGAAACCGGCGGGGTCGGGCCGCCCTGACCGGCAAGGTCGCCCTGCTGGAATTCCTGGTCGACTTTGAAGTCCAGCGCTTCCTTGCGGTATTCGACACCGAAGTTGGCGCCGATGCCGCGTGTCGGACCAGGGTGTCTTCAGGCCGTACTCGTCACCGACGAAAGTCACGTCCGACGTGGGCGATATTCTCGTTGATCGAGCCGCGCTGGAAGCCCGGCGTCTGGAGATAATCCAGCGCCGCCGGCGATAACGCCGCCAGCTGTGAAGATGTTGTACGGGACGCAGCCCGTCGCCGCCGGATGCCAGTGGCGACGCCGCGGCAAACGACCGTCGAGCCGGGCGTACCCGGAGCAACGATGTTGCCGTTGGCATCGACCGCAACTGCGTCGAGGGCGAAGTTCAGGCGGGTGACCGAGAAGTCGTTGAAGTAGGTTTCCTGGCGAAGCGTATGGCCGGTCTGGTAATAAGCATCGTAGGAGATGCCCGGGAGCGGTTCGCCGCGCATACCGGCAACGACGCGGTAGTCGGTGTGACGCACATCGTCGTCACGACCGCCGCCTTCGACGTTTCGGCGAAGAATGTACGAGTGGGCCTGCTTGAACGTGCCGCCACCAGGACCATTCGCGAACTCGGTCGCCGGCGTGAAGCCGATGATACCTATTGGGCGGCAGGTGTTCGGGTCAGCGGGATCCGTGCAGATCTTCGGACCGTTCGGATCGAAGATCGGGTTGGCGCCGACGAGGTTACCGAAGTTGCTCTTGTAGACCGGTTGCCCCTTCGAGTTCAGCGTCGGGTTGGCGTCGGCCGGATTGTAGACCGGCGTCACGCAGATCGTTGCCCGCTGCTGCGCCGACAGCAGCGGGTTGTCGCAGTTGATCGTGCTCGTGTTGCCGAAGTCACCCGACGGAGCGATCTGCGCGTCCGTGTGGTCGTCCATGAACATGGCTTCGAGGTACGGATTCGCACCCGGGCTGATCTCATAATCGGCGAAAGTGCCGAACGTGTAGCGCTCGTCAGGCCGCTGGAAATAGTTGTACGGCGCGAAGTTGAACGGCGTCGACGCCCGGCGACGAACTGGTTGCCGCTGCGACCTGGAACGGTTGCCGACGTTGGTCGAGGAACGTGCCGTTCGCCGACGTCCGCGAACCGCCGCAGCTGAACTTGCGGCCGAGCGTGGCGATGTACTGGCCGGCGTGCTGAGCGGCGAGCGCGCAGAACGAATAGTCGCGGCGTCGACTCGAGGACCGGATCCTGACTGCGATAGGTCGCATAGGCCACGACGTGGCCGCGGCCGTCGTCGAACGCCGCGCCGAACACGCCGCGAAATGTCCTGCGCGCCGCCGTTGACGACATTGCCGTGCGGCGGACGGAAGCCGCGCGCCGCGTTCGCCTTGAGGATGTCGCCGTCAGTGCTGTTGTCGTGCTGGAAGACGCTCGCCTGCCCGTCGATGCGGAAGCCGGTGAAGGTCGTGTCCATGATGAAGTTGACGACGCCGGCGACGGCGTCGGCACCGTACACCGACGAAGCGCCGCCGGTCAGCACGTCGACGCGCTTGATCAGCTGGCTCGGGATGAAGTTGATGTCGGCGACCGGGTTGCCGGTGTCGCCCGGCTGCAGACGGCGGCCGTTGACCAGCACGAGGTTGCGCTTCGAGCCGAGGCCGCGAAGGTTGATCGTGGCGGTACCGCTGGCGCCGTTCGAAACGTTCGAACCCTGCGACGCGAAGACCTGCGGCAGCGAGTTGACCAGGTCCTCCGTACGGGTCGTACCGGAAGCTTCACTTCCTGGCTGCTGACGGTGGTCACCGGGCTCGCGGTTGTCGAGGTTCGGCTGCGGAATGCGCGAACCGGTGACGACGATTTCCTGCGTGACTGGTCGTCGGAGCGCCCGACGCATTCGTGCTCGGAGACGCCGGCAGCTGCCTGCGGCGCAACCGTCGACCGGAGTTGTCGGGACCGCGCTGGTGTCCGGCGGATTCGGCGGCGGGTTCTGCGCAGTCCTGCGCAAAAGCGGGCGTCGCGAGCACGCCGGCGCCGACGAGTAGCGTCGTTGCAAGAAGGCGCTGACGGAAATCGAGCTTCATTTAATCTTCCCCTTCACTAGCCGAGCGCGGGGCACGGCTGCCGTGGAACGGCAATCGAAACTTTGCCGAACTGCTCCTTTTGATAGGTGAAGCGTGGAGAGGCTTGCAACGCTTGCCGGCTCGTTACGGGCAAGTTGTCAATGCGCTGTATCAATTTTGCAACAGCGCGCGCTTGCGCCGACTCAGTGCTGCCGGATAGTTTGGGCGGGCTCAGAAAGGGAACGGGAATTCGATGCGTAAGCCGATGCTTCTGGCGCTTGCCGCCTCGTTGCTCGCCAGCGGACCGGCTGTGGCGAAGCGACAGCCCGATACCGGTACCCCGGCACAGGTGCAGCGACTGATAGCCTGCCGGACCATCACCGTCTTCGGACCAGCGACTCGCCTGCTACGACCGGGAGACGGCGGCGATGAACCAGGCGATCAACACCAAGGACCTGGTGATGGTCGACAAGGAAAAGGCGCGCGCTGCAGGCAGGTCGCTGTTCGGCTTCACATTCCGAATTTCGGCGGCTTGTTCGGAGGCACAGGACGAGATCAGCCAGATCGACGGGACCATCAAGGGACCAGTCATAATAACGACGGCGGCTGGATGATCATCCTCGATGACGGATCCGTCTGGACTCAGACCGACGACTGGCCAGGGCTGGACGCAAAGATAGGCAAGAAGGTGACCGTGAAACGCGGGGTGCTCGGCAGCTACTGGCTTTCGATTCCCGGCCAAGAATGGAATCAAGGTCAAGCGGATTGGCTAGCGGGACAGCGCGCGACGTCGCGCTCGACCCGCAATGGCTCCCGCACACTTTCGACCTCTCCGGTGAAAAACTCACCTCAGCGTTCGTGCCGAGGCGAGAATCATCGCGAGCTAATGTTCCTCAGCGACGAGCATTTCGCGGACAATTTCCAAAAGGTCACCCATCCCGCCGCAGCAATTGCATCTCATGTGGCCGAAGCACGCCAAGCACCGATCCATTTCATTTTTCATACAGCGTTCTGCTGCTCGACGCTGATGCTGAAGGCGATCGATATTCCGGGCCGCACGCTCGGTCTCAAGGAGCCGGATATCCTCATCAACCTCGCGAATCGCTTCATCCGCAGCGACGATCAGGGAAATGGCGAACGCCTCGACCTAGTCCTTCATCTGCTCGCGCGACCGTTCGAAGCGGGGGAGAGCATCATCGTGAAGCCGACGAATTTCGCCAACCGGCTTGCGATGCCCGTGCTCGAAGCGCGTCCCGACAGCCGCGCAGTTCTGCTTTACTCCGACGTCAGGCCGCTCCTTCGCTCGATCCTGAAGCGGGGCATGTGGGGCCGAATCTGGGGCCGGCGGCTGTTTCGCAGCGCCGCGGGCTGGGCTTCGCTCCATTTCGGCTTCAGCGAGGAAGACACGTTCGTCCTGACCGACCTGCAGGCGCTCGGCCTCGGCTGGCTAATGCAAATGCATCATTTCAGCGAGGTCGCACATCAAATGGGCGACCGGGTGATCATGATCGACAGCGCCGATTTCCTCGAGGGCCCCGGGCCGACGCTGCAGCGCGTCTCAGATTTGTTCGAACTCGGCTCGACGAATCGCAAATCGCCGAGATCGTGACCGGACCAACGTTCGCGCGGCACAGCAAGTTTTCCGA
Source organism: uncultured Alphaproteobacteria bacterium (assembly GCA_963738825.1). Classification (GTDB taxonomy): domain Bacteria; phylum Pseudomonadota; class Alphaproteobacteria; order Sphingomonadales; family Sphingomonadaceae; genus Sphingomicrobium. Next base: position 85,993 of record CAVTYB010000002.1, on the reverse strand, counting down.
CCAGCGATTATGGACGCCAGGAACGAGCGGCGGACCAGAACGCCGCCGAAGCCGCTCACTCCGAAGAGCTGGAGATGGTGGTGAAATGGGTGGAGACGGTCGCCGCCCACCTGAATGTCGAGCTCAGGCCGGCGGCCGAACGCCGGACGAGCAGTCTAGCGACCGCCCGAAGCCTGCTCGGCCTTGAGGCTGGCGGCTGCATCGACATAGGGTTCCTGGCGCTCGATGCTCCAGTAGCGAAGCTCGTGAAGCGGAATCCGCGCGCCGGTTATTGCGCAGACGACATGGTCGCCGTCGCTCAGCAGGCGGAAGGTACCGGCCAGATAATGGACGCGCGCGGCCCGGCCGCTTCCGCTCATCAACATGCGCCTAATCCTCCGCCGGATCGAACAGGCCCGGCTGCGGCGGAATGTAGGAACGCGCGCGGCTTGCGCTCAACCGCCTTCGGCGACGCTACGTCGCCGACTGTCGCATCGACGCTTCCGTCGCCGAACTGTAGCGTCAGAAGATGCGCCGCACGCGCGTCGGCGGCATGGGTAAGGGTTGCGCCATCGCGGCTCGTCACCCGGACATAGCCTTTGCTCAGTGGCCGCTCGGGATGCGCAAGCTGCGCCATCTTCCACGCGGCGGACAGCCTCTCGCCAAGGCGAGCGATACGTTGATCGAGAAGGTCGCGACGAAGCCGACCTGCGACCAGATTCAAGTCTCGCGCGGGCGCTGCCCGCGCGCGCCGAAAGCGACCGGGGAAGGCGCTCTCCGATCTCGTCCAGGCGCTGGACCACCGGCGCGAAGATCGCCTGCGGCTGCGGCCAGCGACAGAGCGTGAGCTCGAACCGCTCTCGCGTCCGCTCGAGCCGCCGCGACAGGCATTCCTGTGCGCGATGCTGGAGGTGGCCGAGCTGCGTGAACAGCTCGCTGCGTACCGGTACCGCAATCTCCGCCGCCGCGGTCGGAGTTGGTGCTCGACGATCGGCGGCATGGTCGATCAGCGTCGTGTCCGTTTCGTGCCCGACCGCCGAAATCAACGGGATCGGGCAATCCGCAGCAGCGCGCACGACCTCTTCCTCGTTGAACGGCCACAGGTCCTCGATCGACCCCCCACCGCGAGCGACGATCAAAAGGTCGGGCTTCGGCTGGATCGCTGGAAAGGCGCGGATGGCTGCCGCGATTTTCGCCGCGGCGCCCTCTCCCTGGACAGGAACCGGCCAGAGAATCACGCGCGTCGGGCAGCGGTCTTCGAGGCGATGGAGGATGTCGCGAATGACTGCCCCGGTCGGCGAGGTGACCACGCCGATAACCTGCGGCATGAACGGCAGCCTGCGCTTGCGTTCGGGGGCGAACAGACCTTCGCTAGCAAGCGCCTTGCGCCGCTTTTCAAGCAAAGCGAGCAACGCTCCCTCGCCCGCGATCTCCATCCGTTCGATGACGATCTGATATTTCGAGCGGCCAGGGTAAGTGGTCAGCTTACCGGTCACGATGACCTCCGCGCCGTCTTCGGGAAGGAAGGCAAGCGCGACTGCGTTGCTGCGCCAGATCACCGCGTCGATGCAGGCATTCTCGTCCTTCAGAGTGAAGTAGCAGTGACCCGAGCCATGCCGCTTGAACCCACTGATCTCGCCGCGAACCCTGACGTGGCCGAACGCGTCTTCCACGGTCCGCTTGAGCGCGCCCGAGAGCTCGGTGACCGTAAGCGCAGGCGAATTGTCGCCGGGAGCGACGTTCGCTAACAGGCCGGCGCGTGCTTCTTCGGGAAAGTCCATGAATATTCTGCTGTTGGGCTCGGGCGGGCGTGAGGATGCGCTTGCATGGCGACTTAGGCAATCGCCGAGCTGTGACAAGCTCCTCGCCGGCCCGGGCAATCCGGGCATCGCCCGATGGGCCGATTGCGTCGCTGTGGATCCTTGCGATCCGCAGGCCGTCGTGGAGCTCGCCCGAGGCAACGACATCAATCTCGTGGTCGTTGGTCCGGAGGCGCCGCTCGTCGCCGGGGTCGCCGATGCGCTTCGGGCTGCCGGGATCGTCGTATTCGGCCCGAACGCGGCTGCGGCGCAGCTCGAGGGATCGAAGGGATTCACCAAGGACCTGTGCCGAGCGAACCGAATCCCAACAGCGGACTATGTGCGGGTGGATCGCGCGAGTGACGCCCGCGCAGCGCTTCGTCGCTTCGGCGCGCCGGTCGTCATCAAGGCCGACGGCCTTGCCGCAGGCAAGGGTGTTACCGTGGCGATGACGATCGCGGAAGCGGAAGCGGCAATCGATGCAGCGGGTGACGGCCCGATGGTCATCGAGGAATTCCTCGTGGGCGAGGAAGCGAGCCTGTTCGCCTTGGTCGACGGCGCGACGGCGGTCCCGCTCGCATCGGCGCAGGATCATAAGAGGGTCGGCGAAGGCGATACCGGTCCGAACACCGGCGGCATGGGCGCCTATGCGCCGGCGCCAGTGCTCACGCCCGAGCTTGAGGAGCGGGCGATGGAAGCGATCGTGCGCCCGACTGCGCGCGCTCTTGCAGACGCCGGAACGCCGTTCAGCGGCGTGCTTTACGCGGGGCTGATGCTGACCTCCAGCGGACCCAAGCTGATCGAATATAACGTCCGCTTCGGCGATCCCGAGTGCGAGGCGATCATGCCGCTGATCGAGGGCGATTTCGCCGAGCTGCTCAACGCGGTCGCGACCGGGCGACTGAGCGAGATCGCGCCGCCAAAGCTATCGCTTAAGCATGCGATGACAGTGATCGTTGCAGCGCAGGGCTATCCCGGCACGCCGGCGAGCGGTGGGGTCATCCGGGAGATCGAAGCCGCGGAGCGTGTCGAAGGGGTGACCGTATTTCACGCCGGCACCGCCCGGGGCGACCAGGGACTTGTCGCGAAGGGCGGCCGCGTTCTCGCGGTTACGGCAATCGCCGACACGTTCGCCAGTGCACGAGCGCGGGCCTATCGCGCCGTCGACCAGATCGATTTCGCCGACGGCTTCTGCCGCCGCGACATCGGCTGGCGCGAGCTGGCACGAGAGAGCGCGTGAACGCCTTCTGGACCTATTTCTGGCCTCCGCTCGGCGCGGGCCTTGTTGTCGGAGTGATCGCCGGAGACTTCGCCTTCCGTGGACGATGGAATCGCAATAGCTGCATCGCTCTCGGCTTCGTCTCCGCAATTCTGTTGGCGGCAGCCTGGCACGGCCCCCTCGGCGGCGCCGACGAGTTCACGACGACCGTTGAAAAGACGATCCGGCAGGCGCTTGTGTACAATGAAATCCCGGAGGTCAGCGGCCATCTGCACCGCGGACCATTGACCCGACGAGTTCTGCTGTCAGGCCCCGCCGACGATTTCCAGCGGAGCGAACTGATCAAATTGATGAACAAGGTTCCCGGCGTCGAAAGCGCCAGCTGGTCAGGCGGTCAGGGCGTACCGCTGGTCGCCGAAGGCGGCGCCGCCTCGGTCCTGGGCTTTCTTTTCGGCCTGCTGGTCGCCTATCTGCGCGACAAGCGCCGTCGCTACAACGCACAATGGAACTGGTGAACTGATGGATTTCCTTCGCGATTATTGGTGGTTGATCGTCATCGCCGTGGCGTTGGTCCTGGCGTTTATCCTGCTGCGCCCGAAGCAGCGGGTGAAGCTGACCGACAGCGCACCAGTCCGGCCGCACATGCAGGGTCGCCCGCCCGAAGGCCGCGGCATTGCCGGCGAGGCGGCAGCTGCGACGAGCGACCTGGCGGGCGACATCTTTCGCGCGCCCGTCCACCGAGCGCTCGACGGTAATCTGCCTGCCGACGATCTTTGCTTGCTCAAGGGCGTGGGCCCCAAGTTCGCCGACGCGTTGCGGGCGGCGGGAATCTTCAGCTTCGATCAGATCGCGGGCCTGTCACCGGTCGGCGTCGAGCGGCTGGATGAACAGCTCGGAGCGTTTCGGGGGCGCATCCAGCGCGATCGAATTGTCGAGCAGGCGGACTATCTCGCGCGGAACGACATCGACGGCTTCGAACAGAAGTTCGGGAAGCTCTAGCCGACCGCTTCGGCCTGGCTCTCGGCCGGCCGCTTTCGCGGGCGCGAGGCGATCAGCTTATCGATCTTGCGGCCGTCCATGTCGACGATCTCGAACGACCATCCGTCGTGGCGGAATTTCTCGCCCGTCACCGGCAGGTGCTTGAGCACCGACAGTGCAAAGCCCGCCACGGTCGAATAGTCGCGGTCGCCAGGCATCGCGACACCTAGCCGGTCGGAGAGAATATCGGCGCTTGCGGCGCCGGATATCAGCCAGCTGCCATCTTCGCGCTCGACAAGCGGGGGCTCGTCGCCCTGCTCGATATCGTGAGCAAATGTCCCGGCCAGAGCCGCAAGGATGCTGCCCGGCGTGACGATCCCGTCGAGATGGCCATATTCGTCGTGGACGAGAGCGAGCGGGACTTCGGCGCTCCGAAGCACGGCAAGCGCATCCATCGCGTCCATGAGGTCTGGGATCACGGGTGCCTGCCGGCATAGATGCTTAAGGTCGAGTGGGCGGTCTTCGAGCAAGGCGGCGACCACGTCGCGAATCTGCATCACTCCGACGATATTTTCGACCGAGCCATCGGCGACTGGAATTCGGGTATGAGCGGTCTCAAGTATCGCCTGCCGAATCTCGTCGGGCGTCGAATCGACATCGATCCAGTCGATGTCCATCCGCGGCGTCATCACCTCCCGAACGGGGCGGTCGGCGAGCCGGACAATCCCGGAGATGATCGCTCGCTCGCTTTCTTCGAGAACTCCAGCCGTCTGTGCCTCCGCGACGACGAGGTGGAGCTCCTCGGCCGTCACCTGGTTTTTCGATTCGCGGTCGAGCCCGAACATTTTGAAGACGAGGAAACTGGAGCGGTCGAGCAGCCACACGAACGGAGCCGTAATTCGCGACAGCCATTTCATCGGCCGAGCGATCACCACGGCAATCGGTTCGGGCGAACGAAGCGCCATCTGCTTCGGAACGATCTCGCCGATGACGAGCGACACGAAGGTAATGATCACGACCACAACGCCATAACCGACAGTGTGCGCCGTGGCCGGAGCGAGGCCTGTAAGTTCGAGCCGTTCGGCAACCGGTTCGCCGAGGCTCGCACCGGAGAAGGCGCCATTGATGATGGTGATGAGCGTGATTCCGCTCTGCACCGTCGAGAGGAAACGGCCCGGCTCCGAGGCGAGATCGAGCGCGCATTGGGCACCCTTGCTGCCGCTTCGTGCCATCGCCCTCAGCCGGGCATCCCGCGAAGACACGATCGCAAGCTCGCTGAGCGCGAGAACGCCGTTCAGCGCGATGAGGGCAAGGATCAGGAGAAGATCGAGCCAGGGTATGGGGGCTAGGTGTTCGCTCATGGGCGTAGAGGCACGAATGTAACCTTGCGTGGTAGCGGTTCACAAGCGCGGTGAGATTCAGGTGAGGAACTGCCCTTGCTACAGACTGGTTTCACGTGGCAGTTCTGAGCCGTGGGAGGTCGATCCAATGCCGGTTAGCCGTAAGGCAATAGCGATTAGTCTTGGCTGTTCGATCGCGCTCCTGGCTGGGTGCCGGTCGGAGGCGCCGCCGCCGACACTGGTGCGGCCAGCGTCGTTCACTCCACTAGGCCTCAATGCGCCCTACCTCCATGGCGATGTCGTTGGAGGCCGCAAGGCTCGGGCGACGAAAATGAAAGCGGCCAAGATTCGGCCGCTCAACGCTGGAGCTGCTCCAGCCTATATCGCCAACCTTGCCCGGGAGCTTCGAGTGCAGACTGCCGGCATCGGCCTCGACGTGCTGGAAGTTGGAAGCGGAATCGTCATTCGGATCCCTGCCGCTCTCACGTTCGAGGAGGGAAGCTCGAGCGTGAAGCCGGAATTCGACGCGACGCTGCACGAGATCGCGCGTGAGGTGAAAGATCGCAGCCAGACTTATGTCGACGTCTTCGCGCACAGCGATCTTTCTGGCTCGCCGCAGGGCAATCAGACGATATCGGACCGCCGCGCCGCCGCCGTTGCCACCTATCTTGCTGGGCACGGCGTCTCCAAAGCGCGGATCGCATCGAAGGGCCTCGGCGAGACTTCGCCGCTCTACGACCCCGAGACGGACGACAGCGAGAAGGCAGCAAACCGGCGGGTTGAGATCCGCCTCCTCCCCTATGCCGGCTAGCGGCGCTCCGCGAAGAAGCCGCGAAGGAGCGCCGCCGATTCGTCCTCGCCGATCCCGCTGAGGACGTCAGGCCTGTGGTGGCAGGTCGGCTGCGTAAACATTCTCGCGCCGTGTATCACTCCACCGCCCTTCGGATCCTCGGCTGCAAAGCGAAGGGCCTTCATTCGCGAAAGCGCGATCGCCGCGGCGCACATCGCGCAAGGCTCAAGCGTCACCCACAAGGTGCATTCGTCGAGGCGAGAGGTGCCGAGCTTTGCTGCAGCCGCGCGGATTGCGACCATCTCCGAATGAGCCGTCGGGTCTGATGACCCGCGCATCGCATTGCGCGCTTCCGCGACAATCTCGTCGCCGCAGGTCACTACCGCGCCGACCGGGACCTCCCCTGCCTCGGCAGCCTCCCGCGCGAGATCGAGCGCCCGGCGCATCGGCGAGGGAAGCGGAAATGCCATCGCGCCCGGCTAGCCGAGCGAACGGTCGAAGTCACATAGCGTTGTTGGTGGTTGCCGCCTGGTTCTGACCCGGCTTCTCGACCACCAGCGCCGGAACCTTCACGGTCGCCTGTTTGGTGCCGACTTTCACCGATCCAGTCTCCACGTCGAATGCCGGAGCCTGTCCGCCCTTTGCCGTCACTCCATTACCGGTCGTCGAGATCTGCGGAGCCTTGGCGCTCCTGATCTGATTGATGTTCAAGAAGCCAGTGGCAATGCCGGCGATCACCACCAAGACGGCAATGATCAGTATGAAGAGGATTGCTCGCATCGTTGTGACCCCTCGAAACCGCTTTTGCAGACGCAACGCGCATATTGCTGTTGGGTTGCCGTTTGCCTCTGCCCACAGCGTTGACGAATTGCCACCGAGCCGCTAACGGGCGGCGCTCTTCGGGCCTCTTTGAGGTTCGTCCAAAAAAATCAGGATAGATACCATGTCGCGGGTTTGCGAGCTGACCGGCAAGGGCCGGCAGGTGGGACACAATGTTTCCCACGCCAACAACAAGACGAAGCGCACGTTCCTCCCGAACCTGCAGAACGTCACGCTCATCTCGGATGCGCTCGGCCAGAGCGTCAAGCTGCGCGTGTCGACGCACGGCCTGCGGTCGGTCGAGCATGTCGGCGGCCTCGACAACTGGCTCTTGAAGACCAGCGACGACAAGCTGTCGACGAAGGTGCGCAAGCTGAAGCGCGAGATCTCGAAGAAGGTCGCTGAGCAAGCCACTGCTTAGTCTGCGTTAAGCAGCTGACTTCATTCAAATTTTCATGAACGTGGGCTGCACTCCGCGTTCAGCATGAATTCCTCCCGACTGGGGCATAAGCGCCTCATTCGACGGGGTTTTCCCCTTTTCCCTGTCGGTTCCGGAAACGGATAATTGTTCCCTCGCGTCGCGTAACGAGGGGGGCCCGGCGTGCGTCTGTTGCGTCGGGCCCAATTTTTACGGGCTTTCGAACAGCCGCGCCAATTGCTCGACCATCGCTCCGGCGAGCTGCTCCGCGTCCATGATCGTCACCGCGCGGGTGTAATAGCGCGTCACGTCATGTCCGATGCCGATAGCGATCAGCTCGACGCTCGATCGTTTCTCGATCCATTCGATAACTTGGCGAAGATGACGCTCCAGATAAGTCCCGCCATTCGCTGAGGCCGTCGAATCGTCGACCGGAGCACCGTCGGAAATCACCATCAGGATCCGCCGCTCCTCGGCTCGCCCGATCAGCCGGTTGTGCGCCCACAGCAATGCCTCGCCGTCGATATTCTCCTTGAGAAGCCCCTCGCGCATCATCAAGCCGAGATTGCGCCGCGCGCGGCGGTATGGCTCGTCGGCGCGCTTATAGATGATGTGCCTGAGGTCGTTCAGCCGGCCGGGGTTCGGAGGCCGCCCCGCGGCAAGCCATGCCTCGCGGCTCTGCCCGCCCTTCCAGCCGCGCGTCGTGAAGCCGAGGATCTCGGTCGCCACACCGCACCGCTCCAGCGTCCGCGCCAGTATATCCGCGCAGATGGCGGCGATTGCGATCGGCCGTCCGCGCATAGATCCCGAGTTGTCGATCAGTATAGACACCACCGTGTCCTTGAACTCGGTGTCGCGTTCGATCTTGAACGACAAGGCGTGGCTCGGATTGACGATAACGCGCGCGAGCCGTGCGGCGTCGAGCAGGCCTTCCTCCTGGTCGAAGTCCCAGCTGCGCGCTTGCTGCGCGAGCAACCGCCGCTGCAGCCGGTTCGCAAGGCGGGTGACGACGTTCGAAAGTCCGCCCATTTGCTGGTCGAGATAGGCGCGGAGGCGCGTCAGCTCGTCCTCGTCGCACAGCTCCTCGGATTCGACGATCTCGTCAAAGCGGGTGGTGTAGGCCTTATAGTCGGTCGGCGGCGAGAGGTCCCAGTTGCGGCGGCCGGGCGCTGCGAAGCAGGCTTTCGCTGAGGTCGTCGCCGGGTGCGGCTTCGTCTTCGCCGGCTTCCATCTCCTGCGTCGAATCGCCTTCTGCGCTCTGGTCCTCGCTCTCCTCGCCGCGCATCTCGACGTCGCCGCCGCCGGGCTGGCCTTCATCGCCTTGCTCCGCCGTGTCGTCGCTACCGCCTTCGTCGCCCTCGGCGTCGTCGCCGGACTCGTCAGGCTCATCTTCCAACGGCTCCTCGGCGGCCGCGAGATCGAGATCCTCGAGCAGCCGGCGCGACAGCTTCGCGAAGGCAGCCTGGTCGTCGAGCGTCAGCGCCAGTGCATCGAGCTCGGCCGCCGCCTTTTCTTCGATCCACGGAGCGACGAGCTTCAGTCCCTCGGCAGCTGCGCTCGGCGGCGCCTCGCCGGTCAGCCGTTCGCGGGCGATGAGGCCGATCGCCGTCGACAGCGGCACTTCCTCGGAATCGCGGGCGCGGACGATCGCATCGCTCCGGACGCGCGCTTCGGCGAGGTGCCGCAGGTTGCTTCGAATGCCGCCCATCGAGCGCGCACCGAGAGCCTCGACCCGCGCCGTCTCGAGCGCGTCGAAGACCGCGCGGGCATCGATGTCCATCGGAGCAGCGCGGGCGTGGATCTTTGGATCGTGATGGCGCAGGCGGAGGGCAGCGGAGTCGGCAGCGCCGCGCGCTTCGGCGACGAGCTTGGGTTCCAGCCCCGGACCCGGCGAGGGCACTCGAGCGGTCTTCCCCGATGCAGGCGCAATATCGGACGCGAACGCTACTTCGACATCGGGATCGTGCGCGATCGCTCGCGCAGCGCCGGCGAGGACCCGGCGGAAAATGTCGATCTTTTCGGCCACCCCGGGGGCCCCGGCCTAGGCCTTCCCGACCACGCTCTCGGGAAGGTCCTCGCTGAACACGCGCTGGAAATATTCCGCGATGAGCGGCCGCTCGGCTTCGTCGCACTTGTTGAGGAAGCTGACCCGAAACGCATAGCCGACGTCGTTGAAGATGTGCGCGTTCTGGGCCCAGCTGATCACCGTTCGCGGACTCATCACCGTCGAGATGTCGCCGTTGATGAAGCCCTGGCGGGAAAGTTCGGCAACTTTGATCATCTTTTCGACGATCTGCCTTGCCGTCGGGTTCGTCATATTCGCCGGATTTGGCAAGGACGATCTGCGCCTCGACCGCGGCAGGCAAATAGTTGAGCGTCGTGACGATGTTCCAGCGGTCCATCTGCCCCTGATTGATGGCCTGCGTGCCGTGATAAAGGCCGGTCGTGTCGCCCAGGCCAACGGTGTTGGTGGTGGCAAACAGGCGGAACCACGGGTTCGGGCGGATCACTCGGTTCTGGTCGAGAAGCGTGAGCTTGCCCTCGGCCTCCAGCACGCGCTGGATCACGAACATCACATCCGGGCGGCCGGCATCATATTCGTCGAACACGAGCGCGACCGGATGCTGGAGCGCCCACGGAAGCAGCCCTTCCCGGAACTCGGTCACCTGCTGGCCGTCGCGAAGGACGATCGCGTCGCGGCCGACTAGGTCGATTCGGCTGATATGCGCGTCGAGGTTGACGCGGATCATCGGCCAGTTGAGCCGAGCGGCGACCTGCTCGATGTGGGTCGACTTGCCCGGTGCCGTGATAGCCCTGGACCATCACTCGGCGGTTCTTCGCGAAGCCCGCGCAGATGGCGAGCGTGGTGTTCGGATCGAAGACGTAGGTCGGATCGAGGTCGGGCACGCGCTCGTCGGCCTCGCTGAAGGCGGGCACCTCCATGTCCGAATCGACGCCGAACGTGTCGCGGACCTTCATCATCTTGTCGGGGGAGGCCATCAGCGTCTCGGCGCGGCTTTCGGGCTGCACGTTGGAAAGATCGGTCATAAGAAAATTGCCTTAGGGGATGGCGTGGCGCGCCTCAACTTGCGTTCACCTTTTCGGGAAGCGGGAAGAGCCTGACGAAACGCTTCGCGAGCTCCATGTCTCCCTCGACGCGGATCATCGCGAACGGCGCGCCGCCATGGATCACTGCAGCGATCTCGCTGGGGCGCCGCTGAAGACGACCTCGCAATCCTTCACCTCTGCACGCGTCCACGCCGAGCCGCCCGTTGCACGACCGTGGCAACATAGCTGGTGTCGCCGAAGCTGAAACCCGATGCGGGCGTCGAGGCCCTCCGCAAGCGCCGGGAAATCAGGGTCTGGAGCGACATCATCACCGAGACATGGCTCATCTGGAGCTTCGGGTCGTGCCATGGGCTCCGCGCAGCCCAGCGGCCGAGCGAAGCAATCAGCGGAACGACTTCGAGTCCCCACGGCGTCGCTTCGTAGACCTGGACCGAAGCGGGAGGAGGCAAGCTGGTCTTTCGCACGAGGCCTCGGGCTTCGAGCTCCGTCAGACGCTGGGTCAGCACGTTCGCGCTGATTCCGACGAGGTCGCTCTTCAATTCCGAGAAGCGGCGGGCCCGTAGGCGAGCTCGCGCAGCACCAGCATCGCCCAACGCTCGCCCATCAATTCCATCGCATGGGCAAGTCCGCAGGCGTCCTCATAGCGCCGTTTCTCCTGGTTTTGCCGCATCTTAGTTATTTTTTCTAACTCCTAAGTTGCAATTTATAACTTACGAGTTCAAAAAGCAAGCGAATCGAGTTCGAGGAGGACGACAATGTCGCAGATGATTTTCGTGAACCTGCCGGTCAGTGACTTGCAGAAGTCGCGCACTTTCCTGGAAGCGCTTGGCGCGGTCAACGAGCCGAGGTTCACCGACGAAACCGCTGCCTGCATGACGATCAGTGAGAGCATCCATGTCATGCTCCTGACACATGAGAAGTTTAGCCAGTTCACGCCGCGACCCATCGCCGATGCGAAGGCGGGCTCGGAAGTGCTTCTGTGCCTTTCGTCAAACAGCCGGGAAAGCGTCGACTCGACCGTGGAGCGCGCTGTAACGGCGGGCGGAACTGCTGATCCCTCGCCCAAACAGGACTATGGGGTCATGTACGGGCGTAGCGTTGCCGACCCTGATGGCCACATCTGGGAGATCATGTGGATGGACCCAGCGGCAGCCGAACGCGGCGCAGACGCCGTCAAGGACGCCATCGGAACAGCTATCTGAGGGGAACGGAATCATGCCGATCAACCCCAATGCCGCCATCGAGATCACGGCTTTCCAATGGGTGCCGGAGTTCGCTCAGGGACTGGTGCGCGACCTGCGCGTCCGCTGGGCGCTCGAGGAAGCGGGGCTCGACTATCGCGTTCGCTTGCTCGGACAGCAGCGGCCTGCCGACTATATCAAGGAACAGCCGTTCGATCAGGTGCCCTGCTTCAGCGACGGCACGGTCCAGATCTTCGAGAGCGGCGCGATCGTCCAGTATATCGGCGAGAAGTGCGAAGCGCTTCTGCCGCGCGACCCGCAGGGCAAATATCAGGGCGATCCAGTGGACTTTCGCCGCGCTGAACAGCGTCGAGCCGGCGATCCAGCACCGAGTGCTCGATCGACACGTCTTCTACGCCGACGCAGGAATGGGCGAAGCTGCGCCGACCGAGCGCCGACGAGTTCGCTCGAGCTGAAGCTCAAGCGCGTGTCGGACTGGCTAGGCGACAAGCAATGGCTCGAGGGCGACCGCTTCACGATCGGCGACCTGATCATGGTCACCGTTCTGCGGCATCGCTCAAGCACACGGGCCAGTTGCTCGCCGAATTCCCCAACCTCGCCGCCTATGTGAAGCGCGGCGAGGCGCGACCCGCGTTCCAGCAGCGCGCTTCGCCGACCAGCTCGCGACCTATCCGCGAACATCAACCCGAAGGAGTCAGCAGCATGACCTATTTCGAAGGATTCATCGTCCCCGTCCCGAAGGGAACAAGGACGCGTATCGCGAAGCATGCCGCGACCTTCGCGCCGCTGCGTCGCAGAAGATCGGTGTCGGACGCATGGTCGAAGCCTGGGACAACGACGTTCCCGAAGGCAAGGTCACCGACTTCCGCAAGGCGGTCGACGCGAAGCCCGACGAGAAGGTCGTCTTCTCCTGGTTCGAATATCCCGAACCGGCAGGCGCGCGACGCCGCCAACGAGAAGTTCATGAGCGACCCGCGCATGGAGGAGATGGGCGAGGACATGCCGTTCGACGGCAAGCGCATGATCATGGGCGGCTTCGACGCGATCGTCGAAGAAGGCATCGGGCGGCGGCAGTTACACCGACGGCTTCGTCGTCCCGGTGCCGCAAGACAAGCGCGAAGCCTATCGCGAGCTCGCCGTCGAAAATGGCGCAAAGTGTTCCGCGAACATGGCGCCACCCGGGTCGTCGAGGCGTTCGGCGACGACGTTCCGCACGGCAAAGTCACCGACTTCTATCGCGCGGTGAAGGCCGAGGACGGCGAGGGCGTCGTCTTCTCCTTCATCGAATGGCCCGACAAGGCAGGCGCGCGACCAGGCCTGGAGCCAAGATCATGGCCGACGAGAGCATGAAGCCGCAGGGCGACATGCCGTTCGACGGCAAGCGCATGTTCTGGGGCGGCTTCGAGAAGATCGTCGATACAGGCCAGCCGCAATCGCAACAGCAGCAGGCGCCCCTTACCGCCTGAACGCATCGTTGACAGTTCCAGACCAAGGAGATCGAACCATGACCGACGTTCGACGAGGCCTCTGCGCCCACGACACATCAAGCGCGCACCGGGCCGAACCCAGCCGGCGACTTCATCTGGTACGAGCTGATGACCACCGACCCCGACGGCGCGAAGGCCTTCTACGACGCGGTCGTCGGCTGGGACATCGGCGAGAGCGCTCCGGCGAGTATCAGGGCTATCGGATGATCAACCGCCCGACGGCGGCTTTGCCGGCGGCGTGCTGCCGATCAACGACGAGATGCAGCAGCATGGCGCCCGGCCGATCTGGCTCGGCTATCTCAACGTCGACGACGTCGACGCAGACGGTCGCCTCGATCGAGACCGCGGGCGGCAAGACCCTGATGGCGCCGACCGACATCCCGAACGTCGGCCGGATCGCGATGGTGGCCGACCCGCAGGGCGCACCCTTCTACGTGATGAAACCGATCCCGCCCGCGGGACGCGAGAACGAGCCGAGCGACGTCTTCTCGCCGACACGACCAGGGCCGCTGCGCGTGGAACGAGCTGTCGACGAGCGATCCGGTCGCCGCGCGCCGGTTCTATGGCGACCAGTTCGGCTGGACGAGCGACGACTTCATGGAGATGGGCGAACATGGGCGAATACCGCTTCATCGACCATCACGGCCTGACGATCGGCGCCATCTGCCGGGGCCATGCAGGGACAGCCGCCGCACTGGCGCTACTATTTCCGCGTGCCGTCGATCGCGAAGGCCAAGGAGACCGCCGAAGCGAAGGGCGGAACGATCGTCATGGGCCCGATGGAAGTGCCGGGCGGCGATCACATCCTCATCGGCATCGACCCGCAGGGCGCGGAATTCGCGCTCGTCGGCGGCACAGAGCCTGCGCAAGCGAGCAGGAGCCGAATGGCATGAGTGAACAAGCTGACCACCTGCCTGTGGTTCGACAAGGGCGAGGCCCGCAAGGCCGCCGAATTCTATGCCTCCGTCTTTCCCGACAGCCAGTGTCGGACCGCGCCATGCGGCACCGACCGATTTCCCGGGCGGCTCGAAAGGCGACGAGCTGACGGTCGAGTTCACGCTGCTCGGCCAGATCCTTCGTCGGCCTCAACGGCGGCCCGAACTTCAAGCCGAACGAGGCCGTCAGCTTCATGGTCCTCACCGAGGACCAGGAAGAGACCGACCGCTACTGGAACGCGATCACCAAGAACGGCGGCGAAGAAAGCATGTGCGGCTGGTGCAAGGACAAGTGGGGCTTCTCCTGGCAGATCACGCCGCGCGCGCTGCTCGAGGCGACTAGCAATCCGGACAAGGCTGCCGCCCAGCGCGCGTTCGAAGCGATGATGACGATGAAGAAGATCGACATCGCCAAGATCGAGGCCGCCGTTCGCGGGGAGAGCGGTCGATGCGTAAGCTGACCGGCGCAGTCTTCCTTTCGCTTGACGGCGTCATGCAGGCGCCCGGCGGGCCCGACGAGGACCCGACCAGCGGACTTCCGCATCGGCGGCTGGACGCATCCTTTCTGGGACCGGCGACATGGGCCCGTTCGAGGGCGTCATCATCCGGCGAGTACGACCTGCTGCTTGGCAGGCGGACCTACGACATCTTTGCCGCCTACTGGCCGTACAACCAGGACAATCCGATCGGCGAGAAATTCCAGCGCATCAACAAATATGTGCTGACCCATTCGGATGAGCCGCTGGAGTGGGAGAATAGCCACAAGCTGTCCGGCGATACTGCCGCTGCAGTCGCCGAGCTCAAGAAGAGCGAAGGGCGCGACCTGCTCATCCAGGGCAGCAGCACGCTCTATCCGCCGTTGCTTTCCGCCGGCCTGATCGACCGGCTGCTCCTGATGACCTTCCCGGTCCTGCTGGGCAAGGGAAAGTCGCATCTTCGACGGCAGCGCTGAGCCCGAGCCGAATGAAGCTGACTCGAGCATTTCGTTTCGGAAAGCGGCGTCCTATTCACGATCTACGAGCCGAACGGCGAGGTCGCAGACGGGCACCTTCGAGACCAAGCCGCCGAGCGACGCCGAGCTCGAGCGGCGCGAGAAGATCAAGGAAGGCGCCTGGTGAGCCTCGAACTCTTCGGCCACCCCTTCTCGTCCTACACTTGGAAGGTACTGATCGCACTTTACGAGACGGGACGCGCCGTTCTAGTTCCGCGATATTTCCGGTGACAAACATCCGGAGAATTAAGCCGCTTTCCGGACTATTGGCCGGTCGGCAAATTCCCGCTGCTCGTCGAGGACGGGGTTCCGATCATCGGAGTCGAGCATCATTATCGAGCATGTCGCTCCGGCGCTCATTCCCGACGATCGCGAGCTCGCGGAGGAGGTTCGGATGCTCGACCGTATTTTCGATCGCCATGTGATGACGCCGATGCAGGCGATCGTCGCCGAACATCTGCCCTTCATCACCCAAACGCCCGACGAGGGCCGGATCGAGCGGGCCAAGTCGGCGCTCGACAAAGTTTATGCCGTGGCTCGATGCGCGACTTGCTGGTCGGCGCTGGGCGGCGGGAGAGGAATTCACGCTCGCGGACTGCGCCGGCGCGCCGTCACTATTCTACGCCGATTGGGTGGACGAGATCGGTCCCCGACGAACTCGCGAGCTCTCAAGGCCTATCGCTCGCGAGCGCTGGCCCGCCCGTCGGTCGCGCGCGTCGTCGACGAAGCCCGCCCGTATCGACAGCTATTCCCCCTCGGCGCCCCGGACCGCGATTAGGCGAAGGCCGGAGACCTTCTTAGCAACTGATAGGCTTCGATCACTGCCGTAAGGCGCGCTTCGTGCGAGCGGTCGCCGCCATTCTTGTCCGGATGGTAGCGACGCACCAGGGTTGAATAGGTCTGGCGCAAGGCATGGCGGTCAACGTCGTCGCCGAGCCCAAGCACTGACAATGCCTGCTGTTCAGCCTTGTTGAAGCGCGACGGATGGGCCGCTTCACGCACTCGGCCGAACCGGCCGGAGATCGCGTCGAGCGGATCGGCGAAATCGGTCCATCGGGGCGGTGGGTCGGCGCCGTTTCCAGCGAAGCGCCGGCTCGGCCTGTCCCAGCCCGCGAGCGGATGCTGCGCTTTGGTGATCTCGTCCGTGCTCATGCCCTCGAAGAAATTGTATTTCGAATTGTGTTCGCGGACGTGGTCCAGGCACAG
The DNA here is from genome assembly GCA_963738825.1 of uncultured Alphaproteobacteria bacterium. Taxonomy (GTDB): domain Bacteria; phylum Pseudomonadota; class Alphaproteobacteria; order Sphingomonadales; family Sphingomonadaceae; genus Sphingomicrobium. The sequence goes on along the minus strand of CAVTYB010000002.1, from coordinate 69,761 downwards.
GAAGCGCCAGGCTGCCGGGGCCATCGAAATTGGCCGGTTGAAGCGGCGCTTTGAACTCTCCGGGCGCGGCGCAGCCCGGGACGGCGCATCTCGCCCTCGCCCCTTCTACCCTTCCGTGCAGCCTGGATTGCTTCGTTGCCATCGAACGCCATTATATAGATCGAATGAACGCTCAGACCACCGGACCGGTCGCGACTGAAATGCTCCGCCGCCTCAATTCGGCGCTTTCGCCGAGCCGGATCGAGCTGATCGACGACAGCGAACAGCACCGCGGCCATGGCGGCTACAATCCCGCTGGCGAGAGCCACTTCACGCTGCGGATCGAAAGCCCGGCCTTCGCGGGAAAAGGGCGCGTCGAGCGGCAGCGAATGATCTATGCCGCGCTCGGCGACTTAATGAGCGAGCGAGTCCACGCCTTGTCCATTCGCGCGACCGCTCCTGGAGAATGACGATGGCGACAATCGAGACGGCGTTCGAGCAGGTGATCACCCCGGTCACGCACGACCTTGGCGACTTCAAGGTCAACCGGACCCTCCCGGCACGCGAGCGGACGATGATCGGTCCCTTCATCTTCGTCGACGAGTTCGGTCCGGCTCGGCTCCCGTCCGGCCAGGGGATGGACGTGCGGCCGCATCCGCACATCAACCTCGCCACCGTCACCTACCTTTTCGAAGGTGCAATCGAGCACCGGGACAGCATCGGCAGCCACGCGGTGATCGAGCCCGGCGCGATCAATCTGATGACCGCCGGGAGCGGCATCGTTCATTCCGAGCGCTCGCCGCAGGCGCTTCGGCCTGAGGGTCCGAGCCTCTACGGAATGCAGACCTGGATTGCGCTTCCCGATGGGGGCGAAGAAGTCGAACCGGCATTCGATCACGTGCCTGCCGGGGATCTTCCGCTCATTGATGACGGACGGACGAGCGCCCGTGTCCTGATGGGAACGCTGTGGGGAGCGACCGCCGCCACTCGGTGCGACTCGCCAACCATCTATGCCGACATCCAGCTCGGCTCCGACGGGGCCGTTCCGATCGAGGCTGCCGCCGATGAGCGCGCGCTCATGCTCGTCGGCGGTGAAGCGGAGCTCGATGGACAGCTGCTCGAGCTGTTCACCCTTTACGTGCTCAAGCCAGGTCGCGAAGCCCGGCTATCGAGCGGGAGCGGCGGCCGAATCATGCTGATGGGCGGCCAGGCGTTCTCGACCCGCCGCTTTGTATTTTGGAATTTCGTCTCCTCGTCGCGCGACCGGATCAACCAGGCGAAGGAAGACTGGAAGGCGCTTCGCTTCCCGCTGATCCCGGGCGACGACAAGGAGTTCATCCCCATTCCGGAGGCGCCAAAGACAGTTAGTTATCCGTGACCGAATTCAGGCGGGTTCCGCTCAGCACCGGCGTGACGCTCAATGTCTCGCTTGCAGGAGACGCATCCAATCGGCCGGTGATTCTCCTTCACGGCTTTCCGGAATCTCATCGTACATGGCGCGAAGTCGCGCCGCGGCTCGAACGTGACTTCTATCTTGTGATGCCGGATCAGCGCGGGTTCGCCGGATCCGATCGCCCACAGGAGGTCGAGGCGTACGCAACCGACCTGCTTGTGGACGACATCTTCTCGCTTGCGGATGCGCTTTCGATCGATCGCTTCGCGCTGGTCGGTCACGACTGGGGCGGAGCGATCAGTTGGACGGCAGCCCTTCGTGATGGCGGCCGGCTCACCCGCCTCGCGATCGTCAACGCGCCGCATCCCGTCATCTTCCAGAAGAGCCTGATCGACAATGCCGAGCAGCGCGCAGCCTCTCAGTATATTAGCGCCTTCCGCTCAACGATGTTCGAGAAGGCGGCGGAGGGGATGGGATATGATGCGCTGTTCGAGAAGAGCTTCTCGCGCCACGTCGATCTCTCAATCATCCCGGAGGCGGAGCGGCACCGATATATCGCCCAATGGTCGCAGCCGGGCGCGCTGACAGCGATGCTCAACTGGTATCGCGCATCGAAGGTGAAGGTGCCTCCGCCCGGAGTGACCCTGCCCCTTGCGCAATGGGTACTCGGCGCCTTTCCGAGCGTGAAGGTGCCGACGCTCGTCATTTGGGGAATGCAGGACAAGGCGCTCCTTCCCATTCAGCTCGAAGGCCTTGATCGTCTAGTCGACGATCTGGAAATCGTCCGCCTCCCTGACGCCGGTCATTTCGCTCCGTGGCAAGCGCCGGACGAGGTCGTCGCAGCGCTTCGCCCCTTCCTTGCGGGCGAGGCGGAGGCTAGTGCCGCCCGGCAATGACCCAGACCCGCTCCCGTTCGCGCTCCGCCGCCCGCCTCGCAGCGGTTCAGGCGCTCTATCAGCATGACATGGAGGGCACGCCCGTCCCCCGCCTGCTGCACGAATTCCACGAGCATCGGCTTGGAGCGACGATCGAGGACGATACGTATCACGAGGCCGAACCCGACTTCTTCGACGACATCGTGACCGGCGCCGAGGCGCGACGCACCGAAATCGACGAAAGGATCGCCGGCAAGCTGGCGAAGGGTTGGACCCTCGAGCGCCTCGACCGCCCCATGCGGGCCATCCTTCGCGCCGGCACCTACGAGCTGATCGCCAGGCCGGATGTGCCCGTGGGCTCCGTCATCTCCGAATATGTCGATGTTGCCCACGCCTTCTACGACAAGCGCGAAAGCGGCTTCGTGAACGGCCTCCTCGACGCGATCGCGAAAGAAACCCGCTCTTAACCCTTCTCCCCTTACGATGCGGGGATGGACTTGAGGACTTTCGAGCTCAGCGCCTGCGCGATCGTCGCGGTAGCGATTGTCGGACGCATCCTTTGGCTCTTCACGAACCGGATGCCGGTCCTTGCTCACTCGGAGAACATCGACGCGCTTGGCGATTCGCTGCCGGGCGATCCGCTCAACCCGCCGGAACACCCGAAGGGCTTCGGACGCATGTCGCCTTTCCACACCGGAGACATGCGCGTCGAATATGAGGTCGCGGGAAAGCGTTACGAGCATGACATCGAGACGCATGCGATCGACGGCCTGGAAATGACCGCTCCCGACGACATGCCGATCCTGTGGGCAGACCCGCAAATCCGGCGCGCGTCGAGGCTCACGGCCCCGGTTTCTGGATGATCGCGCTGCTCGGGCTCGGCCTTTGCGCCGCCTTGATCTCCGAATTCGCCCACTAACTTAATCCTTCCAGCTGCCGCATTCGCCTTGCACCGCGAAGGCGCGGGACTAGGCTTTGCCGATGATCCGTGAGGCGGAAGTCATCGAGCGGCTGCGGCTCATCGCGACCGCTCCAGAAGCACGGGGCCTGCTTGACGATGTTGCAGTCCTCGACGGCCTTTTGATTACCCACGACACTATTGCCGAGGGAGTTCATTTCCTTTCGGCCGACCCGCCAGCAAGCGTCGGCTGGAAGCTAGTTGCGGTGAATTTGTCCGATCTCGCAGCGAAGGGAGCCAGCCCAGCGGGCGCGCTTTTGTCGCTGACGCTATGCGGTGACGGAAGCTGGGAAAGGGAGTTTCTAACCGGGGTCGAGCATGCCTGCGAGAGCTACCAGCTGGCGCTGATCGGTGGTGACACGATATCCTTGCCGGAAGGCGCTCCGCGCGTTCTCGGCCTGACGGCAATCGGCCGTGCCGGGCCGCACGTTCCCGAACGCAGCGGCGGCAAAGCGGGCGACGCGCTATGGTTGATCGGCACCCTTGGCGATGCCGCCGCAGGACTGGCGCTGCTTCGCGAGGACCAGCGTGCGACTGGAGCTTTGGTTGACATCTATCGCCGCCCCGTGCCGCAGCTCGGCGCTGGTCACGCCCTCGCTCCCCACTCGCATGCGATGATGGATGTTTCAGACGGGTTGCTTCTCGACGCCCAGCGAATGGCCAAAGCGAGCAGCTGCGCACTCACGGTCGATCTCGATCAGCTGCCAATGTCGTCCGCTTTCGTTGCCGAGCGTGGTTCTGGACTAGCTGCACGATTGTTCGCGGCCACCGGCGGCGACGATTATGCGCTGCTCGCCGCGCTCCCGCCGGAGCTCGATCCGGCAACGCTTTCTTTACCACAAGGGACGAAGATCACTCGTATCGGTACGCTGTCCGCTGGCGAGGCATCCCTTTCCCTCATCAGCGGCGGCGCACCGGTCGAACTGCCGGAAAGACTGGGATTTGAGCATCTGGGTGATGAACGTAGCGGGCGTGTCCCTCCGACAATGGCTGATCGGACTTAGCGGTCTCGCCTGCGGCATGGCCTGCGCCCTGCTGATCCGCTGACGCGCTTAATTCGTGCGGTTGCAAGCCGCTTAAACGCCCCCTAAAGAACCGCCGATTTCGGGCCGCCGCTTTCCCGCGGCCGCGCCCACTCGCCTAAAGAACAGGGAAGCGTGTACCCATGAATTCCGGCATCAACCTGCTTTACGTCGCGATCGTGTGCGGCATTATTGCCGTGCTCTACGGCATCGTCACCAGCCGCCAAGTGCTCCGCATGTCTCCCGGCAATGCGCGCATGGTCGAAGTGTCGGCAGCGATCCAGGAAGGCGCTGCCGCCTACCTGAAGCGCCAGTACACGACGATCGCCATCGTCGGCGTCATCGTCGCGATCATCGTCGGTTTCTTCCTGAAACCGCTGTCGGCGGTCGCGTTCCTGATCGGCGCGATCCTCTCGGGCTCGGCCGGCTTTATCGGGATGAACATCTCGGTCCGCGCCAACGTCCGGACTGCGGAAGCGGCGCGCGAAAGCCTCCAGAAGGGCCTCACCACCGCGTTCCGAGCGGGTGCGGTCACCGGCCTGCTCGTGGCCGGCCTCGCGCTCCTCGCGATCTCGGTGCTGTTCTGGTACCTGACCGGCCCCGGCGGCTACGCGCCTAACGACCGCGCCGTTGTGAATGCGCTCACAGCGCTCGCGCTCGGAGCCTCGCTGGTATCCATCTTCGCGCGCCTCGGCGGCGGCATCTTCACCAAAGCCGCCGACGTCGGTGCCGACCTCGTCGGCAAGGTCGAGGCCGGAATCCCCGAGGACGATCCACGTAACCCCGCCGTCATCGCCGACAACGTCGGTGACAATGTCGGAGACTGCGCGGGCATGGCCGCCGACCTGTTCGAGACCTATGTCGTCACCGTCGGCATCACGATGGTTTCCGTTGCGCTTGCGCTCGGCTCCTCGCCGCTCCTGCTGCCGCTGATGATCCTTCCGCTGCTGATCGGCGGCGTCTGCATCATCACCTCAATCATCGGCACCTATATGGTCCGCCTGGGCAAGGGCGGCTCGATCATGGGCGCGCTCTACAAGGGCTTCTGGACTGCCACGATTCTTGCCATTCCGGCGATCTACGGCGCGTTCCGCGTGTCGCTTGGCGACACGCTCAATGCGCAAATCGGCGGGACCCTCGACGCCGCGACCGGCAGTGTCAGCGGCGCCTTCACCGGCATGGACCTATTCTATTCGAGCCTGATCGGCCTTGCAGTCACCGCGCTGATCGTGTGGATCACCGAATATTACACCGGAACCAACTACCGACCGGTGCAGTCCATCGCCCGCGCCAGCCAGACCGGCCACGGAACCAACATCATCCAGGGCCTCGCCATCAGCCTTGAGTCGACCGCGCTTCCGACCATCGTGATCATCGTCGGCCTGATCGCCAGCTATCAACTTGCGGGCTTCCTGGGCGTCGCGTTCGCGGCCTCGGCAATGCTTGCGCTGGCGGGCATGGTCGTCGCGCTCGACGCCTACGGCCCGGTCACCGACAATGCCGGCGGCATCGCCGAAATGTCCGGCCTCGAGGAAGACGTGCGGCAGCGCACCGACGCGCTCGACGCGGTCGGCAATACCACTAAGGCGGTCACCAAGGGCTATGCGATCGGCTCGGCGGGTCTCGCCGCGCTGGTTCTGTTCGGCGCCTACACCGCCGACCTCAAGGAGTTCGGCAGCCAGATCGGCGTCACGTCAGACCTCAACGCGCTGTTCAGCTTGTCAAATCCGTACGTGATCGTCGGCCTGCTTCTCGGCGCCCTCCTGCCCTACCTGTTCGGTGCGATGGGCATGACCGCGGTAGGACGTGCCGGTGGAGCGGTCGTCGAGGAAGTCCGTGGCCAGTTCCGCGACAATCCGGGGATCATGGATGGCTCGGTTCGCCCGAACTATGCGCGTACGGTCGACCTCGTCACCCGTGCCGCGATCCGCGAGATGATCATCCCGTCGTTGCTTCCGGTGCTTGCGCCGATCGTCGTTTACTTCGTGATCGGCGCGGTGGCGGGCAAGGAGAATGGCCTTGCCGCCGTCGGCGCTCTGCTCTTGGGCGTTATCGTCTCCGGCCTGTTCGTCGCCATCTCGATGACCTCGGGCGGCGGCGCTTGGGACAATGCCAAGAAGTATATCGAGGACGGCAATTACGGCGGCAAGGGCTCCGAGGCTCACAAGGCCGCGGTGACCGGCGACACCGTCGGCGATCCTTACAAGGACACCGCCGGCCCGGCCGTGAACCCGATGATCAAGATCACCAACATCGTCGCCCTGCTTCTGCTTGCGGCGCTTGCCGCGCACGCTGCAGTCTGATCGTCGTCAATTGATGAGAAGCCCCGCTGTCATTGCAGCAGCGGGGCTTTTCTTTTGTCCCGCAAAGTCGTTGAAAAGCGCCCATGCCGAACGCCATTCGAATCCATAAGACCGGCGGACCCGATGTCCTTCAATGGGAGGAGGTCGAGGTCGCTGACCCCGGCCCCGGCCAGGTCAAGCTGCGCCAGGAGGCTGCGGGCCTCAACTTCATCGACGTCTATCACCGCAGTGGTCTCTACAAGCAGGAGCTGCCGTTCACCCCCGGAGTCGAAGGCGCAGGCGTCGTCGAAGCGGTCGGCGCGGACGTCACCAATGTGAAGGAAGGCGACCGCGTCGCTTATGCCGGACCGCTCGGCGGCTATGCCGAGGAGCGGCTGATTGACGCCGAACGCGTCGTGAAGCTCCCCGATGAGATCTCATCCGAACAGGCGGCCGGAATGATGCTCCAGGGCATGACCGCGCAGATGCTGCTGCGCTCGGTCTTCCCGGTCCACGAGGGCGACATGATCCTCGTGCATGCCGCCGCCGGCGGTGTCGGCCTCATCATGTGCCAGTGGGCGGCTGCACTCGGAGCGACCGTGATCGGCACCGTCGGAACAGAGGAGAAGGCAGAGCTCGCGCGCGCTCACGGCTGCGCGCACCCGATCCTCTACTCCAAGCAGGATTTCGTCGCCGAGGTGCAAGCGCATCACCGCCGGCGAGAAGCTGCCGGTGGTCTACGATTCGGTAGGCCGCGACACATTCATGAAGTCGCTTGACTGCCTGAAGCTCCGCGGGCTGATGGTGAGCTTCGGCAATGCCTCCGGGCCGCCCGATCCGATCCCGCCCAACATCCTTGCGCAGAAGGGCTCGCTCTACCTGACGCGCCCGACCCTGTTCCACTACATCGCCACCCGCGAGCAGCTCGAGCAAAGCGCGAGCGAGCTGTTCGACGTGGTTGCGAGCGGCAAGGTCAAGATCGAGGTGCAAGCAGCATTTCGCGCTGAAGGACGCCGCCGAGGCTCACCGCCAGCTGGAGGCTCGCAAGACCACCGGATCGACGATCCTGACGGTCTAAAGCCGCCCGCCTTCACATTTGCGGCCTGCGCCGCTAAGCCTCCGCGACTTTTTGCCGGAAACACGAGAGGAATCGCTTGGCCAAGGAAGAATTGCTCGAGATGCGCGGACAGGTGGTGGAGCTGCTGCCCAATGCGATGTTCCGCGTCCGCCTCGAGAACGGCCATGAGATTCTCGGCCATACCGCCGGCAAGATGCGCAAGAACCGCATCCGCGTGCTCACCGGCGACGACGTGCTCGTCGAGCTGACGCCCTACGACCTCACCAAGGGCCGAATCACCTATCGCTTCATGCCCGGCCGCGGAGGCCCGCCCGGCTATACGGGCTAAGACGGGCGAATGCGGCTGATCCTCGCTTCGGCGAGCCCGCGCCGCCTCGACCTGCTCGCCCGCATCGGCGTGACACCGGACGCGGTGGTCGCCGCCGACATCGACGAGAGCGTGCCCAGAGGCGAGCTGCCGCGCGAGCATGCGCGACGGCTGGCCCGCGAGAAGGCGGAGGCTGTCGCGGCGAATGAACCCGACGCGCTGGTGCTGGCGGCTGACACGGTAGTTGCCGTTGGCCGCCGGATTCTGCCGAAGGTCGAGGACGAAGAAACGCTGCGCGCCTGCATGAGGCTGCTGTCCGGGCGACGCCATCGCGTGCTGACCGGCGTTGCGCTCGCCGTCCCCGGCCAAGGCATTCGCGAGCGGCTGGTCGAGACGATGATCGCGATGAAACGGCTCAGCGACCGAGGAAATCGATTATTACGCCAGCCACGGCGAATGGCGCGGAAAGGCCGGCGGCTATGCGCTGCAGGGCTATGGCGAGGTCTATGTCCGTCACATCGCCGGAAGCTATTCCAACGTCGTCGGCCTTCCGCTCGCCGAGACGCGGGTGCTGCTGAAGAGCGCGGGTTATCCGATTGCCTGAATGGCTCATCGAGCGCGGGATCGGCGAGACCCGGTCTGTGCTGGTCCGAGGCGGTGAAATCATCGAAGCGCGCATCCTGCTCGAGGGCGTGTCTGCCGGCTGGGACTGCGCTGCGCGCTGGCCTGCAAGCGCGTCGGAACGACCGGCGATCGCGCGAGGCGGAGCGGCATGGAATTTCTGCTCCCCGACGGAGCGCCGCGGGATCAGCTGAGGGCAGCGTCGCTGACCATTGAGGTCACGCGCGAGGCGATCCCAGGCGCCGAGCCTGGAAGCGGCCGCTCGCAAAGGTCACGCGAGGAGCAATGCGCGGCTCGCCCGAACCTCTCAATCGGCGAGGAGCTGCCCTTCCCCGCGCCGACGATCGACTGGCTCGCGCAGCTGGCTGGAACGACCTCATCGAGGAAGCCCGCAGCGGCATCATCCGCTTCGCGGGCGGCGAGCTGCGGATTTCCGCCGACGCCGGCGATGACGCTGATCGATGTCGACGGCTATCCTCGCCTGCGCGCGAGCTGGCGCGTGGCGGGCGCGACGGCCGCTGCACGCGCGATCCTGCGGCTGGACATTGGCGGATCGATCGGGATCGACCTGCCCACCTTGCGGGCAAGGCGGAACGCAAATGCGGTCGACGATGCGATCGACGACGTGCTGCCCAAGCCCTTCGAACGAACTGCGATGAACGGCTTCGGCTTCGTGCAGATCGTCCGGCCCCGGCGACGTGCCTCGCTTTTCGAGCTGGCTCAGGACCGTGCCGCGTTCGAAGCTGCGCGCTCTGCTGCGGCGGGCCGCGTTCGAGCCGCCCGGCGCCAAGCGCCTCGTCGCACATCCCGCTGTGATCGCGGTGCTCGAAGGCCGACCCGCACTGGACCGGTGAACTCGCGCGGCAGATCGGCGGCGCAGTCGAGTTGCGCGCCGACGCCGCGCTTCCCATGTCGGGCGGATATGCCGAAGCCCTCTAACCAGCCGAAGAACTGCCCCTTGTGCGGCAAGCCCGAACGCCCGAGCACTGCGCCTTTCTGCAGCCGCGGCTGCAAGGACCGCGACCTCCTGAAGTGGCTCGGCGAGGGCTATCGCATTCCCGGCCTGCCGGCCGACCCTGAGAGGGTGGACAGCGGCGAAGGGGCCGACTAGGGGAGCCGTTCGCTTGAGCGGGCGGCCTGCCCGTCACGAGAGCCCAGGTAGCTCAGTTGGTAGAGCACGTGACTGAAAATCACGGTGTCGGTGGTTCGATTCCGCCCCTGGGCACCACAATCAATAAAATCAGCAGCTTAGCTATGGGGTTCGCGAAACGCGCGAATCCCACCTTCAGAAAATCCCTGTTTCTCCGCCATTTAGCGGCATCACGAGAGCAGTCGGATCGCGCGGCCTTGTCCACGCTCGACGAATTCAGTGCGCCCGCGCTGGCGACCTTCGATCGCCTGGACACCAACCATGTCGGCGTGATCAGTGCGGCCGAGCGGCAGGCTCAGGACAGTCGACCCGCGGCAAAGAAGCAATGATCGCGCGATGAACGGGGTCGCGGTCAATATTGTTACGGTGCAACTGCTCGGAGCCCTGGGTCTGACGCTGCTCGGGACCGCCGTCAGTTGGTCGAGGCTGGCCAAAACGAGCGGACGGCGGGTTATCCCGATTCAAGCATTCCGCTCGGCTGCGGGCCTGACGGCTGCTTAGTGCTTGGGATCGTCGCCTGCTGGCTTGCCTTCACCGACATTCCGTGGGGAACCTACGGCATCTGATTTCAAGCTGTCGAACTCACCCAGACACCTTGCTCAATAGCGAGGCGGTCCTTTGGACTCGAATTGTTGGTTATCCGGCCGGAAAGGCGAGTCAGGAACTCTAGCCCATATATGAGTAGCCCCGGCAGGTTTGACCCTGCCGGGGCACCATGCTTTCGTTTGTCTTGCGACTCCCGAAGGCACGAAGGAACAATAGCCGAAACTGCCGAGTGGTCGAGTCGAAAGCCGACAGCGGAACGACAAAATCGGGGGCGAATCTGTGCATAACCCTGTGGGACAGGCCCCGACCAGCCATTGCCGCCGATAAATCTTGCTCGACCAAGCGGTAGGAAGCTTGCGGAATTAGCGAGCGGTCAGCGCTGCAATCACCTGCGTGACCGCGTAGGTCGTCGGATCGACCTGGTAGATGTAACCGTCATTGTAGACGTAACGATAATGGCGGCTGAGGTGGCAGCGCGAGACATAGGCCGGCGGCAGCGCATTGTACGAGGTATATGAGTAGCGCGGACCGAACCGATAGCCATTCGAATTCGACCAACGGGCATCGTGCGACGCACGGTTGTGATCTGCGCGATCGTTGTTGTTCCAATTCTTGTGATGGTCTTGGTGCTGTGCAGCTGCCGGCACGCTGCTGAGGGCCATTGCGGCGACGGCGGTCAGCGAAAGCAATATTCTCGTTTGATCACTCCTTCTTTCGCAAGGACAACAACTCGAGCCTCGCTAAGTTGCTAACTTTCGTTAGGGGGAATCGCCCGAGGCGGTTGACCTACGCGGCCGCATCAATCCGGCCGCGACCCTTCGCCAAAGCGGTGTGGATCGGCGAGCGCTCGCGAATAAACTCAGAAGATTCGCCATGGCGCGGCAACAAAAGCGCGGCTCATCCGCTTTGACATCATGCATTCGACCGGCGCTTTTGCCGGCGCCCAGCCGCCCTCCTTCGAATTGGACCAACATGTTCGGACGATCTGCCAGCAGGCGATTGGGAATTGTATTTTTCGCTTTAGTCCTTGCAGCACCAGCCTTTGCCGAGGACAGAACTCCGCAACAGTTCGTCTGCGAGGACGGGACGACCTTTGCAGTCGTCGTTTCCGACCAAATCGCTGACGTGCGCTTCTCTCCAACCGAGGATTATCGGCTCCGTTCGAAGCCGTTTTCGCTGGGGGAGCGCTTTGTTTCACCAAGCGCCACACTCATCATCGACGGACAGTTCGCCGCCTTTGTGACCAGTGAACGGATCGACCTTGAGAACTGTACCCTGACTGACAGCAGCCGTGGATCGACCGGCATGCCCGATGCGGCGCGCTAAATCGCCTAACGCTTCTGGATGAGGCGCCAGCGTGGCTAAAGAAAGCCTGGGCCAAAAACTCGGTAACCTTCGCCACCAGCTGGCGGCCGCGCCACACCTCGCAATGCCAAGCGCAACGAGGAGCGGCTAAGGTCGCTGAGGCCGGGACCGGGGAGGACCTGGCCTCCGGCTCGCTATCATGTCCGATCTCCCGCCATCCTATCCCGTTCGGCATCGCTTGCATGGCTCGGCACCTATCGAGCGCGTGCCTCAGGAGCCGGTCGATTTTTTTCAGCGCGGCAATCTCCGTGTTGTAACACTTCATGGGCTATGCTTGGCGCAACCCATGGATACCCGTTACCCGTTCTTCGTCTGCATGGGCTGCGCTACATTTTCGGCCGGGATGGTCGTTGAGCCGACCAGCATGGCGGGGCGCGTCGCCTTCACCAGCTTCGTCGCCCTAATTTGGTTCATTGCGGGGTATAGGAGCAAACGCGCCGAAGGATCCTAGACGAGAAGCATTTGTGCCGGAGGCGCGATGGTGTCGGCGTTTGAGCCACTGTTGCGGTTGGCATCCCGGCGGTGCAGAACGGCGTCGATTATCACCACAACGCTTGGTTTATCGGCCACAGAGCACCTCCAAAAAGGGGACCTGGTTGTATGGAGTGGGCACCCTCCGGATTGCTCGAGGAGGAACTTCGCCACACGCCTGGGACCGCAGTGCCACGCTACTCGGCAAGGTGCCGATAATCCCACAGCCAAAGCGAGTCCAATGACATGGCATGTGCATCGGCTGTCCATCAAATACCTGCTTCATCGCTCGCGCCGATGTGACTTCCGGCCTGCCGCGGACATGGCGGAACCGGACAGGGCAATGACAGTTGAAGCGCCTGTCTGGAGCTAGCTTGCAACGTGCGACTCTGTGATCCCGCCCCCGTGCCCTGTTCTTGCCTGGGTTGTTTGCGCGCGGCTTCGATCATTCACCATATGAGACCTTATTGCGGGGTCCATGCGCTCGCCAGGCTCGAAGCCGGCGAGCAGCCGGATCGCCCGAGCGATACACCCAGAACTCTTTTGTCTACGCTCGCCGCCTAGGGTCTGTTTCCGGCTCTTACTCGCTCGGTCGTGGACGAAGCGGCGCAGTCATCCGTAATCCAAGCAGCTGCGCGCGTGATCCAACCGCGGCAAAAGTTCGTCCCAACGCCTGTGCGATTGTCCGTTGGCTTTCGTGGCGTTCGAGCCGTCTGCGAAGCCTCTTCGTCTTCTTCCCGGGTCCACCGCTTTCGGGACTTGGCAGCACCATGTCCGACATCCTTTCAGACAGCAGCCGAATCTCCCTCTTCGATGGAAGCTCCATTGCGGGGCCCCGGCCTCGACGCCCTCGCCGCTACGGATTTGGTACTTCCTGTCGAGCAGATTCAGCACGCTGATGGCAGTGCCCCGCCCGTTCTATTTCGATTGGTCGATGCAAGCCGCTTCGCTAGCATCTGAAGCGAAGGCAGTAGTTCCCTTATGTGGAACGGAAACAGGATGTCCAAGGACACTCCGACGGCATCACGCAAGGAGCAGGCAATTTGGCCGACAATCGGGATCCGCTTCTCTCTGCTGTGTCCATCAAATCGCTTCGCCCGACCCAGATTACGGTGGGTCTGATCGAAGTGGAGGGACGTCGGAAGCGATGGGATGAGCTCGGCGACAAGAAGGCTGAATATCTCGGCCAGCACATGATGCCAGTCGTGATCGGGCCCAAGGGGCGGCCTTATGTGATCGATCATCATCATCTCGCCCGTGCCCTCCATGAAGAGGGTCAGAAGAAGGTGCTGATCCAGCCGCTCGCCAATCTCGAAAGCCTGTCGAAGGACCATTTCTGGCGCTTCCTCGACAATAAGGGATGGCTTCACCCGTTCGACGAGCATGGAGAGAGGCGGCCCTATTCGGCGATTCCCAAGAGCATCGGCGCGCTCAAGGACGACTGCTTCCGGTCACTCGCCGGCGCCGTCCGGACTGCTGGCGGCTATGCGAAGGAAACCACGCCGTTCATGGAGTTCATCTGGGCCGACTATTTCCGAAAGGCGTTTCGAGCGCGCGATATCCGCGACAACTGGGATCGAACGCTAAAGCAGGCTGTTGCGTTAGCGCGGAACCATGATGCCCATTTCATGCCGGGTTGGTGCGGCCGATCCTAAGATGGTTGGGCCGGTTCCGGCCGGCATTCGCAATGAACATCTTGAGCGAGGAGCGTTCCCCGGCCGTCGAGTTGCTGCCTTGGTCATCGGCAGCGGTCCGGTCGGGGATGGAACTTTGGCGGCGAATCAAAAAGACGCTTTGGACCGCATGAGGGGAAGCCGATGGGCAGCCGCCCGGAGCACAAAAAGCTGGACCATGATTGGATGTTTCCGCCGATTTCCTGCCCAGTCCATTTCAGATGATCTCGGCACAGGACCGCGAAACTTGTAGCGCGGTATTATTGTACCGCGCAATACAGAGAATTTATAAATACATTCAATTACTTGGTGGACCCCCCTCGCTGTGCCCCGGGGCACCACCCCCTAAAGAGCGTGAACGCCGAGCTCGAACTCGCTTGCGGGCGGGTATGGATCCGGTCCGCAGAATTCCTCGGCCGCGGCGCGGTTGGTGACGATGATCTGGCGCCCGCGAAGGTAGAGGCCATTGGCGGCCAGCGTCTGAAGCGTCCGCGAGAGAGTCTCCGGCTGCATGCCGATCCGCGACGCAAGCTGGCGCTTCGAGAAGGGGATTTCCGCAGGAGGCCCGCCCTGGGCGCCATGCAGCCTGAGGAGGAATGCCGCGAGGCGCTGAGACGGCGAGCGGCATTTGAGGTCGAGGATGATCTTGAGCGCGACGCGCCATTGCCCCGCCATGATGCGCGTGAGGCCGAGCGCGAGCTCAGTGCATTTCGCGGCTTCTTCGCGAACGGCTTTCACATCGATCATCAGGAGCCGCGTTGCGGTCAACGCGCGCGCCGATACGAGATAGGTTTCCGCATAGAGCGCGGCCGCCGGCATGAACACGTCGCCCGCGGCCATCATCAGGGCGGTGCACTCATTGCCCTTATACGCGCATGACAGGTCGACGATTCCGTTCAGCACGATGTGTAGGTCTTTGGGCGCTTCGCCCTTGATGAAGACATCCGCACGCGGAGCCAGACGCTCGATGCGCGAGGATTCCAGTAGCCGATCGCGCACGGATGCCGGCAAGCTCCCGAGAAGTGGCAGCTCTGTCGCGAATGACCCCAATCGATCGGCTGGGGCCGTCACTGAAAACGTATCGGCGATACTATCCATGCGATGCGGCGTTGTGAAAAATATCGGCGGACTTGGCAAGGAAGCCGCCGGAAGCACCCATGCTTTGGTCGAATTGGAGCACAGGATCAGCGGCTCAGGGCTTGAGCCCAGCTGACCGCGGAGTAACCTTTTCACAAAGTGGGAGGGCATGCGTGAAACCTAAAATCTTTCTGGCGGCCGCAGCGCCGCTCCTCCTTGCTGCAGCTCCGTGCTGAGCGCGCCTTATGCAAAAAACGGCCTGTTCATCGGCCCTGACGGCGCCGCGGTGCACGGGAAGACCGGCGTCCGCGCGATGTACGCGCGGCGGCCTCACGGCGTGAAGGTGTTGAGTGCCAGCATCCATAGCGATGGGCGCACAGCCGCCGATCCCGACGACGTCTACGAATGGGGAAGCACTCAGATGAAGCTGCAGAGCAAGGGCAAGACACGCGACGTCGTCGGCCGCTATCTCACCGTCTGGCACCGAAGCGGCAAGCAGTGGCTGATCTCGCACAACATCGCCTTTTGAGCGCGGAGTTGGAGCGATGAACTTCGGCCGCTAAACCGCGCCGATGCGTTGTTTCTGGGACGAGCGGCAGCGGGCGCACGCGCCCGCTGCGGAATTCTTCAACGGCAAGCTCCATCCTGCCGCCGAGCATCAGGGCCGCGTCGATGCGATCCTTGCGAGCGATCGGCGCCACCGAAGCCGCCTGAGGACAGCGGCATCGAGCCGCTGCTTCGAGTGCACGGCAAGGAATATCTCGACCTCCTTCGCGATGCGCATTCGCGAATGGCTCGCAGCCGGGCGCGAAGGCGACGTCTTCCCCTACACTTTCCCGATCGTCGGCAGGCGTCCGCTCGATCTCGTCGCGATCGATGCCCGGCTCGGACAGCACAGCTTCGACACCTCGACGCCGATCGGACCGGGCACGTGGGAGGCCTGCTACTGGAGTGTCGCAGACGGCGCTCACGGGTCTGGCCGCCGTCCTTGCCGCCGAACGCAGTGCCTTCGCCTTCACCCGGCCGCCTGGCCATCATGCCGGCCGCGATTATTTCGGCGGCTATTCCTATCTGAACCATGCGGCGATCTGCGCCGAGGCCGCGCTGAATGCCGGCAAGCGACGAATCGCGATCCTCGACGTCGATTATCATCACGGCAACGGCACGCAGGACATCTTCGCGGGCCGGGACGACGTCTTCTTCGCCTCGATCCACGCCGATCCGTCGACCGATTATCCCTTCTTCTGGGGCCACGCCGACGAGAGCGTTGGCAACATCCTCAACTTCCCGCTGCCGCGCGGCACCGATTGGAGTGGCTATGCGCCGGCGCTGACGCAGGCGATCGACTGGCTGGAAAAGAGCGAGCCCGACCTGCTGATCGTCAGCTATGGCGCCGACACTCACGAAGACGATCCGATCAGCCACTTCAAGCTCAAGACGAGCGACTATGCGCCGATGGCGAGCCGGATCGCGTCGATGGGCGTGCCGACTCTGATCGTCATGGAAGGCGGCTATGCCATTGAAGCGCTCGGCGCCAACGTCGCCGAGTTCCTCAGCGGATTCTAGAGCTTCTCCGTCAGCTCCGGGACGATCTTGAACAGGTCGCCGACGAGGCCGATGTCCGCGACCTGGAAGATCGGCGCTTCCTCGTCCTTGTTGATGGCGATGATCGTCTTCGAATCCTTCATCCCGGCGAGGTGCTGGATCGCGCCGGAAATGCCGATCGCGATATAGACCTCGCGGAGCGACGATCTTGCCGGTCTGGCCGACCTGGTAGTCGTTGGGAGCATAACCCGCATCGACCGCAGCGCGGCTCGCACCGACCGCGGCGCCGAGCTTGTCGGCGAGCGGATCGAGCAGCGCGTGGAACTGCTCCGACGAGCCGAACGCGCGGCCGCCGGAGACGATGACCTTGGCGCTGGTGAGCTCGGGCCGCTCGCTCTCCGACGCGTCCATCGAGACGAAGCTGGCTCTTGCCGGCGTCGGCGCCGGCATCGACCTTTTCGACCGGGGCCGAGCCGCCTTCGGCCGCGGCTTTCTCGAATGCGGTGGTGCGGACGGTGATGACCTTCTTCGAGTCGCTTCGACTTCACCGTCGCGATCGCGTTGCCGGCGTAGATCGGCCGCGTGAACGTGTCCGGCCCCTCGACCGAAAGCACGTCGCTGATCTGCATCACGTCGAGCAGCGCGGCGACGCGCGGCGCGATGTTCTTGCCGGTCGTGGTGGCCGGAGCGACGAACGCGTCGTGCCCTTCCATCAGCTTCGCTGCAACCGGCGCGACCGCTTCGGCGAGCTCGTGCTCGAGCGCGGGTGAGCTTGCTGACATAGACCTTGGCGACCCCGGCGATCTTGGCAGCCGCCTGAGCGACTGCCATCGGCGTTGTTGCCGACGACCAGCGCGTGGACGTCGCCAAGCTTGGACGCCGCGGTGACGGTCGCGAGCGTCGCGTCCTTGATGTTGCTTGCCGTCATGTTCGACGAGGACCAGCACGCTCATTTCGCAATCCCCAGACCCTTGAGCGTTCGACCAGCTCGTCGACGCTTCCGACCTTGATCCCCGCCTGCCGCTTGGCGGGCTCGGTGACCTTCAGCGTTTCCAGCCGCCGTGCGACGTCGACGCCGTAATCGCCCGGCGACTTGGTCGCGAGCGGCTTCGACTTCGCCTTCATGATGTTCGGCAGCGAGGCGTAGCGCGGCTCGTTGAGGCGGAGGTCGGTCGTGACCACCGCCGGAAGATTGCAGCTTCACCGTCTCGAGCCCGCCATCGACTTCGCGGGTGACGGTCACGCTGTCGCCGCCAGCCTCGACCTTCGACGCGAACGTCCCCTGCGGCCAGCCGAGCAGCGCGGCGAGCATCTGGCCCGTCGCATTATTGTCGTCGTCGATCGCCTGCTTGCCGAGGATGACCATCTGCGGCTGCTCCTCCTCGGCGATCTTGGCGAGGATCTTGGCGACCGCGAGCGGCTCGACCTCCTCGTCGGTCTGGACGAGGATCGCGCGGTCCGCGCCCATCGCGAGCGCGGTGCGCAGGGTCTCCTGCGCCTTGGCAGGCCCGATCGAGACTGCGACGATCTCGGTCGCGACGCCCTTCTCCTTGAGGCGGATCGCTTCCTCGACCGCGATCTCGTCGAAGGGGTTCATGCTCATCTTGACGTTGGCGAGATCGACGCCCGAGCCGTCCATCTTCACGCGCGGCTTCACGTTGAAATCGATGACTCGCTTGACCGCGACCAGGACTTTCATTGTTTGCTTTCCTCCATCGCCGGGGCTTGCGCGGCGAATTCCTCAATCAGCTTTGGCCACTCATCCCTGGCCGGCAACGCGTCGTAGCTATGAACCGCTCCCGTGCGCGCCCAGGTCAGGCCCTCGCCCGTGAAAATCTCGACGAACGGCGGTTTATCGATCGTGGCTCATCAAACATGGTCGAGCGGACATTGACGATGTCGGGCAAGCCTTCGGGCTCCGTGTAAATCCAGCTCTTGCAATAATCGCAGAAGTGGTGGCGCGTCGGTCCGTGGAGGCCGCCGATTGCGACTTCACCCTGAGCCACTCTGAAGGCTCCCGCCGGATAGGTATCCGTCAAGCGCAAAGGCGCTTGCGGTCATTTTCTGGCATCCCGTGCAATGGCAAGCGAGCGTCAGCAGGGGCGCCCCGCTGACTTCGAACCTGACCTTGCCGCAGCGGCAGCCCCCGTGACGAGCTTCGGCCATCAGGCGGCGACCGGCGCCTTCACTTCCGCGACGATCTTCCTCGCTGCATCGCCAAGGTCGTTCGCGGCGATGATCGGCAGGCCAGACGATGCGAGGATGTCCTTGCCCTGCTGCACGTTCGTGCCTTCGAGGCGCACGACCAGCGGAACGCTGAGCGACACCTCGCGAGCAGCGGCGACGATGCCTTCGGCGATGATGTCGCAGCGCATGATTCCGCCGAAAATGTTGACGAGGATGCCCTTCACCGCGGGGTCGCTCAAGATGATCTTGAACGCTGCGGTGACCTTCTCCTTGTTGGCGCCGCCGCCGACGTCGAGGAAGTTGGCGGGCTCCCCGCCTTCGAGCTTGATGATGTCCATCGTCGCCATGGCGAGGCCGGCGCCGTTGACCATGCAGCCGATAGAGCCGTCGAGTTTGATGTAGCTGAGGTCATATTTCGACGCCTCGATCTCCATCGGGTCCTCTTCGGTAAGATCGCGGAGCTGTTCGAGGTCGGGGTGGCGGAAGTCGGCGTTGCTGTCGAAGCCGACCTTGGCGTCGAGCACCATCAGCTGACCCTTGTCGGTGATCGCCAGCGGATTGATCTCGATCTGCGAGGCATCGGTTCCGACGAAAGCATCGTAGAGCTTGGCCAGCACCTTGCCGCACTGCTTGGCGAGGTCGCCGCTGAGGCCAAGCGCCGCGGAGACCTCGCGGCCGTGGTGCGGCATTAGCCCGGTCGCCGGATCGATCGTGATGGTCGTGATCTTCTCGGGCGTTTCGTGTGCGACCTTCTCGATCTCCATTCCGCCTTCCGTCGAGGCGACGACGGCGATGCGGCCACTCTCGCGGTCGACCAGCAGCGCGAGGTAGAATTCCTTCGCGATGTCGACGCCGTCGGTGATGTAGAGCCGCTGGACCTGCTTGCCGTGCGGGGCCGGTCTGGATCGTCACCAAAGTCTTGCCGAGCATCTCCTTCGCATGCTCGCGGACTTCGTCGATCGAATGGGCGAGGCGGACGCCGCCCTTGGCCGACTCGCCGAGTTCCTTGAAACGGCCCTTGCCGCGGCCGCCGGCGTGGATCTGCGCCTTCACGACCCACAGCGGCCCAGGAAGCTTCTTGGCGGCCTCGACCGCTTCGTCGACGCTCATCGCGGCATAGCCAGCGGGAACGGGCACGCCATACTTCGCGAGCAATTCCTTGGCCTGATATTCGTGGATGTTCATGGCCGCGCGCCTTAATCAGAACGCGGCTGCGATGCAAAGCGACGAACGCCCTCTCCGCAAGATCATCCATGTCGACATGGACGCCTTCTACGCGTCCGTGGAGCAGCGAGACGACCCGAACCTCAAGGGCAAGCCGGTGGCAGTCGGTGGCGGGCATCGCGGAGTCGTCACTGCCGCGAGCTACGAAGCGCGGCCGTTCGGAGTTCGATCGGCGATGCCGTCGGTCACCGCCAAGCGGCGCTGTCCCGACCTCATCTTCGTGAAGCCGCGGTTCGACGTCTACCGCTCTGTCAGCCAGCAGATCCGTACGATCTTCTTCGACTATACCGACCTCGTCGAGCCGCTCAGTCTCGATGAAGCCTATCTCGACGTGACCGAGGACCGGCACGGCCTCGGAAGCGCGCGTGCGATCGCCGAGGATATCCGCCGGCGGATCCGGGAAGAGTGCGAGCTCACTGCCTCGGCCGGCGTCAGCTACTGCAAGTTCATCGCCAAGCTCGCTTCCGACCACCGAAAGCCCGATGGCCTCTGCGTGATCACGCCCGAGCGGGGACCGGAGTTCGTCGCCTCGCTACCGGTCGCGCGCTTCCACGGCATCGGCCCGGTGACGGCGCGCAAGATGGAGCAGCTTGGAATCTCACACGGGCGCCGACCTTCGCGAATGGAGCCTGCCGGCGCTTCAGGCGAATTTCGGAAGCTCGGCGGACTGGTACTGGCGAATCTGCCGCGGGATCGACGAGCGCGAAGTGAAGCCCGACCGCCCTACAAATCGGTGAGTGCCGAGCGGACGTTCGACGAGGACCTGCGTGATCCCGATCGCCTCGCGGAGGAGCTGACGCGGATTGCCGGCTATGCCTGGGAGCGCGTCGAGCGCGCGGAGGTGATCGGCCGGACGGTCACGCTCAAGATCAAATATGGCGATTTCACGATCTGTCACCCGCTCGAAGAGCTTTGCCGGGCCGGTGCCGGATCTCGACGCGTTTACCGCTGCAGGCCAGTCGCTTCTCGCATCGCTTCACCCCCTATCGAAAGGTATAAGGCTGCTTGGTCTCGGCCTCCATAACTTGACCGAAGTCAACGACCCGGGTCCATCTCAGCTGGGACTCGCAATCTGAGGCGAGTTATGATATAAAATTGTCATACAGGGCCGCCAGCGATTCAGCTGCGGCCTTAAATTCATAGGGAAGCCACAGGAACTGGCTGGGGAGCCACGACCATCGGTCGCATTGGGGGGCGGCACTTAGGTGCCGGGCTCGTCTGCCGCAATTTGGAAAGGTAAGCAATGGCTACAAAGGCGCTTAGCTTCGACGTCGGTGATTATGTTGTGTACCCCAAGCATGGCGTTGGCCGCGTCGTTGAGCTTCAAAGCACCGAAATCGCCGGTACCCGTCTGGAGCTCTACGTGCTTCGGTTCGAGAAGGAGAAGATGACTCTCCGCGTTCCCGTCAACAAGGCGGATTCGGTTGGCATGCGCAAGCTTTCGTCCGACAAGACGATGAAAGACGCGCTCGACACGCTGAAGGGCAAGCCCAAGGTCAAGCGGACCATGTGGTCACGCCGCGCCCAGGAGTATGAAGCGAAGATCAACTCGGGCGACCTGACGTCGATCGCCGAAGTGACCCGCGACCTCTTCCGCCCGGACGACGCTCCGGAGCAGAGCTATTCGGAGCGGCAAATCTTCGAAGCGGCCTCGTCGCGCCTGGCGCGCGAGCTCGCGGCAATGGAACAGACGGACGAAGAAGTCGGCGCTCGCGAAGATCCTCGAGATCCTCAACAAGGCGGCGCTGATCCATCACAAGAGCAAAGAGGACGCTTAAGCAGCGTCCTTTCAATGGAGACAGAAGTAGGGCGTCCCTCACGGGGCGCCCTTCTTTTTTGCGGATTGCCGACTTGCTCGCCTTTGCGTATTAGTGTAATAACACACTGGTGAGGAGACGGACATGTCTAGGTCGCTTGCGATGGAGATCCTTTCCGCAATTGCCTCGTCCGCACGCGCTCATCGGAATCATGACGACGGGCCGTATATCGACCGCGACATCGAAGTCGGCGAGTTCAAGAACCTCGAAGTAGCCGGACCGTTCGACGTCGAAATCCAGACCGGCGAACCGGCGAGCGTCCATGTGTCGGGACCCGAGTGGGCGCTGGACAATCTCCACATCGAGCATGAGGGCGACCGCCTCGTCATCGGCTGCGACGGAGATTGCAACGGGGACGTGACGATCGCCGTCACCGTCAAGAAATTGCTGTCCTTGCGAAGTGCAGGATCGGGCGATGTCTCGCTCGACACGGCCGCGGGCAAGACTTTCGACTGCTCCAACAGCGGCTCGGGCGATCTTTCGATCGATTCGGTCGAAGCCGACAAGATCATATTGTCGAGCGCGGGGTCGGGCGACGTCCGAATCGACAAGGCGCGCGGTAGCGATTTCGAAGCGACAATGATGGGCTCCGGGGATCTCTCGATGGATGCGGTCGAGAGTTCCGCCTTCCGCCTCACCTTGAACGGCTCGGGCGACGCAGTGATCGGCGAATATTGCGGTGACCGGGCGGAAGTTCGCCTCACCGGTTCGGGCGATCTCACCATTGATAATATCGAAGCCCGCGACGTCGAAATGTCGGTGTTCGGTTCAGGCGACGTCCTGATCTCAGGCGGCCGCGCCGCATCCGGAACGGTCCAGATTTCCGGATCTGGCGACATCGGCGCAGAGGGGTTCGCGCTCGAGGAAGCGACGATCTCGGTCTACGGTTCGGGCGATATCACGACGCAAGTCACGAGACAGGCCGACATCACGATCATGGGATCGGGTGACGTTGCCGTGACCGGGGGCGCCAAATGCACGATCAGCGGCGGCGGCTCGGGAGAAGTTCGCTGCCACTAAGCGGTGAGCTTGCGGACACGAACTTTTGAAATATTCTCGACCCGATACAGTGGGAGGAAATTGATGCGTAAGTTCATTGCGGTGGTCACGATCGTCGCCGCTTCGGCCTCGACCGGCGCGTGCGGACAGATGCACCAGGAAAATGCTGGCCCGACCGTCTCGCGCAACTATCAGGTCGGCAACTTCCAGGAGATCGAGGTCGCGGGTCCGTATGACGTGAACGTGCGCACCGGGGCCAAACCCAGCGTGTCGGCGCAGGGGCCCCAGAAGATGCTCGACCATGCAGTGGTCGAGGTCCGAGGCGACAAGCTTGTGATCCACTCGGAAAGCCACATCAGCCTCTTCAACTGGAGCTTCGGTTCGCACGGCAAGACCGTCTTCACCGTGACCGTGCCGCAGCTTCGCGCAGCGACGATGGCCGGATCGGGCGACCTCAACATCGACAAGGTCCAGAGCGATCAGTTCGAAGGCAAGATGGCGGGCTCCGGCGACCTCTCGGTCGGATCGATGAACGTGCAATCCCTGAAGCTATCGATGGCAGGTGCCGGCGACACCAAGATCGGCTCGGGCCAGGCGCAGAATGCCGATTATAGCATCGTCGGTTCGGGGGATATCAACGCCCCGAGCGTCACTACGAAGCAGCTCAAAGTCAGCATTGCCGGCTCCGGCAATGTCAGCGCGCACGCGACCAGTGCTGCTGACGTCAGCATCATGGGCTCGGGCGACGTCGAGGTTTCCGGGGGCGCCAAATGCTCGGTGACCAAGCACGGCTCGGGCGACGTTCGCTGCTCTTAAACGCGTCTTAACCATGTTCGAATGAAGGTGCGTCACCATGCGCACCTTCATTCTTGCTGCAGCGATCTGCGCCATTGCGGCGCCCACGAACGCCGCGACCCGCAACTTCGGCATCACCGGCTTCGACAAGATCCGGGTCGATGGACCCTACAAGGTCAGGCTAACCACGGGGGTTGCGCCTTTTGCGAGCGCCTCGGGTTCAGCTGCCGCCCTAGACGGCCTTTCGATCGACGTTCGCGACGATACGTTGATTGTCCACAGCAATCTCGATTCGTGGGGCGGCTATCCGGGGAAGGACGTGGGGCCGGTCGAGGTCAGCCTCGGCACGCACGAGCTAAGCGCCGCCTGGCTGAACGGTTCGGGCACGCTTTCGATCAATCACGTCGAAGGCCTCAAGTTCGGGCTTTCGGTGCAAGGAAGCGGGGCCGCCGACATTGCGCGGGTTGACGTCGACCAGTTCAACGTCAGCGTTATCGGTACCGCCAGTGCCCGGCTAGCCGGACAAGCGGGCAAGGTCACCGCGGTGATTCGCGGAATCTCGACATTCGACGCCTCCGAACTTTCGACCAAGGACGCAACGCTCGGCGCCGAGGGCGCGGCAACGATTGCGGCGAACATCAGCGGATCGGTCAAGGTCGATGCCAGCGGCCCGGCAACCGTTCGGCTTACCGGCGGCCCGTCGTGCACGCTGCAGGTCAGCGGCTCGGCGAGCGTGACCGGCTGCCGTTAATTCAGGGTCGCTCGGGCCTCAACGCCCGACAGGAAGTTCCACAGCGCTCCGGCGAGCTCCTCGCCCGCTGCGATCGCCTCTTCGCGCTGGTCTTCGGCCAAGCGGTCGAGGAGCGCGCGGCACACCGAGCTATGTTCGATGTCGGCGCTCTCATGGACCCGGAAGAAGCGGAGCGTCTCCTCGTCCCCGATTCCGTAGCGGTCGATCAGGCCCTCGATCTTGGCGCTTGCCACCCCCGGAAACTGGCTCTCATAAGCGTAGAGCGCGCCGAGGCCAGCCGCGTAGGATTGGCGCGACAATCTGCGGAACGTCGCAATGAGCGCTTCTGTTTCCGGGTTTAGCTGCTGCGTTCGGACCGCGGCTTCGCTCTCGCCGAGGCCGCTCGCGAACATCAGCCACAAAGTGGCGTGATCCTGATTGCCCGCTTCGAGGCCCTCTTCCTCGGCCAAATTCTCCGCCAGTACCCGCCGTCCGTCGCGATGATCACACGCGCTGTGGACCGCGCTCACCGCACGCGGGAAGGCTTCGACATGGTGGAAATATTGCCGCGCATAGCTGCGCAGCGTGTCGAGCGGCAGGCGCCCCTCGGTCCATGCCTGGTAGAAGGGATGCTTCAGCATCGCCCGCTCCGCCACCTTCGAATTGATCGCCGCTGAAACCGTCATCGCCGTGCCTCCCAGTTGAAATGACGCCCGTTACGAGGGAGCCGGAGAGTTGGCAAGACGACGGAGGCGAGGCGAGCAACCGTCCCGCAGGCTGATCGTTTCACCACCGAACGGCTAAACAGGGAGTTGAGTTATGTATCTCGGTATTGGCGGCCTGGTCATCCTGATCATCATCCTCATCATTCTCTTCAGGTAAGCCAGACGAATGCGCTCAGACGAGTGCGAGCGAGGCGAGCTTTCCGTAGAGCTGCGGCGGCAGCGCGCCTAGCCCGCTGCCGTCGTCCTCCGCTCCCGGAGCATCGCAATCCTCGAGATATCGCCAGCCCTGGTGCGCACGCCGCGGCATTGGCGAGACCGCTACCAGTTGGGCCGAGCAAACGATGTCGATACGCCCGTCCTGCCGATCCTCGAATCGCAGGATTTCGAGCCCGGCGATCAACCGGTGCTTGACGATCCAGAACAAATTTCCGCCGATTAGCTCCACCGAGCGCTTGGGACGCATCCGCGTGGCGATCCGCACCTCACCATCGATCGCGCGATTCGCAATCCGGTTCTGAAGCGTCTCGGCGTCACGGCAAGCGAACGCGACCTTGGTCAGATGAAGCTTCGGCACTCCTCGGCGATGCCGAATTCGCCCATGATTCGCAATCGTTTAGCGGCCGAGGCCTGCGAGCGCCGCAAGCCCAAGGAAGCTGAAGAAACCAGTCACGTCGGTGATCGTCGTGACGAACACCGCCGAGGATACTGCGGGATCGATTCGAAAGCGGTCTAACGTCACCGGAACGAGAATACCGCCGAGGCCCGCCGCGAGATTGTTGATGATCATCGCCGCACCCATCACCGCCCCGAGCAGGAAGCCGTGCTGCGTCGGATGAATAACCCCGAAGACCAGCGCCACCCCGCTCCCAATGAGAAGGCCGAGCGATAGTCCGTTCGAAAGAGCGATCATCAGTTCGCGCCCGAACATCCGAAGCGTATTCAATTCGGTCAGCTGGTTCGTTGCAATCGCCCGAACCGCAACAGCCAGAGTCTGAGTTCCAGCATTGCCGCCCATGCCGGCGACAATCGGCATCAGCACGGCGAGCACCGCATATTTGCCGATCTCGCTCTGGAAAAGGCTGACGACGCTTGCCGCCAGGATGGCGGTTCCGAGGTTCACGACCAGCCAGAACAGGCGACGCCGGACGGTCAGCGGGAGCGGCTCGTTGATGTCGCCCTCCCCCGCGCCGGAGAGCAGCAGTACGTCCTCGCCCGCTTCTTCCGAGATGATGTGCACGATGTCGTCGACGGTGATCATGCCGACGAGGCGTCCGGAATCGTCGATGACGGCAGCCGAGACGAGGGAATATTTCTGGAATCGCAGAGCGACGTCTTCCTGGTCCATGTCGACCGGGATCAACGTCTGCTCGCGAGCCATGATCTCGCCGACCGGCGTGGTGCGCGGGGTCCTGAGGATCGTCGAGAGTTTGCAGGTTCCGACTGGATGATGGTCAGGACTGACGACGAACACTTCCCAGAAATCGGTCGGCAGGTCCGCCGTCGAGCGCAGATAATCGATGACCTGCCCGACGTTCCAATGCTCGGGGACAGCGCAAAGGTCGCGCTGCATCAGTCGGCCGGCGGATTCTTCCGGATAGCTCAGCGCCTCTTCGACCGCGGCTCGATCGTCGGGCTCCATCCGCTCGAGGACGGCCAACCGCTCGTCACGATCGAGGTCCTCGATGAGTGCGACTGCGTCGTCGGTTTCGAGCTGAGCCGCGATGTCCGCAACTTGCTGCGGCTCCATCTCGTCGATCAGGTCTTCGCGGACATAATCGTTGAGCTCGGCGAGCACGTCCGGACTGATGATCCCGGCGAGCGCTTTGACCAGCCCCTCGCGCTCGTCGCGCGCGGCGAGCTCGATCAGGTCGGCGACATCGGCAGGATGAAGCGGGGCGACGAGCTTGCGCGCGGTTTCATCGTCCCCTGCTTCGACAGCATCAAGAACCCTATCGACGAAACGCGGCCGCAGCCGGTCCTCTTCGTCCATAACCGGGTTCGACGAGGAATCCGTAAGAGGCGTGGCGGCGATATGCTCGCTCTCGCTCACGACTTACTCCCTCGATTGGACCCGGTGCCGCCCTCCTATGGTGACCGCTGCTCTGGCGCAACCACCCGCGGCCCCCTAAATCGCGCGGCTGACGAAGCTTTCACACGGAGTTTAGACAATGGCCGACGCCGACCGCCTTACCCTTAACCTCTCGACCGGCGGCGATGTCGTCATCAAGCTGCGCCCCGACCTGGCGCCAGGTCACGTCGAACGAATCACCGAACTGGCGAACAGCGGTTTCTACGACAACGTCGTGTTTCATCGCGTCATCCCGGGCTTTATGGCACAGGGCGGCGACCCTACCGGAAGCGGCTACCACGGGTCCGATCTGCCAAACCTCAAGGCCGAGTTTTCGAAGGAGTCGCACCGCCGTGGAGTCGCTTCGATGGCGCGCTCCCAAAATCCGGACAGCGCCAACAGCCAGTTCTTCATCGTCACCGAGGATTCGCCCTTCCTCGATAACCAATACACCGTGTGGGGCGAGGTCGAGAGCGGCATGGAATATGTCGACGCGCTCCCCGTCGGCGAACCGCCGCGCGAGCCGGGCAAGATCGTGAAGGCGACCGTCGGCAAGGCAAGCTGAGTGAAGAAAGTCGCGCTCGTCACCGGCGCGTCGGCGGGACTCGGCGTCGAGTTCGCGCGCCAGCTGTCGAAGCGCGGCTACACTCTGGTCCTCGCTGCCCGTCGCAAGGAGCGGCTCGAGGAGCTCGCGGCGGAGCTCGGCAATGCGCGGGCGGTCGCGATCGACCTCTCGAGAGCGAACGCGGCAGCGAACCTGATCGCCGACATCGAGGCGAACGGAGAAGCGATCGACCTGCTCGTCAACAACGCGGGCTTCGGGCTCATCGGCCCCTTCGCCGAGCTCGACGCGAAGCGCGAGCGGCAGATGATCGATCTCAATGTCGGCACGCTTGACCGACCTGTGCCGCTCGGTCGCTCCCGGAATGATCGAGCGGAAATCCGGCGGAATCATCAATGTCGCCTCGACAGCCGCCTTCCAGCCGGGGCCCAAAATGGCGGTCTATTTCGCGACCAAGGCCTTCGTGCTTTCGCTGACCGAGGCGCTCCACGAGGAGCTGAAGCCCCATGGGATCAAGGTCAGCTGCCTCTGCCCTGGACCGACGCGAACGGAGTTCGGAGACGTTGCGGGCTTCGGCGGCAACGGCATGTTCGACAGGGTGGCGATGAACGCTGCGGAGGTCGTCGAAGCAGGCTTGAAGGGCCTCGATGCGAACCGACGCCGTGGTCGTTCCCGGCTGGATGAACAAGGTGGCGGCGGCGAGCACCCGCTTTGCCCCGAGGTCGGTGGTTCGCAAAATCGCGGGAGCGATCAAATATTGACCAGGAAAGTGAACCCGCGCGCCGTGCCATCGTTGCGTATCCGATATGAGGCGGCGCGGATCAGGAGAACACATGCCCGAAGCTGACACGATCGATCGCGTGAACGTCGCGCAAGGTCCAGGTGGCAAGCCTGCCGCCCGCCGACAGCGGCCGCGGCTTTGCCCGCCTTGCCGGACAAGCTGATGGACGAGCTCGGGCTCGCCGAAGGCGATGTCATCGAGATCGTCGGCAAGCGCTCGACCGCAGCGCGGGCGATCCGCCCCTACGGCGAAGACGAAAATATCGACATCATCCGGCTCGACGGGCTCCAGCGTGCCAACGCCGGCGTCGGCTCGGGAGATTTCGTCGAGGTCCGCAAGGCCGAGTCCAAGCCCGCGACGACGAGTCGTCTTCGCGCCGGCGCAGCCGAATGTCCGCCTCCAGGGCTCGGCCGAAGCACTGAAGCGCACCTTCGCGGGCCGGCCACTGGTCGAGGGCGACACGGTCGCGACCACCGGACACCAGCGGATCAACGCCGACATGCCCGACCACATCCGGCAGCTTCTCAATGCGCCGGCTTTCGCGCTTCAGGAGCTTCGGCTGGTCGTCGCCTCGGCGACGCCGAAGGGCATCGTCCACATCGACGCCAAGACGACCGTCGAGCTGCTGCCGGAATATACCGCAACGCGACGGCGAGCGGCGCGCCGATGTCACCTACGACGACCTCGGCGGAATGCGCGACACGATCGATGCGCTGCGCGAGATGGTCGAGCTTCCGCTTCGCCATCCCGAGCTGTTCCAGCGCCTCGGCGTCGATCCGCCCAAGGGCGTTCTGCTCCACGGCCCGCCCGGAACCGGCAAGACATTGCTGGCACGCGCGGTCGCGAACGAAAGCTCGGCGAAATTCTTCCATATCGCCGGCCCGGAGATCATGGGCTCGGCCTATGGCGAGAGCGAGCGGCGGCTGCGCGAGATCTTCGAGCAGGCGGCCCAATCGGCGCCGTCGATCATCTTCATCGACGAGATCAACTCGATTGCGCCCAAGCGCGGGCAGGTCACTGGCGAGGCGGAGAAGCGGCTGGTCGCGCAGCTCCTGACGCTGCTCGACGGCATGGAGCCGCGACAGAATACGGTCGTCATCGCCGCCACGAACCGCCCCGAGGCCATCGACGAGGCGCTTCGCCGTCCCGGCCGGTTCGACCGCGAGATCGTCGTCGGCGTTCCCGACGAGCCCGGCCGCCGCGAAATCCTCGGAATCCACACGCGCGGAATGCCGCTCGCCTCCGACGTCAACCTCGACGACCTTGCGCGGCGCACCTACGGCTTCGTCGGCGCCGATCTCGCAGCCCTGTGCCGCGAGGCCGCGCTCGAGGCGGTTCGTCGGATCATGCCGAAGATCAATCTTGCCGAAGAAGTGATCCCGACCGAGATCCTCGACGCGCTTTCGGTCGAGACTGCGCGACTTCGACAATGCGCTGAAGCGCGTCCAGCCCTCGGCAATGCGCGAAGTCATGGTCGAAGCCCCGCAGATCCGCTGGGACGATGTGGGCGGCCTCGACGACGCCGCCGACCGGCTCAAGGAGGGCGTCGAGCTTCCGCTCAAGCATCCCGACGCGTTCCGACGGCTCGGCATCCGCCCGGCCAAGGGCTTCCTGCTCTATGGCCCCCCCGGCACCGGCAAGACGCTTCTCGCCAAGGCGGCGGCGCGCGAGAGCGAGGCCAATTTCATTGCGACCAAATCGTCGGACCTGCTCAGCAAATGGTACGGCGAGAGCGAGCAGCAGATCGCGCGACTGTTCAATCGCGCCCGGCAGGTCGCGCCGACGATCATCTTCATCGACGAGCTCGACAGCCTGGTGCCGGCGCGCGGCGGCGGGCTCGGCGAGCCGCAGGTCACCGAGCGGGTCGTCAACACCATTCTCTCCGAGATGGATGGGCTCGAGGAGCTTCAGAATGTCGTGGTGATCGGCGCGACCAACCGCCCGACCCTGATCGACCCGGCGCTGCTTCGTCCTGGCCGCTTCGATGAGCTAATCTACGTCGGCACGCCCGACACGGCGGGGCGGCGGCGGATCCTCGCGATCCATACGCGGCACATGCCGCTTGCCGATGACGTCGATCTCGAGAAGATCGCGCAGCGGACCGACCGTTTCACCGGCGCCGACCTTGAGGATCTGGTGCGCCGCGCCGGCCTAACCGCGCTTCGTCGCGGACTCGATGCCGGCAAGGTGACGATGGCCGATTTCGAAGTCGCGCTTGCGCGAGACCCGCGCCTCCGTGACTCCCGAAATGCTCGAGGAATATTCGCGAATCCAGGAGACGCTGAAGAGCGACGCGACGCGGCCGCTCGGCGGCATCGGCTTTGTGCTTCCGGGAATGCTATCGGCCGAAGGAGGGCGGAAAGCCCTGAGACTGTCACGGCCTGAAACCTCTTCGTCGCGCAAATGGCGCGGTTCGCAGAGAGACCTTGGGCGGCGGCGCGGCAGTAACGTTGGGAAACTTGCCAAGCGGCGGCGCATTTGCCAACGCTCCCGTCCTCCTTCGCCCTACGGAGCATGCATGTCGACTTCACCCGCGCGGACGCTGAAAGGATCACGCCGCCTTCAGCGCCGCCGCGACCGCCGCAGCCCGAGCCCGCAGTGGCAGTTCCTTCGCGGATTCCTCAAGAACCCGGTGATGGTCGGCTCGATCATTCCGTCCAGCCGGGTGCTCATCGACAAGATGCTGGCGCCGGTCGACTGGGCGAACACGAAGCTGTTCGTCGAATATGGCCCGGGCGTCGGGACGTTCACTCGGCCGATCTCGAGAAGCTGGCGCCCGACGCGAAGCTGGTGACGATCGACACCAACCCGGACTTCACTCACTATCTCAAGGAATCGATCGACGATCCACGGCTGATCACGGTCACCGGGTCGGCTGCCGACGTCGAGAAGATCCTCGCCGACCACGGGTCTCGGGTCGGCCGATTATGTGCTTTCCGGCCTGCCCTTCTCGACGCTTCCTCCGGGAGTCGGCGACGATATCGCCGAGGCGACCGCCGAACGTGATCCGCCCCGGCGGCGCGTTTCTCGTCTATCAGTTCAGCCCGAAGGTGCGCGACTTCATCCAGCCGCACTTCGCGCCGATCAAGCGCGGGTTCGAGTGGATCAACGTTCCGCCCGCGACGTTGTTCTGGGCCTACAAGGGCGAGCCGTCAAGGCCTAGCGTCGGACGAAGTTCAACCGCCTCGTGACCGAATAATCCATGATGTTCACCAGGAAATGGGACAGCGCCCATTTGCATGCGCCGCCACAGGTTGCACCGCCGCTTGTGGACGTCCGGCGTGATCCATTTGCAGTCCGGCAAGCTCGCGCTCGAAATAGCCGCGCATCGCTGTCCGCAAACGCCGCATCCTTGATGCGGAGCATGATCTCGAGGTTGATGTAGAAGCTTCGGTAATCGAAGTTCGACGAGCCGATGTGGACGACGTCGTCCACGATCGCGAGCTTCGTGTGCAGCTTCGCGGGCTGATATTCGTAGATCTCGACATGGCGGCGGATGAGCCGGCTGTAGCTGTGCCGCGCGGCGGCGATGGTCGCATTATTGTCCGACTTGGCGGCATTGATGATCCGCGCCCTGCCCCGTCGCCCGACGCTGCCCGATGCGCCGGATCATCGCTCCGGGCGGCGCGAAATAGGCGAAGATCATGTCGAGCCTGTCGCGCGCGCTTCATGTCGCGGCCGATGCTTCGCCACCAGCTGTTGCGCATGCTCAAGGGACCGCTGAACTTCCACTGCAGCGGGCCGCGCCACTCGTTATATTCCGCGACCATCCGCCTGAGCGATCGAAGCTTCGATCTCGGCCGCTTCGACCAGCGGAACAGGCTGTCGAAATAGCGGGCTGGAAGCGCGGCCTCGGGGCCGTCGAGGCGAAGCCACAGGTCGCGCCAATGCTTCGGCGCTTCGGTCGTCGAGATAGGTCGCGTCGATATTGGCGCCGCCGATCAGCACCGTCGCCTCGTCGATGACGATCAGCTTCTGGTGGTTGCGGAGCAGGTAGCGCCGTCCGTAGCTCGGGTTGAACACGCAATATTCGCCGCCGGCCTCGGCGAGCTCGGTGAAGAATTTCGGCGTCGCCGCCGACCCGAAGCCGTCGATCAGCAGCTTCACGTCGACGCCGCGCCGCGCGGCCTCGGTCAGCGCGTTGCGGACCGCGTCGCCGTCGTTGTCGGGAGTGAACATGTACATCAGCATCTTGATGCTGACCTCGGCGCCCGCCGATCAGGCTCGAGAAGCAGCCGAACCGCTCCTCCCCGCTCTCGATCAGCTCGAGCCGATTGCCTGCGATCTCGGCACGGATCGGAGTTCTCGCTGCTGCTGGAGTGGCCTGGTCGGCCATGGCGTCTGCTTTCCTTGACTTTTCGGGATGCCGCAAGCTATTGGCGCGGCCTTCCTGACATCCCATATTCCTGGCTTGGAATAGCTTTGCGGAGCGACGGATGGCGCGCGTTACGGTTGAAGATTGCGTAGATAAGATCCCGAACAGGTTCGATCTGGTCCTGCTCGCTGCACAGCGCGCGCGCCAGATTTCCGGCGGCGCGGACCTCACCATCGATCGCGATCGCGACAAGAATCCGGTCGTCGCTCTTCGCGAGATCGCCGAAGAGACGGTCAGGCCGAAGCATCTCGAGGAAGCGATCGTCACCAACCTGCAGAAGGTTCGGATCGACGAAGAGGACGAGACCGAAGAGCTGGCGTCGCTGAGCGAAGCCGCCGAAGCGCTGCGCTTGACCGCAGCTGCTCCGCCGCGTCCAAGCCCGTCCGGCGGTGATTACGAGTAATTTCCGTCTAGTCTGACGTTCGGCCGGCGGTTAGACCAGCCGACATGGTTCCCTTTTCGTTCGCAGGCGAAACGTTCGAGGCGACGCCCTCGGGCGCGCTGTTCTGGCCCGCGCGCGCAGGCGTTGCTCGTCGCCGACCTGCATCTCGAAAAGGCGAGCTGGTTCGCCCGGCTCGGGCAGTTCCTTCCGCCCTATGATTCGCATGCGACGCTGACCGAGCTTTCCACCGAAGTGGAGCGGAGCGGAGCGACGAAGCTTTATTGCCTCGGCGACAGCTTCCACGACTCATTCGGGTGCGACCGGCTCCCGGCCAATGCGCGCGAGCTGCTCACCGAGCTGACCTCACGCCTCCAGTGGACCTGGATCGTCGGCAATCACGATCCGGGTTTCGCCGACCATTGCGGCGGCCAGATCGCAGACGAGGCGGAGCTCGGCGGCATCGTCCTGCGCCACGAGGCCGTCCGCGGCGATGTTCGACCGGAGATCTCCGGCCATTATCACCCCAAGCTTCGGCTGAACCTCAAGGGCCGCCGAGTCTCGCGCCGCTGCTTCGTGCTGTCCGCAACCAAGCTGATCATGCCGGCATTCGGATCGCTGACCGGCGGACTCGATGCTCACCATCCCGAGATCATGCAATCGGTCGGTGCCGACGCCTCGGCGCTCGTTCCGGTTTCCGACCGGCTCCTGCGCTTCCCGCTCGCGGCCTAGCTGGCGGCCTTCACTTCGATCGCGATCGCGCCGCTCGGACTGACGAGTAGCCGCGCGATCGCTGGCCTGTTCTTTCCGAAGGTGGCCGCCTGCAGCTCATTTCGCGCAGCGTGCCGGTCGAACCTGAAGCCCTGCGCCTCTGCAGCGTTCTTCAGCGTGTCGAGATGCGCATCGAGGTTGGCGATACCCTCCTCGGGATCGAACTCCATGGTGACTTCAAGATCGGTGGATGGCGCCATTTGCTTAGTGCTTTGCGCCTCTCGAAAGGATGCGCAAGTCTTGTCTGATTGCGCAGTCGAACGGCTGTTCCTAAACCCCGCCAATGACGATGAGACATTTCCTCCTGCTCGCGGGAGCGCTCGCGATGGTACCGACTGCGCTGCAGGCCCAATCGATCGATCCCAAGGTGCAGGCGCGCATCGACCGGATTCTGAGGGCCACGCCGCTGATCGACGGCCACAACGACCTGCCAGGACAGCTCGAGGACAATTTCAAGCGAAGCGTCGAGGGGCTCGCAAGCGGTACCGACCAGCGCAAAGTGCCGCTGATGACCGACATGGCGCGGCTCCATCAAGGCCGCGTCGGCGCCCAATTCTGGTCGGTCTTCATCGATTCCAGCGTTCACGGCGACGCAGCGATCCGAGAGACGCTACAGGAAATCGACGTCGTCGACCGGATGGTCCACGCCTACCCCGCTGATCTCGAGATGGCCTACACCGCCGACGACATCGTGCGGATCCACCGGGAAGGGAAGGTTGCCTCGCTGATCGGCATCGAGGGCGGCCACCAGATCGGCGGCTCGCTCGCGGCGCTACGTCAATTCTACCGCCTCGGCGCGCGCTACATGACGCTCGCGCACTTCACGAATAGCGAAGTCGCGGACAGCGCGACTGACGATCCCAAGTGGGATGGCCTTTCGCCGTTCGGCCGCGTGGTCGTCGGGGAGATGAACCGCATTGGCATGCTCATCGACCTGGCTCACGTCAGCGCGAAAACGATGACCGACGCCATCGCATTGTCCAAGGCGCCCGTGATCTTCTCCCACAGCAGCGCACGCGCCATCAACGACCATCCCCGCAACGTGCCCGACGATGTACTTCGCCTCCTACCCGCGAACGGCGGCGTCGTGATGGTGAACTTCTACAGCGGCTATGTCTCCGAAGCCGATCGCAAGTGGAATGCCGAGGAAGCGGCCGAGGAAGCGCGATTGAAGGACCTGCTGGTCGGACGCCCCAAGGAAAGGGAGGCCGCGCTCGACGCCTGGAAGAAGGCGAACCCCGAGCCGAAGGCGACGGTCGCTGAGGTCGCCGATCATATCGAGCATATCGTGAAGATCGCCGGGCACGACCATGTCGGCATTGGTGGCGATCTCGACGGCATTCCCTACGACGAGGCGCCGGCCGGGATGAACAGCGTCAGCGGCTATCCGCTTCTCTTTGCCGAGCTGATCCGGCGCGGTTGGAGCGACGAGGATCTGGCGAAGCTTGCGGGCGGGAACGTCCTTCGCGCGATGCGGCAAGCGGAGGTGGTCGCGGCGTCGATGAAGAACGTGCCTCCCGCAATGTCCGACGTCGACCTCACCAAGTGACCGAGCCGCCACTCCGGGCGGCGGTGATCCCGGTCACTCCGCTCCAGCAGAATTGCACGTTGCTCTGGTGCACGAAGACGATGAGCGGCGCCTTCGTCGATCCGGGCGGCGACCTGCCGCGCCTGAAGGCGGCGGCCGAGCAGGCTGGGGTCACGATCGAGAAGATCCTTCTGACCCACGGCCACATCGACCATTGCGGCGGCGCAGGCATCTTTGCCGAGGAGCTCGGCGTGCAGATCGAAGGACCGCACGAGGACGACCGCTTCTGGATCGATCGGCTAGCCGAGGACGGCGCGAAGTACGGGATTACCGGACGTCCGTTCGAATCCTCGCGCTGGCTTGATGACGGCGACCAAGTGACGGTCGGCGAGCTAACGCTCGAGGTCCGTCACTGCCCCGGCCACACGCCTGGCCACATCGTCTTCCACCATCCGGAATCGAATCTCGCGCTTGTCGGCGACGTCCTGTTCCGGGGCTCTGTTGGGCGATGGGATTTCCCGCGCGGCGACCAGCAGCAGCTGATCCGCTCCATCAGGACGAAGCTCTGGCCGATGGGCGACGACACCGCATTCGTGCCCGGACATGGCCCGATGTCGACGTTCGGCCACGAACGAAAAACAAACCCCTTCGTCGGGGACGCCGCGCTGACGGCGTAACCGTTGCCCGAAGCGCTGAAGTTACTGCATCATCGTCTTTCATCACTAAGACGTGTGTGCGAAACTGGCGGGGTCTTCATCGTGCTATGTTCCGGGAGTCGGTACGGGTTAGGAGACTGATGTGAATCACGGCTTCGTCGACGTCTTCGCCTTCCAGGAAGCGCTGCTGATCGAAGCGGTCTTCGGAATTATCATCCTCACGATGATCTGGGTCGGGTTCCGGCGCTGGCTCCAACACAAGGAGAAAGTGGGCCGGATGATCGCCGAGCAGACGGCTGAACGGGCGGCGCAACATGGCGCTCAGATAGAGCGCGTCGAAGCAAGATTGAAAGCGATCGAGCGGATTGTGAGCGATGACAGCGCGCTCCGAACGGTCGCGCCGATCGACGCACCGCCCGCGCTCCCAGACCCGATCCTAAAGGACGAAGCTTAGGGACCTGCTTGCGTCTTTCAAAAGGCGGTGCGCCAACCGTCGCACCGTTCGGATCTAAAACGCTTGAGTTCGCAGCCTTGCGCCCCCGACTGGCGGCGACGAAGACAGTTCGACGATGAGCCTGTTCATGCCGCCGATGGAGCGGGTCTGGTGCGATGAACAATTCGGCATGCTCACCTAAGTAGTCGGCCTTGCAAGCTACTGGGACGAGACCAATTCTAAGCCCGATTATTTGCTTTTCTAATCCTGGATGACGGCGGCAAAACCGCGCTCCGCCCGCCCCGAAGAGGGGCAAGCGGGCCCGTGATTTCACAATCGTGTTTTGTCGGTCAGCTGCCGCGCTCGCCCTTTTCCGTCGGCGCCGGTGGTGGCGGCGGCGGCGGAGGAGGAGAAGGTGGCGGAGCCGCTTCCGGCGGCGGTGGTGGCGGCGGCGGGGCGGCGGCGGAGGCGGAGGGGCTGCGTGTCCACCGAAGCTATATCGAGCGGTCAGGCCAATCTGCCGCGGCGGCCCCACCTCATAGCTGATCCGGGCTCTCAAGCCGCGTTCGCGGTCGAGCGAGAGCTTGGGATCGACGTTGAAGATGTTCTTCACATAGGCGACGATCTCAAAGCCATTGTCGAATTCTCAGACCCGCCGACGCATCGACCAGCGTATAGGCCGGCAGTTTCAGAGAGCCGATGTCCTGAACAATGTTATTGTCTGTAGCGGGATCAAAGGCGCCGGTGATCGGATCGTAGTAGATCAGGCTGACGATCTGGTTCGCGGCTTCCTGGTCGCCCGATTGGGTGAAGCGGCTTCCGACCCGCTGGACGCTGCCGTTGATGTACCAGTCGGAATTGGAGTTGAAGCGCGACGTGTAGTTCGCGGTCGCCGCAAGCTGGTACTTCGGCACTGTTGGCAGACGATTGCCTTCGATGATGCCTGTCCTGATCGCCAACACCGGATTGGCGATCGTGGAATCGAACTTCGAATTCAGGATGCTTCCTGCAAAGGATAGGTCGAAGCCGGCGATTGGATGCACCGAGAATTCAGCTTCGATGCCATTGCTGTGCGCCTTCGGAACGTTGAAGACGAGGCGCGACGAACAGCTGCCAGCATCGACCGTTTCCTGGAGGTTCTTGATTTCGTTGTGGAAGGCGGCCGCGTTGAACGTGATGCCATGCTTTGAATATTTGAAGCCGGCCTCATAGTTCCAAAGCGTTTCGTCATCGTAGGTCCCGGACGCGAACGGTCCGTAGATCAGCTTGTCTTCGTCGCTGCACAGCGAAAGATTGAGCGGATCGTTGATGCCGCCGAGACGGAAGCCCTTGGCGAGCTGGGCGTTCACGCTGAAGTTCCGGTTGGGTTCCCAGCTGACAATCCCGCGCGGACTGAAGCCGTTCGACTTCGTCTTGTCGCCAATCCTCGTATCCGAGTTCGAGAATATGCCGCCCGAGATGAAGTCGCGGGTTTCGTGGAAGTCGTACCAGCGGCCGCCAGCGGTGAGCTTGAACTGCCCGAACTTGTAGCTCGCTTCTCCGAAGAGCGCCGTTTGCTTATCGACGTACGGCAGGTCCGCGTTGTAGGGGCTGTCAGGAGGGAACCCGTTGTACGTCGCTGAAATCGGCGTTCCCGGAGCAATCACGTCGAGGAAGTCCTGGCTGAACGCGTCCGCCCCCGGTGTCGGCAGCCGCTGCGCATATTTGCGGTCGGCATGGCTGTAAAAGCCGCCGAAAACCCACTGGAAAGGGCCTGCTCCGGTCGACGCTAGCCGTAGCTCCTGGGAGAATTGTTTGAGCTTGGTGGTGTCGCGAAGATTGGAGACCAGCGCGGCGCCTCCCACCGCATCCGGGGCAGCTCCGGCGAAAGAAACGTAGACCGAGCCTGTGAGAGCCGACGCGTCGCGGCTGACGAGGATGTTGCGATGCAGATAGCTGCTGACCGAGGTCAGTTCGGCTCCGCCAAAATCATAGCTTGCGACGAGATCGGCAAGGAGCGTCTTGTCGTGGAACTCCTCGGGCATCTTGAGGTATTGCAGGCGCTTGCCCTTGCCGAGGTCGTCCTGGGTGGTGAACTGGTTGTCATAGAGGTTGTAGACTTCCTCGCGCGGGAAGCCGTTCACCTGCACGTCCTGGTAGACCACTCGAGGAGTGATTTTCAGTTCCGGGGTCGGTTCCCACAGGACCGACACTCGTGTGCCGTAGCGATGCCCGTCGT
Organism: uncultured Alphaproteobacteria bacterium; assembly: GCA_963738825.1. Lineage (GTDB taxonomy): Bacteria > Pseudomonadota > Alphaproteobacteria > Sphingomonadales > Sphingomonadaceae > Sphingomicrobium. Next base: position 31,171 of record CAVTYB010000002.1, on the reverse strand, counting down.
TGACGTCGCTCTTGTGATAGGGTCCGACCGAATCGATGAAGCCGCCGAAGTGGGTCCCGTAGCCGACGATCCGCGCCGCGGCGGTGCTTCCCATCGGCAGGTTGATCGCACCCTTCAAACCATAGCCGACGCTACCGCCTGAGAGATCGTTGATGTCCCCCTCGACCTCGCCCTCGGTCGTCTCGAGTTTCGGCTGGTTGGTGATGTAGCGGATCGTTCCGCCGATCGATCCCGCGCCAAATAGCGTTCCCTGCGGACCGCGAAGGGTCTCGACGCGGTTCAGGTCGAAGAGATCGAAATCCGGCGTAAACAGAGAAAGAGAGATCGGACTCTCGTCCAGGTAGATGCCGACCTGTTCCTTGACCCCGGGTTGGTCGCGGACGATCTGTCCCGCGGCGACGCCGCGAATTGCGACCTGGCTTTGGCCCGGCCCGAGGTTCTGGACGGTGAGGCCCGCGACATTCCGGCTAAGGTCCTCAAGCGTTTGTGCATGAGCCCGCCGAATGTCTTCTTGTGTCTGCGCGTTGACCGAGAACGGCACATCCTGAACCGTCGAAGCCCGCTTGGTGGCCGTGACGATGATCTCGCCTTCCATCACGTTCGGCTGGGCCGGTGAAGCGTTGGGCTGCGGATTCGAAGCCTGCGCTGTCGATTCCTGTTGAGTCTGCGACATCGCCGGAGTGGCAATCGCGAATACGCATGTGCTGAACAGCAAAGTTGGCAAGAGGCGCATGACATTCCCCCCTGTTGGATCGTCGCCTTGCGAACACTTATGTCCGAAACTACCGCCGCGAAGGAAGGGCGCCGGAAGGATTCTCGCGAACTTCCTGAACGTCCTGTTGCAGGATTGTTACAGGCTAACCTTGGTTAAACGCAGCTCATCCGAAGAACAGTGGCACGCTTCACGGACCGATGGGACGGCTCCGAAAGGTGGCGGGCGCTGTCATGGATCGGAACATCCGACCGACCGCTGACAGAGCACTGCCCCTTCCTCCAACGCCTTGCGCTCCTGCGTCATTTCGCTATAGGGGCCGCGGTTCGCGACGATCCGGGCGCCGCCGCGGGGGAAGCCCCGACGAGATAGGCGCAGATCGTCGCAATTTTTATTGATGCCACTGTTTTGAAGGTGCCGGAATGGCTGTCCCCAAGAGAAAAACCTCGCCGTCGAAGCGGAACATGCGCCGCAGCCATCACGCGCTGAGCGCCAAGAGCTTCCAGGAATGCCCGAACTGCGGTGAGCTAAAGCTGCCGCACAATATGTGCTCGGCATGCGGCCACTATAACGGCCGCGAAATCGTCTCGACCGAGGCGTAAGTCTCGAGGCCCGCATGGACGGGGGCCCGCGCATTGCTATCGATGCTATGGGGGGCGACACCGGCGCCCTGGCCATGATTGCCGGCGCAGCGCGCGCATTGCGCAAGAACCCTTCGTTGCGCTTCACCTTCTACGGTGACGAGCGCCAGGTCGAGGGCGAGATCGCGCAGCACCGCGAGCTGCACGACAAGGTCGCAATAGTCCATTCGCCCGAAGCGATCGAAGCTTCCGAAAAGCCGAGCCAGGCGATCCGCCGTGCCCGCGCCACATCGATGGGAATGGCGGTCAACGCGGTCAAGGAAGGGAAAGCTGACGCCGCGCTTTCAGGCGGAAACACCGGCGCGCTGATGGCCATGGCGAAACTCGCGCTGCGCACCATGCCGGGCATCGACCGCCCTGCCCTCGCCGCTCACCTGCCGACGCTTGGCGAGACTGACGTCATCATGCTCGACCTCGGCGCCAATACCGAATGCGACGCGCAGAACCTCGTGCAGTTCGCGGTCATGGGCTCGGCTTACGCGCGCTGTGTGCTGGGGATCGCCAAGCCGCGGGTGAAATTGCTCAACATCGGCACCGAGGAGTTGAAGGGCACCGAAGAGCTCAAGGCCGCCGCAGCGCTTCTCCGTGAAGCCGATTATCTGCCGCTGCGGTTCGACGGCTTTACCGAGGGCGACCAGCTGTCGCGCGGCCAGGTCGACGTGGTCGTGACCGACGGCTTCTCAGGCAACATCGCGCTGAAGACCGCCGAAGGCACGGCGCGCTTCGTCACCGACTTGCTGCGCCGCGCATTCAAGAGCTCGCTGCGTTCCAAAGCGGGCTTCGCTCTTTCGAAGCCGGCGCTCAACCTTCTGAAGGTCCATCTTGATCCGAACAACCACAATGGTGCGGTCTTCCTCGGCCTCAACGGTCTCGTCGTGAAGAGTCACGGGAGCGCGAACCCGAAGGGGGTCGCCAACGCCATCCAGGTCTGCGCAACCATGGTGCGTAACGACATCACGCGTAAGATCGGCGACGACCTCGACAATTTCCGAGCGCACGCCTTCGCCAATGGAACAGCGGCATGAGGCGCTCGGTCGTCCTTGGCGTCGGCAGCGCCCTGCCCAAGCGCAAGGTCACCAACGAAGAGTTGGCAAAGCAGGTCGATACGTCCGACGAGTGGATCGTCGAGCGCACCGGGATACGAAACCGCTATGTCGCCGGCGACGGCGAGACGACCGCGAGCCTCGCGACCGATGCAGCGCGGAAGGCGCTGCAGAGCTCCAACGTCGAAGCGAGCGATATCGATCTGATCGTTCTTGCGACCGCGACGCCGGACCAGACTTTTCCATCCTCCGCGACGAAGGTTCAGGCGGCGCTCGGCATATCCGACTGCATCGCCTTCGACGTGCACGCGGTGTGCACCGGATTCCTTTACGCATTGTCGGTCGCTGATTCGATGCTCCGTTCGGGCAACGCGAACAAGGCGCTGGTCATCGGCGCGGAAACCTTCAGCCGGATCCTCGACTGGGAAGATCGTGCGACCTGCGTGCTGTTCGGTGATGGCGCAGGAGCGCTTATTTTGAGCGCCGAGGAAAGCGAAAGCGGCGTGCTCGCGACAAAGCTGCACGCTGATGGACGCCACAACGACCTTCTGTTCGTAGACGGCGGACCGTCGACAACTGGGACGGTCGGCAAGCTGCGCATGAAAGGCCGCGAAGTGTTCAGGCACGCGGTCGTCAATCTCGCGGACGTGCTGAACGAAGTGCTCGAAGATGCGGGGCTGACGGCCGCGGATGTCGATTGGGTCGTTCCGCATCAGGCGAACGCCCGCATCTTGGACGCTACGGCGCGCAAGCTCGGCCTTCCGGCCGAGAAGGTGATCGTTACTGTGGACCAACATGCGAACACATCGGCGGCGTCGGTTCCGCTGGCGTTAGATGCGGCCATCAGGGACGGGCGAATCAAGCGCGGAGACATCGTCGTACTGGAAGCGATGGGCGGCGGATTTACTTGGGGCGCGGCAGCGCTCAGGTATTGAAACAATTGGAATATTCGGCGACAAGTCGAGTTGCCGACGGCGATTAAGTCCGTTACGTAAGTGTATTGAATGCGGCGGGGGGCACGCCGTGGACTTGGGAGAAAATCATGGCCGATCTCGGGATCGCGCGGATCAACAATGAACTGAACGCAAACGGCACGCTCACTCGCGCGGACCTCGCCGATGTCGTTCATCGCCGTCTCGGACTGTCTCGTGCCGAGTTGGCAAGCGTGGTCGAGCGCGTGCTTCACCACATGTGTCATGCGCTTTCTGAAGGCGCGAACGTGAAGGTCTCCGGATTCGGCACCTTCATCCTTCGCGACAAGGGCCAGCGCATCGGCCGCAACCCCAAAACCGGGATCGAGGTGCCGATCGCACCGCGTCGCGTCATGACGTTCCGCGCCAGCCAGATCATGCGCGACAGGATTGCGCAGGGGTAACCCCTAGGTGCCGGCGGACAAGGAGCCCGGCGCTCTCCTGACCATTGGCGAGCTGTCGACCGAGCTCGGCGTCGCGCAGCATATCCTGCGTTATTGGGAGTCGCGCTTCCCTCAGTTGAGGCCGATGCAGCGCGCAGGCAACCGCCGCTATTACCGGCCCGCCGATGTCGATCTCGCGCGCCGGATCAACCGCCTGTTGAATCAGGAAGGCTATACCGTCCGCGGCGTCCAGAAGCTGCTTCGCGACAAGTCCGATGAGGCGCTTCAGCCAATTGCTGAAGCTGCTCCGTCAGCGCCGGTCCAACAGCCTGTCGCCACCGCAATCGATGAGGACGAGCGAAACAACAGTGTCGATGTGTTCCGGCTGATTTCGCTGCGCGACCGACTGGCTTCAGCGCTCGACCTTTAGTCCAGCTCTCTCGGAACTATTAGCGCGGCGATCTTGCCGCTGCCCTGCACGACGTCCGGCCAGCGCGCCGCCGGCAATTCGATTCGCACGAACGCCGCGGTCGGGAATTTGTGTGCAACTTCGTTGCGGTCTCCGCCGCCGCGCGTGAGGTCGAGCACTAATTGCTGCAGCCCCGGATTGTGCCCGACCAGAAGCGGCGCGTGAACCTTTTCGGGCAATTCGTGGACGATCTCCAGAAGTGCCTCCTCGCTCGCCAGATACATCCGAGGTTCGAAGCGGATTTCCACATTCGGCTTCAGCTTCTCGGTCAGACCGTCGAGCGTTTCACGCACCCTCGCTGCCGGGCTCGCGATCACGAGGTCGAACTCGATCCCGCGATCCCTGAGCTCGCGTCCCACCCGTCTCGAAGCTTTCCACCCGCGATCATTCAGCGGGCGGTCGAAGTCGTCGAGTTTCGTTTCGCTCCAGTCCGATTTGGCGTGGCGGAGGATCGCCAGCCGCTTCACTCCACCGGCTCCAGCGCTTCGGGAATGGCCGTGGCGAGCCGGTGCTCCACGCGCACGATCGCTTCGTCGAGCGGTACTCGGCCGACCGTAACTCCCGGCGGGAATGCCTTGAGCAGCCTGGAGGGCATGGCTGCGGACAAAATCACGAAGGTGCCGCAATCGCCCTGACGCCGGATCAGCCGTCCGAACGCCTGCGCAAGCCGCGCTCTCACCACGCGATCGTCATAAGCACTCCCGCCGCCGGCCATCCGCCGCGCCGAATGAAGTACTGTTGGGCGAGGCCAGGGAACGCGCTCCATGACCACGAGCCGAAGCGATTCGCCCGGCACATCGACACCGTCGCGAAGCGCATCCGTGCCGAGCAGCGACGCGCGCGGATCGTCCCGGAAGATGTCGACCAGCGTTCCCGCATCGATCGGATCGACATGTTGAGCGAGCAGTGGAAGGCCTGCCCGAGCGAGGCGGTCGGCGATGCGTGCATGCACCGACTTCAGCCGCTGGATCGCGGTGAACAGTCCCAAGGTCCCGCCGCGAGCCGCTTCGATCAGCCGCGCATAGGCGCCGGCGAGCGAGGCCATATCGCCCTTCCGGATGTCGGTAACGATCAGCACCTCAGAGCAGCCGGCATAGTCGAACGGGCTCTCCGCCTCGAAATGCTGAGCGGGAAGCTGCAGATGGGCGGCGCCGGTGCGCGCTTCGGCGGCCGGCCAATCCTCCCCGCCGCGCAGCGTCGCGGAGGTGACGAGCACGCCGTCGGCTGGCGCCAGGACCGCGGCTGCAAGCGGCTTGGTCGGGTCGAGCCAACGGCGCTGGATGGCGACGTCGAACTCGCGCCCATCGATGCGCTCTACTGCAAGCCAATCGACAAATTCCGGATCCGCCTCGCCGCCGATGCGCGCAAGCAATGCGATCCATGCGGCGACCGTTTCGCGGCGCCACGACAGCCCGCGGATCGCGCCTTCAACCCGGGCCCGCGCCTGCAAATCGAGCCAGTCCGGTGCATCCTCGAGCACGGCTTCCAGCCGGCGACCGAGGGCAGCGAGTGGCTTCTGGAGCACCTCAAGCAACTGCATAGCAGCAGCCGATTGCGAAACGAGTCCGCCATCGGGTTCGGCGAGCTCGGTCTCTAGCCCGTAGCCCGCCTCCTGTGCTTTCGCTCGCGCGTAGACAACTCCGCGGACCTCAGCGAGCAGGGCTTCCACCGGCCCAAACGGAGCGTCCTCTGCCAACCGCTGGAGCCAGCCTTCGGACGGCAGCGCCTTCGCTGCTTCGACCGCGGCTTCGAGCGCAACCGCACCGTCCTCATCAAAGGAAGCGACATCCATCAGCCGCGCGGCGAGCCCGCGCCTTCGCCCGCGCGATCGGCCTTCCGGCCCGACGATCCAGCGCCTGAGCTCGATCGCTTCCTGTCCGCCGAACGCCACCGCAAAGATCGAATTGGCGGCATCGAACAAATGATGGCCCTCATCGAACAAGATGCGCCCGGGCGCGTCCTCTCGCTCCCGCGCAGCATTGACCATCACCAGCGCGTGGTTGGCGATGACCAGCTCCGCTTCGCGGCTCGCCCGCTCGGCGCGCTCGATGAAGCAGCGGCGGTAATGCGGACAGCCGGCATAGACGCACTCACCACGCCGATCGGTCAGCGCGGTCGAACCGGCGCGGCGGAACAGGCTGGGCAACCAGCCCGGCAAGTCGCCGCCCACCATGTCGCCATCCTTGGTGTAGGCGGCCCAACGCCCGACCAATTGCGCAAGCACAGCAGCGCGGCCGCTGAATGCGCCCTGCAGCGCATCCTCGAGGTTGAGCAGGCAGAGGTAATTCTCGCGGCCCTTGCGAACGACGATCTTACGCGCGCGCTCGTCCGCGTCGGCGAACAGCTTCGGGCCCTCCGCGTCGAGCTGGCGCTGAAGCGCCTTGGTGAAGGTCGACACCCAAACTGTCCCGCCCGCCTGCTCCGCCCACAGCGAGGCGGGCGCGAGATAGGCGAGCGTCTTCCCGATGCCCGTCCCCGCCTCGGCGAGAAGCAGGTTCGGCGCCTCCTTAGCGAGTTTCGGTGCGAACACCTTCGTTACCGCCTCAGCCATTGCCCGCTGGCCCTCGCGCGCCTCCGCGCGCCCGGTCAGCGCATCGAGTTTCGCTCGCGCCTCGCGGGGATCGATGCCGACCGTCCGCGGCGGCGGCCGCTCGCCTGACTCTTCCCATTGTTTCAGGCGCGAGAAGAGCATCCGCTCTCCGCGTTCCGGCCGCTCCAGACGGGCGGCGATCAACGGCGCCCACGCCCAGCCCAGCCGGTGCAGTGTCGCGTTTGACGTCCATGCCCCTTCCCGTTCGCGCCAATCGGGATCGGAGAGGACCGACAGCATCCGATCGGCGATGCTTCGCAATGCAGTGGCCGCTTCGACTTCGCCCGCCGGAGGGTCCAGCCCCAGCGCGCGGCTGAGACCGGCAGCCGTCGGCACAGCGAACTTCGCCGGATGGATGAAGGCGAACAGCTCGAGCAGGTCGAGCCCGCTGAGTTCCGGATAGCCGAGCCTCTGTCCGACCAGCGGCGCGTTGAGGATGATGTGCGGAGTCTCAGCGGCTCGGCCGATCGCTTCCCCGCGAGTCGCCTCGCGAACTTCGCCGTCGGCGCTCGCGAGCCATATCCCGGCATGCGTTGCGTGAAGCGATGGAAGAGCGAGCATGTCCTGCTTGTACGCGTTTCGTTCTCTTAGACCAGCCCGTGCGACTCGGCTGATGGCATTTGGTGTCCGCGCAAACTGCCCCTAGAGCCCCGCCATCACAGGGAGAAGTATCGCGAATGGCTGACGGGCGGCACGGCTATGATGTGTCGGTAGGCTATACCGCGACCTGCTTCCCGGATCTGGCGCCGCCCTGGCTCGATTTCTGCATGCGCGCGCGGGGATTCGATTCGCAACGAACTGGCCGGACCTATCGCTACGCGGACCTGGGCTGCGGGACAGGATTCCACATCTGCGTGCTCGCCGCGGCAAATCCCCAGGCTGAATTCGTCGGAATCGATTTCGATTCCAATATCAAGCATGGCGAGGAATTAGCCGCCGCCGTTGGACTGACGAACGTCACGTTCATCCAGGCCGATTTCCTCGATTTCGCGACGAGCTGGCCGAAGGAGTTTGGTACCTTCGATTACCTCGTTCTGCAGGGCATTCTCAGCTGGGTCTCACCGGAGGTTCGTGCGGCGGTTTTCCAGTGTGTGGCCCACGCCAGCAGGGAAGGTACTATCGCCTCTTTCGGTTACAATTGTCCGCCCGGCTGGCTAAGCTCCATCCCTTTCCAACATGTCGCCAATGAATTCGGTAAGAGCCGCGACGCAAATGCCGCGATCGGCGGTGCAATCGCAATGTTCCGACGGTTAAGTGAGGCAAAGTCGCAGCTGTTTGAGCGGATGCCGCTCTTCAGATCGGATCTGGAGGTGATGGCTGCGCAACCTCCAGCCTATCTCGCACACGAATATCTGCCGGATCACTGGGCCCCGTTGTGGCACTCGGAAGTAGCGCGGCAGCTGCGAAGCTTCGGCTTCACCTATGCTGGTTCGGCCACCGTTGCCGACGCATTGCTGCCCAATTCGCTTCCTCCCAATCTCGCCGCGATAATCAGGGAGCAGACGGACGATACGATCCGCGAAGACGTTCAGGACATAACCATCGTCCAGCGCTTCCGCCGAGACATCTTCTGTCGCGATCCCCGGCGCGTCGAGCCGAATTCCCTCGACGGGGATGCGCCAATCCATTTGATGTACGCACCCAAAGAAGGGGCTCCTGTACATTTCAGAACGTCCTTCGGCGGACTGGTCGTCGACTATTCCGTAGTCGCCGATATCCTGGCCGCTCTTGCCGATGGACCGAAGCCGGTCGCGGCGCTCATGGCGCTAGAGAACCCGGCTCGAACTCAACACGCGCAGCATTCTCTTGTCGATGATGGACGCGCTGATGCTTACTGTCGGCGACGCCGTTCCCGCCTCGGCTGATGTTTCGGCACGGTTCAACGCCGCGATCGCTCGCGCGGCGGCAGGCGGCCAGCAGTATATGCAACTTGCTGCGGCGGCGCTCGGCAGCGGCGCGCCAGCCACCGAGCTGGATCTGTTGCTGCTCGATACGTGGCTGTCTGCCGACGGCGCACTCAAGCCGGAGGACCTCGCCCAGGGCGTTGCGAAACGGCTCCAGGCGCTTGGACGCAAGCTTCAATTTCGCGGCAGCCCCATAAGCGACGATCAACTCCAGTCGCACATCGCCGGGCTGGTTCCGATCTTCCTCGATATGCTGCTGCCGCACTGGCGACGAATTGGCGCACTACAATAGCTGCGCTGGTAGGTCTCACCTGCCTCCGCTAGAGCGCGCGCGTCATGAGTGATGCCGAAGCAATCCGTTCCGCCGCAATGCAGTCGAAGGCGTGGCCCTACGAAGAAGCGCGCAAGCTGTTGAAGCGCTGGCCGGAGGGAAAGCCTGGGGGCGATCCAATGATCTTCGAGACCGGCTACGGTCCGTCGGGTCTGCCGCACATCGGCACCTTCAACGAGGTGGCGCGGACAAGCTTCGTTCGTCATGCCTATGAGGAGCTGACAGGTGCGCCGACCCGTCTCATTGCCTTCAGCGACGACATGGACGGGCTCCGCAAGGTCCCGGACAATGTTCCCAACCAGGCGATGCTCACCGAGAATCTCGGCAAGCCGCTGACTCAGATCCCAGATCCGTTCGGCGAGCATGAAAGCTTCGCGCATCACAACAATGCGATGCTTCGCCGCTTCCTCGACCTTTACGGCTTCGACTATGAATTTCTGTCGTCGACCGATTGCTACGCCAGCGGCCGCTTCGACAACGTGCTGCGCAAGGTACTTCGCGCTTTCGATGCGATCATGGGGGTGATGCTGCCCACGCTTGGAGAGGATCGCCGGAAGACTTACTCGCCGATCCTTCCGATCTCACCTACCAGCGGGAGCGTCCTGCAAGTCCCGGTTGAGGTAATCGATGCCGAAGCAGGCTTGATCGCCTTCGATGACGAGGACGGCAGCCGCGTCCAGCAATCGGCGTTCGGCGGCGCTGCGAAACTTCAATGGAAGGTCGACTGGGCCGCCCGCTGGGTCGCGCTCGCAGTCGACTATGAAATGGCCGGCAAGGACCTCATCGACAGCGCCATCCAGTCGGGCAAGATCACTCGCATCCTCGGCGGCCGTCCGCCCGAAGGCTTCAACTATGAGATGTTCCTCGACGAAAAGGGCGAGAAGATCTCCAAGTCCAAGGGCAACGGCCTCAGCCTCGAGGAGTGGCTGCGCTACGGGAGCGAGCCGAGCCTCGCCTTCTACATTTACCGCGAACCGAAGCGCGCGAAGAGCCTGCACATCGGCGTCATCCCGCGCGCGGTCGACGAATATTGGCAGTTCCGCGGTAATTACGCGAGCCAGCCGATCGAGCAGAAGCTCGGTAATCCCGTGCACCACATCCACGCCGGCAATGTCCCATCCGAGACGCTGCCGCTCACCTATGGATTGCTGCTCAACCTGGTCAGCCTGCCCGGCCTCCAGGACAAGGACGTCGCCTGGCGCTTCGTCCAGCGCTACGCGCCCAGGAGCTCGCCGGAAACTGATCCCGAGCTGGACGAGCTCATCGGGCTTGCCGTCAATTACGCGCGTGACCTCGTCGTACCGGGTCTCCAGCGCCGGCCGCCGACCGAGATGGAAGCGACTGCACTTCGCGACCTCGATTCCGAGCTTGCAAAGCTGCCGCCGGATTCAACGGCCGAGGACATCCAGTCCCAAGTGTTCGAAGTCGGCAAGCGGCACCCCTTCGAGAGCCTCCGCGCCTGGTTCCAGGCGCTCTACGAGACCCTCCTCGGCTCAAGCCAAGGCCCGCGCATGGGCAGCTTCATCGCACTCTACGGTATCGACAATAGCCGCAAGCTGATCGCCGAGACTCTCGCCTCCTAAAGGTTGGATGACGGGTGCGGCCTCGTCATGATCAACACTCCGTCGAAGCCGTGGATGACCCGCCAGAGGGGAAGCGGAACTTTACCGCTGGAGCTGCTTGCGATCGACCGGAGAGGCTCGGTGTCGAAGACCGTGAACTTGCCTTGCACCACCGCTTTGTCGAACAGGTCCATCCCCTCGCCATAGCCAGCGCGGCGGGAGCGCCGACCAGCGGCGCTGCCATGGCGACTGCGGACGTGGTCAGGAAAGCTCGTCGGTCCATGCACCCCCTCCTGCTGGAGAGAGTGTATTACACACGCAATACGCCGAGACAATGCTCAGCGCATCGAGCGTAGCTGCCTAGGGCACCAGCCAGGGCGCGACGCGGGTGACGTCGGTGACGGCTACTGCGGCCGTCGGTCCCTGGGCAGTGGCGGCAAGCGCTGCCGCTTCCGCCCGCGCGTAGGGGCAATCCGAATGGGCGCCAGGCACGGGAGCTCGAGCTCCGACAAGCAACATGAGGGAGCAAGTGCTCGCGATCATGAGCAGTCTTCGTGGAGGCTTCGCCATATGCATTCCCTCGTCGCTTTGAATTATATCACTGGCGCCCTTCACAATTCAGGCAAGTTCGACGCCTCTTCTGCCAGAATTTCGACCAATGGCATGTCTCACCGCGCCTGAAGCTTGTCGGCGTGGACCGGCTCGGCGGGCACTTCCTGCGAGTCGAGCTTCACCGCCTCGTCGTGGCCGAGGCCCGCTTTTTCAAGTGCAACGACCAGCGCCTGTTTCGGATCGACGGCTATGTCCGGAGCGATGCCAGCGCCCTCCCAATCCTTTCCGGTCTTGATGTCATAGGTCCGCCCGACGGGCATCCACACGGCGAAATGCTCATTGAGTGGCTGGCCTCCGCCGAAATGGTTCGCGCCCGCGGTCGGTTCGCCGATGAGAGTCGCCCGCCCGGTTGACTTCAGAGCGAGCGAGAAATGCTCGGCCGCCGACGCGGTCTTGTTGGAGATCAGCAAATAGACCTTCGCCTTGCGGAGCGGCGTGTCCTTGCCGGGCAAGGCGCTGTGAGTCGCCACCATCTTGGTGCCTTCGCTGGCGAACACCAGCGTCGGCCCGGCTTCGAACGGGGATGCGCTTCGCTTGTAGACGTCTTTTGACACCGCCATTTTCACGAGCGCTGTCTTTTTCGCGTAGAGGTAGGAGAAGATTGCGTCCTGCTCGTCGAGACCGCCGCCGTGATGGTTGCGAAGGTCAAAGATCAGCACCTTGTCGTCGCGGTTTTCGGCCAGCCATTTGCGAACCGCGGCCATTTCCTCTGGAGCGCCCATGAAGGCGGTGAAGCGGATGTAGCCGACGCCCGGGGCTATCGTCTTCGCCGACTGGACGAGCGGCGGGAAGCCTTTGGGCGGCCCACTATGCTCGTGGCCAGGCCCGGCCCGCGCCTCACTCTGATCGGTAAGCATCACATGGAGGTGGCCATCCTTGTGCACGGCCTGGAGGTCGTCGGTCAGCAGCTTGGCAAGATCGTCGCGCGTGCCCTTGTCGTAGCGGCCTGCCGCCGCGTTCTTGCGCAGCATCGCCGCATAATCCTCGGCCTTGTCGCGGTAGACGAACGACGCGACCAGCTCGTCGGCCAGCTTCTGCGCGACGGCTCGCCCTTCGCCTGCTTCGAGGAGCGCCGAGGCCGCTGCAGTCGCGATTGGGGACGGCGGTGCCTGTGCTTCGACAGCCGCGGTCGCAGCTCCCGCGGCCAGTAAGATCGAAATCGCCACTACTCGCAGCATTCAAATTCCCCCTTGGATGCGACGTTGCCGGCTATCGGACAAAGCTCGCTTTCTTTTGGATGAACGGGCGCAGTGGGGGCCTCAACATTGCCAAGCAGCCGCAAAGAAGATGCGGGGCTTGCCAAATTTTGGCACAATGGAGCGTGCTCGACCGCTTCGACCTGCAGCTCCTCAACCTCGTCCAGAAGGACGATTCGCGCACTGCCGACGAGCTTGCCGAGACGATCGCACTATCACCCTCGGCGATTGCGCGAAGGCTTCGCCGGCTACGCGGCGAAGGCTGGATCGCACGCACGATTGCACTGCTCGCCGACCGCCTGACCGAGCGCCGGCTCCGCGCGCTGGTGTTCATCGAGCTAGCCGAGCACGCGGATCATCAGGGCAAAGCCGCGCTCGAGACGCGGCTGCGCTCGGCTGATGAAATCCAGTTCTGTTACGAGACAACCGGCGACTGCGACCTGCTCGCGCTGATCGACTGCGCGAGCATGGCCGAGTTCAACGCCTTCTGCGACACGGTCCTTGTCGCCGATCCGACGGTGCGCCGCTACGAGACCAGCTTCGTCAAGCGCGAGGTCAAGTTCGCGCCTTTCGTCAATCTCACCGACTAGCCGCGCTCGCCAGGCTTGCCTGTCCGTGCCGGGCCGCCGGCCCTCCCCGACTGCTTCGACGCGATCCAATTGTCGATCTTCTTCTCGAGGATCGGCAGCGGCAGCGCTCCGGTGTCGAGAACCTGCGCATGATATTCACGGATGTCGAACTTCGGACCGAGCGCGGCTTTCGCCTTGTCGCGAAGCTCGCTGATCTTGAGCTGGCCGATCTTGTACGCCAGCGCCTGGCTCGGGATGGCGATGTAGCGCTCGACCTCGGCAGTGGCGTCGGTCTTCGATTCACCCGAATGGTCGAGCATGTACTGGATCGACTGGTCGCGGGTCCAACCCTTGGAATGAATGCCGGTGTCGACCACCAGCCGCATCGCGCGCAGCATCTCGTCGTTCAAGTTGCCGAAACGCTGGTAGGGATCGGTGTACATGCCCATCGGGTAGCCGAGCGATTCCGAATAAAGCGCCCAGCCCTCGACATAGGCCGTATTGCCGCCAAAGCGCATGAACGCGGGCAGGTTCGGATTCTCCTGCGCCAGGCTGATCTGGAAGTGATGCCCCGGCTCGCCTTCATGCATGAAGAGCGTCGTCTCTTCCCACGTGCTTCGTGACGGAAGGTCGTAAGCGTTGAAGTAGAAGGTGCCGGGCCGCGATCCGTCGGGCGTTCCCTGCTCATAGCTTCCGCCGGCCTCGAATTTCTCGCGATAGGGGGGATAAGGCCGGATCACGAGGCCTGCTTTGGGTGTCCGAGAGAAGAATTGCGGGACCTTCGCCTCGACCTTGCGCTTCACCGCTCGCGAAGCCCTGCTCCAGCTCTTCCTTGCTCTTCGGCTGGAACTTGGGGCTGGTGCGCATGTAGTCGAAAAATTCCTTTAGCGTGCCCTTGAAGCCGACCTCCTGCTGGATCTGCTCGAAGCCCTTGGTGATCCGAGCGACTTCGCTGAGGCCGAGCTCGTGCACCTGCGCCGGATCGAGCGTCTTCGGTCGTCGTCTGCTCGATGAGGTAGCGATAATATTTGTCGCCGCCCTTCATATACATGAGGCCGAAACCGTCGCGGGCGTGCGCGAGATATTCGTTGGCGAGGAAGTCGCGCATCCGCTGCAGCGCCGGATAAACGGTGCCGTTCAGCGACTCGCGATATTCGTTGGTCAGCCGCGCCCGATCCGCCATGCTGATCGAGGCTGGAAAGCTCTTGATCGGCCCCCAGTACGGCGAGTCCTCCGGCTTCATCTTCAGCTGGTTGTCGAGCTGCTCGATCATGTTTCGGACCGTCAGCTTGGTGTCGACGATCCCTTCGGCCTCGCCCTTCTTCCATTGCGCGATGGCCTCATCGATGTTGGTCGCGAAGTCGCGGTTGCGCTTGAGGTTCGTTCTCGTAGTCGGCGACCGTCTTGAACGGCGCCGCGCCTTGCCCTCCGGCCAAGAGTCGGATATTCGGTGTGCAGACCGAAGAAGTGGTTCATCGGCAGTGCTTCGGTGATCTCGAGAATGTCGGGCTCGAACCCTCGGAGCGCATCCCGGGTCTGATATTCGAAGACGTCGTACGCGATCTGGTCGGTCTGCGTTGAGCTGATTGCGCGGGACTGCATGAAGCGCGGCAAGGTCGTGCTCGTCCGCCGCCTTCTCAGCCTGGTAATGCGCGTCGCTGAAGAGGTCGCCGAGATGGTCCGCGTAGCGCATGTCGCCGCGGAACAAAGCCTGGATTGGATTGCGCTTGAGGCTTGCCTCGTCGCTTTCCTTGAAGAGCTGGAAAAGGCGGTCGTGCGCGCTCGCTTGCGTTGCCGCGGCCGGCGCCTGCGCAGCAAAGGTCGCGCTTGGCGACAAGGCGAGCACCGAGGCGCAGAGGATCAGGCGTGCAGGCGAAGTCATCGAGAAACCCCCCGGGGCTGAGTTCAGTCTTGTTGGCGCGCTAATGAAGAAGGGGCGCTGCGGCAATCCGCAACGCCCCTTCGATTGGCGGCTTGTCTCGGTCTACCAGAAGAAGCCGGGGATCACGTCGAGGACCGTCCCGAATAGAGATCGATCAGCATCACGTCATTGTAGTAACGGACCCATGCAGCGCCGGGAGGCGGGTAAGGCAGTCCGTACATTGCGGGATCGATCCAGTACTGGTTCCCGTAATAAGCCGGCCACATGCGGTAACCGATCGAGAAGGGCTCATAGCCCCAGCTGAACGGATCGATGTAGAAGCCAAGGTGGAATCGCGACCGGTGATGGTTCCGGTAGTTGTGCCAGTCGTAGTCGTGATCATTGCGCCAATTGGTGTTCCAATGGACATCACCGCCCCGGCGGTAATTGTTGGTACGCAGCGGCGGCTGCGTTCCTGGCCGCGGGACATCGCTGACGACCTGCGGATGGCGATCGCGCACGACGTTGGGATTGGCGCGATCGGCCTGGCGAAGTGCCCGATCGTCGGAGCGCTGCTGCTGCATCTGCTGCATCCGGTCGCGCGCGGAAGTGTAGTTCTGCGGAGCGACGAAGCGCGCCCCGGGAGCAACATAGACGTTGTTGCCGCCCTGGGCCTGGCCGTTGAAGTTGCCGCGGTCCGGACGGCCGCTGAAGCGCTCGCCGCCGCCGCCCGTGAACGCCTGCTGGCGGGCCTGGACCTGCTGCGGATTGAACTGCTCGCGCTGGACATTCGGAGCACGCTCGACACGCGACTCCTGGCGCGCCTGCTGCCGATCTTCGCGCGCCTGGACGCGCTCTTCGTGAGCGGCCTGGCGGTCTTCTTTGGCCTGCTGTTGATCGTCGTGGGGACCCGCGAGCGCGGGCGTTGCTGCTGCCCCGGCCAGCAACAAACCTATGAGTAGCTTACGCATGACAGACACCTTTCCAAATCATGACAAGCTTTTTGCGCTCGTCGACCTGAGCAGTCGCTTAACCGTTTCGGAGCCGTATGTTCATCTTTGTAAACGAGGCGCCACTGGTGCGCTCTTTGCGGCGCGCGTGATGGCCTTTCGAATGCGCGGATGAGCGCCGCACCGGCAAATGTTCGGAAGCGCAGCAATCTCGTCGTCGCTGGGGTTGGGACTCGCTTCGAGAAGCGCCGCGATCGCCATGATGAACCCCGGCTCGCAATAGCCGCACATCATCGCCTGCTCGCCGAGCCACGCCTGCTGCACCGGGTGTGAGCGGTCAGGGGACAAGCCCTCGATGGTTGTCACTTGCGCGCCGTCGAGCTCGCCGATGCTCACGCTGCAGCTCATCACCGCCCGCCCGTCGATGATCACCGTGCACGCCCCGCAGTCGCGGCTGTCGCAGCCATATTTGGTGCCGGTCAGGTTCGACGCATCGCGCAGCGCCCACAGCAAAGGCGTCGATGGATCGAGCCTGTATTGCACCGCTTCGCCGTTCACTGTCATCCGCGCCATCGCCGAAGGCTAGCGTGGTCACTACCGGCCTGCCAAGATGCCGCCATGCCCCGCATCATCAACGACATCGGTTACGACGAGGCCGGCTGCGGCGACGCGACTCCGATCGTGTTCCTTCACGGAGTTGGCTCGGACAAGTCGGTGTGGCGCCCGCAGCTCGAGCATTTCGGCGTGAGCCGACGCGCCGTCGCGTTCGATTATCCGGGCTACGGCGACAGCGGCCCGGCGCCAAGCGGCACTACGCGCGATGATTACGCATCGGCGATCATCTCAACCATGAACGAACTCGGCATCGACCGCGCGCACATCTGCGGCCTCTCGCTCGGCGGCGTGGTTGCGATCGCCACGTATCACGCCGACTCGAACCGCTGCGCGTCACTGATCCTCGCCGACACCTTCGCGGTGCATCCCGATGGCAAGGCCATCTACGAGCGCGGCGTGGCGGCCAGCGCCGATTTGCGGGCGCTGGCGGAGGCCCGGGTCGACGTCCTCATCGCCCAGCCCGCCGATCCGGCTGTCCGCAGCAAAGTCGTGGAAACGATGGCGCGGATCAGCCCCTACGCCTATCGCATCGGAGCCGAGGCGGTCTGGCTCGCCGACCAGCGCGACCGCGCCCGGGAGATCGACCTGGCGACGCTGGTGCTGTGCGGCACCGAGGACAAGATTACTCCGCCCACTCTCTCGAACGAGCTCGCTCGCCTCATCCCGGGTGCGCAGCTGGAGCTGATCGAAGGTGCGGGCCATATCAGCAATCTCGAAAGGCCGGCCGAGTTCAACAGGATCATCGACGAGTTCCTGAACGGCTTACCCTAAGACCAACCGGACCGAATCCGGGCCCTTCCCTATTGAATTGGCTTGAAAAGAGTGTGCATTCAACGACATGCTCGCATCACTACTCGCCCTCCCACTCGCTTCCGCCAGTCAGCCCGTCGCGCCGCCGACCGGCCGCATTGCAGTGACGGTAACGAGCGCAGCCGAGGAGCGGATGGCACGGGGCCTCGCCTCCGCCGTGTTGAAGGAGGTGAAGCGCGATCCGCGGTTCACGCTCATCGACCATCCGGCGCCTGGCCTCCTCACCATCGCGCTCCCGACCGGGATCGGCTGGGAACGAAGGCTCGATTGGACGGAGATCTCCTTCCAGGCCCGCCTCAACGCCGCCTCCGGGCGGTCGCAGATGATTGCCGGACGATGCTACAACTGGAACATGTCCGTTTGCGCCAGGCAGATCCTCGACGCGGCGGCGCAGTTCCGCCGCAACTGACATTGCACTGTCCTACAACAGCGCTGCTGTGGCATGCAGCAGCGATGCGGATCCCAACTCACGCGTCGTCCATCAGGAAAGCATCGTCGCTCGCGCGCGCGAGCGGCCGCGCGCGCACGCGGGTCACTGCGAACATTCGTGAACATTCGCGCGAATTTCGTGGCGTCGTCGCATGAGGATCGCCTGCATCGGAGGCGGACCGGCCGGCCTCTATTTCGCCATTTCGATGAAGCTTCGCGACCCGTCGCATGAAATAGAAATCTTTGAACGCAATGCGCCCGGCGTAACGTTCGGCTGGGGCGTCGTCTTCTCCGATCTCACCGTCGAGAACATCACTGCGAACGACCCCGTGTCGGCGAAGGCGATCAACGAGGAATTCGCTCGCTGGGACGATATCGACGTCCATTTCCGGGGCGAGACCGTCACCTCGGGCGGCCACGGCTTCATCGGCATCGGCCGCAAGCGGCTGCTCGAAATCCTCCAGGACCGTGCGCGCGAGCTTGGCGTTGCGCTCCGCTTCAATGCCGAGTGCGATCCAGCCGATCCGAAGTGGCGTGACTTTGATCTCGTCATTGCCTCCGATGGGGCGAACTCGCGCTTCCGTGACTCCGCGCCGGACGCGTTCGGAGTCGACATCGACGTCCGCGCCAACAGGTTCGTATGGCTTGGCACGTCGAAAGTCTTCGACGCTTTCACCTTCGCATTCGAGGAGACCGAGCACGGCTGGATCTGGGCGCACGCCTATCGCTTCGCGCCCGACTGCTCGACCTTCATCGTCGAATGTTCGGAAGAGACGTGGCGAAGCTTCGGCTTCGACCGGATGAGCCAGGAAGAGAGCATCGCCGCGTGCGAGGCTTTGTTCGGCAAATATCTCGACGGGCACGAGCTGCAGTCCAACGCCTCGCACCTCGTCGGGAGCGCCGCCTGGCTGAACTTCCGCCGCATCAAGTGCGAGCGCTGGACGAGCGGCAATGTCATCCTCCTCGGCGACGCCGCGCACACCGCCCATTTCTCGATCGGCTCCGGCACCAAGCTCGCGCTCGAAGATGCGATCAAGCTCGCCGAGGTCCTCAACCGCCCGGGGCTAAGCCTCGAAGCAGCGCTCGACGAATATCAGGCCGAGCGGAATCTCGAGGTCCTGAAACTCCAGAACAGCGCGCGCAACTCGACCGAATGGTTCGAGACTCTCGAGCGTTACGCGGATTTCGAGCCGCTCCAGTTCGCTTATTCGCTCCTCACTCGCTCGCAGCGCATCAGCCACGAGAATTTGCGTCTCCGCGACCGCGAATGGCTCGAGGGAGTCGAACGCTGGTTCTGGAAGCGCGCCACCGCGGGTAAATCGAACAAGACCGCGCCGCCGATGTTCGCACCGTTCAAGATGCGCGAAATGAGCATCGAGAACCGTATCGTCGTCTCGCCGATGGCGATGTATTCGGCGGTCGACGGAACTCCGAACGACTTCCACTTCGTCCACTACGGCGAGCGCGCACTCGGCGGCGCTGGGCTGCTCTTCACCGAGATGACGTGCGTCTCGCCCGAGGGCCGGATCAGCCCGGGCTGCACCGGCATGTGGAAAGCCGAGCATGTGACCGCGTGGAAGCGCATCGTCGATTTCGTTCACTCAAACTCGAAGGCGAAGATCTGTCTCCAGCTCGGCCATTCGGGCGGCAAGGGTTCGACCAAGCTCGGCTGGGAAGGCAACGACGTTCCGCTCGAAGACGGCAATTGGCCCGTCCTCGCAGCGAGCGACGTCCCTTGGTCGCCGGCGAACCAGATCCCGTCACCGATGACCCGCGCCGACATGGATGCGGTGCGCGATCAGTTCGTCGCCGCCGTCCGGATGGGCGCCGAATGCGGCTTCGACATGGTCGAGCTCCACGCCGCGCACGGCTATCTTCTCGCGGGCTTCATCAGTCCGTTGCAGAACACACGCACAGATGAATATGGCGGCGGCCTCGAGAGCCGCCTGCGCTACCCGCTCGAAGTCTTCGCTGCGATGCGCGCCGCCTGGCCGGGCGACAATCCGATGTCAGTGCGCATCTCCGCGACCGACTGGGCCGGCGACAAGGGAATCACGCCCGAGGACGCGGTCGAGATCGGCGAAGCCTTCGCTCGCGAAGGCGCGGACCTGATCGACGTATCGGCGGGGCAGAGCTGGGCGGGACAGCAGCCGGTCTACGGCCGCATGTTCCAGACGCCGTTCAGCGACCGCATTCGCAACGAGGGCAAGCTCGCGACCATGGCTGTCGGGAACATCTACGAACCCGACCACGCCAACTCGATCCTCGCCGCCGGCCGCGCCGACCTGGTCGCGCTGGCGAGACCGCACCTCGTCGACCCCTTCTGGACGCTGCGAGCCGCCGCCCAGCTCGACTATCGCGACGTCCACTGCCCGCCACAATATCTCAATGGCCTCAGCCAACTCGCGAGGAACTTGAAGCGCGAGGCCGAAGCCGCCGCGGCGCTGAGGGTGTGAGCCGGCTTAGGAGTTGCGATACCCAAGGACGACCGAGCTCGAAAAAATGAGCATTGCGAAAATGGTCAGCACAATCTTCAAGTCGATCGAAAAGAAGACCAGAAGCGTTGAAAGCGCCGCGTCGGGCGGTTTCATTTTGTAAGGAATAGCCGGAAGCTGTGAGCGGGGATCGTGATCGTTTCCGTCTCAATCTGTCCCCTCCTCTGGACACCGATGCGCGCAACATCGTCGCGGAAATTCTCCACGACGAAGGCGCCATTGTCGTAGGTGAACAGAGCGACATGGTCGGGCGCATCGATCTGCACAGGCGCGTCGGCGAAAAGGAATTGCTTCAACCGCGTGATCATGGGCTGGGGGAGGTTGTACAGGTCGCCGAAATTCTCGGGCATGGTCCAGAGATACAGCGTGCCCTTGGAGTAATGATTCATCAGGACGATCGGGAAACCTTTCGCGGCTGCTACGCCGCGGATGATGCCCCAGCTGTCGTTGGTGTAGAATCTCACCTCGGGGAACAAGATGGATTTGGCCTTGCCCGGCTCCTTCAGCTCGGCCCCGTTGCCCGCGCCGAAGCCGACAAAATATTGGTCGATGGCGATGATGTGGCCGGTCGTGTGCCATTCGGCAACTTGCCCGAATCCACCGTCTTCGGTCGCTTCGAGGAACCCCGACGTCACGATCACGTTCGCGCCACTTTTCAAGCTCGCTTGGATCTTGGCGATGATGTCCGGGTCAGCCGCAGCGGCCTGAGTCAGAAGGATCGTGTGCGCTTGGGCGGGATAGGCCGGATAGAGCTCGATCGGCACGCCAAGATTGCCGATGTAATTGTGGAGGAAGTCCTCACCCGTCGCATGCGGCGGCCGATAGCTTGCGATGCCGACGGGATTGCCGAGATCGCCGAGCACCGAATCAACCTTATGTAGCGCCTCGTTCGCCGCGCTCGCCCAGCCATTGCCGCCGGCGACCGGCCAGCGGAAGCTCGTCGCCTGCTTGGCCCACGGCCGAGTTCCCGGCATCGCGGGCTTGTCGCTCGCCATAGCGCCCCATTCGAACAGCATCTGTTCCGGCGCCTTGGCGAACAGCCCGTCCCACAGCTGCTCGGCATAACGGTCAATCGAGCGGATGGAATAGGTGTCGACCCACGCGCCGAGGTTCGAGTCGGGACGGACATTCGAGAGATAGCGGTAGATTTCGTAGCTCTCATACTGCTGCAGCAATTGGTCGGTAATCACCGGATCGCGCGTCTCGGTGCCGGTGTAGATGGCGTCGAACGCATGCGCCTCGTCGGCAAGGTCGTAGCCGAGGCCGTGGAAATGCTCGTACCAGTTCGGATATTTGACGATCAACCGGACCCGCGGATTCTCCTGCTTCGCCGGACCGAGCACGAGATCGCGGGCGGCCTCGTTCATCTTGGCCAGACGATAATCGGTCCAGCTGCGTGTGCCCTTGGCGGCGATGTCGGCGTCCGACTTCGACGTGTAGAAGAAGAAGTCGTCGAGGATCACTTCATCGAAGTGCCGAGCGATCAATCGCACCGCGCGCTCGCATTCGGCGCGGTCGGCGGGGTTCTCGTAATCGAATGTTCCGAACTGCCCGCCCGATCCGCCGGCGGCGAGCGTGATTCCGCCCGACGTCAGGATGCCCTTCGCTTGGAACTCGCGCTTGACCATTTCGAGCTGGGCATCGGTCGCGAATTGGCGATCGCGATATGCCTCGATGTAAACCTTGTCGAACTTGAGCTGCGAGGAGACGCGCACAAACTCGCGCTCGAACTCAGCGGGATCGGCGAGTTTCTTCGTAGCGCTGACGGGGATGTAGATCGCGGCCCTGAAATTCTTGTAGGCACCCGCGTCGGCCGCAGTTGCAAAGAACAAGAAGAGCAATGCGCCGATGGCGCCGATCAGCGACGTGAAACGCATGCTTTCCCCTCTCGCGTTAGCGCTATCATGAATAGCGAAACGCGAGCGGGCAAGCGCCCTCGGCTAGAGCGCGATGGACTCGACGAAGACGCCGCCGGCTTCCTTGTCGGCGACCCACTGGATGACGGCCTTGACCGGCGCATCCTTGGCGAAGCGCAGCGCAACTTCGGCTCCGACCTCCAGCATTCGCGCGGTGCGCAGCCGGAAGCCCTTCGCGGAAACGTTCACAACCTCTGCCGGAATGCTTCGTCCGGCCCAACGTACCATCACGTTCCACCTCACCTCGATGCGCGTGCCTCGGGGCAGCAATTCGCGCCCCTCCAGCATGCCTTCATATTTCATCGTCCACCCCTGTACCGGACGTCCCGCTGCACCGACATGGCGGTCCGGATCGTCGATAATGCGCGGCTCAGTCCGTTACCGCTTCGGCCCACGGACTTGGTTCTGCGCCGAATTAATTCAAGGCGCGATAAACGATCTCGGTTGGCGGCGGATTTACCAATCGAAGCGGCGAAATGAAGTGTCGGCGCCGAGCGGCTTCCTACGCCGCAGTGACCGGCTCAGCCCACTCCTTCGCCTTTTCGTTGGCGTTGAGCTCGCGGATAAGCGCGTCGACGCTTCGGGTTAGCTCCGGCAGGAAGGTGATCTCGTGCCGGGCTCCGCGATAGCTTTCGGCGATGATGATCGCGTCGATCAGGACCGGGACGACCAGGCTTTCAGGATCGTCCAACTCGGTAAGTCCGCGAAGCTTCGCTAGGGCCTTCCGTCGCGCAGCGAGCGGGTCCGAAAGCGCCTCCGTCCGTCCGATATGCCAGGCCATTTCCCACACTCCCGCAAAAGAACATAGGATATGCCATTGCTTTCGCACCGTAAGTGGACTCCGGCGCAGCCGCGGAGCGCTTCGCCGCTAACCGCGCCGAGTTGCATGCCGAGGATGTAAGTTTTCCGCCGTCGGCAGCGCCGCTAAGGCCTCCGAGTCGCCTAGTGGAGGGAACGCGCTTGAATCACTGCCCGGCGGCGGCCGGAGTGAACATCAGGTCCTGATAGTCCCAGCTGAAGTCGGCCGCCGGCGACACCGGCTTCATCGTCACCCGGTCGACCTTGCCGTTCGCGTCGAGCGAGAAGGTCACATAGGCCGGCTCGACCCAGTCGAGCTTCGGGTTCGTCTTGAAGGTGTCGTATTGGTAGTGGGTCAGCGGACCCTCCATTCCCGACGAATGTGGGAAGTCGATCGAAAGGCCATTGCCCGCCTGGCGGACCTTGATCGTTCCGTACCAGGGATCGCTATAGTCGCCGACATAATGGTCGAGCGACAGCGACGGACCGACCTTCGCGGGCTTGGAAGCAGCCGTCTGCACCTGCTTGGCGGCGGTGGTCAGTCGGTCGATTTTGAACTTGTGCCACTTCTCCGGCCACTGATTCTGGGGATAGCCCAGATAGTGGTCGAGGAGCTCATCGAGCAGGCCGAGGATGATCTCGCCGTCCTCACTGTTGGCCGCGATGAAAATGCCGATATTCTTCTCGGGAAGGAGAGCTACTTCCGCCTGCGAGCCCAGGACCGCGCCTCCGTGGCCGACCAATTGCGCGCCGCGATAGTCGGAAAGACCCCAGCCCAGGGCATAGAGATCGTAATGCGCCTGCGTGGCCGCGAATTCGGCGGGATATTGCGGGACGGGCGTGATGACAGCGCCGGTCCACATCTGCTTCGACTGCTCGTCGGAGAAGAGACGCTGGTCGCTCCCCGGGATCTTGCCGTGACCGAGCTGGGTCAGAAGCCAGTGGCTCATGTCGTTGGCGCTGATCGCGAGGCCGCCAGCGGGCGCTGCGTTCTGGGCGATCGTCGCATTCTCATCGAGCGCGGTCTGCGTCCCCAGGCCGTGGATCGGGCCGCTGCTTCGGCTGTGCGGTCGGGCGTGGTTGGGGTTGGCCTGATATTCGGCGTCGCTATCGGTCGAATGGTTCATTCCGAGCGGGCCGAAGACGTGGTCGTGGATATACTTCTCCCACGTCTCGCCGCTGACTTCCTCGATCAGCTGGCCCGCGGCCATGTAGAGGATGTTGTCATAGGCATAGCCGCTGCGGAAGCTGGTCGCGGGCTTGAGGTAGCGGATCCGGCGCACCGTCTCCTTGCGCGACAGCGTGCTGTTCGGAAGGAAAAGAAGATCGCCTTCGCCGAGGCCGAGGCCGCTGCGATGGACGAGCAGGTCGCGGATGGTCATCTCGCGCGTGACCCACGGATCCCACATTCGGAAGTCGGGCATGTGGTCGATGACCTTGTCGTCCCACTTGATCTTGCCTTCGTCGACAAGCGTTGCGAGCGCGGCGTTGGTGAAGGCCTTTCCGGTGGACCCGGTGAAAAAGATGGTGTCGGCATCAACGGGCTGGTTGGTGGTGATGTCTCGAACCCCCCACCCCTTAGCAAGCGTGACCTTTCCATCCTCGACGATCGCGATGGTGACTCCAGGCACGCCGAACTCCTTGCGGAGCTGCTCGACGCGCTGGTCGAACCCCGCCGGCGGCGCTGCGGCGGCGCTTGCCGCCGCCATGACCAGCGCGAGCGCCGTGAACGCGCGAATGCCTTGCTTCAGCATGTGACTACTCCCGAATTGGAAAAGGTTGTGGGTCTGCGCGCCTCGGGCGCTGCGTGTGGACCAGCTTCCAGGTGCCGACGGTGACGAGCGGCAAAATGAATGTGGCGAGCAGAATGTAGGCGAGCGCGCGGTAGCCGGTGGCGATGAGTGCAACGAGGCCGAAGCGGCTTGCGATGAACATGCAGAGGACCAAGACCAACGCTGCAATTGCAAGGCGCTGCGGGTGCGTCAGCTGCTGACCGTAATGGGTCAGCACGGCGTGATCGATCCGCTCGTTGATCGCGTGAACGGAGCTGGTGCCGCTCTCGAGCAGGGCCGAGAAGATCATCGCCTGGAACAAGAGGTGGAAGGCGGGGATGCCGATGCGCTGAAGCATGAAGTCAGACGGCAGCGTCGCGCTCTGAACCTCAGGATAGAATGCGACCATCGGGATGAAGAACAGCAGTGCTGGAAGCATCGTCAGCGGCCCCGCGATCGTTCCGGCGATCACTGCATCCCGATCGCTCATGAGATGGCGAAGTACCGGCAGGATCACGACTGCGCCGACGATGTTGTAGCCGAAGTAGGTCACCCCAGAGAGCGCCCAGCCGGAGCTTTGCGGATTGGCCGCGAAGCCTTGTGGGACGAGTGAGCCGAACTTCCAGATAGCTAGGACGATGAAGAGCGCGTAGATCGCATAGAGATAATAAGAGACGTCGCGGAAGAGGCGCTCTACCGCCTTGTTGCCGAGCGCGACCACGGCCGCAATGCATACCGCAAGCAGCACCGTGCCAGCCCACACCGGCGCGCCGAGCACCGCATTGCCGATCGCTCCCGCAGCGGCTCCGTAGACTGCGAGGATGAGGATCACGAAGATCAGATAGGCGAGCTCGAACAGGGGCCACGCTGGGCCGAGCAACTGCTTGAAGAAGCTCCTGTAGTCATAGGCCCCGAACCTTCGCGCGGCGAGGAATGTCAGCGAGCAGAATATGCTGAACAGAACTGTCGCGAAGAGGATCGCGAATAGCCCTCCCCACGGTCCGTTCGACAGGAAAAACTCCGCGAGCTCGCGGCCGGTGGCATAGCCGCCGCCGATCACGACCGCCTTCACGCCTAGTCCCGGAAGGAGCCAGCGCGTGAACCGGCTCGGCGGCTTGTCGGTCATTCGCCGGCCTCGAAGAGATAATAGTCGTAGAGTGCGCGGCTGATGTCGGCGATCACGCGCTCGCGGTCCTCGACCGGTTTGCTGCTCTGCTTGATGAAGACCGCGACGATCAGCTTGCCCGTGTCGCCCGGCAGCGTGATCACGCCGACGTTGTTGACGGAGCCGCCGATGGTTCCGGTCTTCTCGGCCACCACTGTACCGGCGGGAAGACGGGCGCGGATTCGCGCCTTGCCGGTAGTGTTGCGCTGCTGGATCTCGCGCAGCAGCGCGGTGCTGGCCGGGCTGAGCGCCCTGCCGGCGTAAACTCGCTCGAGAAGCTGGGACATCGCGATCGGAGTTGCAGTATCACGCGGATCAGCGTCGAATTTCGGATCTGGCTTGTCACCCTTCGCTTCGAGGTCCTTGTTCGCCTTCAGTCCGGCTGCGAGCGAATCCGGAAAGGATGGACCGCTCGGCAGTCCGTAGAAGTCGCGGATCATCCCTGCCGTGTCGCGATCGACGCGCAGGCCAGTGATGCCCTGACTGCGCACCCATTGAGTCACGACGGCGGGACCGCCGACCAGTTTCTCGAGCGTATCGGTCGCGGTGTTGTCGCTTACGGTCAGCATCAGCTCGAGCAGGTTCTCGACGGAGACGCTGAGACCGGGATGGCTGAAGGTTGCGGCTAGGCCTTCGGATTCGACCATCATGTTCGGGTCGACCGGCACGAGCTGGTCGAGCTTCAGCCTGCCGCTGTCTACTTGGGACAGCACCGTGGCGGCGATCGGCACCTTGAACGTGCTCGCCATCGGATATTGCTGGTCGGCATTGACGAGAATGCGCGGGCCGCGGCCGTCGAGCCGCCACGCGGCGACTCCAACGACGCCGTCGACCTGGGTCGAGATGCGCGCGATCTCGGCCTGTACCGGTGTTGTGCTGGCGGCAGCGACCGGAGCGGCGCATGCGAGCGCGAGCGCGGCGAACGCAATCAGGCGAGGCATGAGTCAATGAGCCTTTCGAACTCTTCACCGCCGCGGATCGGATCGGCGACCGGTAAGCCGAGGCGGGCACTTTCGGCCGCCATGATTTCGAGCGCCTGGTCGTCGCGAAGCGTCGATGTGTTGAAGCTGATTCCGCCGACCCGGATCGCGGGATTGGTGCGCGAGCCGAGGCGGATGGTGAGATCGATGATCTCCTCGACACTCGGCACTGCGAACGCCTCGTCCCCGAGCAAGCGCGTGCGGGTCGGTTCATGGCAGACCACGATCACGTCGGGTTGGCTTCCGTGAAGCAACGACAGGGTCACCCCGGCGAAGACCGGGTGGAGCAGCGAGCCCTGCCCTTCGATCACATCCCAATGATCGGGAGGAGCCGAGGGGCTGAGTATTTCCGCCGCGCCGGCGGCGAAGTCGGCAACCACCGCATCCATTGGAATGCCGCCTCCCGCGATCATGATGCCAGTCTGGCCGGTTGCGCGGAAATCGGAGTCGACTCCCCTCGCCTTGAACGCGCGAGCGACGCTGAGCGCCGTGTATTTCTTGCCGAGCGCACAATCGGTTCCGACCGTCAGCAGGCGCTTTCCGCTGCGCTTGAGACCGGTCGCGATGGGAATGTTCGCTGGAGGAACGCGTACGTCGATAAGTCGGCGACCGAGACGATCGGCCACTGCGCTAAGGCGCGGCACGTCAGCGAGGCGCGCATGCATCCCGCTGACGATGTCGAGCCCCGCTTCCAGCGCCTCGACGAGTGCCGGCACCCACGCATCGGCGATGAAGCCGCCGGAGTTGGCGACGCCGATCACAAGCGCGCGTGCGCCCTGCTGCGCGCGCCTCTTCAGGTGTCAGTCTCGGAAGGCCGGTTGAGACGGTTGCGCTCGGCAATGCGAACTCACCGACGCATCTATCAGCTGCCCAGTCCCGCAGGCCAAATGCGGTCTTCGCATATCCCGGCTCTAAGGTGTCGCCCAGGAACAGGAGATAGGGCTGCGGCAGCGCAAGCGACAGCCGGTCACCTTCCAACTCCTGTTCCTGTGCGAGCACGTGCGCTGGCTTCGCTTAGTGACCGAGAGCGGCGGTCAGCGTCAGCCCGATCGTCCGCGGGCGGCTGAGCGAGGCGAAAATGGCATTGTTAGGCAATGCATTAGCCCCAGTCAGCGCATCCGTAAGCGTCGCGAGCGAGCTTACGCCCTTCGCATTGGTCAGGTTCTTCACATAGGCTTCGAGCGAGAAGCGCCCGTAAGTCACGCCACCGCGAAGGTCGACCGTCGCGTAATCGGGAATGTGCTTCTGCGGGATGGGCGGAAAACCTGCCACGCGGGTATTGGCAGCGAAGTTGTCACGCTGCGAGCCGGTATAGGCCAACGTGCCACCCAGATACGCTTGAATGGATGAAGACAGCATCCAATCATAGTCCGCATTAAGGCTGAAGCTGGTCTTTGGAACGTATGGCAGCCTGTCGCCGCTGTGGCCACCGACGAGCACCGGGGTATCGGAGGTCAGATGAGCGTCGATGTAAGCGCCGTTAACACCGAATTGCAGGCCTTTCAGCGGGCGCCACAAAAGCGACGCCTCAAGGCCATTGCTGACCGCCCCCGACCCGTTGATGTTCACGCCGAAGTTGTCGATTTGGGTAAAGAGCTGAATGTTCTTCCAGACCAGATGATATGCGGAAGCATCGAAGGATAGCCGTCGACCGGCGTCCGTTTTCAGCCCCAGTTCGTAACTGGTAAGCGTATCCGCCGCGAAGGTGCGCGGAACACCTGGGGGCGCCGTGGGGGGAACCACGTTCGGGCCGCCCGGCCGGTAACCCTTCGCCACCCTCGCATAGATCGCAGTCGTCGGCGCAATCTCAAAACGCGGCGAAACCGAGTAAGTGAAGACCGACTCACTGGAATTGTCTGTCAACGTTGAGCCGGGGCCGACAAAGATAGGACTACCAGCCGACGACTGGGTTGCCGACTGCTTGTTATGGCTCAGGCGGCCACCGGCGGTAACGTCGAACCGGTCGCTGAAATGGTACGTCGCGTTGGCAAATCCAGCGATCTCCTTGTAGCTGGAATTGAGTATCGCAGTCGCGAGGTTACCCAGAACGGGATCGGTGAACCTCTCGCCAGTTGCAAAGTCGGTTGCCCCCAGGAGCTGGTGGATGAGCCCATCCTCATGCGTGTAATAGCCGCCTAGCAACCATTCGAATCGATCATTGGATCGCGAGGTGAGCCGGAATTCCTGCGTGAACTTCTTCAGATTGGTTTGCTGATCCTCGAACCCGCCCAAGATCTTGTCGGTGATTTTCGGAAATGGGAACGGCGGTCCCGGATTGAGCGGGCCGAAGATAAGGTTGAACTCTGTCCCGAACGTCGACGTCAAGTCGGTCGAAAAGGTCTGATCCTCCTTATCGAAGCTAGTTGAGGACAGAAGCGTCGCGAATCCGAAATCATATTCAGCGGTGCCGTTGTAGACGCGATACTTCAGTTCGTTCGGCTCTCGCGTGAAGAGGGTTTGCTTGAATTCGCCGTCGATGGGCTTGAGCGTGTCCGGGTCGACCTCGACATAGCTAGGCGCGTCGGATTTGATGTCCTGCGTGATCGCCGTGAGGCGAATGCTCAGCTTGTCGGTCGGCTTGATAAGCAACGAGCCGCGGCCGCCCCAGATCTTGGATTGATTGATGTTCTTGCCGGCAAGAGTGGGAAGGCCGAAGTAGAGGAAATCGGGCCGAGCATCGATCCAGCCCGCGTCCTTGCGGTAGAACAAGGATCCGCGAAACGCAGCGACGTCGCCCAGCGGCACGTTGACCATGCCATTGACGTTGAAGCCGGTACCGCCGCCGTCGACGAACTCGACGCCAGTGCGGGCGCGAAGATCGAACGCGCCGAACTTCGGCTCGTTGGTCACGAATTTCAAAACGCCGCCGAGCGAACTTGCGCCGTAAAGAGTTCCCTGAGGCCCGCGAAGCACCTCGATCCGCGACATGTCGAACGTGTCGATATCGCCGGCGAGAATGGCGCCGTTGACGAGGCCGGTGCTCGAACCGAACGGAGATTTCGTCGACATAGACCGCGACGGTCGAGCTGACGCCACCGGTGTTCACGCCGCGCAGGACGAGGCGGCTGACGCCTGGCGTCGGCTGCTCGAGGCTAAGTCCCGGAACCTGGCTGAGGTAATCCTCGAAGCTGCGGCGCGTTCTGCCGCTCGAGAGTCTCGCCGCCGACGACGGTCACCGATTGCGGAATCTTGAGAATTGGCTCTGCGCGCTTCTGAGCGGTGATGATGATCGTTTGCTGATCCGCATCGGTCGCGCTCTGTTTCTGCTCCGGCGGGGGTTGTTGGGCCTGCGCCAAGGCTGGCGAAGCCGCTGCGAACGCGAACAATGCGGCCGAGGACAAGAACGCCCCGCGCGCCGTGAGATTCATCCTGTTGATCATTTTCCCCTCCGAGCAATCTCACACGCCGGGACGTCGCTCGCGACGTCGACGGCGCGGTGAAAATTTCCTCTCAAATCCAGGCGTGCTTGTTCTTCCGAAGTGCCGCGCCTGATCGGCTCCTCGGTGAATGCAAATTTCATCTGGTTGCGCTGCGCTTCAGACATTGGCGGCCAGCCCTTCCGGAACGGCGGCGAGCGCCGAGCGCTCGGCGATGCGCGCTTCCTCGACGGCTCGTGCGCGGCGGTCGAGCATCAGCAGCATGGCCGATGCGACACAGGCGACGCCCGCGAGGATCAAAAAGAAGACGGGGTGGTTGAGGCTGCTGTACCAGGAGCCGATGACGCCGGCGGTCATGCTGCCGGTGAAGATCGCGAGATACCAGGCGGCAACGGTGGTCGCTCCGAGCTTCGGCGGCGCAAGCCGCGCGAACAGCCCCAGTCCGGTTGGAAGGATGTAGAGCTCGCCGAGCGTCAGGACGAAGAAATAGGCGACGACCCACCACCAGCTCGCGCTGCTTGGACTTGTCGCCGATGCGAGCGCGAGGAGCGCGTATGCCCCTGCCCCGATCAGTGCTCCGGTGGCCATCTTCTGCAGCGGGGAATGCTCGCGCCCGGCCTCGGCCTTGCGTCGCCAGCGGACGAGCAGAATGGGAGTAAGGACGATGACGAGCAGCGGGTTGAGCGACTGGAACCAGGTCATCGGGATCTCGGTGCTGCCGACATGACGGTTCACGCCCTCGATCCACAGCGCGACGGTGTTGCCGACCTGCTCATAGGCGCCGCGGAAGACGGTGACTGCGATGCCCACGGAAAGGAGCAGAAAGAAGGTGTCGCGGCCGGTTGCGGAGCGCTGTTCGAGCGCCTGCTTCGGAACGATCGTGGCTTTGGTCCGCGACGCGGGAAGGTAGCGCTCGCCCGCGAGGTAGATGACAAGGCCGGTGAGCATGCCGACGCCCGCCGCGCCGAAGCCCCAATGCCAGCCGAACGTCTCGCCAAGCGTTCCGCAGATCAGTGGCGC
>CAVTYB010000001.1:0-146997 GCA_963738825.1 uncultured Alphaproteobacteria bacterium | reverse complement strand
CCGTTTCAGTCGGTCATCGCAACACACGCTTCAAATCGCTCGGCTGGTGTTTCGAAGCCAAGCGTCTTGCGCGGTCGTCCATTAAGCTGCCGCGCGATCTCGTCCAAGCGCTCCTGCGAGTGCACGCTGAGGTTCGTGCCCTTGGGGAAGTACTGCCGCAGCAACCCGTTGGTGTTCTCGTTCGAGCCGCGCTGCCACGGGCTTTGCGGATCGCAGAAGTAGACCGCAACGTCGGTCGCCAGCGTGAACCGCTTGTGCTCGGCCATCTCCTTGCCGCGGTCCCAAGTCAGCGACTTCTAGAGCTCCTCCGGAAGCCGCTTTGCCTGCTCGATCAGCGCACTGATCACCGACCGGCTGTCGCGGTTGGCGACCTTCGCCAGCATCACGTAACGCGTGTGCCGCTCGACCAGCGTCACGATGTAGCTGTTCGCCGAGCCGCACAAGAGATCGCCTTCCCAGTGGCCGGGCACTGCGCGATCCTCGACCGACGCCGGCCGCTCGCGGATCGAGACCATGTCGGTAAGCCTGCCGCGCTGGTCGCTCTTGCTGCTCGCGTGCCGCGAGCGGCGGATCGCCCGGCCTGAACGCAGGTGCGCCTGCAGCTCCTTCTTGAGGACGCCGCGGGCCTGGACGAACAGGCTGCGATAGATCGTCTCGTGCGACACCTGGTAAGCCTCGTCATCGGGATAGGTGTGCCTCAGCCACCCCGCAATCTGCTGGGGCGACCAATTATCCTGACAGCCTGGCAGCGACCAGCTGCCGCAACTCTTCATGCATCGCGAGCTTGCATGCCTTGGGTCGCAAGGCTCGATCCCACGCCTGCCTGTCCGCGGCTGCGGCGCGATACCGGCGCTGGCCGCCGTTGCGCTTAAGCTCGCGGCTCACCGTCGATGGAGCTCGTCCGAGGCTGCGCGCGATCGACCGCAGCGATACCCCGGTCGCAACCCCCCTCGAGATCTCCTCGCGCTCATCGAAGCTCAGCACCCGTCGCGATCGTCGCCGCGGCGCCGGCCGGATGCCGCCGTGCGGCTTCAGATGCTGGAAGATCGCTCCCGACGACCGGTCGAACACCCGGCCGATGAGGTTCAGTCCTTCACCCCGCTGCCATCGGTCCCAAACCTCGGCGCTCTCCGCCGCACTGAACATCCGTCGTCGTCTCTTCGCCATCGCATCACCTCACCACTCATTAGGGTAAAGTGTTGCAACGACCTCCTGAGACCACCACCCATTGCAGACATTAGCCGGTCCATGACACTTGGCGCATGGCAATGTTCGGGGCAAATCGGGTAGCTGCGGCCATCGCTCTCGGCGCAGGCGCGGGACTGGCGCTGGTTGCCTATGGATTTGCTGAACATCTTCACGCCAGCTTGCTCAGTGTTGCCGCCGCGGCAGCCATCCTTATCGGCTATGGGGCGCTTGGCCTGACGCTCAAAAGTCTGAGGCGATCGGCGGACTTGCGAGCGTCGTCGATCGCTGGGCTTGCGGCAGGCGCGGTGTTCGCAGCCGAGATATTGCTCGAGTATTCCTATCTACCTCCGAATAACGTGGTTTGGGGCTATGCGGAGTTTGGAACTGTCTTCCTGATCTACGCCCTGGTCGCGGCGTGGGCGGCATGGCGCGGACTGACGATCGGCGATGCTGTCCGTGTTGCGGCCCTTGCGGCCGTCATCAGTTCGCTGATCTGGTGTCTAATGCTCTTATCGACATTCTACGCCTACGAGGGGACGAGCGCGCAGGCTGCCGTCCTGATTGCGGAAGGAGACCCCGAGGACTTCCTCAGGAGCGGAATGAGCGATTATCGAACATTCCTCATTGAAGACCTCTTCGGGGCGACCTTCTTCCACCTGTTGCTTGGGCCTGTCATCGCCGCGCTCCTCGGCCTGATCGTGTCAATGCCGATTGTAGCCTTCAGGCGACTGGCTGGCCGGCCGAGCTAAGACCTGCCGAAGCAACGCGTCAATATGCAGAGCTTGCGGTAACTGCGAGGAATGGCGGGCGAGGCTTTCCGACGCCGGATGGTTACATCGCAGCTATCGCCGCATCGCGAGGCTTCTCGGTGGCATCGCGTGACGCGTCTCCATTTGCGGCAGTGGGCCTGCAAGTAATCAACCCCTGGGAAAGCGCGTAGAGGCCGCTTTACCGAATGAGCGCCCGGAACCGGACGGTCCGCATTCGGCCAGTCGTTGCCTAATTCTCTCCACTGAGCGAGGCGGAGAGCCCAGCGAGAAGCGGAGCATAGGCAGCGAGCCTTTGCGATACGAACTCCGTGAACAGCCGCACGCGCTTCGTCTTGCGCGTCTCGCCCTGTGTGAGAAGCCAGAGTGTTCCATGCATGTGCAAGTCGGTCCCCGGCACCCTCACCAGCAGATCGTCGGCATCCCCGACGAAGCAAGGGAGATTTGTGATCCCAGCCCTTGCCGCACTGCTGCGATCTGCGCCTCACCGTCAGTGGTCCGGAATGGAACGCCCGCAGTGCGAATCTCACCTTCGCTTGCCCAATCCGGAACTCCATAACTCGCTGATAACGATCCACCGGATGGGTTCCGGTGCTGCCCGCACGCCATGCGGCCAGTCGACTGCGAGAAATGTAGACGCCTCCAAACAGCTCAGGTCCTTTCAGGCCGTGCAGATTGAGCGGTAGGGTCTTGCGGTCGTAGACGACGCGGATCGCGACGTCGGCCTCGCGGTTGGTCAGATTCGCCAGCTCGCCGGACGACAGGATCTCCATCTCGATGTCCGGATGCAGACGCGCGAATTCGGCGAAGTCGGGCATGAGCAAATGGGTCGCGATGGTCGGCGCCATCGTGACCCGCAACAGGCCGCGCACGCTCTGGTCGCGCCCGAAGACGCGCGTCTCCAGCTGGTGCGACGACGCTTCCATCTGCTCCGCGAACTCGAGCACTTCCTCGCCCGCGGCCGTCAGCTGGTACCCCGACGGCAGCTTCTCGAACATCTGCGCGCCCAGGCGCTCCTCAAGCTGGGCAATGCGTCGAAGCACGGTGGAATGGTTGACCTCGAGCCGCTCAGCGGCGGCGCGCACTGAGCCTCCGCGCGCGACGGCAAGAAAGTAGCGAACGTCATCCCAGTCGATCACGGTGCAATTCCGCACCTCTCGGCACGTCCCCGAAAAAGCTGCCGTATCACATTCCACAACGGCTCGCGCCATGAAGCGGTTGAATTATGCACCACCGATGTGCGCAGTTTGGCACTCACCGTGCGACTTTCGCAGACCCATGTTCAGCTCTCAGAGGCTCGCGACGACCAAACGCGGCGCCTGAAAGGAGAAAATCATGGGAAAGCTTGACGGTAAAGTTGCAGTCATCACGGGCGGATCGAGCGGCATGGCGCTCGAGAGCGCCAAACGGTTCGTCGAAGAAGGCGCGTACGTCTTCATCACCGGCCGCCGGCAGGAAACGCTTGATCAGGCCGTCGATCAGATCGGCCGGAACGTGACCGGCGTTCGCGGTGACGCAGCCAACCTCGACGACCTCGACCGCCTGTTCGAAACGGTCAAGAGGGAAAAGGGCAGGATTGATGTCCTGTATGCGAGCGCCGGTACCGGCGAGGCCGTTCCACTGGGCGAGATCACCGAGGAGCACTTCGATGCGACCTTCGGCCTGAATGCGCGCGGTACGCTGTTTACCGTGCAGAAAGCGTTGCCGCTGCTCAGCGATGGCGGATCCATCTTCATGACCGGGTCGGTCGCCTCGCTGAAGGGGTTCCCCGGTTACAGCGTGTATGCGGCGAGCAAGGCGACATTGCACGCCTTCGCACGCGGTTGGCTCAATGAGCTGAAGAGCAGGAATATCCGGGTGAACGTGCTGCACCCGGGACCGATCGCCACGCCGATGCAGGACCAGGTGCTCACAGCAGAGGCGAAGCAAATGTTCGAGTCGCTGATCCCGCGCGGAACGATGGGTCGTCCGGAGGAGATCGCGGCGGCTGCGGTGTTTCTTGCTTCGGACGAATCAAGCTTCGTGAACGGGGTCGAACTGTCTGTCGACGGCGGTTTCTCGGCTATTTGAAATCGGCGCGCGGCGCACCGGCTGGGCAAGGTCTCATGCGCACTGCTCAAACGGAAGGAGATTCCGATGTACGACCAATCCAAGCAATCCGAGTTGATCCGGTTCGCACGGGTCGAGGCGGGCTCGACCGTCATCGACGTTTACCCGGGCGACGGCGACTGGACCCGCCTCTTCTCCGACATCGTGGGCCCGGAAGGACGGGTCTACAGCTTCGTGCCGGCCGAAGTCGCCCACTTCAAGAACGATCCGGTCGGCCTCATGCGGACGCTTGCGAAGGAGCCGGGCCGGGAGAATGTCGAAGCCGTCTCGGCGGACCTCGTCGCGATGCCGGCGGTCACCCAGCCGGCGGATGTCCTGTGGCTGCACCTGTTCTACCACGATCTCCACACCGCTCTCATGCAGGCCAAGGGCGCGACGGCGGCCGACTTCAATCGAGCCGTCTACGAGCGGCTGAAGCCCGGTGGGTCCTACGTCATCGTCGACCACGCCGCCGCCGCAGGGGCGGGTACGAGCGACGCCCAGTCGCTGCATCGGATCGACCCTGCGTCAGTCCGCGAGGAGGTGGAGGCGGCCGGCTTCGTGCTGGACGCCCAAAGCACCATGCTCGCGAACAAGGACGACCCGCACTCAATCAAGGTGTTCGATCCCTCGATCAAGGGCGAGACCGATCGCTTCGCCTATCGGTTCGTGAAGCCCTGACCTGATTAAGTCAGAGTAAGCGAGATCTTGAGCGGAGAGGGTCATCGTCATCGATCGACAATATTGAGCAGCTCCATCTGCCCATGTCGGTGATCATAGGACGGCGCCCAAAAATGGCCAGTCTGCTAACGGCCAAAGGGCGTCAGAGCGGATCGTTTTTCCGAAGGCCAATTCCGGCCAACGGAGAACGACGATGGGACACTCGTCATACGACCCTGTTGAGCAAGGACCGGCGTGGAACGCCGGGAAAGAAGCTTGGTGCCAAGCGGCCGCTTAAACCAAAGGAGATTTGGGAGATCCGCTTCATGCTCGATCGGGAGCATCGGCTGCGAGATCGAGCACTGTTCGATCTCGCGATCGACAGCAAGCTTCGAGGGTGTGATCTGGTAAAGGTCCGCATCGGCGATCTGGTATCAGGTGGTCGCGTTCGAAATCGCGCGATGGTCATCCAGCAGAAGACGAAACGGCCGGTGCAGTTCGAGCTGCTCGAGCCCGCTCGGTCGAGCATTCTCGCGTGGCTGGAACGTCGTGGTGGCTCTTTGGACAACTACGCCTTTTCCGAGCCGCGTCGATCGCCATTAAGCGCAGACGGCTCCAATGCACGTTGGATACGCTTAGGTAGCCCTTTCACGTCGCCTAGCATCGAATGAGCATCGGGGAATCTGCCGATAGCTTCAGCTCTGCTCGACCTGCATCGAAACGAGTTCGTTGCGGGAAAACAAATACGTTTGGACCGCGCACCTAAACGTTCAGAACTGGGGCCAGATATGCACGGACGAGCAGCACTGCGACTGACAATGTTTTGTACGATAATCTGGTGTTCTACAGCAGGTCAGGCGGCAGTCAGGGGGAAGTGGATCAACCCGTCGAAGAGCGTGATCATAGACATTGCACCATGTGGGCACGTGCTGTGCGGTACCGTGGTCTGGGCGTCCGAGAAGGCGAAGAAGGATGCGAGCAAGGGCACGAAACATCTTGTCGGTACACATTTGCTGACTGGAATGACGCACTCGTCGGCGCACGTCTGGAAAGGCAAGATCTTCGTTCCAGACCAGAACATGCACGCATCTGCGAAGCTCAAACCTGAAGGCGCTGCACATCTCAAGGTGTCAGGGTGCGTCCTGATGATCTGCAAATCGCAAACGTGGACCAAGACTCATCAGGCACATAGCTGAAGCGGGCGGACGCGCAGTCGCGCCGATGACGCCTGGCGCATGGGCATCACGTGCTCTGCACAACTGCACGGTCGGTGCCGTCCGGCAGTGTTTCGACTGCTATCACCGACTTTTTCATATAGTCGGGCTTCACTCTGCGGCTGCGCCAGTAGTCGGTGAGACCCACTCCCTGGCATAGCGGGAGGAAGCGCGGGTCGGCGCGCATCGCCGTGGCGGCGGGGGTGAACATCCACTGCGTGCTGATACGCCACCCTGCCGTCGCGTTCGGTTGGTTGGTGCCGGCTTGGCCATGCTGGACCAAGGGACCGCGCGAAAGGAGATAGCCCTCCGCGATCTCGAATGCCGGGTCCGCCTGGCCCAGCGCGGAAAGGATCTGCACGCCCTGACTGGCGAGGTCTCCTGACAGCTTCGCACCGGCGATGCATGCATCGCGCGCCCTAGCCAGATTCGTAGGCGTGGGCTGGTCGACGGCCGGAAGCGCGGCGCGCCACATACGGGCGAGTTCGAGCTGTCCATACATGGTCGGATTGGCCTCGAGCATCGCCGAGGCAGCGGCACCGCGGCCAGTCATCGCGTAAAGGTAAAAGCGGACCCACCAGGGCCACGGCTCCTTCGGATAGAGTGCGCGAACCTGGTCGATGACCTTATCCGCTTGCGGGAGTTGACCGAGGATCCAGAGTTTCAGCGCGCGTTTGCTGAGGAAGTTGGGGTTGAGCGGCGCGAGTCCTAGAGCGCGTTCA
Organism: uncultured Alphaproteobacteria bacterium; assembly: GCA_963738825.1. Taxonomy (GTDB): domain Bacteria; phylum Pseudomonadota; class Alphaproteobacteria; order Sphingomonadales; family Sphingomonadaceae; genus Sphingomicrobium. The sequence continues at coordinate 140,358 of CAVTYB010000001.1, read as the reverse complement.
TTCCAGTCCCAGGAACTCGCGGCTCATCCCAGCAGCCTGCAGCAGAAGGACGAGCTCGGCGATCGCGCCGATGTTCGAGGAATCGATGGCGATGATCTGGCGGAGGCGCTGGTCGCGGGTGATCCAGTCCAGTGTCGAACCCTCGAGTTCGAACATAGCGAGGAGGGCGTAGGGCTCCTTCGGGTTGATCGAGAGCGCGCGCCGCGCCTCCTTTTCGGACTGCTCGACTATTGCGGGCACGTCCTGCGGATCGGCACCCTGCGCGGCTATGCTCCTTAGCGCTGCCAGCATCCCAATGGCGCTAGCGTTGTTCGGCGCGATGGCGACGGCCCGCTCGACCAGCTTGACCGTATGGCCGTCGAACTTGTCGAGGCGGATTGCGTCGTTCGCCTGATCCATCAGAGCCGCGAAACGCGGGTCCCCGCGACTGCGGGTAGACCACCAGAGCGCTCCGCTCCCGATTGCCACAAGGCCGGCAGCCGCAGCGGCGAGAAGGGCGCGGCGGGACGTGGTCGGCGCCGCGAGGTCGGCGCTCGCCGACCTGGGCTCTGGAGCGCGGTGGTCAACGCTGGGGGCCTTTCGCGCAGGGGCGGCGGCTCCCGCGCGCCCGCTCGCCACGCGGTCGATTGACTGGAGCAGCTCGGGGAGCCTGGGAATGCGCTTGCCGCCGGCCCAGCCTGAGAAGTCAAGCGTCTGGTACTGGCGGAAGCCCATCGGCGGCTTCACTTGCTCAATGAGGACGGGGACCAGCCTTCCGCGGTCGCGGCCTTCGCCCGCCTCGTCCCGCACCCAGGCGGAGCGAACCGAAGCCGCGGACCAGAGCACGATCACCGCGTCGGCATTCTCCACCGCGCTTTCTATCTCGCTGTTATATTCCGCGCCGCCGCGGATCTGCCGGTCCCACCAGACGGAATGGCCATGCGCTTCGAGTGCTGCCGCAATGGGCGCTGCCCGAGGCGCATCCTCATGGTCATAGCTCAGGAAAACACTGGCCATGGCACCCCCGCACCGAATGCTGCCCTCAAGCGGAGCCGCTGGCAAGCGGCGGCGTGATTTTCCGACGGGCTCGTCGACCGCCCCTGTTCATCCATCTCGATCACCTTCGGGCAGGCGCCGACGCTGAGCAAAACCGCTGTCGGCATACGCTTCGCCGCAGCTTCGACGACCCAATCCGGCACGTAGGGCTTGCCGTCGTGAAAGGCGATCGCGTCGTATTTCTTCAGATGCTGTATAAACTGGAGAAGGTCGAGGTAGCTTTGGGTCAGTTCCTTCGTGAGCCTGGCGAGTTTCGACGCCACGATCTTACAGGCGCTCGAAGAAACCGAGACGGCCTTATCTCGATATCAGGAGAATCTACAGCGGCGCGACTTGCTGCGTGCTTCCCGTGACCAGGCAGAAGCCGCGGCCCGGATCACCCGCGCACGCCAGCGCGAGGGCGATATCAGCTCGCTCGAGCTAGTCGAGGCAGAACGTACGGCCGCCGAAGCCGAAGCGGCGCTCGCCGAAGCGGATGCGCAAATTGCGACTTCGCAGATCGACCTTTTCCGAGCGCTCGGCGGGGGCTGGCAGATATGAGATTAGGACGAAGACTCCGCTTCACATAAGATCGGTTGTCGCGGTTGCAATTTGGCGAACTAGCCGCTCAGATCCGCCAGGCGGTATCCTACAGCCGGCTCGGTTTTGATGATTTGAGGCTGAGCTGGGTCCCGCTCAATCTTCGTCCGCAATCCCCTCGCCGTTACCCTCAGATACTCGACGTGATGTTCGTACGCGGGTCCCCAGACTGCTCGTAGGAGCTGGGCGTGAGTAAGCACTCGACCAGGATGTTTTGCTAGCTCGGCAAGCACTCCATATTCCTTCGGTGACAGGTGAATGTCTTGGCCGTCCCGCTTCACTCGGCGGCCAAGCAGGTCGATTTCCAAGCCGTCCAGGTTTAGAACGGGACTTCCTCTCGCCGCTCACGCGCTGGCGTAGAGCCCGGCGAAGGCGAGCAAGCACCTCGTCGGTGTCGAATGGCTTGGTCACATAGTCGTCCGCACCGAGATCGAGCGCAGCTATTTTCTCCGCCGTCGCTTCGCGGGCTGAAATGACCAGCAACGCCGCGCCCGATTTCGCGATCAGCGGCACTAGTTCCAGGCCTTCGCGGTCGGGAAGCCCCAAGTCGAGCAGCACTGCTTCTGGCCGGTCGATGTCCATCGCATTTTGTGCTTCGCGAGCGGTGCTCGCCTCGACCACGTAATAGCCGGCCCGCTCTAGCGCGGCTTTAAGCAGCCGCCGGATCGCCGCTTCGTCATCGACGACGACGACCTTGGGACCTTTCATTCAGCCACCGCCGCTTCGCGGACCAAAGTCTTTTCCGGAAAGCGGATCGTGAAGCAGGCGCCGGGCCCGTCTGCATTGTTGCGGGCGCTGACCTGCAGCCCCATTGCCTCGACGAAGCCCTTGACGATCGCCAGTCCCAGCCCGGTGCCTCCTTTGCGGTCGGACCCTTCAACTCGAACGAAGGTCTCGAAGACGCGGCCTTCCTCGCCGGGCGGGAGACCCGGGCCCTCGTCGATTACGGAGAGGCTGATCCCGTCGCGTCCCCGCTGGGCGACGACGGAGATGGGCGCCTTTCCGCCCGAATATTTGGCTGCATTCTCCAGCAGATTCACGAGGCACTGATGGAACAGCTGCGGGTCCACTCGAACAAGCGGCAGGTCCGGTGGGACATCGAGCCGGATTGGATGTCCCTTGAGTTCGCGCTTCAGCTGGTCCGCAGCCCCCGCTACTGCTTCGGCCAAATCGACGGGCTGCAGGTTGAGCTGGAGTCCGCCAGCCTCGACGCGCACCATGTCGAGCATGTTGCTGACGAAGCGGTTGAGCCGCTCGCTCTGGTTTTCGATGTCGGCCAGCAGCTCAGGATCGGCGCCTTCCTTCGCTTTCTTGAGCTCATGGGTTGCGGCGATGATCGCCGTGAGCGGAGTGCGAAGGTCATGGCTGACGGACGAGAGAAGCGCGCCGCGCAAACGGTCGCGCTCGCGAAGTTGGGCGACGGTGCTCATCTCCTCGGTCAGCGTCACCCGTTCGAGCGCAAGCGCCGCCTGATCGATGAAGCTCATCAGGAATGGCAGTCGATCCGGCCGCACCGGCTCGCTGCCATCCTTCTTTGCAACGCCGAGGACCCCGAGCGCATCGCCGCCCGCAAGCAACGGCTGGAACAGCCATTCCGAAGCGGCGAGCGTGTTCGAGCCTCGGCCCGTCGCCTCCTTGTGCTCGAAGCCCCATTCGGCCGCCGCAGTGTCGATCGGTCCGAGGACACTCTCCGGCGGGACAGCGGAAGTCAGCTCCAACTTTCCGTCTTCGTTGGGAAGCATCAGCACTGCATCGACGTCGAACTGTCCCGCGACTTCGCCGCAGAGCGTCTGTCCAAGCTCCTGCGCGCGAGCTTAGGCCCGCGAGCATCCGTGCGAAGCTGGCGAGCGCCGCGTTCTGGCCGGAGCTTCGCTCGGCGAGATTGGCCTGAACTCTCACGCGAGACGCCAGCTGGCTGGTCACGATCGCCACGACGATGAACACCGCGACCGTGAGTACGTTCTCGGGATCCTGGATCGTGAACGTGTAGATCGGCGGCAGGAAGAAGAAATTGTAAGCGAGCGCTGAAACGATGCCCGTGAAGACGCCCGTTCGCATCCCGTAGAGGCTCGCCGAGGCGAGCACCGGAATGAGGTAGACGAGCGCGACATTGGCCAGGCCCGCCGAAGGCGTGGACGGCGACGGCGATGCGCCGTGAAGCCCGCGACGAGCAGCGCGGAGACGAGATAGCCAGTTGGCGAGCCCCAGCGGCCGCCGGCTCGGTACCCGCTGCCTCGCAGCCCTGCGGTTCGTTCGCCAACTGCCTCGTGCGGAAGGACATGGACCGCCACGCCAGGCGTTTCTCGAACGAGGTGGTCGACCACTGAGCCGTGCCGAAGCTCGAACCACTTTGAGCGGGCAGATTTGCCGACGACGAGCTGCGTTGCACGCACGTCGTCGAGAAACGCCTTCAGCGGCTCGACAACGTTGGGTCCCGCGACGCTCGCGACATTGGCGCCGAGCTGCGCTGCCAGCTGCATGTTTTCTGCGACCTGCTGTCGCTGCTCTGGCGTAAAGCTGAGCGAGCGCGGCGTTTCGATGTAAACTGCGGTCCAGGGCGCGCCCTGCGCGTCGGCAAGGCGCTTGGCGGCGCGGATCAGCGTCTTGGAGCCCGGTAGCTCGCTGACGGCGACGACGATCCGCTCGCCGGCGGCCCAATTGCCCGCCAGCGCATGCGCCCGGATATAGTCGAGCATCTGCGTGTCGACGGCTTGCGCGGCGCGGCGGAGCGCGAGTTCACGGAGCGCCGACAGGTTCGACTTCGAGAAGAAATGCCCGAGCGCCCGCGTCGCCTCCTCGGGGACGTAGACTTTCCCTTCCTTCAGCCGCTCGATCAGCTCGTCGGGAGGGATGTCGACGACCTCCAGCTCGGCTTCCTCGACGATCCGGTCGGGCACGGTTTCGCGGACGCGAACCTTGGTGAAGGAGGCGACGACGTCGTTGAGGCTCTCGATGTGCTGGACGTTGACGCGTCGAGAAGACGTCGATCCCGGCCGCGAGCAGCTCCTCGACGTCCTGCCAGCGCTTCGCGTGCCGACAGCCGGGCGCGTTGGTGTGGGCGAGCTCGTCGACCAGCGCGAGCTGCGGCCTGCGCTCGAGGATCGCGTCGATGTCCATCTCGGACAAGCGTGCGTCCCTGATAATCGACCTGCTTGCGGGGCATGATCGACATGCCCTCGACCAACGCCTGGGTCTCGGCGCGGCCATGGGTTTCGACCACGCCGATCACGACGTCGACGCCGGCCTTCTTCCGCGCCGCGCCTTCGGTCAGCATCTCGTAGGTCTTGCCGACGCCGGGAGCCGCGCCGAGGAAGATCTTCAGACGGCCGCGGCCCTCCTGCGCGGCTTCGCGAAGGAGGGCCTCAGGCGAAGGTCGGTCGGGATCGGCGTTCACTTCGCCGATTTTGCGCTCAAGCCATCCAGTTGTCGATTGAGCGCCAGGACGTTGACGTGCGCTTCGCCCATGAAGCCGAGCGTCGGGCCGGTCGATCGAACGCTCGACTAGCGCTCGGACTTGCGTCTTCAGGCAATGCCGCGAGCCTTGGCGACGCGCGGCACCTGGGCGAAGGCGTTTGCCGGCGAGATGTCCGGGATCGAGACCGGAGCCGGACGCCGTCACCATGTCGGCCGGAACTGGTGCCCGTCACGCCGTCCGCACGAGCCTGGTCGACGCCGCTCTTGATGTTGTCGGCGAGCTGCTTCGAGGTCGGGCCGAGGTTTGAGCCCGACGAGGCCGACGCGTCGTAGCCCTTGCCGGCCGCCGACGGGCGCGGATGGAAATATTCCGGCCTGGCGAAATTCTGGCCGATCAGCTCGGAGCCGACGATGCGGTTGCCGTCGCGGACCAGGCTGCCGTTCGCCTGATGCGGGAAGATCGACCTGCGCGATCCCGGTGATCGCCAGCGGATAGATGAGGCCGGTGATGACCGTGAACAGCAGAAGGATGACGATCGCGGGGCGGATTGCGGTCTTGATGTCGGTGCCCATGACTATTGTCCTTCAGGCGAGGTTGAGGCCGGTGACGAGCAGGTCGATGAGCTTGATCCCGATGAACGGAGCGATGATCCCGCCGACGCCGTAGATGGCGAGGTTGCGGCGCAGGATCTCGCCGGCGGGCGCAGGCCGGTATTTCACGCCCTTGAGCGCGAGCGGGACCAGCGCCGGGATGATCAGCGCGTTGAAGATGATCGCCGACAGGATCGCGCTCGGTCGAGCTGTGCAGGTGCATGACGTTGAGCACCGCCGAGCTCCGGATAGAGCACGACGAAGATCGCCGGGATGATCGCGAAATATTTGGCGACGTCGTTCGCGACCGAGAAGGTCGTCAGCGCGCCGCGGGTCATCAGCAATTGCTTGCCGAGGCCCACCACCTCGATGAGCTTGGTCGGGTCGCTGTCGAGGTCGACCATGTTGCCCGCCTCGCGCGCGGCCTGCGTGCCGGTGTTCATCGTCAGGCCGACGTCGGCCTGGGCAAGCGCCGGCGCGTCGTTGGTGCCGTCGCCGCACATGGCGATCAGCCGCCCGCCCGTCTGCTCGCGCCGGATCAGCGCGAGCTTGTCCTCGGGAGTTGCCTCGGCGAGGAAATCGTCGATGCCCGCCTCGGCCGCGATCGACGCCGCGGTCAGCGGATTGTCGCCGGTGATCATCACCGTGCGGATTCCCATCCGGCGAAGCTGGGCGAAGCGCTCGCGCATGCCAGCCTTCAAGATGTCCTTGAGTTGGAGCACGCCGAGGAGTTGCCCGTTGCGAGCGACTGCCAGCGGCGTGCCCCCGGAGCGGGCGATCTCATCGGAAATCGACTGGAGCTCGGCCAGATTGGGGCGGGCCGAATTATCTCCCGTCGCTTTCAGAATGGAATCGACCGCCCCTTTCTGGATCAGGATGTCGTCGGTCTTGAGGCCCGAGATTCGGGTCTGGGCCGAGAAAGCGAATGACTTCGGCGCGTTGCGGGCATGCCGGTGTCCGCAACGCCATATTTCTCGCGCGCAAGCGCGACGATCGACCGGCCCTCTGGCGTCTCGTCGGCGAGGCTGGAGAGATAGGCCGCTTCGGCGAGCTCCTGCTCGCTGACGCCCGAAAGCGGCCTGAACTCGGTCGCGTGGCGGTCGCCGATCGTGACGGTGCCTGTCTTGTCGAGCAGCATCACGTCGATGTCGCCCGCGGCCTCGACCGCGCGGCCCGACTTGGCGAGCACGTTGAAACGCACCAGCCGGTCCATGCCGGCAATGCCGATCGCCGAGAGCAGCGCCGCAATCGTCGTCGGGATGAGCGTGATGAGCAGCGCCGCGAGCAGCGGCACCGGAATCTCGCCGCCGGCATATTTGGCGAAGCCCGGGATGGTCGCGACGGCGATGAGGAAGATGATCGTCAGCCCGACCAGCAGGATGGTCAGCGCGATCTCGTTCGGCGTCTTCTGCCGCTCCGCGCCTTCGACGAGCGCGATCATCCGGTCGAGGAAGCCCTGGCCTGGCTCCTGCGTCACGCGGACCTTGATCCAGTCGGAGATGACTCGCGTGCCCGCGGTCACTGCCGAGCGGTCGCCGCCGCCCTCGCGAATGACGGGCGCGGACTCGCCGGTGATCGCTGCCTCGTTCACCGAGGCGACACCCTCGATCACTTCGCCGTCGGCGGGGATGAGGTCGTTGGTCTCGACCAGCACGATGTCGCCTGCTCGGAGTTGAGCGGCCGCGATTGTTTCGGTCTTGCTGCCTTTTATCCGCTTGGCGGTCAGCTGCGACTTGGTGTCGCGAAGCGATGCCGCCTGGGCCTTGCCGCGACCCTCGGCCAGCGCCTCGGCGAAATTGCCGAACAGCACGGTGAGCCACAGCCAGAAGACCAGCTGAAGCTGAAAGCCGAGGGGCGCCGTCCAGGCGCCGGCGACCATCAGCACCGTCAGCAATAGTGCAACGACGCCGGTGGTGAACATCACCGGGTTGCGGATCAGCACTCGGGGATCGAGCTTCTTGAATGAATCGCCGATCGCAGGTCCGATGAGCTCGGCGCTGAAGATCGAAAGCTGTTGGCGTTCGTGACGAGACATTTGTTCGCGTCCTTAGAAAAGCTGGCCGTGAATCATCGCGAGCTGGTCCGCCGCCGGACCAAGCGCGAGGCTCGGCAGGAAAGTGAGGCCGCCGATGATCAGGATCAGGCCGACGAGCAGTCCGACCCACAGGCCGCCGGTCGTCGGGAAGGAGCCGGGTCCTTCCGGATGGATCTTCTTCGCGGCTAGCGAACCGGCAATCGCGAGCGCCGGGATGATCATGAAGAAGCGCCCGACGAACATCGCGATCCCCAGCGTCAGCGAATAGAAGTTGTTGCTGGCGGTAAGTCCGGCGAAGGCGGAACCGTTGTTCCCCGTCGCGGACGAGAAGGCATAGAGAATCTCGCTATAGCCGTGCGGCCCCTTGTTCAGCGGACCCGCAAGGCCGTCGGGCAACACCGATGCAAGCGCGGTGAAGCCCAGGATCATCAGCGGCAGGACCGCGATCGCGAGCACCGCCAACTTCACCTCGCGGCTCTCGATCTTCTTGCCGACATATTCCGGCGTGCGCCCGACCATCAAGCCGGCGACGAAGATCGACAGGATCGCGAACAGGAGGAAGCCGTAGAGCCCCGAGCCGACGCCGCCGATGATGATCTCGCCGAGCTGGATGTTGAACAGCGGTACCAAGCCGCCAATCGGCGTGAAGCTGTCGTGCATCGAATTGACCGCGCCGCAGGACGCGTCCGTTGTCACGGTCGCGAACAGCGCCGATGCGGCGGTACCGAACCGCACCTCCTTGCCTTCCATGTTGCCCGCGGAAGCGTCGACGCCGATGGCGTGGTGGATCGGGTTGCCGGCGCTCTCGGCGATGTAGGCGGTGGTCACTCCGGAGGTCATCAAAATCATCATCGCCGCGAGGATCGCCCAACCCTGTTTGGTGTTTCCGACAGCCCTGCCGAACGTCCAGGTCAGCCCGGCACCGAGCGCGAAAATCGACAGCATCTGGATGAAGTTCGAGATGTCGTTGGGGTTCTCGAACGGGTGCGCGGCATTGGCGTTGAAGAAACCGCCGCCATTGGTGCCGAGCATTTTGATCGCGATCTGCGACGCTACCGGCCCAAGCGCGATGACCTGCTTGGCACCTTCCATCGTCGTCGCGGTCACTGATCCGGCGAGTGTCTGGGGAATGCCGAGGCCGACGAGGATAAGAGCGTAGACCAGGCTGATCGGCAACAGGATGTAGAGCGTGATCCTGGTGAGGTCGGCCCAAAAATTGCCGATCCCGTTCGTCTCGCGCCTGGCGAAACCGCGGATGAGGGCGAAGGCGATCGCGATGCCGGTGGCGGCGGACAGGAAGTTATGCACCGCCAGGCCCGCCATCTGGGTGAAGTTCGACATGGTCGATTCACCCGCATAGCTTTGCCAGTTCGTGTTGGTGATGAAGCTGACCGCTGTGTTGAACGCGACCGGTGCCGGGACACCTGAAAAGCCCTGCGGGTTCAACGGAAGATAGAATTGCAGGCGCTCGATTGCATAGGTCAGGAAGATGCCTGCCGCGCTGAACAGAAGCATATGCACGCAATAAGACGCCAGCCCTGTTCCTTGGCCGGATCGACGCCGGCGGCCCGGTAGAGGCCGCGCTCGACCGGCGACAGGAAGGCGAGATATTTGGGCGCCCGCCCTTCGTACAGTGCGAACAGCCACGCGCCGACGGGCTTCGCCATCGCGAAGGTCAGCAGGATGAAAAGCCCGATCAGGGCCCAGCCGTGCATGGTCGTGTTGGCCATCAGAATTTCTCCGGCCGTGCGAGGACGACGACGAGGTAGACGAGCAGGAACAGCGCGGTCAGCGCGCCGAGGACGAGCTGCAGGCTCATGGCTGCCGCTCCCCGTTTCCGGTGCCGAGGATCCGCACGTAGATCAGTCCAAGGATGGTCAAGCCGAGCACGAATGAAAGCCAGGTGAGGTCGATCATCGACCGTCTCCTTTCCTAAAAGATGATCCCGGCCTCGATTAGGCCGCGGACTTGCGAATGCTGGTTGAAGTCGCTGCCGAGTGCGAACCCCGGAACGGTCTTGAAGGCGTGGACGTACGAACCCTCTATCCGGCCGAAATAGATGCCTTTTTGCCAGGTCGGAGTGAGCGTCACCGACCAGGCGCCGCTGCCAGGACCATAAACCAAGCTGGGCGCGCCATTGGCGACTGATCCCGACGAATTGACGATCTCGGCGCGCCCGGCGAGCGACCATTGATCATTGAAGCTGTACTTGCCGAGCACGGCGCCGCCGTAGGTCGAGGCGCTGTGCATGATGCCGACGCTCGCGCGCGTGGGGATGTGGCCGACCTGACCGTAAGCCTGGAGCGTCCACGGACCGTCGTTGTGCGTCCAGCTTAGGAAATAAAGCTGGCCGTTGTTGAGCACCGTCGGCGTGACGAAAGTGGATTTGGCATTGTCGCTAAGGCTCGCCGCCGCGCCAAACGTGACGCTGTCTTTGGGCGAGACGGTGTAGCCGATGGTCCCGGACAGCCAGTTGTACTTCTTCGAATAATAGCCGTCCGTCAGCGCGACAGAGATGCTCAGCGGACCGTGGGCGTAGTTTGCCTGGATTCCTCGGTTGATCGTGCTCGTCTGATTGAACAGCAGGCCGCGCTCAATGTTGAAGTTTTGGAAGGTGTAGGCGTTCTCTGCACCTTGAAGCGTGTAGAGTTTGCCGATCTCGCACATTGAAGTCGGAAGTCGGGACGATCTTCATATAGGCGACCGGCAGGTAGCCGTAGCTGTCCCTCACATAGTCCTTCGCTTTGAAATAAGGCGTGCCGAGTGTTGCGATCGAATAGCCGCCCGCCTGGACGTAGAATTGCACCGGGCCCTGAGTGGTCTCAGACGATGACCTGGCCATTGCTGAGGTCGACACGGCTGTCGTGGTCACCCGGGAACGGATGGTCCTGAACGAGACCAAGGCCGCTGATCACGCCCGAGATGTAAACCGGCCCGAGCGGGCCACCGTCGATATGCAGTGGGTTCGAGCTCAGATGCAGCGGCCCGGTCATGGAAGGACCGAGTGAGGGAGAGGACGGCGCTGCCTGCGGCGCCTGCGCTGGTTGGTCCGCCGGCTGTGCTTGCGCGAATGCTGGCGAAGCAATTGGGAAAGCCGTCGCAAGCAGCAGAAGTGAATGTCCCTGGCCCGGCCAACTGAGCGCACATGCAGTCAACTCCCGACCGGGAGCAGCGCCACATCGGCGATGCTCCCGGTCGGCAGATCAAATAAGATCGATAGCCGTTAGAGCTCCATGTCGAAGAGGAGCGCCAAAGATTAGGAAAACATAAGCGCTGCTGAGGGACCTAGCGAGCTGCTGCGATCCTGCGAGGCGGCGGCTCAGAGTCCGCGCTCCCGCGTGAGTGCCAACGCCGTTTGGTCCAACAGGCTTTCGAGTAACGGCTCCTGATCCTCGGAGATCGGTTTCGACCCGTCATCCCGTGCTACGCCCAGTGCCGCGAGCACCGCGGTTTCGGACCTGATCGGGTGGAAGAGCCACTCTGCAGGTGCGAGGTTAACCGACCCATGTCCTGCGACCTCGCCGCTTTGAAGCGAGTGCACCGCCGCAGCGATGTCGGTCGGCGTAATGGTGGCGCCATCGGGCGCGGCTGCGATCGTAGCGGGGCGCGGAAGCCCTGAGAGAAGGACGGCATTGCACTCGAAGATCGCGCTAATCTCCCGGCAGGCCGTTCCCGCGATTTCGGCTTCGCTCGAACAGGAGAGGAGCCCTCTTGCGAACCCAGCAATCGTCGCGTTCCGTGTTGCGTGTGCCTCGGCAATTTGAGCCTGGCGGCGGATCGCCGAAGCGAGCTGGCTCGTGACGACGGCAACGAGGAACAGGATGGTGACGTCGACGATGTCGACCGGGCTGTTGATACGGAACGTGTAGAGCGGCTCGGTGAAGAAGTAATTGTAGGAGAGAGCGGACGTAACGGCCGCAAGCACGGCTGGGCCAAAACCCCACCAGACGCCCGCCGCTAACACTGCGGGCAGGTAGACCATTTCGACCGCCGCACTGCCCCATCGACCGGCAATCCAAAGCGCGATGAGCGTAGATATCGCCACCAACGCCTGCGCGGCTATGTAGCCGGCCTAAGCTGGAAAACAGCGCCCGATAATCTGCCATTTGGATGTCCTCCTAGGAGCACTCCGTGGAAGCTACAGCTTGGCGCCAGACTGCATTAAGCATCCATACGGATTAGGACGTATCCGAATAAGCGACACGTAAGGACTGCGCGCAATCAACGCAGCGAATCTGTGTGGAACTTGAAGGCCGGTTTGAGATCTAGGTCAGGCAAGAGCGGCCATTCCGCTCACGGTCAATTACCGCCGCGAATGTCGTCGGTCTCTACGCTCTGATCGCAAGAATGCGATTGGTATCGCCGCGACGCATCGTGAGCGCCGCGGAGGAAGCGATGAAAGCGGTTGTCGAGGCCTATCTCGAGCCCAATCGCACGCTCAGCGAAATACGAACACTGGCAGAGAAAGGGGATCTCGATTTCCTTTTGAAATTCGGTGAGGAATGTCGATCCCACCTGGCTCGGCAATCCTGAGGGAGCGAGCAATGACGAGCGAGCCCGCCTCCGCCGCTTCGCTGCGCGACAACGCCCCAGCGGCCGCCGCCTGCCTTCGACCCATTTCGGAGATTCGGAGCGATCGCGGCTTACCGGGGGCACAAAGTACGCTGTCTACGGCACAGATTGTGCGTCGATCTGCTGGCGCTAAGGACTCTTCATGGGTCCAAGGGGCGCCCCTGAGATGGAAGGTGGACGCCCCGCGCATGCCGCATTCGAGACAGCAACGACTAAAGGCCGTTCAAGAAGCGATATTTGCTCGAAACTCGCGGCGCGCGCTGTTCCCCGGCCACCTCTTCGCCGATCCTGCCTGGGACATCCTGCTGGTCTTGTACGCAGGCGCATTGGAGGAAGAGCATTGCGGACTTGACGCGCTTGCGACAACGGGACTTCCGACGAAGAACTTGCTTTCGTGGATCGATGCGCTGGTCGGCGAGGGGCTGGTGGCATCCACGTCTGATCGGCCTGCCTTTTTCCGACTGACGCTAACAGCCTTGAGCAAGATGGAGACTTTCTTCTCCTCACCCGCCGATTATTCGCACTGCTGATTAACGGCACTGGTCCACTTCGGCCGTCGCTGGACGCCAAGACTGACGAAGCGGGCTGTCTGCACAATTTGTGCTATTAGCCATCGGCCTTGTGGACGGCACCGTCCTAGGCCGAGGATATGGATTTGCGGCTCGCAGTCGATGACCATGTGGCGCGCACTAAAAGCCGGATCATCGCCCTCCGGATTCTAGGCTTAACCCTTCGGCTCATGGAAAACTGGCGGCGCCCGTTCACTGATCCGGATAACGCCATGATCATGCTGGCGATTGCAGCGATCGTGGGCGAGAAGTTGACTCGGGCGTCAGTCGATCCCGGCCTCGAGGATTTGGCTACGCCAGTCCCGCATGCGGATCTAACGCCATGCAACATCAGCTCGATTGCGGCGGCAACGGGGATCAACCGCGAGACGGCTCGGCGAAAAATCAAGAAACTCATCGCGGCGGGCCTAATAGACCGGGCAAGCAATGGCTCGATTTGCCTGAGCGTGGGATTCTCCCAACGCCAAGAGCCGAGCGACATTGTGCGCGTTCAACTCGAAACGGTTACTCAACTCGCGAACGAGTTGCTTCGAGATGGAGTGATCGCCCCTTCCGACCAGCCGTTCTAGCAAGCCTCAAGCAGGGTCCACCGCCGTCCCCATTCGTGCTGCAAAGGGATCGGCCGGATCAAGCGGGAATCCCGACCGATCGCTTTGCCTCCTCCCGCTCTTCAAATGCGGTTGAAGTCAAGCCTCGCGTGTGCAGGGCGAGCTTCTTCACACAGGCAGCGAGAGTGGCAATCTTAGGGGAGCACAGAATGCGCGTTGGTGGCCACGTTCCGGTTGTAGCGACTTCGCAATTCCAAAGGTCGGCGTCGCTCAGCTCGTCACCAATCGGGCAATGACATCCAGTCGGTTCTTGTATGAGAAGACTTCGCGCCGATGATTGACCATCGTGCGCAGCAGGTCTGCCCGCGAGAGTGTTCGGTCTACGGCGCGTTCACGACCACATATTGGATGTCGGAGCCGACATATGTCGGCTGATACCAGGCGGACCCGCATTGATAGTAGGTCAGTCCGACGCGGTGTCCGTCACCCACTGCCCATTCCTGCCACTAGATCTAATTAGATTTGAGGCCCGAGGGGCGTGCTAATCTTGTCGTCGCGTCCCCCGGAATCCGTTGAAATCCAGCGCGACTGGATCGCCGCCCGGGCCGCGCACGACGCTGACGAGGTTCCAGTAATAGCGGTCCATGTATTTGTCCTTGGCGAGGGGAAGCAGCGGATCCTCGGGTCCTCCCGGCCAGTATAAGGTCGTGCCGGTGGCGTCGGTAGCCAAGTTCAGTGTCGCCGAAGCTCGGTAGAAGTCCGCGCCGAACACGAAGTCGCCGGCGGGGCGTCCGGCATCCCCCTCCGGCAGGGGCGCATAATCGAACGGCTTGTAGGTCTTTCCCATCACCATCGCCACCGCCTCGGGAACGATAATGGGGTTGGCGTCATGCTCGATATTGGTGAGGACGATCACGGCGAGATTTTCCTTCGGCAGATATTCGAGGATGGCGGAGAAGCCTGGCGCGCGACCGTTGGAGACCATGACGGTTTCACCCAGCCGAGGACTTTGCTTCTCGCTCACATACCAGCCGAATCCGTCTTTGGTTTCGAGCATGGCCTTGCGGCTGCTCTTGGAGAGCAGCGGACCATGGACGATGGCCTGGAGCCAATTCCACTCGTCGCTCACGGTCGTGTAGACCGACCCGTTGCCCGGGAGTGCCGACCAATGGATCGTCGGAGCCGGCTTCAGGCCAAATGTGCCATTGACCCTGTAGCCGACCGCCACGTGGCCCCTGATCGGTCGATCATCGTCGATGCCGCTGTCGCGCATCCCGAACGGCTCGAACACCAGGCGCTGCATCGCATCGGCGAAGGGAAGGCCAGTCTTCCTTTCGATGATGAGGGCGAGCAGGTTCTGGCCCGAATGCTCCTCGCTTTGGCTATCGCCGCCCGGTTCGCCGTGAGGCTTGAGCCCGCGCATCGCCGCAACCATCAATTCCGGAGTTTGGTGGCTATTCCGAAGATCGTCGGAGTTGGGCAGATCATCCTCGACATCGGGCAGGTTGGAGTTCTGCAGGAGCAGGTTCCGGATGGTAATCTTGTCGCCGTTGGGAACCCCCGGCACGATCTCGGAGACGCGCGTATCGAACGACAGCTTGCCCTGATCGATCAGACGCAGGGTCGCAGTCGACGTGAATGGAATCGACATCGATGCGATGTGGAAGCGGGTGTTCAGTCCATTGGGAATGCGCCTGGCTTCATCCGCAAGGCCGTAGCTCTTGGCGAATAGCGTTCGCTTGCCCTGAACAATCAGGATTGAGCCGGAGAGGTTGTTCGTCGACGCGAACGGCTTGAAAAAGCTTTCTATTTCGGCCGCTGTCAGTGCAGCGGTCGCAGCGGTCGAACCGAAAAGCGCAATTGGAAGCGCCAGTAATGCGAGGCTCTTCAGCATATCCTGTCCCCCTTCGCAGCAGGCGACCTTTCGGCTTCCGGCCTGCCTTTTCCAATCAAGAATCGATGAATGAGTGAGAGGGTGTGTTCAGCGCCATGAATGAGCGCTGTTGTCGGGTAGGGGACGCTATCCGCATTAAGAGCATGGTGTCCACCTTCCACCGATTGCGGACATTGCGGGTGGCAGATAAAGCTCGTCTTCCGCATTGACGGGGCAGAGCATGGACAAGGCACCCGCTACGCCTTCGATCTCACCTTGCTTCATCGTGAGCGACGTCGAGGCTTCCGTCTCATTCTACGTTCACAAGCTGGGATTCTCCCTCGAATATTCCGACCCACCGGAGGATCCGTTCTTCGCTATCGTGCGCCGCGATGGAGCAATGATATTCCTAAAGGCTGAGGGCGGTATCGAGCCCGTCCCCAATAATAAGCGGCACCGACACCTCCGCCTGGATGCGTACGTCAGTGCGCCCGACCCAGATGCCCTGTACGCGGACTTCTCAGAACGTGGAGCGACATTCAGCGAACCACTCAGCGAGAACTTCGCGATGGATTACGCGGGTTTGAAGTGACCGATCCCGATGGCTTCGTACTCTTCTTCGGAAGGCCTCGATGAGCTGGCAATAGAAGCGTCCGCGTCGACCCATGGCAGACATCAGCCGAGTGTCTGCACTCAACCCCTTGTGGACATTAGCTATCGCGTTTGAATGGGGGTAGCGTCTCAGCGGGGGACGCTCTCATGCACTTTCGTCTGCTGAAGCCGATGCACGGTTGGCGCGCGTTCGCGGGCGAGGTCGCAGTTATCGTGCTCGGCGTCTTGATTGCCCTCTTCGCTCAGCAGCTCGCTCAAAGCTTCGATGACAGAGCTTCAGCGCAGGCGGCACGCGACAACATTCGAGCGGAACTCGCCGTCAATATCGGAAGGATGCAGAGCGCCGACGCTCGGTCGGCCTGCCTGGCACATCGGCTGGATGAGATGGCCACCTTTATCGCTGAGGCGCGGAAGGGCCGTTCGCTCGCAACGGTGACCTGGATAGGGCGACCGCCCGTTTGGGACATGGAGACTTCCCGGTGGCAATCAGCTGCAGCATCGGGACGGAGCAGCCTCTTTGAACCGGACGAGCAAGCCCGCATTGCCGACGTCTATTCGCTGATGGCTGACTATCAGGTTGAGCAGCGGGTCGAGGAGGAAGCCTGGGCCAAGCTTCGAGGGCTCGCCGGATTGGAGAGATTGTCTGAGGCCCGGGATGCAAGCTTGAGCGACGCACTCCAGCAGGCCCGTTATTCGGAGTGGCTTCTCAACATCGATTCCAAGCAAGCGCAAGATGCTGCGAAGAGCTTGGGAATCCGTGGAACTCCCATTCCTTTTTCCCTCTCCCCCTTGTGCATCGCAACGAACGTCACGCGGGCCGAAGCGCTGAAACGTCTTGGCGACAAATATGGTGAGCCGTTCTGAACGATAGCAAGCAAATCAGTGTCAGCTTCTGTAATGGGCCCCTGTGTCAAGCTGACTCTGAGCCGTCCGACGGATTGCTACGAAACACTCACCTCAACTTCATCGACCCGGTCGGGAATGTTATCGTCGCGACATGATCGCTCCGGCGCAGGCGTCCGCGACTCCGTACGACGACGTTGCATACCCCACGGCGATCTTCGCACAAACTCATCCCGATCGGCTTGGGGCGATTGCGCAGCTGCATGACATCGCCGCTGCGTCCCCCGGCACGGCAAGGATTCTGGAGGTTGGTTGCGGCGACGCCATGAACCTGCTTGCGATGGCGGCAGCAGCGCCTGACGCGACGTTCTTTGGATTCGATCTCGCGCCGACTGTCATTGCGCGAGGCCAATCTCGAGCGGATGCGGCGGGCCTTAGCAATGTCTGGCTCGAAGTGCGCGACCTGATGGACGCGCAGCACATGCTCGCGGGAGAGTTCGATTATATCATTGCGCACGGTCTCTATGCGTGGGTGCCGCAGCCGGTGCGCGAGGCGCTGTTCGAGTTGATCGGCCGCACACTCGGTCCGAACGGCATTGCGTTCGTCAGCTACAATGCGCTGCCCGGCGGCTATTTCAGATTGGCGATCCGTGATCTGATGCGCCATTTCATTCCGGCTGGTGCGGATCCATCAACGACGCTTCGAACGGCGCGCGAGGTGCTTCGCCAATTCGCCGAGCCGGAGCCTGACGATGGGCCCGACATGTCGGCGTTCCGGAACCAGGCGCGACGGACATTGAATCAGTCCGACGGTGTGCTGTTCCATGACGAGCTCAGCGACGAATATCACCCGCAATTGCACTCCGCAGTTTGCGCCGCCGCTGAGCGTGTCGGGCTGATCTACCTTGCGGATGCGGGCCGTCGTCGCTTCTACGATGGTTTCCTGCCCGACGGCGTTTCAGCCGACTGCGACGTGAATAAGCAGATCGTAAGGTTGGCGGAGCAGCGCGACCTCGCCGAACTCCGCTATTTCCGGCACAGCCTGTTCGTCCGCGCCGAGTTGCAACCCCGCCGCGTGTTCGAGCCGGGTGCGGTTTGTACTCTCAGGGCATCCGCCAGGTACGTTTGGGAAAAGGACGGCTGGCGCTCCGACGAAGGCAGCGAGTTCGCCGTCAAAGGCGATCCTGCGCTGCAGACGGCGCTTGAGCAGCTCGCTGAGGCGCGGCCGGGACGCGTTCCAGTTGCGGAGCTGGGCCTCGATGACGATCGCCTTCGTTCGCTATTGCACCTGTTCGACCTTCGCTATGTCCAGCTTCACACTGCTCCCGCGCCCTTTGCGACATCCATCCCGGAGCGGCCGGCGCTGAGCAGGCTGGCGCGAGCGCTCATCGAAGAGGGTGTTGGTACGCTTTGCACGTTGGATCACTCCAAGGTTCAGATCGAGGATCCCGTCCTTCGCTGCTTCCTCGCCGGGCTCGACGGCACTCGCGATGCCAAAAGCATGGAAGCCTTGGCGCTCGAAAGTGGATTTAGCGACCCGACGCAATGGCGCTCCGCGGTGGAGGCGATGATTCGCAATGCATTGATCATTCTGCCCGGATGATCGCCAGCAGTGCGTCGGTAGAAGTTGCTGGGCAGCGTTCGACTGAAATGGGGCGATTTATAGTCGTGCGACAATGCTCACTTTCGATAAGCTAAGACATTTACCTAGGATTCACTTCCAATTTAACGCGTTGACTCTGGGGCTGGCGAGTTCATCCTCTGCCGTTGCCGAGTCGCGTGTTGACTCGGCGCGCGTTCGACATGGGCGCGGTCACACTGCGAACAGGGGGCGTTCGTGTCGGACCAATCAGCATATTTGCTGGCTTTAGTCTCGTCGTTACTCTCCCCAAATTCCAATATTGCCGCGCAGACGCAGGTCAGTCCGCCTCCCCCGAGCAGGGAAGAAATCGAGCGAAGCAATGTCCCCAAGCAAACTCGCCCGTCATCGGTGCGGGTCGAAGCGGGCAATGCTTTCAAGCCCGAGCCATGTCCTCTTCGCGGCTCCGACGTACGGGCGAACATTACTTCGGTGGACTTCACCGGGCCCGATGGGGAAGAGCTGGCGCCGGCGATCCGCGCGCTTCTTGCTGGAGTGCAAGCGCCGGCGGGCGAGCGTCCCATCTCGGTCGTTTGCGACATCCGCGACGATGCCACAGCGAGGCTGAGGCACGAAGGCTATATCGCCGCGGTGCAGATCCCGCCCCAGCGGATCGAGACGGGGCATTTGCAGCTACAGGTGATCACCGGTCATCTGATCGAGGTGCACATGCGCGGCGATGCTCCGCCGTTTCGGGCCGAGCTTGCCGCCCGTGCCGAGCAGCTCAAGGCGCTAAATCCGTTCAACCAGTTCGAGGCCGAACGAATCCTCCTCCTCGCGAGCGACATCCCGGGGGTCGAGGTTCGGCTTACGCTTGCCCCGGCGCGAACCAAGCCGGGCGAGCTCGTCGGGATCATCAGCGTTTATTACCAGCCCTTCAAGCTACTCGCTAATGCGAACAACTTCGGGTCCCGCCAGCTTGGCCGCACAAGCCTCTACGGTCGCGCGGAGATTTATGGACTGACCCACGCGCAGGACATGACCTATCTAGCGGCTTCGACGACGGTCGATTTCCACGAGCAGCAGGTTGTGCAGCTCGGGCATGTGATGGGTTTGGGCGATAATGGGATGACCTTGGGCGGACATTTCGCCTACGCCTGGTCGCGCCCCGACGTTCACGAGATCGATCCGCACGGCATTCTCGATCTCAACTCGACGTCGCTCATCGGGCGTCTCGAAGCCACCATGCCGATCGTTCGCACGCGCCGCGCCTCGTTCGGGCTGCGCGGCGGCCTGGAGCTGCTCCAGGAACGCGCGGATTCGAGCTTTGGACTGCTGACAAACGACAAGCTGCGCGTTGCTTTCCTGCGTGCCGAATCCGGCTTCCACCAGCCGTTGTTGGAGGGTGGCGACGCTTATTCGCTCCACGGCGCTCTGGAGCTGCGCAAGGGCCTCCATATTCTCGATGCGTCCGAGCGGTATAGCATCCTCGCCTCGCGCTTGGAGGGCGATCCGGAGGCGTTCGTCGTCCGCGGAGAGCTCGGCGGAGTCGCCCGCTTGCCGTCGGTTTTCAGTTTTTCGCTCGAGGGCGAGGGCCAGTGGGCCAACCATCCGCTCCTCGATTTCGAGCGATATTCGATCGGCAATTACACGGTCGGCCGCGGCTACGATCCGGGAGCCGTCCTCGCGGACAGGGCGATCGCACTGAGGCCGGAGATTCGCGCGAACGTCCTTGAGAAGCCGAAGGCGACGGTCCAGCTATTCGGCTTCTACGACAACGTCTGGGTCACGAACCTCGATCGCTTCAGTACGGACCATGGGCGCAGACTGGCGTCGTGGGGCGCCGGCGCGCGAGCAGTGATTTCGCCCTATTTCCTGGTCGAGGCGACCTACGCGAAGCCGCTCGATCGCCCGTTCATCGGCGGCCCCAAGCCGCCGGCCCGATTGCTGCTATCACTGACAACGGTGTTCTCACCGATGAGGTAAGTATCCGCCAGCAGGAGCGTGTGAGTCATGATCTCCTCGAAAAGCATAAGGTTCCAGCTCCTTCTTTCGACCGCTGTCGCGGCGTCCCTTGCGCTGCCGATCAGAGCCGAGGCCGATCCGCTTCCGGTTCCGACCGCTCCTGATCCGAACATCACCACGAACGGCAATACCCAGACCGTCACGCTGACGGCGCCGCGGTCCATCAAGAATTGGAACAGCTTCGATATCGATCAGGGTTTCACGGTCGACTTTACCGGGCCGACCAACGCCGCGGTATTGAACAGGGTGGTGACCGGAGACGTCTCGAACATCAACGGTTCGCTGCTGTCGGATCCGACGATCGAGGTTTTCCTGATCAACCCCAACGGAATCATCTTCGGGTCGACTGCAAAAGTCGATGTCGGCTCATTCGTGGCGAGCACGCTCGGCATTACGGACAATGATTTCCTGCTCGGTGACGCAGTGCCGACGCAGCTCACCTTCCAGGGGGGCGGCGTGACTGGAATCACGGTGCAGAACGGTGCCCAGCTGACGACCGAGCAGGGACGTTTGGCGCTCATCGGCGGATTCGTCGACGTGAATGCCGGAGGCGTCGTGAGCGGAGCGACTGACGTCGCTTTCGTCGCCGCAGGCTCGGTCAACATACCGGCGGATCCAGGCAGCCCGCTGACTTATGCAATCACGACCTTTGGTTGGACCCCCGTTTCGAACGGCATCAATGTCAACGGCCAGGTGAGTGGACGAAGCGTCGCAATGATTCAGGAGAACCAAGCGAACGCCGTGAATGCGTTGCTGTCCGTCGGTCCTTCGGCAACGATCACAGCCACCCGCGCGGGCGGCGGCGACATTGTCCTCAGCCTGGCGGCCCGAACGACAAGCGAGGGCACTCCGGCCTCGTCGCCGGGAAGGATTGAAAATCAGGGTGAACTTACTGCTTCCGGAAGCATCTATCTGGGCGGAGCGGTGGCAACCAGTTCCTTCCAGTTTCATGCGCCGCATAGCGGCAGCAGCGGCGGTCTCTTACTGCTACCGCTGACCGTCGAGAATGCCGGCACGATCGACGCCGGGGCCGACGTCCTGATGCAGGCGCACCACCTCGTAACAAATCTCGGAGCGATCACGGCGGACGGCAATGTCACCCTGTCGGCGCTCGCAACCGGATATGAAAGCGCTCCGATACCCAGCGTGCAGGTGGTCAATGACGGGACCATCAATGCAGGCGGAGACGTCAATCTCGTCGCGAATATATCCATTACCGCGTCCGCCTCAGCTTATGAGACGGGACCGCTTAGCGCGCGGGTGACGAACAGCGGCTCGATCACTGCGGGCGGAGATGTGAACCTTAAGGCGATTATTGACGCGGTGGCGACAGTCTCTGCTTCGGCGTCCTCCTCGGAAGCTGCAAGCGCCAACGCGCGTGTGCTCAACAGCGGATCGATCGATGCAGGAGGCGACGTGAACCTAATCGCCAGCATCGATGCCCTTGCCGTCCCCTATGCCACTGGACCCGTCACCGCTGCAGGAGCGACCGGCAATGTTCAGGTAACCAACAGCGGGTCGATTGATGCGGGCGGCAACGTCAGTCTGCTCGGCACCATTTCTCTAGCGGCATCGGACGTGACGTTCGATACGCCGCCGAACGCGGATGTAGAGATCGCCAATAGTGGTTCCATCACCGCGGGCGGCGATGTGCATCTCGTCGGCAGCATCGATGCGGTAAATTTGTCGACTCCGGTGAACGCTTCCGTGCACGTCGCAAATAGCGGCGCAATCACAGCGACCGGAAACGTGTTTTTGACGGCGGAGGCTTTCGTCAGCGGACCTCTGCCGAACATCGACGTCGTTAACGGTGGAAGCATCATCGCCGGCGGCAATGTCCAGCTCTTCGCGAATATCGGGGATGTTACGAACTCGGGAGCGATCTCAGCAAGCGGGAGCGTCGCGCTCTTCGCCGACAGCGGCGACATCACGAATTCAGGCTCCATCTCGGCAGGCAAGAACTTCACTGCGCTAGCTTCGAACGGAAGCATCGAAAATGGCGGAACGATCGATGCAGGCGGGAATGCAGATCTGTTCGCCGACAACAATATCACGAACTCAGGGGCCATCAGCGTCGATGGTGTGGCGGTACTCGACGCTGGCAATGATATCGACAACAGCGGGTCGGTGAGCGCCGGCGGCGACGCGATCCTTACCGCCGTCAACGACATTCTCGATTCCAGCGGGACGTTCGCTGGGACGATCTCTGGCGCAGATGTTGCGATAAGCGCCGGCGGATCGGTCACGGTCGGATCAGTGACTGCTCGAGACGATATTGCGATCCGTGCCGATGGCGGACCAGTGACCGCGGCTAGTCTTATCAGCGGCGCGACCGTCAACGGCCAGGGCCCCGTCGACACAGCCGGCGCGGCGGACGACCTTTTGACCGGAGTCGACCTTAGCGGTCACGACATCGATGTGGACGGGACGGCCATTGCCGTCGATGTCGTCCACGCGCTTGGCGCGGGATCCGACATTCGTCTTCGCGAGCCCGTCACGTCCAGCCGGCAGGACCTGGACTTCTTCGCGGGTGGGGACATCACGGTCGACGGTTCAGCAAGCGCGGTCGACGTTGCGATGGATGCGGGTGGCACGATCACGGCCGGCAACATCAGCGCCCGCGACGATATTGCACTTCGTGCAGGCAATACGCTCAACGTCGGAATCCTGCAGAGCGGCGTAACGGTGGGCGGCGCCGGACCGGTCGACCAGAATGGTTCGGCCGATGTCTTACTCGGGCAGAACCTCGCCGGTCACGACTTGTTCGTCCAGGGCGGCACGGTCGATCTGACCCAGGCGATCGCGAACGGTTCGGGAAGCGATCTTACGGTCCGCTCGACGACCGGACCGCTCAACATCGACGACGGCGAAGCAGGTGGCACGATTACCCTCGTGAAGGAGGGGGCTACGGGTATCCTGACGGCGGGAACGCTGCAGGCCGGAACCGGCGCCACATTGACTTCGGACACGGACATTCTGGCGCAGACGGTCCAAACCATCAGCGGGGACCTCGCCTTTACCGCAGGCGGCGATGTCACGGTGGTCGATCCGCTAAGTGCAACGGATGTTGCGATCAGCGCAGGGGGGACGATCAACACGGGCGACATCAGCGCGCGCGACGACATAGCGTTGGTCGCGGGCGATACGCTCAACGTCGGAACACTCAGAAGCGGTGTTACGATTGGAGGGGTGGGGCCTTTGGATACCGCCGGCGCTGCGGATTTGTTGCTGGACGCCAATCTCGCCGGGAACGACATTTTCGTTGAGGGCAGCGACGTCAGCCTCACCGATGCGATCGCGAACGGTCCAGGAAGCGACCTTACCGTCCGTGCCACGACCGGCAACCTCAGCATCGACAATGGCGTCGCGGGCGGCGACGTCAATCTCGATTCGGCGTTACTGGTGACGCTCGGAACGGTGACGGCCCAGGCTGGGGTCGTGAATATCCTCGCAAACGACCTCGACATCCTCGGCGGAATTACGGGATCGCAAGTATCGATCACCAATCGAGAGGGAGGGAACGACATCACCGTCCTCGGTGACGCCAGCGCTCCCAACGCCTTCACCCTCACCCAGGACGAGATCAATCGCATCCATACGCCGATTTTGACGATCGATTCGCTCGACCAGAATTTGCTGGTCGGCAATGTCCTGTTCGCGAACGATGTCGGATCGACGCGGATCAACCTGCTCGGGACTGGACGCGTCGATATCGTTGGGGCGATCGATGGGTCGGGCGTGACTCGCACGCTCCAGATTGGCGGGACGCTGGGTCCGGCCGATCCGAACGATCCGTCGACCCTCGCCAGCATTATTCGAATTGCGCCGACGAGTTCGGGTGGCGGGAGGATCATCCTCGGCGACGGTTCGCTCGATCTTCGCGGTGTGAAGATCGGCGTCGGCCTCGACGACGGATTCCTGCAGCCGCTCGGACTGATTGCGGGCGGAACGCCGGCATCCACCAGTGTCGTTCAGACGGACTGGATCGGGAATCCGGGATCGAGCCTCTATGGAATCCCGGGCGGCTACGCCAATCCGATCGTGATCAGCGCGGGCACGATTACGGTCACCTACAAGGACTATGCGCTGTTCCAGAACACCGGCGGGCGCGGCCTTCCGAGCGGAGTCAATGCAGGCATTCTCAATATCGTTTCCTCGGGCGCTGACGGGAACGGCTTCGAGCTGTTCGGAACGATCGACGAAATCGGAGGAATCGGCGCTGCATTCCTTGTTAACCCGACTACCGTTTCCATGGGGAACAGCCGCATCAACGGGTGTCTGATCCTAACGGGTGGAGGATGCGGCGGACCTCCGGGCACGACCAACCCAACCTTCCCGGGTGTGAACCCGACCGAACCGCCTGTGACTGGCACCAACGACAGCGGTGGCGGAAGTGAGTTCGCGCAAGGCGGCGGCGATTTGGCTCAGCAGGACCTGATCAGCTCGGGTGACGACAAGGCCTTCGACTTCGATTCACTCGTCGGCACCAACAACGAGGGTCTGCTCGGCGTGCTCGGGATCGATGATTCGAACACCCCGCAGAACTGCACGCCGGACGACAAGCGGGAAACCTGCCGGGTCCAGGAGAAGCCCAATGACCAGTAGTTTGCAGTCGACCCGCGCCCTCCTTTTCCTTGCCGCTTCCATGTTCGTCCTGGCGGGCTGCACGACTAGGCCGAATTCCGCGCTGATGGCAGGAACGCTCGAGGTCGGTCACAATGCCGAAGGCGATCCATGCACCGCCAGGCGGACTTATGATGACGCAACGGTCAAAGGGAAATTTGACGCTTCATTCGTCGTCACCTGTCGAAGTGTGACGGCAAGCCGCTCGGTCGCAGCGATCAGGTCAGTGGTTGATGCTCCTGGCTCGCTCGATGCGCTCGAAGCGACGCTCACTTGCGGACAGACGACACCTGTCCAGGTCGGAACACTGCGTGCAACCGCGCGCCGCTGCTATGATTCCTTTCTGCACTCCGATGCCATCGTGATTGTCGCGAAGAACGAGGATCGAACGATCGTTGGGTCGGCCGCTCCAGCGGTGCTCCAGCCGCTCGAACGTGGCATTCTCGAGCTCGCCGGAAGCCCGGTGGGCGGGAAGGATCTCGTCAGGCCCGGCGTGGATGTTGCGAGCCTTTCGCTTCCACCGCAGGCAGCCAATGCCGCGCACGGGGCTGACTTCGACCCGCAGACGGCGCTTCTCCAGACCATCGAATTGAACCGCAGTGGCCAGCATATCGAGGCATCGCGAGTCGCGAACGATGCGCTCAGCCGTTTGCCGGCCGACGCATCGCCAAGCACGCGCGCCGAGCTGTCGCTGGAAGCTGCGCTCGCCGACTCCAACATCCGTTTCAACCAGACTGCAGCCGAGCATTTCGCGCGCGCTGACGCGATCATGGCGAGCGCTCCCGACTCGACGTCGGGTTTCCTCACTAGCAAGCTTGACACGTACAAGGCGCTCGATCTCATCAATCAGGGCCAGTTTCAGGCAGCGCTGGAAATGCTCAATCGCATTGCCGGTCCGGACTTAGGTACCGAACAGCCGCTCGAGGATCCCGCCGTCCTCGGCGCGCTCAATCAGCCCACTGCTCCTCGCGGCTCGGCGCAGCGGTCGGTCGATGTGCCAAACGCCCGGGAGCTCGATAAGCTGCTCCTTCGAGCCCAGGCGAATTGGGCGAAAAGCGTCGCCATGCTTGCGCTCGGCAATGTCGGAGGTGCAAGCACCGCCATCGAGACCGCCGAGCATGATCTCGAGCCGCTCCATTCGCCCGACATCAGCCCGACTGTGGCGCTTTGGATGGAGGCCCGGATCGAGCGTCAGCGCGGGCGCCTGGCGGCTCGAACCGGAAATTGGACCGAAGCCCTCGCAGCCTATGACCGGGCCGCAGATGCGCTCCGCCAGAGCGTGATCGCGACCTCGTCGGGAGCCGAGCCGGCCCTTGCGCAGCTGCTTCTGGAGCGTGCATCCATCCTTCAGCGGCAAGGCGCTCCGATCCAGGACGTGCGGGCACAATATTCCCAGGCGCTGGACGCACTGGTCGAATTGGGAATGCCCGGCGGCGTTCCTCCGGCGGGGCTCGAGCAATATCTCGACCTCCTTGTCGGCGCCAACACTGGCTCGGCCGACAGCGCGACGGAGGAGGAATTCTTCCGAGCGGTGCAAACGGTGAACAAGCCCGCGATCGAGCGGCAGATGAACCGCATCCGCAACATCCTGCAGGCTGATCCCGAGGTCGGATCGAAGCTTCGCGATCGAATCGATGTCGAGCGCGAGCTCACCAAGATCAGATACCAGGTCGCCGACCTCGATCCCGCGCAGAAAGCCCAGGCCGCCGACCTTGAGCAGCGCCGCGCTGCAGCGCAGGACCGGCTGACGCAGCTGAATACAGAGCTGGCAGGGGACCCGCGCCTTAAGCTTTATGACGAGCAGCCAGCGAGCGTTCATGAGATCAGGTCCGCGCTTCGTCCCGACGAAGCCTATTTCAAGCTGACCGAACTTCGGGGCAAGGACTATGCAATCCTGATCACTCCGAACGAAACGTTGACCTATCGAATCGATGCACCGGCCGCGGCTCTCACCGGCCTGGCCGCGCGCGTTCGGGATTCGATCGACGGCACGCCGGGACGGATCAGTCCCTTCGACGTCGCCGCCGCTTATACGCTCTATCGGCTGATCGCCGGTCCCGCGGCCGACAGGCTGCAGCATGTCTCCGCGCTCGTGGTTGATCCCGCCGGGCCGCTCGAGCGCCTTCCGATCGGAGTACTCGTCACCGACAAGAATAGCGTCGACAAGTACAAGACGGTGGCCGACAAGTTCGACTTCAGCTCGGTCTCGTTCCTCGCGCGACAATCCGAGCTGTCCACCGAAGTGTCGCCGCGATCGTTCCTGATCGCGCGTGCGTTGCCGCCGTCGCACGCGACCAAGCCGTTCATCGGTTTCGCCGAGCACCAGGTTCCGGCTGTTCCCGCGGTGGAAACGACGGTCGACGTCGACAACCTCTGCTACGTCAATTCGCGCGCGCTGAGGCAGCTTGCAGCCGCGCTTCCGCCGATCCCGGCTGATGAAGTGAGGCGCGCTGCGAACACGCTCGGCGACCCCAATGCGCCGGTCGTGACCGAGGCTGCCTTCACCGACACCGCTGTCGAGAACATGGCCGATATCAGCGACTATGCGATCCTGCATTTCGCGACGCACGGTCTTGAGGAAGGCGAGTGGGGCTGTCCCAAGTCCCCGCCTGCGCTCGTCACCTCGTTCGGCGATGCCAATTCCGACGGCCTGCTGAGCTTCGACGAAATTGCCGGGCTTCGGCTCGACGCCAACCTCGTCGTGCTTTCCGCATGCGACACCGGAGCTGGCATTCGAAGCGAGGATGTCGCCCGTCTTGCCGGACAGGAGGAAGCCGGTTCAACGCTCGAGGGACTGGTCCGCGCTTTCCTGACGGCAAACGCGCGGTCGGTGCTCGCGACGCATTGGGAGATTCCGGCGGCCGCCGGCACTCCGGAGCTGATGGAGGCCTTCTACCGCTCAGCGCGGACCGAGGACATCGGTGCATCGCTCCAGACCGCGCAGCGCGAGCTGATGGCGCAGCCGAAATACTCGCATCCTTATTATTGGGGCGCCTACTTCATCGTCGGCGACGCGAGAAAATCGGCACTCGCGCGAGCGACGGTGACTGCGAGCAAGTAATCAGCGACGAAGTGATTCGCACTCACTTGAGCTGAAATTGCAGCGATAGGAGGCCTCAATGCCGTTGTTGTCGCCGCGCTTTCGCAATGAGTTTAAGCTGCAGGCTACGGAAGGCGGTACCCACCTGCTGAAAAGCGCAGTGATAGGGCGCGAGGTCCATCTCGTGCAGATGGCGTTGATCGACCTTGGCTATCCGATGCCAGTGTCCACGATGAGTAACCACTTTAGTCCGGACGGCATTTATGGTGACGAGACGACCGCAGTCGTCAAGAAATTCCAGGAATCCAAGCCGTGGCTCAGCGTCGATGGGCAGGTTGGACCGGAGACGCTTCGCGAACTCGACGCATCATTCCCAAGCTTCACCCACCGGGTGAATTTGCATTTCCGTTCGCTGTCGCTTTCGAACGTGCCGTTCAACACTTTGATGTCGGGCCTCGAGCGCGTTTATGCGCAATATTCGATCGAAGCCCGGTTCGCTTCCGGGGAATCGATGAGGCTGTCGCCGGCAGAAGAGACCCGCTTCAGCGTCGTCAGGCAGAATTGCGATTGGGACATGGATGCCGGCGAATTCGCGGACCTGGAGCAAATGGGAACGGCGGTTCCACCGAACGATATCGCGGTCTACATCGTCAACAGCTTCCAGGAGGCGAATGTGCTTGGGTGCGGCGGCCATGCTGCGCACCGGCCAGCCTGCGCAGTCACCCACAACTGCGGCCAGTTCGACCCCGCGCATGAAGTCGGCCACGTGCTCCTGACGTCCGGCTTCTCGCCGGTGCATTCGAACGATGACCGCAACCTCATGTATGCCTTCTCAAGCGCCAGGACGAACCCCCTGATGCTAACGGAAAAGCAGCTCAAGCGCATACGCTCGAGCCCGCTGTGCCGGATGATTTGATGAGGTGGCTGTCAGCAATTCGGATCTAAACGCATGACGATTTTGAGATTATCTGAACAATCGCTCGGCGCGCTCGAGAATAAGTCGTGGAAGAGGACGGGCAAATGGCTGGAGCGTGCCCTCACCGACTTCTCAGACAGAAGTCCGGAAAACATCTTGGAGGCACACAGAAGTAAGCTCAGCGAGATATCCCAGCAGATTGTGTCGATCTCACGCCGATACGGATTCATGCTCAGAGATGATGTCCTACAATTGGCCACGCTACAGTTGTCGCGCTACTGGTTTGATATGCCGTCCAATTTAACGATGGTTTGCACGGCAATTGTAAATGAAAGCGACCCGCCAGAGATCGACGACGACGCGGTTACGTGCACGATAAGCAAGTCATGATGAGGACGAAGACAGGTTTCTAATCAATGGGCCAACCCGCCGCCAGAGTGACTGACATGCATACCTGTCCGATGGTGACGGGCGTGGTTCCGCACGTAGGCGGGCCGATCATTCCGCCATGCGAGCCGACCGTATTGACCGGCATGTTACCGCAGGCGCGGGTCAGCGACATGGCGATCTGCGTCGGGCCAGTCGACATGATCGTACAAGGCGCCTTCACAGTCCTCGTCGGCGGCCTTCCGGCGGCTCGGATCGGGGACATGACCGTGCACGGCGGCGTCATCGTCACCGGCTGCTTCACCGTGTTGATCGGTGACTTGGGTGGTGGGGGCGGGGGGGTCGGTGGCGGTGGCGGAGGTGGCGAAGCCACGGGCGTCGAGATCGCTGCGCAGGAAAAGGCGTACATCGGCGCGCTCACCGAGGGAAAATACTTCCCGAGGCCGGCGGCCCAGGCGCAGGCGATGAAGGATGCAGCAAAGAGCGGCGCGGCTTTCTGCGAACGGTGCGCGGAAGCAGCAGCAGCAGCAGCAGCCGCTGCCTCAAAGAAATGACCTGGTACGCGCTCGTCGATACCGCGCAGGACGAGGGGCTGCACGGCCTCGTCAAGCAATCGAAGCATCAGGAATGCCTGTTCTCAGGCGAAGTGCCGCAAGTGCTCGCCGCTGCCTCGCCGCACCTCGTCGTCGCTGACCGCCGCGAGCCCTTGATGAAGGCCTGGCAGGAGCGCGGGCGGGCCGGAAATTGGGGCATCTTTTGCGATAGCGACTTGGGCTTCGACGACGTCCGGAGGCACTTCAAGAAGTTCCTCAATGCGAAACTGCCAGACGGCACCGTAGCGCTTTTCCGTTTCTATGATCCGCGCGTGTTCACCACCTACATTCAGGCCTGCGCGCCCGACGAGCGCGCGCCGTGGTTCAACGGGGTCAGCCAGTATCTTGTCGAGGCGGATGACCGGGTTCGGCACGCGTACAGGCTTCATAATAGCTCGCTGTTCGACGGGCAGAAGCCGGCGACCCAATGAACGGGGCGAGCGGGAAGAGTTGGGTCTTTCCCGTTGCCGTTCTGGCCGCAGCAATAGTCCTTTGCTCCGCAATCCTGTGGGGCGGAGGACAGCTCATTGCGCTCGTGCTGCCAGCTCTCAGCGAACATAGTGGCCCCGTCGACGATACGATCGGAACATTGATCGTCTTCGGTCTTATCCTTGCAGCCGGCCTTGCCGGAGGCCGCTTATCCAAAGTCAACTCGGCTCGTCTCGGTTCCGGGGTGGGTTTGAGGTTGGCGGAGGGCGCTTCGATCGGTCTCTTCGGATTGCTAGCCGGAACGGGTCTGGCCGCGATCGCTGGTGTTCTACGCCATTCAACCGGCGGCATCTCAATCGTGATGCTCTTGTGGGGAAGTGCGATCATCCTCCTGCAGTCGGCGAGCGAGGAAGTCTTCTTCCGCGGCTGGCTCCAGCCCGTTCTAGTGAACGCCTGGGGCCGCTGGGGCATTCTGGCGACGGCGGTTGCCTTCGCGGCATTGCACCTCATCGGGGGCCCGAAAGCGGCGATCAGCGTCCTCAACCTCTTCCTCGGCGGGCTCCTGTTCGGCCTGCTTGCTTATCGCTACGGCGGGATCGCGGCGGCAGTTGCCGCTCACTTCTCCTACAATTGGGCGGAGCAGCTCTTGCTCGGTCTCGATCCCAATCCCGGCAGCGGAAGCTTCGGGTCGATTTTCAACTTCGAGCTTATCGGAAGCTCATGGTGGGGCGGCTCGAACGAGGGCTTAAACGCCAGCATCGCGATGACCTTCGCGCTCGCGATCCTGCTTGCACCGCTCCTTATCGTCCCTGCTAGAGATCGCCCGCAGCAGCTCGCGCAGAATCAATCCGGTCCCGCTCCCGCTTGAATGCGGCCATTTCCGCTGCAGCGAGGGTCACGCCTTCACCGGTTGGGACTTTCAGCGGATCGACCGGCGTTCCGTTGATGATGACTTCGTAGTGGAGGTGCGGCCCCGTGACGTGGCCGCCGCTCATGCCGACGTCCGCGATCCTTTCGCCTTGCGTGACGCGCATTCCGGCGACGATGCCCGGCATGATCCTGCTGAGGTGGAAATAGTGAGTCACCCAGCCATTGTCGTGCTGGATAGCGATCATCGTCCCAGCGTCGCCATGGCAACATCCGGCGACGATGATCTTGCCGTTGGCCGACGCATAGACGGGAGTCCCGATGGGCGCCGCGAAGTCCGTGCCTTTGTGCATCCGCGTGAAATGGAGAACCGGGTGAAAGCGCATTCCGAAGCCTGACGACACGCGTGCGCCGTCGACTGGTGTGCGCATGAGCGAGCGTTTGTTGCTTCGCCCGCTGCTGTCGAACCAGCCATATTGGCCTCCTGACTTGAACCGGTAGAAGCGCAATGACTTGTCCTGTAGCCGAAGCGAGGCGAACAGCAGCCGCGGCGGCCCGACGGGCTCTCCCGACGGATTATAATCCTGCTCGAACGCGCCTTCGAAAATGTCGCCGGGTTGCAACTCGAACTGGAAGTCGACGTCGTAATTGAACGCACCCGCGAAGTCGCTGATCAGGCTGTCGTCGACCCCGGCCTCGACCGCTGAATTGTAGAAGGTCGTACCCATTTCGCCGCGGACGGCGATCGTCTTGGTTGTCAGCTTGGCGAGGAGCTTTTGAGCTTTGAAGCGATCGCCTTCGGCGAGCAAGCGAACGCCGGCGCCATCGATCCGAGTGACTTCGAGCCAGCTCAGCGACTGATGTCCTTTGCCGGAGTGAGCGACGTCCGCTGTGAGCCTCAGCTCGCCCGGCGACTGACCGATATTGTCGAGGACCTGCCTGGTCACTGTGGCAATTCCGGCGGCATCGATCCCGAGATCGGCAATTGCCTCGGAGACATGATCTGGCCCGGCGAGGGTTACGGTTCGCCGGCTGTGGCCCGGCTGCTCTACGGGTGGAGGCGGTTGGGGCGTTACCTCCTGCTTCGGCGCCTGTGCGACGACGACTGGATGCGACGTCAGATGCTTGGCCGGTGGCCGGGAGAGAAAGGCCGCCGACACGCCCGCCAAGGCGATGAGCGCGACCGCTCCGGCGGCAATGATCGGGCGATTCGAGGCCGCTGGCGGCGGGATCGCTTCCGGTTCGCCTCGAGATTCCTTCGGGCGAGGCGGCGGCGATTTGCCGACCCAGGTCGACGGATCGAAGGAATCCGGGCTGCTCGAAGGGGGTGTTGCGCCGGCAGTCGGAGTCGCACCCGCCGTCGTCCGCAACCAGCTGCGGGGATCGAAAGACTCGCCGTTGCCGCGATCGACCGCCATGGTCCTCTCCGCCACTCCCGGGGCCCGGACGAAGGGCAAACGATATCGCAGCTTTCACTTGAGTTGAAGCTGTGCTTAATTAACAAACCCACGGGGGCTTGTGCATGACCGGGAAGAACCGCGTAGCGTGGCGCGAAGGCATGTTCCTCCGGCCGCAGCACTTTCAGGCACAGGAGCGCTACTTCGACGCCCATATTCGCGCTCGGGTGGATAGCGTCCGCCCCTATGCGTGGGGCTTTACCTCGATCACGGTGGACGAGGATCTCGCGAGTCTCGGAAAGCTCGGCGTCGTCCGGGCTTCGGGAGTGCTTCCCGACGGGACTCCCTTCTCGATTCCCGATGAGCTTCCGCCGCCTCCCCCACTCGATGTGCCCGCCGACGCTCGGGATGCGATCATCTTTCTAACGCTTCCGGCCGCTCAACCCGGGGCGGTCGAATTCCGCGAAGCCGAGTCCGCATCGCACGAGGCGCGCTTCGCAGTGTCGGAACAGGAAGTCTCCGACGCCTTTTCCGACGACACGGTTACTGAGCCCATCGAGTTCGGGCTTCCAAATCTTCGCTTCGGCGTCACTCGGGACCAGACCTATGGCCGGGTGACGCTCGGTGTCGCGCGGGTGCGCGAGATCAGCAACAAGAAGCTCGTCTTCGATGACCGCTATATCCCGCCAACGCTGGACATCGCTGCAGCCCAAAGATTGTCCGGCGGCCTCACCGATATCCTCGGCCGGGTCGAGCAGCGGGCGGAGGAGCTTGCGCTGCGCGCGGTCGAGGCAACTGAGGGCGGAGCCGAGACGTTCGCAAGCTTCCTGCTGCTGCAGGCGCTCAATAAGTGGCTGCTGGTCCTCCAGCACCTCGAGAATTTGCCGGCCGTTCACCCGGAGCGTCTTTACGAGACCCTGCTCGCGATGAGCGGTGAGCTTTCAACCTTGATCCGGCCCGACCGCAAGCCACCGAAGCTTCCGGCCTACGATCACGAAAATCCGCAGCTGTGCTTCGAGCCGGTCTTCGACCTGCTCCAGTCGCTGCTTTCGATGGTCTTCGACCGCTCTGCGGTCCAGCTCCCGCTCGAGCAGAAGGGACCGGGCGCTTACGTGTCGACCATCACGGATCACAATCTGTTCAAGACGGGCTACTTCTACCTCGCGGTGTCGGCGGCAACTCCTGTCGAAGAAATCCGCAGGCTGTTCCCCAGCGTCGCGAAGATCGCTGCAGTCCAGAAGATGAAGCAAATCGTCGAGTCGGCCCTGCCTGGCGTGCCGCTTCGGCATGTCCCAACTCCGCCGCCGCAAATCCGGGTCCTTCCCGGATATGTCTATTTCGAACTTGACCGCAGCGTTCGCGACTGGCGTGATTTCGCGACCGCACCGGGACTCGGACTCCACGTCGCCGGCGAATGGCCGGAGCTGCAGCTTGAGCTGTGGTGCGTGAAGAGGGCCAATCGATGACGATCGAGGGCGACGGCGGCTCCAATCGCAACAAAACGGTTTTCCGGCCGTCGCCCCTCCAACGCTTGAAGAAAGACCGGCAGCAGCAACGGCCTCGGCTGTCGGAGTCCGAGGAGCCTGACTGGGGCGCGACTCCTCGCGATAACGGATATGGCGAGACCACGAACCCCGGCTCCCGCGGCGATGTTGAGCACAAAGGTGCCGAACAGCCGGTGTGGAACGCTCCGACGGCCGATAGTCTCGAGCGGCCCTCGCCGCCGTCGGGCCCCGCGATGGAACCTTCACGCCTAGGCGAGGACGACGTCCCACTGCCGACGACGCCGCGCGAGGTGCGCAACCTCATGCTCGCCGAGGCGAGCCCGCTGCTTGCGCTGGCCGCTGGTATTCGTTCCGGACGGGTGCGGATGAGCTTGCCGCGATTCCATCGCCAAGCGACCGACGCCATCGCGGCGTTCGATCGCACCATCGCCCAGCACTATCCCAATGAGACGAGACAGCGCGCCAAATATGCGTTGTGCGCGACCATCGACGACATTGCCCAGAATCTCCCCGGGACCGGTGCGCACGCGGCGGAATGGGCGCGCCGCAGCCTCGTCGTCGGTTT
This sequence comes from uncultured Alphaproteobacteria bacterium, assembly GCA_963738825.1. Classification (GTDB taxonomy): domain Bacteria; phylum Pseudomonadota; class Alphaproteobacteria; order Sphingomonadales; family Sphingomonadaceae; genus Sphingomicrobium. The sequence continues at coordinate 105,761 of CAVTYB010000001.1, read as the reverse complement.
CTTCCACGAAAATATCAGCGGCGATCGCTTCTGGCAGTTGGTCGACGACATGCTTCGATACCCGAATGACAATCGGGATCTCATCGAGCTTTGTCATGCATGCCTGGCGGCAGGATTCGAAGGGCGTTTCCGAGTCATGCCGGACGGCCAGCGCCGGCTCCATGAGATCATGGCTCGGCTGCAGGGCGCGCTCGATCACGTGCGCAACCTTTCGCCGATCGAAATCTCGCCGGAATGGAAGGGCGAGAAGGCGCCGCTGAGGTCGGTTGGCTTTTGGGCTTACGTTGGCATGGCCCTCGCGGGTGCAATGGGTCTTCTCTTCCTCGTCTACGTGGTCATGAGCCTCATCCTGATGAATACCGGCGATGCGCCGTCGACCTCGGTCGCCGGACTCATGCCTGATACGCCGCTGCGTCTCTCCCGTGCCGGAGCGGAAATGGCGATGCCCGACAGCGCGCAGGCGGGCCGGCTCAAGAAGTTCCTGGAACCCGAGATTCGCGCTCATCTGGTCGTCGTGATCGAAGACGGACAGACGGTGCGAGTCCGCACCACGATCGGGCAATTGTTCAAGTCGGGCAGCGACCAGCTCGAACCTGGCAAGTCCGGCCTTTTCAATCGGATCGGGAAGGCTATCGAAAGCGAGCCTGGGCCAGTGACCGTCGAAGGCCATGCGGACAGCGACCGCGTCCATAACCTGACGTTCCCGGACAATATGGCGCTGTCATCGGCGCGTTCCGACACCGTCGCTGACATCATTCGAAGCAACCTTAGCAATCCCGGCCGGGTGACTGCGAAGGGATTTGGCGACAGCCATCCTATCGCGACCAATTCCACGGCAGCGGGCAAGTCACAGAACAGGCGTGTGGAGGTCGTGCTTCTGCGCAGATATTAGGAGACGTCGGTGAAGCGTGTTTTCACCAGTTGGTGGTTCTGGACCGGACTTGCAGTTGCGATCCTCGTCGCACTGTTTCTGTTCGGCTTGCCGCTGGTGGTTCACTTCATGCGGCCCTGGTGGGTCCGGATAGCCTTCAGCGTCGCCGTCGTCGCAATCTGGCTGACTTGGGCCTTCTTCCGCTGGCGCCGCGCCCGCAAAGCCAATTCGGCGATCGCCGCGGAGCTTTCGAAAGTCGATCCCGCTGACGAGGAAGAAAAGGCCCTTGCCGAGCGCATGAAGGCGGCCATGGCGTCGCTTCGCTCGGCGAGGGGGTCGCGGCGAAACTATCTCTACAACCGACCCTGGTATGTGATCATCGGCCCACCGGGCGCCGGGAAGACCACCGCAATCCTGAATTCTGGGCTTCGGTTTCCCTTCGCTGACCAGAATCTCAAGGGAGTCGGCGGAACTCGTAACCTCGACTTCTGGTTCGCCGATGAAGCCGTGCTGGTCGACACCGCCGGACGCTACACGACGCAGGACAGCGATCGCGCTGTCAATTCGAGCGGGTGGAAGAAATTCCTTCAACTGCTGAAGAAATACCGTCCGCTCCAGCCGATCAACGGCGTCATCGTTTCGATCGGAATAGACGAGCTGATTCGTTCCAATCGCGCAGCGATCGACGACCATGCCGCAGCCATTAGGCGCCGCCTGCTCGAGCTTAGAGAATCGCTCGAGGTTGCAGCGCCGGTCTACCTCGTGATTACGAAGGCGGACCTTCTCGCCGGCTTCACCGAATATTTCGCTGACCTCGACTTCGAAGGACGGCGCGCCGTGCTGGGTTCGACCCTTCCCTTCACGCGCGGGCGGGCGAGCGCCGAGGACCTGGCGAAAGCCTTTGACCGAATGACGCAGAGCGTCACCGACCGCCAGGCCAAGCGCCTTTATGAAGAGCCGGACTCGCAGCGGCGAAGCCTGATCCTCGGCTTCCCAGCACAGCTCCAGTCGCTCCGCGCGAGGATGATGCGCCTCATCGACGGTGCGTTTCTTGGCGATGAGTTGCCGGGCGGAGTCCTGCGCGGTTTCTATCTTACCAGCGGCGTTCAGGAAGGCGCCCCGCTCGATCGAATCCTGTCCAGCATGGCCGAAGTTTATGACCGGCCCGCACATGCTGATGCGTCGGATTCCAGCGGCAGAGCCTATTTCCTCAACCGGCTGATGTCGGAAGTCATGTTCGGCGAAGCGGGCCTGGTCGAACTCGAACCCAAAGCGCGACTCCGGCAGCGCGTTCGACTGTCAGCAGTGATCGGAGTGATTGCGGTAGCTTCGTTGCTGACGATCATCGCGTGGACGGTCAGTTTCTCGAAAAATCGTCAATTCCAGGCAGTGATGCTCGAGCAGTCCAATGCAGCGCAGCAGCAAACGAAGCAGGCCGGCCTCGACCTCATTGAAGTCCGCGAAACCGACCCGGATCTCGAGCAGGCGCTTCCCGTTCTCGATGCGCTTCGAAACCTTCCCCAAGGGTATGAGGCGATGCGCACTACGGGCACTCCGCTGCGCATGCGATTTGGATTATTCCAGGCGGGATTGGCGAGATCGGGGAACGAAGCGTATCGCGAGGGCCTTCGCCGGATCCTGCTTCCACAACTCCTGCTACGGCTGGAAAAAGTGCTCCAGGCCAACCGCAGTGACCCGATGGCCCTCTACGAGCCGCTCAAGATCTATTTGATGCTTGGCGGACAGGGGCCAATGGATAGGAAGGCGGTCCGCAACTGGATCACCTCGGATTGGGAGAACGAGCTTTACGCTGGATCCGACCGAGCTCCGGAACGCGCGGACCTGACAAGACATCTCGACGCGCTGCTCGACGACAAGGATCTCGGCTCTTCGTGGGCGAAGCCGCCGTTGGATGGGCGATTGGTAAGCGATGCCCGAACGCTCTTGCAGACATTGTCACCTGCCGACCGAGCCTATGCAATCCTCGTGCAGAAGGCGGCTTTGTCCGGTTCGCCGTGGACGGTGACCAGCATTCTCACCCCTGGTGACGCTCGCGCCTTCGCGCAGCCGGATGCGGTCATGAGCGCGAGAGTTCCCTACTTCTATACCCGCGAGGGCTTCGAGAAGTTCTACACTGTAGCGCTCGCAACCGTTCAAAAGGACATCGCGAAGGATGCTTGGGTGCTCGGCAGCAATGCGTCGAGCGTCCTTTCCGACATCGGCCAAATCCGCCCCGGCGTCGCCGGGCGCTATTCGCGCGATTATATCGACGCGTGGGAGAAGGTGATCGCGGTTCTCCAGCCGGCCGACTATTTCAACGACCAGGTTGCCTACGGAGCGTTCACGCGCGAGCCGTCACCGCTCGAGCGGGTGCTTCTCGAGGTCCGGCGAAACAGCAGCTTCGAGGGAGGCGCCTCGGCTGTCGGAAAGCGATATCTTCGCCAGAAGCTCAGCAGCTCGCGCATCGCACAGCTGGCAGGAGCCTATGGCGCGGGGCGTGATACCGGGCTCGATGCTGGCGATGCCATTTCGAGCCACTTCGACGAGATCAAGGACTATGTCGGGGATGGTAAGCAGGACTCGCCGCTGCGCCAGTTCGTCGCCGCTGTGAAACAGGCGGGAGGAGCGGTCTATTCTGCGCGGTCGGCAGTCGCCTCCGGCGCTGCAACGGACTCGCTTCAGACGGCAATGGCGACGGCCGTCACCAGCGTGAAGCTGGCTGGAGATTCCGCGCCCCCGCAGCTTCAGAAATTCGTGAAGTCGGCAGCGGGCAGTGGGACCCGTGCGCAGGTGACGACAGTGACCGGCGCGGTTGCAACTTCGTGGGAACAAGTGGGCGAGGCGTGCAAGGGGGTCGCCGATCAGCGCTACCCTTTTTTCGGTGCGGCTCCGCAGGACGCGGAAATGCTTGATATGCTGCGCGTATTCGGCGGCAGTGGAACGCTGACCTCCTACGTTCAAAGTCGTCTCAAACCATTGCTCGACAGCAACGGGCCGACGTGGCGCTGGCAGGAAAACAATCCTGTCACCGCAGCCATGGATCCAGATTCTGCTGAGGAGTTCGAGAAAGCATCGCGAATCCGCGATTTCCTGACCAGCGGGCTCGCGCTCAAAGTGTCGGTCGTGCAGTTCGGAAGCGATACTTCCGCCGTGGAGATTTCCACCGGCAACAGCACCCAGAAGATGGATCCGAAATCGCCCGGGCCCCGAGTGATTTCGTGGTCGCCGCAAGCGAATCCCGAAGCTTATATCGACCTCTATCCAGTACCGCCTCCGGCGCCCGCGCCAGCAGCTGCTCCCGCTCCTGCTGCTTCGGCATCCTCTGGCGGAAAGGATGCGAAGGCGGCGGCAACCCCAGCGACGCCGGCAGCGACAACGCCCACTCCGCCTCCCGAACCGCCGCCGCCGGTTCGAATCTCGGCGGAAGGCCCATGGGCACTGTTCCGGCTGATGGACAAAGCGGACAAGCAAAACTCCGGCCCGCAAGCGCTCCGAGCGACGTTCCGCTCCGGGTCGCAATCGGTGACGTTGCTGCTCGAATTGCCTTCGACCGAAAACCCATTCGGGCGCGGCGGAATCTGGTCGTTCCGGTGTCCTGCGAAGCTGTGAGCGAAGCGATGGTGATAGGGAAACTGCCCTTCCACGGCGACTTCGTGGCAAGGGGAGTCACGGGTCGCGAGCGCGATCTGCTCGACAATTGGCTCGCCAGCAGCATGGCGATAGCGCGCGAGCAACTCGGCGAGAAGTTCGATGAGGCATTCGATACTGCGCCTCCGTGGCGCTTCGCCTGGGATGAAGATGGATGGACCGCGGGCGCGCTGGTGCCGTCTGTTGACGCAAGCGGAAGGAGATTTCCGCTATTGGTGGCGCTCCGAAATCTGGGCGAGGAACAAGTCGAAATCGCTTCCACGCTCTGTGAAGAAGCCGCATCCGAGGCCGTTGCGCTGCGCTGGAACGCGGATGAGTTGGCGAAAGCGGTCGAAGCGCCGGACATTCCATTGAACGGAGCGCTCTGCGTCCAAGGCTGGTGGAAGGAGGATCCTGCAGAGCCTGCCCTCAAGGAAAAGGCTCCGCGAGAGATCATTTCGCATGTGCTGGCATCAGCGATCGGCGCGGCTGCATGAGTGCGCTCACGCTCCGATCCGTCACTGGCGCCAGCACCCACCAGGGACAGGTTCGCGATCATAACGAAGACGGCTGGTTTGTTTCGGAAGATCGTGGTGTTTGGGCAGTCGCGGACGGAATGGGCGGCCATGAGAACGGCGAGTGGGCGTCCAGCGTCGTCGTCGAAGCGCTGGGCAAGCTTCAGCTGAGCGGTTCATTCGAGGACCGGTGCGAGCAAATCGCGGCCGCCCTTCACGATGCCAATGAAGCAATTCAGAAGGAATCGGGCTCCAGCGGCAAGCAAATCGGGACCACGGCGGTCGTACTCTTCGTGCAGGAGGCACGCTTTGCGATCCTGTGGGTCGGTGACAGCCGTGCATATCTGCTGCGCGCCGGCGAGCTCCATCAGCTCAGCAAGGACCATACGCAGGTCCAGGAGATGGTCGATCTGGGGATGCTCAAGGCAGAGGAAGCCGGACACCATCCGATGCGGCACGTCCTCGCACGGGCAATCGGAGTTACCGCCGAGATCCAGGTCGACGTGATCGTCGACGAAATCGACCCCGGCGACACGTTCCTTCTTTGCAGCGATGGCCTTCACTGCTGCGTGACCGACGATGCGATCGCACGAACGCTCGGCGGACCTTCGCTCGACGACATCACGTCGGAGCTCGTCAATCAGGCGCTAGACGAGGGCGCGCCGGACAACGTCACCGTGGTCGGCGTTCGCTTCCGCGAAGCGACGGTGCCGGCGATGGCACAATCGGGCGAAGCATCGTGAGCGAGTCCGACGACCGGAGCGGACCGAAGGGCCCCTCGGACGATCAGAGGACGGTCTTCGTTCCCTCGCGGCGGGGACGCACGACGGCGCCAGAGGATGCTCCACAAAGCGAGTCCGCTCCAGCCGGGGAAAGTGGTGCAGAGCCGCTGGAAGACGATCGGGGCGCGCAAGAGCCCTCGGAATCGGGCAGTACTGAATGGCTTCCGCAGGAGGAGCAGCAAGGCGAGCCTCAGTCGCGCGGAAACTCGGTCGAAGCTCCTCCCGAGCCGCCGGTTTCGGCGCCGCGAGCGGCTGTCCAGACGACAATCAAGATCGGCGACTGCCTCAACCATATCTACGAGGTGAAGCGCTTCATTGCCCGGGGCGGCATGGGCGAGGTGTTCGAAGGCGTGAACGTCACGTCGGACGAGCGGGTGGCGATCAAGGTGATGCTGCCCTCGCTCGCCGCGGACCCAAATGTGATCGCGATGTTCCGCCGCGAGGCGCGGTCGATGACCCAGCTTCAGCATGAAGCGTTGGTGCAGTACCGGGTGCTCGCTCAGGAGCCTCAGCTCGGAATCCTCTACATCGTCACCGATTTCATCGACGGGATCCCGCTGTGCGACGTGCTTGGAACGCTGAAGCCGTCGCCCGACCAGCTCGAGATGCTGCTTCGGCGACTCGCCTCAGGGCTTCGCGTGGCGCACCAGCTCGGCGTGCTTCACCGCGACATTTCGCCCGACAATGTCCTGCTCGAGTCTGGGAAGATCGAGAAAGCGAAAATCGTCGACTTCGGAATCGCCAAAGATCTTACGCCTGGATCCGGGACCATCATCGGCGAAGGTTTTGCCGGCAAGCTTGGCTATGTCGCGCCGGAACAGCTCGGCGACTTCGACCGCGAGCTGGGACCGTGGACCGATGTGTACAGCCTCGCTTTGGTGTTGACCGCCGCAGCGGCTGGGCACGACCTCAAGATGGGCGGCACCCTCGTCGATGCCGTCGACCGCCGCCGTAAGGGAGTGGACCTTGGCGGCCTGCCGGAGCGGCTGCGCCCCGTCTTCGCTGCGATGCTTCGGCCAAATCCTGCCGAGCGACTGCGCTCGATGGACGATGTGCTTGCAATGTTGGATTCGGCCCGCCGACCGCCGTCTGGGCTGGCAGGCGCGGATTCCAGCGCGACGAAATTTCCGCGCTATGCGCCGATCGCCGGAGGCGTGGCTGCCGCCGTGCTGCTGGGCGGTCTGACAATCTGGCTCACCAGCGGACCACACAAGGGAGTGCCGGTCGGATCTTCACAAGTTCAGTCTCAGGGCGGCCAAGCCGATCGGCAGCCGAACCTAGTCGCTGCAGGCGATCCCATCCAAGCCGCGCGAAGCACGATCAACTCAATCATTCCGTCGATTGAATGCAGCTGGCTGACGATAGGGGAGGTAACAGGCGATGCGCACGAGCTGAATGTCGTCATGAGCGGCGTCGCGGGCGACCCCTCTGCCGCGCAGTCGGAGGTGATCTCAGCCCTTCGTAGGGCCGGTTTCCCTCAAGCCAATGCTGACTTTTCAGCGATAGCGCCGATCCAGCCCGGCGGCTGTTCCGTGCTCGACGCGTATCGACAAATTCCTCGCATTCAACAGCAGCTGCTCAAGACCCCTCAGGCAATTTGGCATAGGGACACAATCGCCAAAGCCGGGGAGTACGCAGGCCAACGCGTCGCGAAGACGATTGTCACCTTGTCGATGGATGACCCGCATGCGGATTTCACGCTCGTCGGGATCGAGCCGTCGGGTGTATTCAGCATTTTATTCTCCAGCCGTGCCGCGCTGGAGAAAGGTGTCGCCAATAGCCTGGCGGATTTCCGGGCAGGAAATGCGGTGGAAACAAATCCTACAAAGATTGGTCCAAATCAGTATCAGTTCAAAGCCGACGTCAATCACGATGGCTGGTCCGGCCTCGCTCTGATCTCGGGCCAAGGGCCATTTCCACCGAACATCGTCAGCCCCCCGCTCGGCGCGCGTGATGTTGCTTGGCAGAACGGTTTTGCGACCTACGCGGCCCAGCACAATTGGAAGGCCGACATGCTCTGGTTCAAGGTCGAAAGTCAGCGCGGCGGTGAGTGACTGGCAGTCCGTGACTGCTCTTCGTACGCCTTCCTGAACTCCTTGGCGAAGACGTCCATGAACGCTTCGTCTGATCCGCGCGCGACTCCGCTGAACTCGCGCTCATAGGCGCGCCACAGCGTTGCATCCTTGGCCGCTGGAAGGATGCTCTCAAGGAATCCCCCTGTTTCCGCCCGGGCGCGGATCGCTTCCGGCGCAAAGCGCTCGAGCGTAGCCCTTAGTGCACCTTGCATCGCCTTGAGCGTCGCCATCTGATGTGACTGAAGATCAAAGAAGGCGTCTTCGACAGCACGCTCAGAATCCATAAATCCGCGCTCTGGAGGACTGAGCAGAAGTGCGAGCACCTGATCGGGCGATCGGGCGAACTTGATCGGGTTGTTCCCGTCTAATTCGAGCCTCGTAGCCTCCGCACCCATTTGGGATTTCGCGCGCGCGCGAGCCTCGACGAGGATGACCAGCCCAGCGACCAACCGGCGGAGCAGCCCGCCAGCACGCGCGATGGCGTCTGTCCGCGGGCCTTTCAGGTTTTCGACCTTTATTCCGCTGGCAGCAAGGAACTGGTCGATAATCCGTTCGGCATCCGCGTCTGGCGCCGGCGCAGGCCCAAGCGCCGACGAATCCTTCGCCCTTGCTTTACGACGAGGCGGAGCTGTCGGCGCGGTCACTAGTTCGTCGGGAGATGCAGGTGAGCGGAGCGGCATCGAATTGATGGAATTGTCCTCCTCGAGGCCGAGGGGATCGGCGGGAGGTGGCGGCGCCGGAGACCCGAAGCCGCCGCGAGCCCAATCGACGACATTGTCCTCGGCAATCTGGCCCCAGATGTCGGCCGGCCCTGCAGCCTGGGGACGATCAGCGGCCGCGCTCGACCATCCTGACGACGTGTCCGGGGCGGCTTGCGGGCCCTCCCACACCGATGCTCCATCCGGAATGTCCGGAGCATCGTTCGTCGGCGCCCAGCCGCCTGTGCTCGGCACCTCCTCCGCGACGGGCCGTCGTTCACCCCATTCGAAACCGCGACTGGGCGGAGGCGTGGCGGGTCCTGCTATGCTATACTGTGAAGGCTGTCCGGCCTCTGGCGAGGATTCGGTTGACTTCCATCGGCCCCCGACCGTCGGCAGGTCCTGAGGCTCTCCCCATTCATCGCCCGCACTGCTCGCTTCCGGTGCAGCAGAATCCGCCCAGCCGTTCCAACTTTCGGTTTCGGCGCTTTCGGCGCCTTCGCCAGACTCCGCCTCGCTACCGCTCAATTCCGCGCCGATTTCGTAATTGCCAATCAGGATTATATCACCCTGTTCGATCCGGTGCTCACCTTGCAGGGGCTCGGTCGAATCGTCGACGAACGTGCCGTTCGTACTCGTGTCCTGAAGCCAATAGCCTTCGTCGTGGTAGCGGATCTCAAAGTGACGCGATGAGATGTGTCGCTGCGGATCGGGGAGACTCCAATCGCAAGTATCCGCCCGCCCGACGATTGCGCCGCGGCGGTGAAGCACGAACTCGGTCGGCATTCCATTTTCAAGTGCCGAAGCGTTCCGAATTCGTCAGCGTAAGCGTCATTTCGTCGCCAACGCCTTGGCGCCGCTTGCTGCTACTTTCTCTCCGGCGTCGCATGCTTCCGTCAGCGCGGCTTTTGGATCAGCGGTGACGTAGGCGCTGGCAAGGACTGCGGAAGCCGCAAGCGCGCCGCATACGTGCTGCGGGGGCTGCACGGGCGGGAGATCGGGTTCGGAAATCGAACCGCCTGACATAAACACGGCGTCGGTCAGAAGCCGTTCCGGACTGTTGCTTGTAACCTTTTCGCCGGCTTCGTGCGCCGCTCGCCGATACTCTTCGCTTGGTTCCTCGAGCCACCGCTGTACGCAGTCGAGTGCCTGGCGTTCAGATACTCCCAGAGTCGCTCTCCGCGACCAGTTTTGGAGCAGGTGTGAAGCCCATGATACGGCTTCGAACCGCGGGAGAGCATAGCCGAGAAAGCGCACCGCAGCGCCGATCTCCCCGAGACTTCGAAGCTTCCGGTAACCCGTTTCCGGATCAGCCTCCTGATCCTCGAGGAACGACGGGTCGAGCTTCATCAGGTCCGCAACCTGGCGGGCCTCGGTCCATTTCACTTGATCCCAGCTAGCCACCTAATTGATCTTCACGAGACCGCCGGTCAGGATCAGGAATCCCTGGCCGGTGACGCTCGTCTTTCCGTTGGCGCTGATGTCGATGTTCCCATCGGCGCTGACGCTGATGAGAGTGCTCTTTATCGAGATGCTCGTCGGATCCATCTTGATGCTGCTTTGGCCGACTTTGAGCGTGATGCTTGAGCCTGCCTCGATGTAGAGGTCGCTTCCGACCTTGAGCGTGTCGTCGTTGTCGATGTCATGCTCGCGGTTGTTCTTGACCTCAACCTTCTCATTGTTTTCGACCGTCTCCTTGCGATCATGGCCAATCATGATTTCCTGGTCGCAACCGACGTCGTGGGATTCCTTGTACCGAATGCGGGTTTTCATGTCCCGCTCGGCATGGATAAAGACCTCCTCCTCTCCACCCTTGTCCTCAAACCTGAGCTCGTTTGCCCTTGGTGCTCCCGTGTCCAGGGCTTCGCCCGGGCTATAGTCTCCACTCTGGCCGTAGGTCTTGGTCCGCCACAGTGCGATCGTCTTGTTATCCGGAAGTGGATAAATGGGCATGTGCGTGTGGTTGAATACTCGGCCAACGACGAGCGGCCGGTCCGGATCGCCGCCGAGGAAATCCACCAGCACTTCGTGACCGACTTCGCGGCAGGATGATGTTTCCGAGCCCGCCCGTTTGCGAGACGCGCATCCAGCAGGTGCTCTTTTCTCCCGGCGAACCCGAACGGTCCCAGTGAAACCGTACTTTCACTCGGCCATATTCATCGGTGTAGATTTCTTCGCCTTCGGGGCCTGTGATGATCGCCGATTCAAGGCCGTAAACCACCGGTCGCGGCGTGGTCCGCGGTGCTCGCCACTGCGTATCGGCAGGCACCGCCTCGAACATGACGCTAAGCGGAGATTCCCCGCCCGTCTCTCCGCTTCGATATCGCTCTGCCTCTATGCTGTGGATTGTGTGCTGGATCAGGAATTCGCCATTCAGACGATCGTTGGGGTGATCCTTGATCGTGACCTTTGTTCCGCAGGTAAGTCCGGATGCCTCCGACTGCCCCCGATACAAGAGGCGCTCAGTGCGAAGCGCGTCGAGCAGCACGGTCCCGAGCTTCTGACCTTCTCCCTCCTCCTTGTAGCGGAATGGATAGGTATAGACCTCGACCGAGTCTCGCGGGTGTACCTGATTGCCTTCCGCCACTGCCTCGAGCGGACGTTCCGGCTTCTCGAAATCGAAATCACGAACCGTGACCTTTGCTTCGCCCCCCGTTGAAGCGCGCTCGGTCCAGGACTGGATATAATATTGCTGGTTGCTTTCCGCCTCGGCCGCGGAGTCCACGTTGAACACGCTGCTCGTATGCGGATTGAAGTTCAGCGTATCGGGCTCTCCGTCCTCATGTGAAGAGGGGCCATCGCACAGCACGAGCACATGGCGGTCGTGGCTGTGCGCGAAGAAATAATAAATTCCTTCTTCTTCCATAAGCCGGGAGATGAAGCTGAAGTCGCTCTCGTTGTATTGGACACAATAGGTCCGCTTCTTCTGAGATTTGCTAAGACGCGTATAGTCGACGTCGAATATTCCTGCCTCGTTCAACACGTTCTTGATGATCTCCAGAACGTCCTCGTCCTGGTAGATTGCGAAATCGCGATTGTGCGACAGGAAGTAGGTCCAAGGCCGCAGAATGAGTTGGTAGTGGAAACCGGCCGGGCTTTCTCGAGTGAACTCGGCTTCTGTCGCAAGTCCATGAAAATAGCGCAGTAGCTGCTCTTCAAGGCTGATGCTGACTGCGGCCGGTTTGCCGAGATGCGGAAGCAACTCGATCTCGCCCAGCGGTGAGATGATGTCGAGCGTAATCAGGAACGGAGTGCTGAGCGCTTCAACGGCTTCGATGCGCTCCAGCAAAACCTGTTCGCCGCCGAGATCGATGCTGAGCGAGCTTTGCCTACTCGACTGGTCGAGCATACTAGTCCTCCCCCCGTCGTTGTGCGGCACGGAGTTGCTCCTCGCGAGCATATACGAGCCTAGTCACTGTGCAATATGGCTGTGACTTGAGGGCGCTGCTTGATTGAATTTACGTTCAAGATTAAGAATTGAGGTTTGCGGAATTTCTTCGCGATTAATGCGATCATGTGTCCGCAAAAAGGGGGTTCGCAATGCGTGTTACCCGCCTGTTTGCAATTGGCTGCGCCGCCCTGATCTCCGCACCGGCTGTTGCGCAGCAATCAGCTCCAGCTCCAGCGCCAGCGACGGCGCCTACGCGAACGGTCGACGATTATGTCTGCGCATTCGCGGGTGAGTGCAGCAAGCAGCCCGAGACCGACAATTCGATAGCGGCGCCCGGCTCAAGAGGCTTTCGGCTGAGCGTTCCGGACCGGCGCACCGGTGCTTCATCGACGCCTGAGGCAACGCAGACACCGAAAGCGGGTCAATCAACGACGCGGCGCCAACAGGTCGTGAGCAAGGGTGGCCGCCGCGCTACAAGCCGCGCTTTGGCTGGTGAACCGCGGCGGATGGATCTCAGAGTCTCCTTCCTTCTCAATTCGGCGCAACTGACGACTGAGGCGCAAGAGGAAGCGAAGGTGTTCGCCAAGGCTCTTCTCCTTCCGGAACTCGCAACGAAGAGGTTCCGGATTGAGGGGCATACGGATTTAAGTGGCAGCCGGGCTTTGAACATGGATCTGTCCAAGCGCCGGGCGCAGGCCGTGGCGGATTATCTGGCGGCCCTTGGCGTCCAAAGCGACCGGCTTGAAGTCCGTGGATATGGGCCCGACCGGCCGCTGCCAGGGCATAGTCCGAGCGCCCCCGACAACCGTCGGGTGGAAGCGCAGCTCCTCTGAAGCGCGCTCAAACGGATAAAGCGACCATGGTCGGGGGAGGAGAGCGGCGAATGACTTGGGCTGTCTCCTCCCGCCCGACAAATCGGATATTCTGACCATGGCCGAGCTCGACGACCTCTTGAAGCCCGTGTCGCCCGATTCGGTCGCCGGACCCGACCTTGGATATGATCCGAAGCGCCAGGAAATCGAAGCGGCCTTCGAGGCTGGCAAGCTCGCGGACCGGGGCGAGGGCGAAGCCCCAGACTGGCCGGCGATCATCCGTTCGATTAAGGAACAGAGCAAGCTAACGAAGGACGCGTCGCTCGCCGTTTATCTCGCTCGAGCGGGGGCGCGTGCCCAACAGCTTTCCGACGTGGCGCTTGGCTGCGCTTATCTAGCCGCGATGTTTGAGACTTGGTGGGACCAGGTTCATCCGAGCCTTCAGGAATATGGATTTCAGGGCCGCAAGGGCGCGTGCGAATTGCTGGCTTCCTTTGGCGATTTCCTACTGCCGCTGCGTCGGGTCGTGATTGTCGCTCACCCGCGATTGGGGCAGTTTACGGCAGAGCAGATCGAGGCGTTCGCGAACCAAGGTGACGCAGCCGAAAACATCGGGATGTTTCGAGCTGCAATAGCCGAGATCGATGCCGCAGAGGTCCTTGCGTCAGTCAATGTGCTCGACGAGATTAGGAAATCCATTTCACGCGTCGATGCGGTGCTTACGGCCAAAGCCGAAGAGGACACCGCGACAAATTTTGCGCCTACCTATGAGGCACTCGACTCAATTCGAAAGGCGCTCGTTGCAGTGACTGGCGTTGGTGCTCCTGCGCCGGAGGCGGCTGAAACTTCCGATGGTACGGCGGCTGCCGCAGCGCCAGTTCCAGCGCGCGGTTCAGTCGAGTCGCGGGCGGATGTGATCCGGGCGCTGGAAACTATCATGGATTATTACTCAAAACATGAGCCTGGCAGTCCAATTCCAATCGTGCTGGAACGCGCGAAGGGCTGGGTGAACATGGATTTTCTCTCGATTCTCAATGACATCAATCCGGCAGGTGCGGAGGAGGCGAAAAAGGTCCTCGCCAAGCGACCGGCCAAATGATGATTTGAAAACTCCGATTGAATTTTGTTGATTATAGCGTAGTTTAGCCGGTCTGTCCGAGCTCGGGCCGGTGGTTCAGGGCTCCAGCTGACAGGGGGCGATCTATGGCAGCAAAGAGCGGTCAACGCTTTATTCGTGAGAACCGCGCGCCGCGCGTTCACATCGAATATGAAGTCGAGACTTACGGGTCACTTCAGAAAGTAGAACTCCCGTTCGTGATGGGCGTGATGAGCGACCTTTCCGGACAAAGCCATGCCGAAAAGAAGGCGCTCGATAAGCGCGACTTCCTCGAGTTCGACATGGACAATTTCGACCAGCGAATGTCGGCGATCGCTCCGCGGGCGGCATTTCATGTCGACAACACGCTGACGGGGGACGGTCAGCTGACCGTCGACCTCACATTCAACAGCATCGAAGACTTCTCGCCAGGCAAGGTCGCAAAGTCGGTACCGGCTCTCGCGAAACTGCTTGAGGCTCGTCAGCAGCTCAACGACCTCCTGCTTTACATGGATGGCAAGGACGGTGCGCAGGAACTGCTGGACCGCCTGCTCAAGGATCCGGCGCTTTTGCAGGCGATGTCAGCTGCGAAGCTCAAGGACGAAGCCGGGAAGGCTCCGTCAGCGGAGTCAGGAGCTAAAGCAAAACCGGCCGAGCCGGTTCCGGAGGGATCGAAGAAGTAATCCGCGCGAGGTGCGCTGAGAGGGGTACGAATGGCGACCGTAAATCAACCGACGACGCAGCCGCAGCCACAACCTCAGCCCGTCGAGGTCGACGAGTTCACGTCGCTGCTTCAAAAAGAATTCAAGCCTGGTGACGACGCCCGGAAGGGACGCATCGAGATAGCGGTCCAGACGCTTGCGCAGCAGGCGCTTGCTGACGCGGCTATCATCGGCGATGACGTCTTTTCGACCGTCGATGCGATGCGCTCCGCGCTCGACCGGAAGTTGTCCGAGCAGATCAACGCGATCATCCACAACGAGTCATTCCAGCAGCTCGAATTGGCGTGGCGCGGACTCCATTACCTTGTGTTCAACACGTCCACCGGCAAAGACCTAAAGATCAGGGTCATGAACGTCTCCAAGGAGGAGTGCCGAAGGACCTTTCGTCAATTCCGTGACGCCGCTTGGGACCAGAGTCCGCTATTTAAGAAGATCTACGAATCGGAATTCGGACAGCTGGGCGGACAGCCCTACGGCGCGTTCATCTGCGACTATTCATTCTCGCACAGCGCTCCCGACCTTGAGGTGATGAAGGGGCTCGCGAAGATTGGTGCTGCATCGCACGCGCCATTCATCGCGGCTGCGGCGCCAACGCTGTTCGGAATGGATAGCTGGCGAGAATTGGCCAATCCGCGCGACCTCGGCAAATTGTTCGACGCGACGGACTATGCCGCTTGGCGGACTTTCCGTTCTTCCGAAGATAGCCGTTACCTAGCACTCACGATGCCGCGGTTTCTCGGGCGGCAGATCTATGGCGCGAAAACCGATCCCATCGAGGAGTTCGATTTCGAGGAGGAGGTCGGGGGCGACCACAACAAGCATCTGTGGCTGAATGCCGCTTATGCCATGGGCGTTCGAATCACCGACGCGTTCGCATCATACGGCTGGTGCACCCGCATTCGCGGCGTCGAATCCGGCGGTACAGTGACGGATCTGCCGACCTCAGTTTTCCCAACCGACGACGGCGGGGTGGATATGAAATGCCCGACCGAGATTGCGATCTCGGACCGGCGCGAGGCCGAACTGTCCGGAGCGGGACTGATGGCCCTTATCCACCGCAAGAACACCGACCAGGCGACGTTCATCGGCGGGCAAACGGTCCATAAGCCGAAGGCCTATGTGAATAAGGACGCAACCGGGAATGCCAATCTGTCTGCGCGGCTGCCCTACATTTTCGCCAGCTGCCGATTTGCGCACTACCTCAAATGTATGGTCCGCGACTGGATCGGCGGAACTCGCGAAGAGCGCCAGCTGCAGCGCGATCTGTCCGAATGGGTCATGCAATATGTCGATGGCTCACCGGAGCTTTCGACCGAGGAGACCAAGGCGAAGCTTCCGTTGAAGGACGCGAAGATCGAGATCCTCCCGGATCCTGAGAATCCAGGCTATTACCAGGGCAAGTTCATGTTTGTGCCGCACTACCAGCTAGAAGGCATGACCATCGCCCTTAGCATGGTAACCCGGCTCCCGAAAAAAGCGGCCTAAGGAGTTCGGCAGCCCCGTTTCATCAACCTGAGCGAGAGGAGTGGGCGTCATGGCAATGGACATGTTCCTGGAACTTCCGGAAATCCCGGGGGAATCGCAGAAGAAGGATCATGAGGGTCAGTGGGACCTGCTCTCCTTCGCTTACGGCGTCGTGCAGCAGGGCTCCTTCGACACGCTCGGCCGCGGCGGCGGAACGGGAAAAGCCGAATTTCAGGACCTGAGCATTGTCAAATATATCGACAAAGCCACGCCGATGATTTTCCAGTCCTGCGCAAACGGCGCGCACTTCGACAAGGCGACCATCCATCTTCGCAAGGCCGGCGAAAATCCGATGGAATATTTGAAGGTCGAGCTCGAGAACATCCTCATCACGAGCGCGCAGCACAGCGGTGCGGCAAGCGGCGACCTGCCAATGGAATCGGTGACGATCAACTGTGCCAAGATCACTGAGACCTATACCGAACAGCAGGCCGACGGCAGCGCGGGC
This sequence comes from uncultured Alphaproteobacteria bacterium, assembly GCA_963738825.1. Lineage (GTDB taxonomy): Bacteria > Pseudomonadota > Alphaproteobacteria > Sphingomonadales > Sphingomonadaceae > Sphingomicrobium. The sequence continues at coordinate 89,200 of CAVTYB010000001.1, read as the reverse complement.
TCCCCGACTGTCGGCACCTTCGACATTCGGGCGGGCGTTAGCTGATCGTAAGTTGAGCGGTGCGGCAGGACTGCCGTCATGGACGCCGATCAACTGCTTCGGGACGGTGATCTCGACGGCGCTCGAAGCGCGCTGGTTGAGACTGTCCGAAGCAATCCCGCCGATGAGCGTGCGCGAATGTTCCTGTTCCAGCTCCTCGCCGTAGCGGGAGAATGGGAAAAGGCGCGCACCCACCTCGAGGCGCTGGCGCGCATTTCGGCCGAAGCGCGAATGCTCGCGACCGTCTACAGCATGGCGATGAAGGCAGAGGAGCAGCGCGCAGCGATCTTCGCCGGCAACGAACGAATGCCGGTCATCCGCGGCGCGTGGGCCGAAGGCCTTGCGGATGCGATCATGCATTCTGCGAAGGGTCGGACTGCCGAGGGGCAGGCCGCACGCGACTCAGCGCTCGATCAGGCTCCAGACACGCCGGGAGAAATAGACGGCGTTCGCTTTGACTGGATCACGGATGCCGATGCGCGTTTCGGTCCAGCCTTCGAAGTGATTGTTCAGGGAAGATACGGCCTGGTCGCGTTCAGTGAAGTGACAAGAATCCACAGCGACGGTCCGCGCGACCTTCGCGATACAGTCTGGTATCCCGCCCAGATCGAATTCCGCGAAGGCCAGTCCGTGGCCGGCCTGCTTCCAACGCGCTATCCCGGCAGCGAACTCAGCAATGACCTTGCAATACGCATGGGACGAAGCACAGGATGGAAGACCAGCGGCGCCGCCGAAATCGGTAGCGGCCAGCATCTGTTGGCGCTTTCAGGAGGCGAAGAGGTAGGCCTGCTAGCGCTGCGGTCACTCGTATTCGACCGAGCATAATGGCAACGGGCGCTCGCTTCACGCCCACTCTTTTCGACAAGCTCGTTGCTGACGTCGAGATCAGCGGCCTCCAGTCGACCGACACTGCGGGCATCGCGAGCGAAGTGATGCGCTATTACCCCGTTCCGGAGATCAATCGCTTCGGCGAGGCGGCACTTCGGGCGACGGTAAAGCGCGATCTCGCGTGGCTCTTGAACACGACTCAGTTCGGAGCGCGCGGCGAGCTAGAAGGGTTTACGGAAGTCCAGACATCGGTGCTGAATTACGGAGTCCCGGATTTAGCAGGCAGGTCGCTTCACACGCGCACCATTCTCGATCGGGCACGCGAGATCCGAAACGCCATTCGAGTTTTCGAAACACGCATCGACGCCGAGAGCCTGGTGGTCGAGCCGGTCGCAGCGGACGAGAAACCGAACACCATTGTATTCCTGATTCATGCGGAGATCAGCTCGGGCTTGCGGCCGGTGCCGGTGCAATATCGAACCGAAGTCGAAGCGGACACCGCGTCCGTGGAGGTGTCGGAGTAAATGGATCCGCGCCTTCTTAGCATCTACAACGAAGAGCTTGCTTATCTGCGCGAGAGCGCGCGCGAGTTCGGCGAGGAGCATGAGACCGTCGCGGCTCGGCTCGGCCTCAAGACCCCGTCCGATCCCGATCCCTATGTCGAGCGCCTGCTTGAGGGCGTTGCCTTCCTTGGTGCCCGTGTCCAGCTCAAGATCCGCGACCAATATCCGGAATTTACGCAACACCTGCTGCACGCAGTCCAGCCGCACTACCTCGCACCAACTCCGTCCATGTGCATCGCGGCCTTCGAGCCCAAGGAGGGCGATCCGGCGCTTGTCAGAGGACATCTCGTTCCGCGGGGGACGGAGCTCCGAAGCACTGAAAGCAGTTCCGAAACGACGCCGGTCATCTTCCGTACGGCGCACGACATCAACCTGTGGCCGTTGCGAATTGTCGAAGTAGAATATTTTTCAAGCCGCGCTGGTATCGCCCCCTTTGCAGCAATGGCGGGCTGCAGGGCGGAATTGGGCTTGCGCCTTCGCTTTGAGGGTACCGGCGGAGCCAAGCTGTCACAGCTATCGCCGGACAAATTGCCTATCTACCTGGCAGGCTCGGAAAGCGTTCCGGGCGAGCTTTACCGTCAGCTCGTCGGCGAGACCGTCGCTGTCATCGCTCGGCGGCCGGACAGCGCGGATGCCACTGCGGCGGTGCGTTTACCCAATCCCGAGCAGGTGGGCTTCGACCGGGAGGAAGCGCTCATTCCTCCTGAGTTGCGATCATTCCGTGGCTATCGCCTGCTCACCGAATATTTCGCCTGTCCGGAGCGGTTCCTGTTCGTTGCGCTGCGCGGTCTCACCGAAGCATTCGCAGCGGCCGGCGATCAGTGCGACATCGTCCTGCTGTTTTCGCGCTCGTCGCCGATCCTCGCGAACGCGGTCAGCCCTACGAATTTCAGGCTCTTTACGGCGCCGGCGATCAACCTCTTCGAAAAGCAGCTCGGCCGTGTGCAGATCGACCGCCACACGCACGAATATCACGTGATTCCGGACCGGACCCGTCCGCTCGATTTCGAGGTGTTCCGGATTCTCGATGTGCAGGCCTATGCCGGCGACAATGTGCAGCCGGTGACGGTCGCTCCACTCTACGCTTTCGGAGCCTTGCTCTACGATTGGACCGAAGCCTTGTTCTACACGACTCAGCTGCGATGGCGCAGGCTGTCGACCAAGGAACAGAGGCTACGCCGTCGAACCGACTATATCGGCACCGAGACCTGGATCAGCCTCACCTCGCCCGGCGATCCGACGCGGCTGGACAAGGTCACCGAGCTCGCCGTTCGAGCGTTCGTCTCCAACCGCGAGCTTCCCGAACTGTTGACGTTCAAGGGAGATCGCCACTTCGTCGTGCACGGCGTTCCAGCGCGGGCGATCACCGTGGTTCGCGCGCCGACCAAGCCTCGGCCGCCGCTCGGCATCGGGGATGCCGCCTGGAGGCTCATTGCGCACCTAACTCCCAATTATGTCACCCTGGCGCCGGAGGAGACTGACGACGCCTCCGTGATGCGCGACCATCTCGCGCTTTATGGACGTCAGGATGACCCCGCTCTGAGGCGCCACATCGACGGTGTGCTTGCAGTGAACTCGGAGCTGGTCGCCCGCCGCGTTCCCGGACTCGGCCGAATGGCAATCGCCCGCGGGCACAGGATCAGGTTGCGGCTCGACGATGCTGCGTTCGACAAGTCGCACATGTTTCTCTTCTCTGCGGTTCTCGAACAATTCCTGGCCGAGTTCGCAAGCATCAATTCGTTCACCGAATGCATCTTCACGAGCGCTCAGGAGGGAGAGTTTGCACGATGGCCCCCAAGGATAGGGCGCCGCCAGAGCATCTGACCTTCCTCGCGGACGCGGCGGAAGGAGTGCACAGCAGCGGTCTGTTCCCGTTGTTGCGCGGAGCCGAAGCGCGCGCTGCGCACCTGCCGCGCGTCGGAACGTCGAAGCGGCCTGATCAGAATGTGGTCGATCTCAAGCATGTGCCGAGCCTCTTCTTCCCGCCGCGGACTTTGGAATCGGTAAAGATCGACGGAACGCGTGCGAAAATGAGCGGCTACTGGCTCGGTCTAACCGGCCCGATGGGCCCGCTCCCAACCCATCTTACGGAATACGCCACTTACGAGCGTAGATACGCGAAGACGCAACCGTTCGGCGACTTCCTGGACGTTGTGGGCGGACGAATGCTTCAGCTATTTTACCGCAGCTGGGCGGACTCACAGCCTGCAGCCCATGCCGATCGTACGAACGACGACCTCTTCGCCTTCTACCTTGCGGCGATTTCCGGAGCGACGGAAGGAGTGGAGGCAGATGCCGTCTTTCCGGCGCGCGCCAGGCTGCATTATGCGGGTTTCTTCACGGGCCGACGGAGTGCCGCAGCGATCGAGGATGCGCTGACGCATCTTCTCGGCGTCGAGGCTCGAATTCTCGAGTTCCAGCCGCGCTGGCGAAACATCGAGCTTCAGGATCAGAGCCGACTGGGCCTGCAATTCGCAACCCTCGGAACCGACCTCGTTGCTGGTCGGCGCGTTCGCATCGCGTCGGATGCGTTTCGAGTGGTGATCCGCGCGGACAATTTCGACGAATTCGAGGAGCTGCTTCCCTCTGCCTCTCGGTTCGCGATCGCTGCGGAGGCCTTGGACGCTTTCGCGCCGTCGCATCTCGAATGGGATCTGACGCTCGAGATTGACGATTCGGTCGTCCCAGCGTCGAAACTCGACGGGCGCTCACGCCTCGGCTGGACTTCATGGCTGCAGCCGACGGGCAAAGCTGGATTGCGCGCTGATGCGCATCTCTCGCCGCGAAGACGAAGCCGAATGAACGAAAGGGTCATACAATGACGGAAATCAGCCGATCGGCCCTATTTGGTCGCCTCGATCCGACAGCGCTCAAAGCAATCGAGACTGCAACCGGCTTCTGCAAGATGCGCGGCAACCCCTATGTGGAGCTGGTTCATTGGGTCCACATCCTGCTTCAGGATCCGCGCAACGATGTTGCTGCAATTCGTACCGCGTTCGGGCTGGACGACACGAAGCTCGCGCGCGACGTCGTCGAGGAGCTCGATTCACTTCCGAGGGGAGCGACGGCCATCTCGGACTTCTCACCGCAAATCGAGGAGGCGATCGAGAAGGGCTGGCTTTACGCTTCGCTTCAGTTCTCGGCCTCACGCGTTCGCACGGGCCATCTCGTCTATGGGATTTTGAAGACACCCACATTGCGCAACGCACTGATGAACATCAGCCCCCAATTCCGCAAAATCCAGGTGGAGAGGCTTTCGGCCGAATTCGACGCTTTGCTCGCCTCGTCGATCGAAACGACACAGCGGGGAGCGGAGTTGACGGGTGATCTTGAGGAAGCCCCTGATTCCGGAACAGTACCGGCTGGCAAGGGCGGTGCACTGGACCAATTCTCCGTCGACCTGACTGCAAGAGCGCGTAAGGGCGAGATCGACGAGATCGTCGGACGTGACGACGAGATCCGCCAGATCGTCGACATCCTTCTGAGGCGGCGGCAGAACAACCCCATCCTCGTGGGCGAAGCCGGCGTCGGCAAAACGGCGGTGGCCGAAGGCTTTGCGAAGCGGATCGTCGATGGTGATGTGCCGCCTGCGCTCCAGGGGGTGACGTTACGCGCGCTCGACATCGGCCTGATGCAGGCCGGAGCGAGCATGAAAGGCGAGTTCGAAAAGCGCTTGCGCGGAGTCATCGACGAAGTGGAGTTGAGTCCGAAGCCGATCATTCTTTTCGTCGACGAAGCGCATACTTTGATCGGTGCGGGCGGCCAGGCGGGAACTGGCGATGCAGCGAACCTTCTCAAGCCGGCGCTTGCGAGAGGGCGTCTGCGGACGATCGCTGCAACAACGCATGCCGAATACAGGCAATATTTCGAAAAGGACCCGGCACTCACTCGGCGATTCCAGACGGTCGATGTCGACGAGCCTGGAACGGCGACCGCCATCGCGATGATCCGCTCGGTCGCGCCGATCATGGAAGAGCATCATCACGTCGTCGTTCTGGACGAGGCTGTCGCAGCGGCAGTCACGCTATCGCAGCGCTACGTGCCCGCACGCCAACTACCGGATAAGGCGGTCAGCCTCCTCGACACCGCCTCCGCCCGTGTGGCGGTTTCGCAGCATTCGACTCCTGCTCAGGTCGAGGACCGCCGCCGCCGAGTTCGAGCTTCTGGAAATCGAGAGGGACGTCGTCGAGCGTGAAGAGCAGGAACAATATCGTGCCGATAATCGGCTCTCGAAGATCGACGAGCAGCTTTCTGCGGCGCGCTCGGAGCGGGATTCGATCGAAGCCAAATGGGCGAAGGAGAAGGAAGCTCTCGAGAAGCTGACGAGCGCAAGGAAGGCCCTGACGGAGGCACGCCGCGGGGAGAAGCGCGAAGCGTCCAAGGAAGCGGCTCTCGAGCAGAGCCTGCATGCAGCTATTTTGGACCTCGCATCGGTTCAGAGCGATTCTCCGATGGTATTTGGAGTTGTCGACCAAAATGCAGTTGCCTCAGTGGTCGGCGATTGGACCGGCATTCCCGTCGGCCGGATGGTCAAGGACGAGATCAAGAGTGTCCTGACGATCGGAGACAAACTCAAGAAGCGAGTGGTCGGCCAAGATCATGCGATCGACGCGATCGCCAAGCGTATCCAGACGAGCCGCGCAAAGCTCGACAATCCCGGCAAGCCCGTCGGCGTATTCATGCTCTGCGGCCCATCAGGAGTTGGAAAAACCGAGACTGCGCTCGTCCTTTCGGAACTTCTTTTCTCGGGCGATGAATCGCTCATCACCATCAACATGAGCGAGTTCCAGGAAGCGCACACCGTCTCGACCCTCAAGGGCGCGCCCGCGGGATATGTCGGCTATGGCCAGGGCGGCGTGCTGACGGAGGCCGTCCGCCGAAGGCCTTATTCGGTCGTTCTGCTGGACGAGATCGAAAAGGCCCACCCTGACGTCCACGAGATGTTCTTCCAAGTGTTCGACAAGGGCTTCATGAACGACAGCGAAGGGCGGCACATCAACTTCAAGAACACGATCATCTTGCTGACATCCAATGTCGGCACCGACCTCATCATGGGCCTGAGCGAAGATGAGGAGACGAAGCCGGATCCAGAGGGCCTCGCGACCGCACTTCGTCCCGAACTGCTCAAGGTATTTCCGCCGGCGCTCCTCGGACGCCTTCAGGTCATCCCTTATTATCCGCTGAGCCCGGCGATGCTCGCCGGAATCGTCAGGATCCAGCTTGAGCGAATCCAGCGTCGAATTGCCGACAATCACGGAATCGAGCTCGAATATGCGCCCGAAGTCGTCGACCTCATCGTGTCGAGGTGCAAGGAGGTCGCGTCGGGCGGCCGAATGATCGACGCCATCCTGACGAACACGATGCTTCCGCAGATGTCGATCGCGCTTCTCGAGCGGCAGATGACGGGTGAGGAGGTCCAGAAGATCCGGGTCGCAGTCGGTGGCGATGGGTTCACCTATGATTTCGAGATCAAGGCCGAGCCGAAGAAAGAGGCCGAACGGAAGCCGCCTCGAGCGAAGGCGCATCGGATTGGGGAGGCCGGGGCGGAGCCAGTACCCGCTGAATAGACGTCCGTGCCGTGTATGAGTTTGCGTTGCTAATCGCCGCAATCGCAGCGAGGTCGCCGACCAGTGCAGACGAAAAACGAGGTCAGGGTAAGCCTGAGATTGCCGAATGCACATTTTACCAATGTGCCATTCCCACGCGCGCTCGGCATCATCCTCGACGCTTCACTGGCAGATCTCGAGGAATATGAAAGGTTCCGGAACATCGAAAAGGACCAATGGTTCGTCGGGTTCTTTTCAAATTGCCTGACCCTGGCCGAGCGCCCGGGCGAATCCGATTGGCTCGCACCGAAGTCGTACGTTCGGGCCGCACTTGCTGACTATCGCCGCGGTGATTGCAACAGCGCGATCCAGCTCATGGAAGCCGCGGTCAGGGCTTGCAATGCAACCCACAGGAAACTGCAGGAGTTCGTTGCCGGCATCACGAAGGGCGCCGAGCGAGGCGAGACGTTAATCGAAATCACGAATACGATATTGATTACGGCGGTCGCGGGAGAGTTCGAAGCGGCATCCCTGCTGGTCCGGGCCGGAGTAGGCGCTGGGCTGAAAGGTTATGAAAGCTTCATGACCGAAGGTGGCAAGGTCCTGTTCGATCTGGAAGGGAAGATTGATTGGGGCAAGATCACGCTCGACATCGCCAAGAGCTTTGCCGAGACTTTGGTAATCGGCAAGCTGGCGAACCAGTTCAAATTATTGCTTACCCCCCGAATTGCCGCCTTCATCGCAAATCGGCCGGCATTAGGTAAGATCAGCGACTCGGTGAAGCGGCTAGCGAAAGCGGGCAAGCTGCCAAAATCAATGCAGAATTGGGAGGATGAGACGCCGGGGAAGCTGCTCGATGTAGCGATCCTGATCGTCGGCAGTGCCATTTACGCCGTCGCTCAGAAGCTCAAGGGCAAGGAGGAGCTCCTAACGAAGGACTTCGTTTCGGAAGTGCTCGAAGCGTTCGGCAGCGATGAGATGGCAATCATCGGCAAAGCATTGAAGCTGTTCTGATGCCGTCAGCGGCGGTTCGACTAGAGCGACTGCATCAAGGACCTGAACCCGTTCGCTTCGCCGGGTAGGTCGAGCCAGCGTAGCTTTTCCACAGTGACGCTCGAGGCTGTCCAGCCGTCGGCACGGAGCCCAAGCAGGAACAGCTCCTTCGGTATGTTCAGGAAGCGCGCAGCCTCGAGAAGATCGCCGCTGAGGGCCACCTGGTAAGGCGCCGACCTCTTGAACTTGCCTTCCACGAACCGGCGCCGCTCGATGAAGATTAGCGACCAGGACGGATGGGTCAGTTCCCAGGTCACGCGGCTGTGAATCTCCGGCGGTTCCACCGAAATGACGTTTGACCTGACCACGGTCAGATTGCCGATCTCCCCGGTCCACGCTCCCGACAAGCTGTAGTCCTCGGGGCCGCCGCCGATATCAAGCTGGATCCACAAAAGTCCGATAGCCGCGGCCGCCAACGCGTTCAGGGTCGGCCCGGCCGATGTCTTGTCCACGGTGCGCATCTCCTTTGTTGTATCGCGAAACGCAAGGAAGAGCGAACTTGGTCCAACGCCCGTCTCGATCTCCGCTAATGCGGTACCGACGGCGCCACGGCTGCGGGAAGTGCTTCGCGAAGCGGGCAAGGAAGAGCAGAGGTTTGAATGCCGAGCAGGCGTTGAGCCTGTTCGGGTGAGCGCTCGGACCAAATTTGCCCAGCGAAGCGCAGCAAACAGTAGAGGCTGCCGAGCATCATCGCCACGAGCCGCTCGGCCCGTCCGACCTTCACCTGCTCCAGCCTCGCCGTCATTCGCGCTCGAACGCGCTGAAGCTGCTGGAGAAGTTCGTCGGATCCTAGATTCTTCGAGATCCCCGAGAATCGCCCACGCATTGTGGCATCATAGCCTTCGCACAAGGCACGATGGACAAAGTGCGCCGCAGTGGGAGGGGGGTGGCGGACTTGCGCATTCATTTGCTGGTAGAGCCGAATACTGCTCCGCCGGAGCGTTTGACCAAGGATGGTGCACTGACCCCGATAGAGGGGTAAGTCCGGGAATTTGTAGGCGAGGAAGAGTTCGCGCCGGAACATCACATTGTTGGCATAGAAAAAGGTCGCTTCAGCGAGTCCGCCGGATCGCGACCTCAGTGGGAAGAACCAAAAGAGAGCGAAGGCACGTCCAAGGAAGCTATTGGTCTCGACATAAGTGCTGCCAGCCACGACGTCGACGCCTTTACGGAGCGAGCCGAGCAATGCTCGAAGCCAACCCGGTTCTGGGAGCACATCGCTATCGAGGAACAGCAAATAGTCGCCGGATGCGAGATCGGCGCCCTGGTTCTTCTGGTCGTAGTAGCTTGATCCCTCGGTTGCATGGAGCTTCACCTCGATCGGTGCATCGTCCGCCCCTGCTTCAGCTAAGGCCGCTTCAACAGACCCGCGATCTACAGCACCCGCTTCATAGAGGATGATCAACTCGGGACGCAGCGCGAACTGGTCGGCAATCTCGCGAATTTGGGAGACAAGTTCGAACAATGTCCTTGCCGCTCGCGCGGCTCCTGCGGACCTCGCATTCTCCCACTCTATAATCACTGAGAGAGGCGGGAAGCTCGGCACCGTCGCGTCCTCTTTGCATCTCAACCGCGGTGAGAAGCTCTAAGGCTTTCGACCAAGGGGCGTCCAGTATGCAAAGACCCTCACGCACGATCGCATTGGCGGCAGTGCACGGGTGGTCAGGCGGTGCGCTTGGCTTCCGAGGGCAGCGGAGCTTCAGCGCTCCTTCCGATGCCAAGGCGGTTCTTGGCGTCGTCGATGATCTTTTTGAAGCGGGGATCATCGCGGATGCTGTCAAAATCCGGATCGAACTCTGCATTGCCGATCGTTCCCTTGAGCCGCGACAATCGAGGATTCGAGCATCCGGATTGCAGCGTCGCGATCGCCAAGGTCGCGCGCGTATGCGCAGGCGAAATTGTAGCGCATATTGAGATTGTCCGGATCGATCAGCAGCGCCCGTTCCATCCATTCACGCGCCCGGTCCTTCTCTCCGAGCGCGGCAAGGGCGCTGACCCCAAAGCTGATGGCCGCACCGTTGCTTGGGTCCTGCGCAAGCACCTGCTCAACCTGCCGAAGCGTCATCTGCGCCGATTCCTGAGCGGATTCCTTGTCGCCGAGACCGAAATAGCAGGTCGTCAGCATGCCCCAGGCATGGAAATCGCTTTCCATGACGATCGTCGCCTTCTCGAAACATTCTCTCGCCTCGACGACCTTGCCGCGCCAGATCTGGAATTTGGCGATCGCCTTGTTGAGCTCCCAGGAGTTCAGGATTCATCGTAGACCCTTCTCAAGTTCCGCGAGCGCCTCGTCGTCGCGGCCTTTGCCTCGAGCCGCCTCGCCATCGCGCAATGAGCTTCGGCTATCGAAGGATTGATCGCGAGCGCGGTGTGCGCGGCCGCAACGCCATCGTCGACCTCGTAACCGAAGCCGTAGCGGAGGTTCGATTGGGCGATCGACAGGAGCGCCCAGGCGTCAGCGTAATAAGGATCGATTTCGACCGCCTTGCTGCTGATCCGCATCACGCGCTCTTCGCGGCGCGGGTCGCCATGATTGCCGGTGACCCAATATTGGCGTGCGAGCAGGTAGAAATTATAGGCTTCCGCGCTGTTCGTGCCGCGCTTCTCGATGGCCTTCTTTTCCTGGGGAAGAAGCTTGACCTTCAGGGCCTCGATGATCGCCTGCGAAATCTCGTCCTGGATTTTGAAGATGTCCTCGAGATCGCGGTCATAGCGCTCGGCCCAGACATGCTCGCCGGTCGCGCCGTCGATCAGCTGGGCGTTGATCCGGACCCGGCCGCCGGCTTTACGCACGCTTCCTTCAAGAACGTGGCTGACGCCAAGCTTCCGTGCGACTTCCTCGACGTCGACCGACTGTCCCTTGAAGGTAAAGGCCGTGTTTCGAGCAACAGACGCCAAGGGCCGAGATTTTCGACAAATCGGTCGTGATGTCCTCGCTGATTCCGTCGCTGAAATATTCCTGTTCAGAATCCCCGCTCATGTTCTGGAAGGGCAGGACGCAGATGCACAATTGGCGGTGGACACGGCGGGATTTGGAGACTTCGGACGGCGCTGCTCCTGCGAGCGAGCGGATGCTGGCTTTGAGCTTGACCCAACCATGGTTGTCGGCGCTCCCGTCCCAGGCCGAAAGATCCGCGCATTGGATCTGGTTGAAGGGAAGGGGCGGGATGCTCCCGTCAAGGGTCGCCTGGATAAGCGTCCCAGTCGAGCGCGCCGTGTCCGCCTCCGCTCTCACCCACTGCGATTTCGCCGCATCCGCCGACCATAGAACGATGACCGCTTTGCCGACTTCAGCCGCTCCTCGATGACCTCGGCATAGGCGCGATGGGCAGGAAGCTCATCGTCGCGCCAGACATTAAATCCCTCGGCGCGAAGCGCATCGGCAACGCGCACGGCATAGCTCATCAGCCGCGCGATAGGAGACGAAAACGTCCGCCATCAGGGTCTAGCCCCTCTTCAGCCTTGAAATACCAGGAATCTAGGCGAGAGTCTTGGGTTTACTCGGCGGTCGTCGGATTGATCGTTGTCGCGGACCTGCGAAATCTTGTTCGCCGGAAACCCGCCGAGTTGCGCATGCTCGCGAATGATGTCCTCATTCGGCGCGCGATAGATGCAGTAGATCTTGTTGTCGGTGACGTAGCTGTGGACCCACTGGATCTGCGGCCCGAGGTCGCGCAGCACGGAGCATGAGGTCTGCGAAGCCGCTTGAGGTCGCCTGCGGCAAGCTGGCCCGACGCCGGGCATTTCGCGTTCGATCACATATTCGGGCATCCACACCTCCAGATACGCGTGCCTTCCCCGGGATGCTCTTAGCCTATCGCTCCTCACGTCCCAAGTGCTGACTAAGCGCGCGTGCTTCTCGCCTGAGCCGGGTCTATTTTCCGCTGAGACGGTCGATCGCCCGGTCAAGCCTTGCCGAAATCTCTTCGACCTCGGCGTTCAGAGCGCGGAGCTCTTTGATGGGATCTGCAGGCCGAGGGGATGCTTTCTGCGACGTTGAGGGCTCGCTTTGCAGCCGTGCCGCGCTGACCGCGGCGACCGAGATCGGATGATCGAATTCGCAGCCATAGAATTCGCCGCTGTTCCAGACGACGACGGCCCAGACGGTGCCCGCATGCGGGAGCTCGACCTCGAACCTCTGCGCCGACCAGCATGGCCGCTGATGTCTCGAGCAACATTCCAGTCAGCGAAATGTCGCGGACGGTCACCGCTTCACCTTCAGCGCCGAGGCCGAGCCGCATCACCCTTCGAACCGCGCGCCGCCGTTCACCTTCGCTCAGTTTCTTCGAAATGCGCGACTACGCGCATGAGCGCCTCCTGTCAGGGCATCTGCTCAAATGGTTAACAAATGGTAAGCGGCGGCCTCGACATCTGCCAAACATCGATCAATTTCCAAAGTTCGTGCCGTTTAGGGATCCCTAGTTGAAGCGGCCGTTATCAAGGGTTCCCGATAAAAAGCGGGGCGGGCTCCACTCGAGTTCAAGCTCAAGCTCCTGAAACGTTCGGCAGCGATCAGCGCGAGCCGCTGCCTGAGCTCCGAAACTTCCCAATGATCGTTGCGGCTGAAGGGCAGGAGCGCATTCAGCGCTGCGAAGGTGCTTCGGCCGAGCGCGCGCTTGAGGCCCGTCGAGCTCGGCGAGGGCGGCGCGGATTTCGCTCGGATCGAACTCGGCGTCGCCCAGCCTCCTCCTCGAGCATCGTCTCTTCGGCCTCGGCAACGAGCCACGCCTGCAGCTCCCAGTAGCGGCGGATTCGCTTGGCGGCTTCGGGGCCGAGCCGCTCGGCGAGCGCGGCAATCTTCCGGCCGGCGGAGCTGTCCGGCCACTTGCCCGCCCGCAGCGTCTCGAGCTGCGCGCGGTGCTCCGCGCATTCGGCTGTGAGCCATCGCTCGGCTTCGGTCAGTGCCGAACTGGAAAATCGCGATGAGCGCGATCGGGGCAAAGATCGCGGCGCCGAGCATCGCCAGCAGCGGCCGGTCCGGGAACTGGTTGAAGGCCGTGTGGATCGCGACCGCGACCAGATAGCCGGGGAGGAACCACCAGAAGTGGAAGTCGAAGTCGCCCGCGGCCTCGCGCGTCTCGCGCTCGGCGAACTCGTGCGCGATGGCCGGCGAGAATGGCGAGCGTCGTGCCGTGCATGACCGCGGTGCCGAGGCCGCGCACCAGCCAGGTGCCGGCGCCGTAGTCAGGGAAGATGGTCAGATAGATGATGTTCTCGACGACCGAGAAGCCGGCGCCGATCGCGAAGCCGGAGATGACCGCGTCGAGCTTGTAGCCGATGCGGTTGAAGCGGAAGAGGCCGATCATGACGATCGCCTTGATCGCTTCCTCGATCCACGGCGCGACGAAGCGGCTGTAGTTGGTGAAGCCGATCGGCAGCGTGTCGAGGAAGCTGCCCGCTGATCGGGTAGGCGGCGAGCGCCGCGATCGCCGCCGAGCGACAGCAGGAAGAGGACTTCGCGCAAGCTCATCAGCTTGAACGCGTCGAGCCAGACGAAGACCGCCAGCAGCGACCAGGACCGGGACGAGGGCGAGGCCCCAATGGGCGGCCTCGACGAGCAGCTGCGGCCATCGGGCTACATGATCTTCAGCGAGGCGAGCCATTCGGTCTTGCGGTAGTGGCCATCCTCCCAGCCGGCCGCGGCGCCGACCGAGAAGACCATCGGCAGGCGCAAGCGCGACGGTGAAGTTGAGGTCGAGCTGGGCGCCGAGGTCGTAATAATGGTGGCCGCTCGCGTTCGGGCGCCTGCGGTCGCCATCGCTCCGGCGAACACCGCCGGCCGGATGTAGCTTAGATAGAAAGCCGGCGTGCCGACCTCGGCGAAGCGAACCGGCGGCAGGTTCACCTCGCCGGTCACGCTTGCCGAACTTCCGCGCGGCGATCTCGTCGATCTCGAAGCCCGGGAAGCTCTCCATCTCGCGGTAGCGTTTCTCCGGCCGGTTATCGACATAATTGTTGCGGAACGACGCCGAAATAATAAGCGGCAAGCGGGCTCTCGCGCTGGCCGCCGACCATTCCGGCATAGCCGTAGAGCCAGACCGAGCTGTTGGGCCACGGCAGCGCGGTGCCGGCGCTCGACGCCGCCGTAGAGCCGCGGGAAGAAATGGCCCTCGCGCCTGGTCGGTGCCGACGGCGATCCGCGCCTTCGACGCCCTTTTCATGATCGACGCCGCCGAGCGCCTTGGTCGTGTTGGTGTATTTGAGGCCGATCTCGCCCGAACGCAGGTCCTTCGGGCTGGCGATGTTCTGCGCGCCGGGCAGCTGGTCGAGGCCGAAATAGGCCGCGGCCGAGCCGAAGACGTCGAGCTGGCGCGGCGGGTCGTAGATCAGCGGCTTGGTATAGTTGGCGATGAACGCGTCGCCCTTGCGGCTGCGAAGCACCGGCCCGAACGAGGTCGTAGAAGTCGGCGAGATTGTGCCAGTAGGTCAGCTTCCAGTTGGGCGTCTGATATTCGACGTCGACGTGGAAGCGCTCGCCGCCGTGGACGTGCGTAGGGCGAGACCGCGAGGCTCGGCGCTGAACTGACGGAACTGCAGCGGGTCGGCGATGTGGAAATAATAGCCGAACGCCGGCTTTCTGGTCGTAGCCCGAGACGATCGGATAATGCGCGTCGAAGCGCATCCGCTTGAACGGATCGTAGGTGCCGCGCTTGGTGATCAGCTGGTCGAGCGGGACCTTGGCGGGTGAGCCGACGCCCCAGTGTCTTGAGCTCGGGATGGGCGTTGACGACCTCGGTGCCGAGGAAGTCGAATCGTTGCCGAGGTCCTCGCGCACCTGCGGCTGGATGATCGACGGATTGAAGCCCTCGCCGGTGTAATCATAGACGAGCAGCGAGCCGTCGGGGCGGAGCTGCGGGCGGAAGAAGCCGGTCGCGGCGTTGGTCAGCACGTCATATTTGCCGCTGGCGATGTCGAGCCGGAAGACGTTCGAGACGCCGGTGTAATAGGAATTGCCGAGGAGCGCCTTGCCGTCGGGCGTGAAGGTGAACATTCTCCGGCACCGACGGCGGCAGCGACAGCGTCGCGACGGGATCGTCGGCATTGCCCTGCTCGAGGTCCGAGCGCTTCCACACCTTGACCGACTGCTTGCCGTCGACGCGTGCCGTAGGAGGCGGAGATCAGCTCGCCGTCGGGCGAGACGTCGAGGTCGAAGATGATCTCGCCGTAGCGGAAGGTCTTGATCTGGTTGAAGCTGGTGTAGGGCGGCGGGATCCGGACCAGGGTGACGAAGCCGTTCTGGTGGCGGATGCCCCACAGGCTCTTGTCGGCCCGGTCGAAGGCGAGGTCGCCGATGCGCGCGTCGGTCAGCAGCCGGCGCTTCTTGCCGGTGTCGACGTCGATCGCGTTGATGTCGCGATAGGCGTAATTCTGGTTGGTGTAGAAAGCGGTGCGGGTCGCCGGATCGAAGGCGACGCTCGTCACCTTGTAGAGCATCATCCCGTCGAGATCGGTGAGGTGCGTGACCTTGCCGGTGGCGAGATCCATCTTGCCGAGAAAGCCGATCTTCCCGGGCTAGCGGAAGGCGGCGATCAGGCTGTTCGTCTTCTCGTCGACGAAGCCGCGCGACATCGAGCCGAGGCCGCGCGGGCTAGAGGTGCTTCGGCTCGGTCAGCGGATATTTGCGCGAGGCGCGGCGAGATTGTCTTCCTGGAACTTGTGCTCGAACGCGATCCAGTCGTCCCACACCGTCGTCGAGCGGCTTGCCGAACACATGCTTGAACTGGCTCGCGTAGAAGGCCTTCGAATCCTCCGAACGGCGGAGCCATTCGACCAGCTTTTCGGGCCCGTAGGTCAGCGCGAGATAGGACATGAAGCGCGTGCCGTAGAGATAGGAATTGGCGCCGACCTGGAAGTCGATCTGGGTGCCTTCGCTTTCGAGGCCGAGCGGCGAGAAGATGCGCGTATGGTCGTGCACCTTGGCGCGGAACACCATCTCGTCATAGCCGCCCTGCGCGCGGCCGAGGCCGCCCGCCATCCAGGTTTCCATGAAGACGGCGCTGCCTTCCATGTACCAGCGCGGCGTGAGGTTCCTGGGGCTCGTCAGGAAATTGTAGAGGATCGATTCGGGATGCTTCTGGAGCGGCGCCGGCTTGCCGCCGAGGAAGTGCCGCCAGAACGCATCGCGCGAGTTCCACACGTCGATCGTGCCGACGTGGGTCAGCTCATGGTTCATCAGCGTGAAGAAGCGCTCGCCGGGCGAGAAGGTCTCCATCGACAGCGACAAGGGCGCGACGTCGAGCAGGACCATGTCGCTTGGCGAGCCGAGCGCGGCGGCGTTGCCGTAGTCGGCAGAAGTCCTTGAGCAGGATCGTCACCGGCTCCCACGGCTTCCAGTGCAGATTCTTCTCGTGGAAGGCGAGCGAGTTTTCGAACGCGCGGCCGAGATAGGGCGTCAGATAGGTCTGGATCGGGTCGATGTAGAGGAGCGTCAGGTCCTTGGTCTCGAGCGTCGACAGGTGAAAGCCCGACGCGTCCTGCGGGACGTGCTTCGGGCTCTTGCTGCTCGGGCGCATTGGGCTTGGTCGGAGCCGGAGTGACCGGCTCGGCGGAGGCGTTTCCTGCCGGCTGCGGCGGGACGGCGTCGGGCTTCTCGACCACCGTGGTGGTGTCGGGCGGCGGCGGAGGCGGCGGCTGCTTGGCGGGCGTCTGGGCGAGGGCCGCGGTCGCGCAGGTGGTAAGGACGAGCGCCAGCCGTGCAATATGCGAGCCGGCGCCCGTTAAACCACTCATCCCCCATGAACGGCCCCCCGAGCCGCTAGGTCAGTCGGAGTGCGACTGAGAGCGTACGACCCCAGCCTGGTTGAGCGCCGCCGAGAAGCTCGGGTTGGCCATCAGCGCCGCGAGGTTCGGCTGCGCCGCGAGCGCCGCCCAGGCTTTCTGGTTCGACGACAAGGCGCCAGCGCCGCCGAGTTCTGGCTGACCGCCGCGAACGCCTTCGGGTTGGCCATCATCGCCGAGAAGGCCTGCGGGTTGGCAAGCACCGCCTGCGACGCCGCGGCATTGAGCGCCCGGCCGCCGCCGCCGATGCGACCAGCGAATGCGCGTCGAGCGCCTGCAGCGCCTGCGACGCCGCGCTCAGCTGCGCGGCATTGCTGGCCAGGTTGGAGAAGGCCGACGCATTGCTGCCGATCGCCGACAGCAGCTGCGGGCTGAGCATGCTGCGCATTGCTGGCAAGGCTCGCGAACGCGAGCGCATTGTTGCCGATCGCCGGAGAAGACCTTGGGATCGGCCTGAGAGCGCCTCATCGCCTTGTTGTCGGCTGCAAGCTCTGGAACGCCGCAGCATTGCTCGCCATTCGCGCGTCCGCTGCGGCCTTCGACGCGGCGTTCTGGAACGCATTGGCGTTGCTTGCAAAGCTGCTGAACGCCGACGCGTTGGCCATGATCGCGGCGAGCGCCGCGGGTGCCCGGCAAGCGCCGCGAAGGCGCTGCGAATGGCGCGGCGATCGCCTCGAGCGCCTGCGGCTGGCCGGCGAGCAGCGAAAAGGCCGACGGATTGGCCGCAAGCGCCGACATTGCCGCGTTCGAGATGCCCGCCGACTGCAGCTGATGCGCAGCCGCGCCGCAGCGCTGTTGACCGCCGCGGCGAGCGCCTGCGGCTGGCCGGAAAGCGCCTTGAACGGCGCCGCATTGGCGGCGAGCGCGCTGAACACCGCGGATCGGCCTGCAGCGCCTTCATCGCCGATTGTCGCTGGCGAGCTGCTGGAACGCGGCCGCGTTGCTCGCCATGCTCGCGTTCGCTGCGGCCTTCGACGCAGCATTGCTGGAACGCGTTGGCGTTGGACGCGAAGCTCGCGAAGGCCGCCGGATTCGCGAGCGATCGCGGCGAGCGCCTCCGGCTGCGAAGCGAGCGCCTGCATCGCCGCCGGATGGCCGGCGACGGCGCTCATCAGCGCCGCGCTGGCCTGGTGCGCCTTGCGGCGCCAGCGCCGACGCATTCTGCGCCGCCTGCGCGACGCCGGCGAACGCCTTCGGATTGCGCCGCAAGAGCGCTGAACGCCTTGCGGGTTGGACATCAGCGCCGCCATGACCTGCGGCTGGCCGGCAAGCGCCTTGAAGCCCGGGCTTGCCGCGAGCGCGCGGAAGCTCGGGATCGTGGACCATCAGCTCGAACGCGTCGGTCTGCATCAGCTCGGGAACCGATGTGTCGCCGAGCGTCACGTCGCCTTCGCCCACCTGGGCTGAGACGTAGCGCTGCGCCGGACGCGACCGTGCCCGCGCTCGGCCCGAGCGGCGGATACACGCGCCCGAGCCCATAAGCTGCGACACCGAAGGCGAGCACGCCCGCGGTCGTCAGAATCATTTTGCGATTGTTCTTGTCGAAAACGACGTTGTCATGGTTGCCCCCTTGACTGAGTCAAGACGAGCAATGTGCGACTGCGTTAATGGAAAGTCAATGAATGTCGGCGTTCCGACAGCAGGCTAAGCTACTGCGTAATTACGAAAAATAATTAATATATCATCGCGAAAGCGGCGCTTGGCGCCAATTCTTCCAACACTCTTAACCATTTATCGAAGGGACTCGGAAAGCATGTCGCGCCTATCTGCGGCGCATGTTCGCGAAGGAGACGGTCATGCATGCCCGCTTCGTGCTGATTGCAGCCGCTGCGCTGACGAGCGCCAGCGCCTTCGCGGCCGAGCCGCGAAGCCTGCGCCGCAGCAACCGCGCCAGCCAGCAGCCGCGCCTCGCCGCAGGTGGTGCTCGCTTCGGCCGATGCACTGCCCGCGCGCGCCGGCCGTCCGAGCAGCAGTCGCCTCCTCCGGCGAAGCCGCATCGCGCGTCGCGCGCGTGACGACCTGCCGCTGCGGCGATCCGCAGCCGCAGACTACCGACGCAGTCAGCAATACGGCTACTTCGACGGCGATCCGCTGCGTCGGCGCGGATCACCGGAATCTCGCCGTCGCCGACGGCCGCGAATGCCGACCAATAGAATGGGTGCGACGTGTTGACGTCGTCCATCAGCTGGCGCTGCGACATTCTGCAGCGCCGTGACCGTCGGCGTGCCAGGCGGCGCCGAGAAGAGGCCGGTGATCAGCCGCTCCGTCGCATTATAGTCGTCCGGCACCGGCCAATGGCTGGCGATGACCAGCCGCGCGCCGGCGCCGACGAACGCGCGCACCAGACCGTCGAGCGCAACGTCGCCGCCGGTCGCAAGACCGGCCTGCTGGGTCGCCGCAGTGCTCGCCTTGCCCGCGGTGTCGCAGGCCGAAAGGATGACGAGGTCGGCGTCGAGATGCAGGTCGAATACCTCCTTGAAGGTCAGCAGCCCGTCCGAGCCGCTTGCCGCCGAAGCTGGTCAGCAGCGCCGGCTGCGCAGCGCATTTGGCCGCGCGCGAGGTGACCACGCCGTGGGTCGCGAAATGGATGATCCGATACTGGTCGAGGTCGGTGCGGCTCTCGAGCGCCGGTATCGGTGAAGGCATCGCCGGTGACGACCTGCACTCCACCCGGATCATAAGGCTGGAGGATCGCGCTCGCGACCTGGAGCTCCTTCGCGGAGATCGGGTGCGTCCACGACGACATCGGAAGCATGCAGTCGCGGTCGGCGGCAGCGGGGACCAGCGCCGCCGCTGCAGCCGACGGCGGCGTGTTCTGGCCGAGCCCGAGATATTCCTTCGTCGCCGGCCGACGGCGGCGCGCTGCGCAGCTGCGGCGAAGGAGCGCGGGCTGACCGAGGTGCTGATGTCGCGGTCGCGGCCGAGCCAGCTGATTCCGCGGAAGTCGAACGCGGCGTCGTCGCTCGCCTTCGGCGCGCTGCTGGTAGGCATCGACCGACGCCTGATCCATCACCAGCAGGTTCGGCGGCAGGCGCAGCATCGCGCCGTCGGGCTCGAAGATCAGGTGCTTTGCCGGCGGCGACGTCCGCGGCGAACGGGCCGAACAGCTCGCCATACATCTGGTGCGCCAGCGCGACGTCGAACGGGTAGGTCGTGCGCTGTCCGTTCTCGACCGTCGAGATCGTGTCGCGAAGCGCCTGCACCTGGTCCGTCAAGCTGGTTTGCACGTCACGTCGAGCTTGGCCGCGCGCGCCGCGCTCGGCGTGACGAGCATCGCGTAGACGTCGTCGCCGACGATCGTCATTCGGTAATAGGCTTCGCCGGGGCGCAGGATCTTCTGAAGGATCGGCGAGCGGAATCACCTCGCTCGACACCGCTCGGTAGCGCGGGAAGCTCGCAAGCGCGGCCTGGGTCGCGAGCTGCTCCTTCTGCGACTGATCGAGCGCCGCCTTAAGAAGCACGCGCACGCGCTTGCTCGTCGGGCGTTGGGCTTGGCGATGTCCGTGAGGCGCGCAAGCTCGATCCGAGCGCGCTCGACCTGCCGGGTCAGAGTCACGGACTGGCGGAACAGGCGCGACGCTTCGTCGGTGCCGCCGCTAAGCTCGCGCGCGAGCACGGCCTGCGTCTGCGCGAGGCCCGGGCGGACCATCAGCTGCGTTGCGGCGAAGATCTCCGCCGCAGCCGCGGGATCGTCGCCCTTCTTGAGAAGAAGGTCGACATAGGGGCGAAGGACGTCGGCGAAGGACGGCGGCAAGTTGCTCGTGTCCGGCTGCGAGTGGACGATGTCGCGGAACATCGCCTCGGCGGTCGCCAGCTGGCCGCTGCGGGCGAGATAGCCGGCGAGCCGCGCCTTCGCGTTGAGAAGCGCGGCCGAGCCCGGATAATTGGCCTCGAGCAGGGTGACCCCCTGGCGATAGAGCCGGTCGGCTTCGGCCATGTTCTTCTGGTCTTCGGCGATCGCGGCGAGATCGCCGAGGATCTGCGCGCGCATCCACAGCGATCGATGCGACGCTTGCCGTCGCGAACGGCCTGGAGCTTGGAGTCGGCCTGCGGAGCGCGTCGGTCGCCTGCGCAAGATCGCCCTTCAGGCGCAGCGACGTTCCGCGCAGCTGCAGCGCCTGGCCGTCGAGGATCTCCGCCTTCTCGGCCGGAAGAGTTCGTCCGTATCGCCGGCCAGCTGCTGGCCGAGCTTCGTTTCCGAATTCAGTCGCTTGGCTGCCACGGCGCTGATGACGGGAACGCCAGCCTCAGTGGCGCTCGCCATCATCGGCGGCCTTGGGCATCGGCTTGTCGAGCTCCTTGAGCGCGGCGTCCGGGTTGCCCTGGTTGAGCTCGTGGATCGCTCGATAGTTGCGCAGCCGCCGAGCGACGAGCGGGTCGTTGCCGAGCTGCTCCGCGGCGCGGCGCGAACAGCGAATCCGCCTCGGCGTAGCGGCCGAGGTTCGACTTCTGCAGCGCCTCGTTGGCCAGCGCCTCGGAGCGGCTGAGCGGCGCCCTCGCCAAGGTTGCTGACCGCGGCGAAGAATTCCGCCGCCTCGGCATAGCTTCCGGCATTGTTGCGGCGATAGGCTTCGGCAAGCGCGCTGCGACGGATCGAGCGTTCCGGCCTGCACCCGGGCGAAGGCTGCCGGGATCGCCGACGCCCGTCGTCGCGATCGAGATTTCGCCCTTGACCGGCCGGTCGGCGACGATGCTCCGAAGCCCGAGCTGAAGCGCGCTGTCGTACCCGGCGAGGCCCTCGGCGGCGTAGAGCTGCTTGCCCTGCACCAGCTGATAGGCGCGGTAGGCGACGTCCGCGCCCTTGATGCGGCAGTCGATCACCTCGACTTGACCGAGGCTCGGCAATCTGCACCTTACGCGGCTGCAGAGCAATCGGCTGGTCGAATCGCGGATTGCCGCGAGGCGCTGCTGCGCCCGCCTGTGGATCGCGCAGCTTGTAGAGCTTGCCGACCGGCAGCGCCGCGTCCCGGCACGTTATGGAATAGCCGGTGTCGAACATGCCCGTCAGCGCCTGGTCGGTCGCGACGCTCTGCGCCGAGCAATAGACCGTGCCCGAATTGCCGATGCGGAAGCTGTCGAGGACGCTCAGCGGCGCAGCAGGCGCCGAAGCACCGGCGGCAAGCGAAGCCGAGCGTCGCGATAGCGGCAATGAGCCTGCTCAGCATCTCATCCTCCGATCATTGCGTCGGTCCATTGTCGACGGTTCCGACAGGGCCATTGCCGGCACTGTCGCTTCCGCTGGTCACCGGATCGTCGACTGGTTTGCCAGTGGAAACCGGGCCAACGTTGATCGGACCGAGCCAGAAGTTCGGCGGCGAATTGGCGTCACCGCTGTCCTGATCCTGCTCATCGTCGCCTTCGTCGCTGAACAGCTCGTCCATCAGCCGGTCGACGAATGCGTCCGCATTATCCTCGAACGCGACCTCGCTCGGAGGAGTCATCAAGCCGACCGGACCGAGCACGTTTTCGGGTCCCGCGATCGATCCTGTCGCCGTCACGGCGGAGGCGGCGGAGGCGGAGGCGGCGGAGGCGGCGGCGGCGGAGGCGGCGGCGGCGGAGGTGGCGGCGGAGGCGGCGGCGGCGGCGGTGGCGGCGGCGGCGGCGGCGGAGGCGGAGGCGGCGGCGGCGGCGGTGGTGGCGGCGGCGGCGGCGGCGGCGGTGGAGGCGGCGGCGGAGGTGGCGGCGGCGGAGGCGGCGGCGGAGGCGGCGGCGGTGGCGGCGGCGGCGGCGGAGGCGGCGGCGGCGGCGGCGGCGGCGGCGGAGGCGGTGGCGGCGGCGGAGGCGGCGGTGGCGGTGGCGGCGGCGGCGGCGGAGGCGGCGGCGGCGGAGGTGGCGGCGGCGGAGGCGGCGGCGGAGGCGGAGGCGGAGGCGGAGGCGGAGGCGGAGGCGGAGGCGGAGGCGGCGGAGGCGGCACGCAGCCAGCCAGCGGGCAATCATTCACGGTCGAATTCGGCGTGAAGCTTCCCGACGTCGTCAGGTCGTTCTGGACGAAGATGGGTCCGGAATTGACGACACCGTCGACGACAGCGCGGCCGAACGCGATGACGGTGGCCGGGTCGACGCCTTCGTTGACGATGTTGAGGCCACCGGAGCCAACGCTGATGCCGTCGAGCTCATCGGGTGTGCCGCTATTCTGCACGAAGAAAGTGCTTCCGAGCAGGTCGACATTGATGCCGCCTGCCTGGAGGTAGCCGGCCGGGTTGTAGGGACCGTTGTTGGTCTCGAGTTCTTGCTGAGTGGCCGAGGTCGGATCCTCTTCAAGTTGCGAGATGATTGCCTGGTCGGCCACCCAGACGTTGTGCGCCGTCAGGTCCAGCGTGCCCGCGAGATCGCCGTTCACGTCGGTCATCGCGATGCTGCCGCCGGCGTCGGTGATCACTTCGATATTTTCACCAGCATTCAATGAGAGCACGTCGCCTGCGTCGGCACCGAGATATTGGACTGCACCCTGGATGAGGATCGAGGCATCCGTATTGACCGTGACCGAGGCGGTCCCCTGACCGGGCTGGGCGCCCGTGCCTTCGATATTCACGTCGCCGACGATCATGTTTGGATCAGGGCCGCCGTTTGCGCCGACCGCGTTCACGACGACGTTGGCTGACTGAATGTCGCCGGCTTCGTTAAGCTCGTACTGGCCGGCCACAGGAATGATACCGGTGTCACCGAGAAGGATTGGCTGGTCGCTGACCGCATTGAGGGTCAACAGATTCGTGACTCCCCAGACGCCGAGCGATGCGCCGCCGGCGATGTTGATGTCGCCCGAAGTAACGGTGATTTCCGGCGCGGATGCAATGCCCTCGAAATCGGCCAGGCCGCCTGCTTCAATGTCGATCTCACCCCCTACGCTCGCGTCTCCAACGGTGACGTTGAGAAGCGATTTACGGAGAGCCTCCCGTCGACCGTGATGTTGGTGCCGATCGTCGGAACGTTGATGTTGTTGCTCGAGAATAGGCTGAGATCGCCCGCGTTGATCGTGCCAGGGCTGCAATCGCAGTTGCTCCCCGCGCTGACTTCTACTGATCCGGTGCCTGCGTCGCCCTTGGCTTCGATGATCAAGCTGACGGCATTGATGTCCCCGCCATTGTAGCTCGCAACGCTGGCGTTCCCCGCAGTTGCGCTTCCAGTCGGCCCTCCCGAGGCGGTGCCGCCAGTGGCGTCCGCGTCAACCGAGCTTCCAAAATCGCTGATGTCGAGCGAACCGCCATTGACGTTGACGCTTGCCGAGCCACCTGAAGCCGAGCCGCCATCGGTCGCGCCGTTCCCGCCCACGGCGATGGTTCCCACATAGAGCGCCGCCGCGCCCAGCGATCCGTTGACATCGACCGACGCTGTTCCACCGGTAGCGCTGCCGCCCGCGCCCGTGGATCCAGCGCCGCCGCCCGCTTGCGCCGCAGCCTCGAAAATACCCGTGGTGGTGAGCGATCCTCCGATGGTGATCGACGTGGTGCCCGACGTTGCGGATCCTCCATTCGCTCCGTCGCCGCCCTGCGCATAGGCGGTCATCACGAACCCAGTGCTGGTCGGTTCTGCTCCGAGCGATCCGCCGAAAGTGGCGTCGCCGTCGATCGTGCCGTCGTTCGTACCGGACTGCGCGGACCCCCCGTCGCCGTCAGTGGTGGTCCCAGTGCCGCCGAGGCCGCCCAAGGCGTTGGCGGTGCCTAAATAGGTCGACGCGTCGATCGATGCGCCGCTCGCGAGGGTGAAGTAGTTCGCACCGCCTGTTGCGCTACCCCCAGCGCCGCCCTGGCCGTTGCTGCCGATGCCACCGACACCGCCGAATCCGTTCGCATGGGCGATGATGTTGCCGATAGAAACGCTGCCCTGCTCAATGTCGATGTCAGTTGTGCCGCCATCGCCCTCGCCGGCGCTGCCTCCGACGGTGGAATTTCCGCCATTGCCGCCCGATCCGGCCGCGCGGAGGATAAGGTCCTGGATCGCGACGTTTATTGTGCAGGTCGAGGAGCATGCGTCGACGAGGAAATCAGCCTCGCCGCCGCGCCCATAGCCGCCATTTCCGCCTGAACCGTCGCCGTTCGGCCCTCCAACTCCACCGACACCGATCGCGAAAATGTCGGTTTCGCCGCCGACAGTCAGCGATCCCCCTGTGGACATGATTTCGATCTTCGCAGAGCCTCCGTCGGAATCGCCGCCGTTCACAGAGCCGGAGCCGCCGATGCCAATCCCGTCACCGTCGGGATCGGGATTGCCGTCCGCCAACACCTGCACATTGCCGGTGACGTCCGCTGAGCCGCCGTCGATCAGAAGGTCTGAGGTACCGCCCGATGAATAGCCGCCGTTGCCGGAGGTGCCATTGCCGCCCGTGCCGCCGGCGAAGATACCGATGTGTGATCCGTTGAGAGAACCCTGGATCAGCAGTTCTGAATCACCTCCGACACCTTCGCCGCCGTTCGCACCGTCGCCGCCTGAAGCCGACGTGTTGACGTCTGCCGCCCCGATAAGCTGGCCAGTCGGGAAGATGTTGAAATAGGCGGTGCCCCCAAACCCGCTGCCGCCGTCTCCGTTGATGGTGCCGGTGCCACCCTGGCCGCCAAAGGCCCAGGCGACGGATTGGACATCGGCCGTAACCATCGTTCCGATATCGACTTCTGAATAGCCGCCGGTGCCGTCACCGCCGCTTCCGCCCACGCCGTCCGATCCTACTCCGCCGCCCCCGCCCGCGCCCGCGCTGTTCGCCTCGATCGAGCCGGCAGTGATCGTTCCTCCGTAGAATTCGGCATAGACGCTACCGCCGCTGCCTTCGCCGCCGCTGCCGCCGGTCACGCCGCCGCCGCCGAAGCCGCCGTCGCCAGGCGCACCAAGGCTGATGCTCCCCGAGTTCACCGTGATCGACGCGCCGTCGGCCAGGAAATCCGTGGCAAAGAATTCGGCCGAGCCGCCGAAGCCGGCGCCGCCGATGCCGCCAGCGCCGCTGGCATTGTCCATCCCGGTGCCGCCGATTCCGCTGGCACCAAGAATGATGTCGCCGGTCACGTCGAGCGAGCCGCCAAGGCTGGCACCGTCGCCGCTCGAGAAGGACACAAAGGCGTAGCCGCCGGAGCCGTCGCCGCCCTGAACCGAGCCGGAGCCGCCTTGGCCTTGGGCGAAGACACCGAGTGAGCCGGTGTCGGTGATTCCGCCGCCATCGATCAGCAGTTCGGCGTTGCCGCCGGTGCCTTCGCCGCCGGTCGCGCCGCTCCCGCCCATGCCCTGGGCGGTGAGGAAGATGTCGGTGGCGTCGATCATGCCGATGTCCGCGTTGAGCGTCGCGGATCCAGCTGAGCCGAGGCCGCCATCGCCCTCAGAGCCCGAATCGCTCGTTCCGCCGGACCCGCCGAAACCGCCGGCAGCAATCTGCATGCTCCCGACGCTCACGCTTCCCGAGCCAGGTCCGCTCCCAAACGGATCGGAGTAAATGAAGGCTGCAGTACCTCCGTAACCAGCGCCGCCGAGACCGCCGGCTTGCCCGTTGACTCCAGCTCCGCCCGAACCGCCGGAACCGGTCGCGTCGACGTCAAGGTTGTCAAAACTCAAAGATGCCGAGCCCTGGACTTCGACGTAGGCGCCGCCTGGACTGAACGTCTCCACAATCTGGTGTGCGCGGCCGCCGTCGCCTTCGCCGCCGGTTCCTGGTGCAATGTTGTCGCCGTTGCCGGCACCGCCCGCTCCGCCCAGCCCGAAAGCAGAAAGGACCACGCTGCTGCCGGTGATCGTGCCGGCCGTTCCGAGCTCGCTATTCTCCCAAGCTCCGATCCTTACGAAGCCGCCTGCGCCCAGTCCGCCGTCGCCGCCAAGCCCGAACGCGGCCGTTCCGCCAATTCCGGTCGCCGAGATGAAGGCCGAGACCCCGAGGTCGATCGTCCCGTCATAGCCGTAGATTTCGGAATCCCCGCCGTATCCGGCGCCGCCCGACTGGCCGTCGCCGCCCTCGCCGTCGGCGTCGAGGCTAGTGACGCTTCCGAAGGTGATCGTGCCTGGCCCGTTCGAAGATACGAAAATCCCTCCGCCCTGGCCCGTGCCCCCTTGCTGGCTAGTGGGCGTAAAGAACCCTTCGTAGCTTCCGCCGATTCCGAGCGCTGCAATGAGCGAGGCGCCGGTGAAGTCGATCGAACCATCCGTGACGGAGATGTTGACGGTGCCGCCATAGCCGGTGCCGCCGCTCACCCCGTCAGTGAACGAGTCTCCACCAAGGCCCGCGGCACTAGCATTGAGCGTTCCGTCGACGGTGACCGATCCGCCTCCGTCGGCGTTGATGTTGATCGTTCCGCCATATCCTGCACCCGCGGCATTGTCGGCATTGCCGGGACCGCCCTGGGCGGAGACATCAATCGTGAGGTCACCTGTTGATATCGTGCCCCCGTTGGCTGCGATATTCACCGTGCCTGCGAAAGTGTCGGTGCCGTAGACTTCGACCCCCGGGAACTGGTCCGCCTGGAGGAAAGTCGTCCCGGCGATGTCGAGGATTCCGCCGCCGGACGCGTCCAAATTGATTAGCTGGCCTCCGCTTCCATGGCCAAGGGCGGAAAGAACGACGTTCCCGCCGATCGAAAGAGTGTTGCCGCTGGTGGCCGAGAGAGTGACGCCCGCGTTGTAGGAATATAGTGTGACGTCGCTGTCGAAGGTGAGATCGCCATCGTCCGTTTCTGCCTTCAGATCGCTGTTCGCGAGCGCGTCGACTGGTGAGGTGAAATGACCGCCGGTGATGGTCATCGCCGCGTTGCTCGTTGTGTCGGGGGTCTGCCAGCAATCCAAACAACCAGTAGGGGCCCAGCCGGACGAGAGGATTATCTGTCCGTTCTGAACGGATGCATCACTCGCTGCATCGAAGCCGATGTTGCCGCCCAGCAGCATCGTCATCGCCTGGTTCTTGGGGACTGCCGCCATGTAAATGGTGTGATTGTCGCCGGCAGTCACATTCGCCGGTCCACCCGTCGTGCCGGTGTGTACGATGCCGTTCACATCGCTGGTGCCGACGTCGACGGCGACGTCGAACAGCCCTTGACTGAACGACATCGTCATTGCTTCGCCGGCAATGTAAGCAGCGGAGCCGTTCACCTCGACGGTTCCGGCCTGCTCGATCCGCGGGGCGATCAGCGCGATATAGCTGTTCTGCTGAAGTGCGTGGATCGTCGCGGTATCGGCGACCGAGATCTTCGAGGTCGGATTGGTCGCTACGTTGCCGTGGCCGACGCTGATATCGAAGCTGCCGTCACCGTTCACGCTCCAGCTGTCAGGATCGGCTGTGGTGAGGAGGAGGCTTCCGACATCGATGACGGCGCCGGCGCCAATCAGGATTCCGCCCGGGCTGTAGAACCAGATCCTTCCGCCGGTCGTGTTTCCACCTTCAAGCGTCGAAAGGATCGTTCCATTGAGTTCGATCGCTCGGTTCGGGTCGGTCGGAATGATCCGGTTGAGCACCGTGTAATCGAGAAGGCCGCTCGAGCTCGTGAACGTCGCAGTGTCGCCCGAGGGAAGGAAGTCGATCGGGTTCGCAGTCCCTGTTTGCTGGTCATAGGGCGCCCAGTTGATCGTCGCCGTGTCGGTTCCAATTGTAATTGTCTCCGACCCAACGACGGGATTGGTATCGCGGCTATAGACGACGGTGCCGGAACCGGTGGTCGGATTGCCCTGAAAAGCGCCGGGAGCAGCCTGCGCCCGCGCCTTTTGCGGAGCGAGTGCAGCAGTGGCGAGCGCGACCGACGCGCAGGAGATAAGCAGCTTCTTGCGGATCGCCCGATGCGCGGGCGGCGATGAGGAAATCATCGAAAGCTCCAAGGCCAGAGGCGTGTGGTAAGAGAAATGAGGAAGCGCGGGTCGGGCTTCCTGTTATCGATTCCAACGCGAGACAGCGGAACCGCGAGCGCGGCATCAAGCGTGAATCGGTCGAACGTGACGCGCGCTCCGCCGCCAATCGAGTCGAGATGGTTCGAGCCGGGGATGATGAACAGCTTGTCGAGATTATGGACCCAGGCGTGGTCCCAGAAGCCATAGGCTTCGACCGCCGGCCTGTTGCGCGCCGACGGCGTCCGCTTGCCGAAGCGGATCTCGGCCTGCGTGCCGTATCCCCTGTCGCCAAGCAGAGTGCCAGGGTCATAGCCGCGTCCGATGGTGTAATTGCCGGCTGAAAACTCCTCGAAACTGAGGAGTGGTTTCCACGCATATTGCAGCCGCGCGCCGAGCGCCAACGTCAGCTTCGGTAAAGGCCGAACTTCGCCGTAGCCTGTGAAGCGAATGACTGTGGCATCCGACTGACCCTCAACGCGGCTCGGGGGAACCTCGCCGGGCCCGAGGCAATCGGCGCCGAGTGGGCCGCAATCATGAGTCGCTCCGAAGATATGCATGCCCTGGCGCAGCTCGAGGACGGCGAGGAAGCGCCAAATTGGATCGTTGGCCACAGCGCCATCGAGGTCGCTTGCCGCTGAATCAATGCCGAGCCGAATGTAACCGACTCTGAGACGGTCGCGGGTCAGCTTGATCCCATCGAGGTTCACGTCCTGGTTCACATAGTCGATGCCGGCCGCGCCGCGGATCGTTTCGGACTGACGGCGAACGAATGGAAACCCGACCTCGATCGTGTCCAGAAGCGTCTTCGCAAGGACATGCGAATCCGGAATGGAGGGCCTCGCCCAGGCGTAGGTGAAGTTGTTGCTGAGGGTTAGGCCCTCGGGGCCGAGACGGAAGTCGTGACCGACTTGCAGCGTTTGCTGCTCGTGAAAATCGGGCGTTGCGAAGAAGCCGAGCGTCGTCCGGTCCCCCAGCCCCGTGAGGCCGAAGAATTCCGCGCGGACCAGCCCGCCCCATGGACCAAGCTCCTCCGAGCCACCGTTCTGGATGGTGAGGTCGACATAGGCCGGAGTGTGCTGGACGGTGACGTCGCCGACCACCTCGCCCGGACTGGTCCCGGCCGGGCGAAGAGTCAGGCGAACGGTGTAGCCAGGAAGGTCGCTTGCGAGCAGAAGATAGCGCTCGGCCTCGAAGCGATTGAAGACCGGCTCCTTGGTCAGCTGGTTGAGATAACCGGCGATGATCCGTTCGGCGCCGGTTGCGTTGCCGCGTACGCGCACTTGCTTCAAATGCGCCATCAGAACCCGGAAGTGGACGGTGCCGTCGGTAATGTTCTGCTGCGGGACCTGGACGGCGGCGATGTAGCCGGCGTTGCGCAGGATCGTGCCGGCGCGATCGCGGATCTCGCATACCACCGAGATCGGCACGTCATGGCCGAGGTACGGCGCCCATGCGCTCGCCAGCTGATCGCGCGCGAGTCCCTCCAAGCCGTCGAATTGGGCGCCGCGAAGGATGAAGTGGATCGATCGATATTCGGCGCCGTCCAGAGCGCACGGCGCTCGTTCGACACCGCCTTCCACTTCCAGCCTCGGCGGCTGGCGCGGTGGGCGTGTCGTGACCGGGCGGGTTACCTCCTCGCGGGTGGGCGGAGTGACCCTGGTTATTGTCGGGGGCGGCGCAACTTGCGCGAGCGCGGGAACGGGAGGTGCGACGATAATTGCCGACGCGAGCAGGCGCGCGAAACGGCTGCGTCCCTCACGCGCAATCCCCTGCAGTCGCGCAGCATCGAATTTCACTCGGGGCGCCCCTTTCCCCGTTACACGTTCCGATTCGGAATTGCTGGATTTAGAGCAATTTAACCGACTGTCGGCAACTCATATTTAACCCTGTTTATTCCTTCCGGGTTTTTCCGGGTCGTGGACGCGCGAATTTAATTGGAGCCGTCCGCGCCTTCGCGCATTGGTCGAGACGATGGCGAAACGGGACGAGACAAATCGACTTTCGGTGCAATGGTGGGCGCCTCGGGCGCTGCTCGCAGTCGCTGTGACGTCGCTACTGACGATCGCCGCAACTCTCCGCGATATCCTCTAGGCGTGGTCGCCGCGCTTCCGCCGAAGGCGCCTCAAGCGGCAATCGTCATCACTGGGAAAGCGCTTCCGGAAGCGAAGTCCGAACGCGTCTACGACGTGCAGCGCTTATCGCGGCGCCAGATCGAACAATCGCCGACGCACGAGCTCGATCAGCTCCTCAAGGACATCCCCGGGCTCGAACTGTTTCGCCGATCGGATTCTCGAAGCGGCCATCCCACGAGCCAGGGCGTGACGCTGCGTTCTCTCGGCGGAAATGCGTCGAGCCGCGCCTTGCTGGTCCTCGATGGAGTGCCCCAGGCCGATCCCTTTGGCGGATGGGTGAACTGGCCGGCGTACGATCCCGGCGATCTGTCCGAGATTCGTGTCGTTCGCGGCGGCGGAAGCGTAGCCAACGGCCCTGGAGCGCTTGCCGGAACAATCGAGATGACCAGCCGCTCAGATGCCGGCCTATCGGGAGAGGTCGACGGCGGAAGCAGGGATTCGCTCGAAGCTCGCGGGCGCGTCGGAATCGACGTTCGAGGCGGCCTTCTCAGCCTTTCCGCACGAGGGGAGCGCAGCGACGGGTTCGTGCCGATCACCGAAGCGACGCGCGGCCCGGCCGACGAGCCGGCGCCCTACCGCGAGTGGAGCAGCGCTGGACGCTGGATCGCGCCGGTCGCAAGCGAGGTCGAACTGCAGGCCAGCCTCGAGGGTTTTCACGACTGGCGCACGCGCGGTACCGACTTCACCGAAAACCGAACCAATGGAGCGGACGCGTCGATTCGCCTGGTCGGGCGCGGTTCATGGAAGTGGAGCGCGCTCACTTATTGGCAGTGGCGAAACCTGATGAGCAGCTTCGCCAGCGTGACTGTCGGGCGAAATGAAGCGAACCGAGTCTCGCTTCAATATTCGGTTCCCTCACACGGGCTCGGCGGAAGCCTCGAGCTGCGTCCGCCGATGCCCAACCGAATTGAGCTTCGGCTCGGTACCGACACGCGTCGAACGACCGGAGAATCGCGTGAGTTCTTTTCCTATGTCGATGGCGATCCCACGCGCCGACGCGCCGCCGGTGGCGACAGCTGGACCGCTGGCCTCTACGCGGAAGCGACAGCGCAGCTTGCCGATGTGACTCTGACGGGCGGCGCCCGAATCGACCGCTGGAGCATCACCAACGGCCATCTCTTCGAGCAGTCGATCGCCACTGGAGCAATGCTCACCGACACGAACGATCCCGAGCGCGGCGGCTGGCTTCCGACCGCTAGGGGCGGCGTGACCGCTCTGCTCGGCGGCGGCTTCAGCCTGCGCTCGGCCGCCTATCTCGGCTGGCGCATGCCGACGCTCAACGAGCTGTTCCGGCCCTTCCGCGCCGGAAGCGACGCGACCGCCGCAAATTCGCACCTCGATCCCGAACGGCTTGTAGGCGCAGAGGCTGGCTTCGAATATGAATACGGACCACTCCATCTTTCGCTGACAGCTTTCGTCAACCGGCTGAAAGACGCGATTGCGAACGTGACTTTGGGGCATGGCCCGGGCAATTTCCCGGGCGTTGGTTTCGTCGCTGCAGGGGGCACCTTTTTCCAGCGCGAGAATGTCGACGCGGTGAAGGTTCGGGGCCTCGAAGCTTCGGCCGATTGGTCCACCGGACCCTGGTTCGTCCGCGCCGGAGCGAGTCTTACCCACGCGCGAATGCAGGGGAGCGGCCCGGCAATGTTCCTTGACGGTCTTCGACCGGCGCAAACGCCGAATTTCGGCGGAACGCTTGCGATCGGCTGGGATGAGCATGGGAAGGGGGCGCAGCTTGTCCTTCGCCGCGTTGGATCGCAGTTCGACGACGATCTGAACACGGATGTGCTGACTGGAGCGACCACGCTCGATGCGTATGTTTCATGGCCGTTGGAGCACCGCCTTCAGCTGGTCCTGCGGGCGGAGAACCTCACGAATGCGCTCGTCATGGCGGGGATCAACGGCGACGATTCCGTGGAGCGCGCGACGCCGCGAACGTTGTGGATCGGGCTGAGGCTGCGTTGACGGGCAGCGCACCGAGCGCTCCCCGATCAGCGAAGTCGTGAACAGGCATGCGGCTCACTCCCCGATGCCGCAACCGAGTTAGTGAAGGGACGGCCGTCGCTCCAGGTTCCGCGCATTCAACAAATTGACCGATCGCAGCAAAAGCCGTCGTGTTTTTGCGGCTGTTCCTAACCTCCATCAGCATTGTGAACCGAGCCGAACTGTTTGCGTTACGATGTTGCCAGCCGGCAATTGGGAGACCTTGAAAAATGGCAACGAACAGGAGCGGCGGATCCAAGCGCGGATTTGCGGCGATGGACCCCGCGAAGCAGCGCGAAATCGCGAGCAAAGGTGGCAAGGCGAGCCACGGCGGCGGACGCAAGAGCGGCGCCCACCGCTAGGATAAAGATTCTCAAGTCAGCGCCGGGCGCGAACCCGCTTCCGCCCGGCGCTTCATTCTATGCGCCGGGCGCGCAACGACCACAGGCTCGTCGCGTTGAATGGTCGTGGCCTACCGAACCGACATCAGCACGCGCGACCGTAGCGGCGCGATTGCGGCGGTGATCGCCATCCACTTGCTGTTGCTGTTCATGTTGCTCCATCTGAATGGCGCTGGGGAGCTGCCGTCGGCCGATAGCGTCCTTAAAGTGCTGAGCTTGAGCCCGCCGCCTCCACCGCCGCCGCCGCCGCCTCCCCAGCAGAAGATGCAGCCGAAGCCGAAGGAGAAGGAGGGCGGTTCGGCGCCGCCGAACTTCAAAAGTCAGGCAACGCCGGTGGAAGCGCCCAAGCCGCAGATCGTCATTCCGCCAGTGCCGCAGATCGCTTCGAGCGAAACGCCGCGCGAGGGGACCCAGATAACGCAGGGCGCGGCACCTTTCGCCGGTCCAGGGACCGGCGCCGGCGGTACTGGGAATGGCACCGGCAATGGATCGGGAGGCAACGGCCCGGGAGGCGGCGGCGATAATGGCGCGGTGGAGCCGCCGCATCTTGTCACGCCCGTTCTCAGTGGGCGCGATTTCGAGCGTGACCTGCTCGATCAATGGCCGTCGGGGGCGACGATTTTCCTGCGCTTGCGCGTCGACGCTCGCGGCTATGTTACCGAATGCGCCGTCGACCACGGTAGCGGCGTGGAGTTCGATCGATTCCACCATTTGCAACATCGCACACGACCGCCTCCGCTTCCGTCCCGCGGTCAACCGAAACGGACAGGCGGTTGCAGGATGGTTCGGATACGCGCAACGAGCGCCTCGGTAGAACCAAGGGAATCAAATGATCGAAGCGGAATGGTGGGAATATGATTCGATGGACGAACTCGCCGACGCAGTCGCGGGCGACGTCGGGTTCATCGTCCAGAGCGCAGTCGACGCGCGCGATGCGTCGCTGATTGCAGTGCCCGGCGGGAAGACCGGGCCGGCGGTGCAGAAGAGGCTCGCGAAGCAGAAGCTGCCGTGGAAGAAAGTGACGGTCATCCCGACCGACGACCGGCTGGTTCCCGTCGATAGCGGTCTTTCGAACGTGCGCGAGCTGGCGAGAGCCTTTCTGCCGTTGGGAGCGCGTGTCGTACCGCTGACCAGCGAAGCGGCCGAGGATTATAAGCTCGCCGGCAACGCCGCCGATGCGCGCTTGCAGGATCTGCCCTGGCCGCCCGATCTCGTCTGGCTCGGGATGGGGGCAGATGGACATACGGCGTCGATCTTCAGCGGACCTGATTTGCAGGCGGCGCTCGATGCGCCGAAGGCGCGGCGTGCGATTGGAGTCCTACCCGATCCGCTGCCGGCGGAGGCTGAGGTGGCTCGAGTGACCCTCACACGCTCGGCGATCCTGTCCGCGCGGACGGTGCTGATCACGATCACTGGGCGGGAGAAGCGCGAAGTGCTCGAGCAAGCGATTGCCGACGGGCAGAGCTCCAGGCTTCCGATCGGAAGAGTGCTCGCCGAGGCGGATCAGCCAATCGACATCCACTGGTGCCCGTGATCGGCTAGATTTCTTCAAGCCGCCGCCCCGCGGTCTCTTTGAGGAAGAGCAGGGCGACGACGAGGGAAATAGCGGTGAAGATCACTGAGTACCAAAGCCCCGCGTAAATATTGCCGGTGATGGCGACGATCGCGAAGCTCGTGACCGGTAGAAATCCGCCGACCCAGCCGGTGCCGACATGGTAGGGGAATGACATCGCCGTGTAGCGGATTCGCGTCGGGAACATCTCGACGAGGGCGGCGGCCTGAGGACCGTAGAGCGCGGTAGCGGCGACGACGAAGGCGAGCAGGATGACGATCAGGAGAGTCATGTTCATCTTGCTCGGGTCAGCGCCTTTTGGATAGCCTGCGGCGAGCAGCTCGGCGCCAAGCGCTTCGGCGGTCTTCGCCTTGGCAGCCTTAAGCTCGGCGGCTCCAAGTCCATCGCCACCCTTCACCGGCACTGCCTCGGTACCGATCACGACACGCGTGCTGCCGTCGTCGGACGGCCGCGTCGTGAAGGATATTCCGCGCGTTACCAGCGCACTTTTGGCGATGTCGCATGCGCTGGTGAACTTCGCTGTGCCGACCGGATCGAACTGAGCACTGCATGTCTTCGGGTTCGTGATGACGATGACCGGCGTCGAGCGCTGCGCCTCGACGAGCGCCGGGTTCGCCGCAGATGCGATCCAGTGCGATGCGGGGAAGTAGAGGACCAACGCGAGCGCCATTCCTCCGATCATCACGAACTTGCGTCCGAGCCGGTCACTGAGCCACCCGAAGAAGACGTAGAGCGGAGCGCTGACGACGGTCATTACGATCAGCAGCAGGTCCTTGGTCTCGGCGGGAACGCCGAGCGATTTTTCGAGGAACACCTGCAGATAGAAAAATGCAAAGTACCAGACCGCGCCTTGCGCACACATGATTGCGAAGAAGGCAATCAGCACGCGCTTCACATTGCGCCATTTGCCGAACGCCTCGCGAAGCGGCGTGTGGCTAACGTCGCCTTCTTCCTGGAGTTTCGCGAAATGCGGGCTCTCCGCGAGCTTGGCGCGCATCCACACCGACGTGACGAGCAGCACTGCGGAGACCAGAAACGGAATCCGCCAGCCCCATTGGGCGAATGAATCCTCGCCGATCATGTTGCGGGTCGCAACGATGACTAGCAGCGCGGCGAGTAGTCCGAAGGAGGCTGAGGACTGAATCCATCCGGTCGCGGCGCCGCGCTTGTTGGTCGGAGCGTGCTCGGCAACGTAGATCGCCGCGCCACCATATTCGCCGCCGAGTGCGATCCCCTGGAGGATTCGGAGAGCGATCAATAACGTCGGCCCCAGTACTCCCGACTGGGCGTAGGTCGGAAGGAAGCCGATCAGGAAGGTCGAGGCGCCCATGAGGCTGACGGTGATGAGGAACGCGCCCTTACGGCCGAGGCGGTCGCCGACAACTCCGAAAATGAGCGCTCCGAGCGGCCGGAACGCGAAGCCGGCGGCGAACAGCCCCAGCGCAGCGATCAATGCCGGCGTCGGGTCGAGCCCTGCGAAGAACACATGCGAGATGACTGGTGCCAAGCTTCCGAAGATGAAGAAATCGTACCATTCGAACGCGGTGCCGGCCGAGGAAGCGATGACGACGCGCGCCATCGACCACGGTTTGCGATCAGGATGTTCGGCTACGGTCGCCATCTCCGCTCCCCCTCAGTGATGAGGGATAGCGGCGGACCCATTGGACGCAAGGGACATGGATAGCACTGGCGACTCACGAACGCTGACCGTAAGAGGGCCTGTCGGTGGGGCTGTGCGTAAGCTGTCGAATTCCGGGGAGTTGTCCCATGGCCGACGTTCGTACCGACTATATGCCGCTCGAGGAATTCAAGCATCGGGCGATCCAGGCAATCAGGCGCGGCGACCAACCGCTTCCCAAGAAAGTAATCCCGATCGAGGTCGCGTTCAGCAGCTTCGACAAGTTCGTGCATGATGTCGCATACGCCCTTCGCCACGAAGTCGTGTATCGCAGTGACGGTGGCCATTTTGCGCGAGGGTTCGTGCAGGCCAGCGGCGACCTTGCCGGAATTCATGAGGTCCTTCGAAAGAGCGAGACAAGGCCCGGTGCGCAGATTTGCCTTACGGCGCTCTTCTTCCGCAGAAGTCACGCAGATCCCACCATGCGCTGGGCGATGAGCGTCCGGTTCCTTCCGCGAACGATCACCATCGACCCCGACGAGGACACGATCATTCACGCTCGCTCGGACGTGATGAGCGATCTCGAGAAGGGTCTTGCGCAAAAAGTGCTCGACTCGGTGATGACTGCCCTCGAGGGGTCGGCCTGGAACCCGCCGAACAAGTGGGGCAGCGACCGAGTGAAGCGCATCCGCGACTGGATCACGCTTGCAAATCGTGTCGGTTATCCGGCCTATCTCAACTTATGGTATTACGATCGCCGCGCCGCATGGTGGTATTGCAGGTGGGAAACGACTGACTCCGAACGCGGGCGCATGACTTCGGGAACCGGTGGCAAGATGCCTTTCGACGGCGGCACTGCGGGGGTCAGCGGACCGTGGCGCCATTACCCCTTCAAGGACTCGGTCGCGGCGTGCAGGAGGGCAGATCCCGACGATTGCGTCGCCAAGTCGGGCAACATCATGCGCGTCGCCGAGAGCGACATCTTCCAGACGATCTCGGACCTCAATCACGAGGTCAATCGGCTCGCTCCAGCGGCTAACCTCAGCGATCCGAAGTCGATGCTCCACCCGGTATCGAGCATGAAGGGGGCAGCCTCGGACGCGACCGGTCCGAGCGTCAGTGCATTCCTCAAGCACTTCAAGAGCCTGCTCGAGGACGAGAAGACGCTCTACGCGACCTACATGCGGTACGAGCAGTCATACATGACCTTCTGGCAATAAGGCTGATCAGTCGATCTTGCGGATCGTCTCGTCGAAGTGGGCGACGGTAATTCCAAATCTTGTGATCTTGATCTGGTCGTGGACTTCGGTGGCGCTGACGGGAGTCAGTAGCTGATCGAAGTTGAGATGGTTCGTCGCAGTGAAGCGAATGCGAATGCCTTCCTTCGTGACATCGACCCGCACCGGGCTCGCGGCGTCGGTCAGCGTTCCTTCGAAGCGGTCCGGCCCTGACTGCCGCATTCGCCAGTAGCGCGTCCGCGGCGGCTTGCCGGGCTCGTGAACCACCTGTTCAAGGATCAGCGAATTGCCGTCCTGCCGGCCGACGCTGTCGACGGTCATCTTCTTGGCTGACTGGAAGATGATCTTCAGCATGCCTTCGCCGTGAGTTTTGCCGCGGAAGAAATCGACGGGGCTGAACGCGGCATGCACCGGCGCTGCAGCGATCAGCACGACTGCTGCTGCGCCCCAGGCCCTCATTGGCGCCCCGCGAGCAGCGCGTCGACGATGGTCGGATCTGCAAGCGTAGAGATGTCACCGAAGCCTCCAGTCGCCCCGTCGGCGACCTTGCGTAGGATTCGACGCATGATTTTGCCCGAACGAGTCTTTGGAAGCGCGGGCGTGAAGTGGATCTTCTCGGGCGCGGCGAGTGCGCCGATGTCGTGGCGGACTTCCTGGACGAGCTCCTTGCGGAGCGTATCGTCGCCTTCCTCGCCGGCATTCAAGGTCACGAAGGCGTAGATCGCCTGCCCCTTGATCTCGTGCGGGTAGGCGACGACCGCCGCCTCGGCGACCTTTGGATGCGAGACGAGCGAGCTTTCGACCTCGGCAGTACCGATGCGATGGCCGGAAACGTTGATCACGTCGTCGACTCGGCCCGTGATCCAATAATAGCCGTCCTCATCGCGACGGCAGCCGTCGCCAGTGAAGTAGAGGCCGGGATAAGCTTTGAAATAAGTCTCGAAGAACCGGCCGTGGTCGTTCCACACAGTGCGCATCTGGCCCGGCCAGGAGGAGGCGAGGCACAGATTGCCGCTCGCGGGACCTTGGAGCTCATTGTGGTTTGGATCGACGAGCAATGGCTTCACCCCGGGTAAAGGCTTTGTGGCCGAACCTGGTTTCATTTCCGTCGCACCGGGGAAGGGCGAAATCAGGATTCCGCCGGTCTCGGTCTGCCACCAAGTGTCGACCACGGGACAGCGCTCATCGCCGACAACGCGCCAATACCATTCCCACGCTTCGGGATTGATTGGCTCGCCCACCGTTCCGAGAAGGCGCAGGGAATTGCGCGAGTACCGCTTCACTGGCTCGTCGCCTTCGCGCATGAGCGCGCGGATGGCGGTCGGGGCGGTGTAGAAGATCGTCACTCCGAGCCGGTCTACCGTCTCCCAGAAACGGCTGAAATCAGGGTAATTGGGGACTCCATCGAACATGACGCTGGTAGCGCGCATGGCGAGCGGCCCGTAGACGACATAGCTGTGGCCGGTGATCCAGCCGATGTCGGCCGTGCACCAGAAGATATCGTCGGCACGATAGTCAAAGATCCAGGCGAAGGTAGTCGCTGCCCAGGTCGCATAGCCGCCGGTCGTGTGGACGACGCCCTTCGGCTTCCCGGTCGACCCCGAGGTGTAGAGGATGAAGAGCGGGTCTTCGGCGTTCATGATCTCGGGGTTGCAATCGGTCGAAAGCTGTTCGCGCACGTCCGAGTAGCGAATGTCGCGCCCGTCCTTCATCGGGACGTCGGCGCCCGTTCGGGTGACGACGATGACGGTCTCGACGTCGCGCGTTTCCAGGGCCTCGTCGACGTTGCGCTTGAGCGGTATCTTCTTGCCTCCGCGCACTCCTTCGTCGGCCGTGATGAGAGCGCGGGCATCGCAATCCGAAATCCGTCCTGCGACGCTTTCAGGCGAGAAGCCGCCGAAGATGACGGAATGGATCGCGCCGATCCGGGCGCAGGCGAGCATTGCTGCGGCCGCTTCCGGGATCATCGGCATGTAGATCATCACTCGGTCGCCGCGTCCGACGCCGCGCTCCTTGAGAAGGTTCGCCAACCGGCAGGTTTCTTCGTAGAGCTGTCGATAAGTCAGGCGGTGGCCCTGGCCGGGCTCGTCGGCTTCGAAGATCAGGGCGGTTCTCTCGCCATGCTCCGCGAGGTGCCGGTCGAGGCAATTGACCGACAGGTTCAGCTCCCCGTCGGCGTACCACTGAATGTGAAAATCGTCTTGGGCGAACGACCAGTCGCCTGCCTTGGTCGGGAACTTGTTCCAGGTGAGTCGGCGCGCCTGGTCGAGCCAGAAGCGGTCGGGATCGGAATCGGCGAGGTCGTTAAGCTCGGCGAGCTCGGTCGGGCCGATCCGGGCGTTGAAATCCGATGGAACTGGGTGCACGGCTTCGGCCATCAATCACTCCCGGTCACTCGTTCCAGTACGCGCTGCGCTTGAACTAGATGCGGTCGGTCGACCATTTTTCCGCCGACCGACAGAACGCCTGCGTTGGGTTGAGCTTCGAAGGCGGCGACGATTTCTTCTGCGTGGCGTACCTCTTCATCGGACGGTGTGAACGCCGCATTGATGACGCTCACCTGTGCCGGATGGATGGCGAGCTTGCCCGTGAAACCTTCTCGGCGTGCCGCCTCGGCTTCCGAACGAAGACCGTCTTCGTCCTTGAAATCCGCGAACACTCCGTCGACCGGCTGGACTCCGGCGGCGACGGCGCCGGCGAGGCACAGCGAGCGTGCGAGCCGGTAGGTGAAACTGAGCTCTCCACTTGCGTCATATTTCGA
This sequence comes from uncultured Alphaproteobacteria bacterium, assembly GCA_963738825.1. Taxonomy (GTDB): domain Bacteria; phylum Pseudomonadota; class Alphaproteobacteria; order Sphingomonadales; family Sphingomonadaceae; genus Sphingomicrobium. Next base: position 48,906 of record CAVTYB010000001.1, on the reverse strand, counting down.
TGAGGCTCCGAGCGCGGCGGAGAGATCTTCCGCGCCCCAACTCATGGCGGCGAGCGGTGACTTGGGGTCTCGATAAGAGAGGAGTCCAAACAGGCTCGCAGCAGTCTCGGTCACAATCGCGTGGATCGGGATGTTTCCGGTTCGGTGGGCGAGCTCAGTCAGGTCGGCGCCGCTCTCCGCCTTCGGAAGGACGATTCCGTGGATCTCGGTGACTCCGATCAGGTGCAGGTCGTCCTTGTGGAAATCGCTCCCGATTGGGTTGATCCGAATCCACCACTGCGGCCCTGCGGAACGCTTCAAGAGCTGCTTCAGCTGCTTGCGCGCTTCAGTCTTGTTGGCCGGCGCGACGCTGTCCTCGAGGTCGAAGATGATCGCGTCCGCCTCGCTCTCGAGCGCCTTGGCGATCTTCTTCTCACTGTCGGCGGGAACGAAGAGCCAAGAGCGCGGGTGCATCAAGCGGGTGCCTTGAGGATCAGCGCTGTGCGGGTGCACTCGCAGACCAGCTCGCCGCGCTGGTTGAAGCTGCGATGCGCCCAGGTGACGATTTCGGCATTGGGACGTGACTTGCTCTCGCGGACGGCGATGCATTCGGTTTCGCAATGAAGCGTATCGCCGACGAACACAGGATGAGGGAATTTCAGCTGGTCATAGCCAAGGTTGGCGACCAGCGTGCCGAGCGTGGTGTCATGGACGCTAACTCCGACGAGCAAGCTGAACGTGAAGCAGCTGTTGACGAGAGGCTTGCCGAACTCGGTTTTGGCGGCGGCTTCATAATCGAGGTGGAGCGGCTGCGGATTGTGCGTGAGGGTCGTGATCAGAATGTTGTCGGTCTCGGTCACGGTACGCGTGATCGCGTGCGCGACCTTGTCGCCGACCTGCCATTCATCGAAATAGCGCCCCGCCATTGCTGCTTCCTAGGCAGGGAGCAGAAGCTCGGCAACGGCTTCGGTGATCGCGTCGCCGTCGAGCCGGTAGGCGGCGTAGAGATCGGCAAGATTCCCGGTCTGGCCAAACTTCTCGACACCGAGCGGCGCCACGCGCTGACCGATGACGCCGCCCAGCCATGAGAGCGAAGCCGGCGCGGCGTCGGTCATGGTGACCAGGCCAGCACCGCGCGAGAGGCGTGAAAGAAGCTGTTCGACGTGGCTCGGCGTGCGTTTGCCCTGCCAACGCGCCGCCTGAGCGGCTGTCCATCCGCGGTGGAGCAGGTCGGGCGAGGTGACCGACAGGAGGCCGAGCCCCGGCACATCCTGGCTTAGCTCTTCCCAGGCTGCGAGCGCTTCGGGCATGACCGCGCCCATCGCGACGATTGCCGCTTCAGCTTGTTCGCCGGGCTCACGCAGCCAATATCCGCCTGAGAGGGCAGCCTCGCGCCAGCTGTCGTCGCTGCGTTCGACCTGGTCGATGCTGCGGGTCGAGAGACGGAGGTAGGTGCTCTCGCCGGAGGGATCGTCGATGAGTCGGAAGGCTTCTTCCATCATCGCCGCGAGCTCGTCGGCAAATGCCGGCTCGTAGTGGCGAAGGCCGGGTTGGCCGAGCGCGATCAGCGGCGGATTGATCGACTGGTGAGCCCCGCCTTCAGCCCCGAGCGTAATCCCGCTCGGAGTCGCGACGAGGAGGAATCGCGCGTCCTGGTAACAAGCGTAGTTCAGTGCATCGAGGCCGCGGGCAATGAATGGGTCGTAGAGCGTTCCGATTGGGAAAAGGCGCTGGAAGAATAGATCGCCGGCGAGTCCCGCTGCGGCGAGCATCAGGAAAAGATTGCTTTCGGCGATTCCGAGCTCGATGTGCTGCCCTCTATTTCCTCCCGACCATTTTTGCGCGGAGGCAATTTTTGCTTTAGCGAAGACGTCGGGCATTTCGCTTCGGCGAAAGAGCCCGCGCTGGTTCACCCATGCACCGAGGTTGGTTGAAACGGTCACGTCGGGCGAAGTGGTGACGATCCGGTCTGCCAGGGGACCGCCGGCTTTCGAGAGATCGAGCAAGATCCGACCGAACGCCGCCTGGGTCGATTGCTCGTCGCCAGCAGGCGCTGGGACTGCGGGAATCGAGACCTCGCCGAACGACCGCGAGCGCTTCTCGCGTAGGATTTGGGCGCGCTCGATTGCCGCTTCGAAGCCGGGTCGGGCATTGTCGCCCACGCCTTCGAGCGGCTCCCACTCATGGCCTTCGCGAACGCCCATGGTCTCGCGCAATGCCGCGGTCTGAGTCGGGTTCATGAGGCCCGCGTGATTGTCCTTGTGGCCGGCGAAGGGGAGGCCGAAGCCCTTGATCGTCCAAGCGATGAAGAGGGTGGGGACATCGTCCTGCGCCGAATCGAACGCCTCGACCAAGCTGTCCATGCAATGGCCGCCTAGATCGGTGAAGAGGGAGGCGAGCGTGGTGTCGTCATATTCCTTGAGGAATGAGGATCCATTCTTTCCGAGCTCCGCTTCGATCCGCGCTCGCCACGCCGCTCCGCCTTGATAATGGAGCGCCGAAAGCTCTGCATTCGACAGCTTTTCGAACCAGCCCTTGAGCGGGGGATTGCTCTCGAGTGCCCGGCGAAGCTTCTTGCCGTAACGAAGCTCGACGACGCGCCAATTGCAGCTCCGGAAGATCTCGTCGAAGCGCTCGAACATGCGGTCGGCGCTGGTCGCGTCGAGGCTCTGGCGGTTGTAGTCGACGATCCACCACAGGTTGCGGACGTCGTGTTTCGCGCCCTCGATAATGGCTTCGTAGATGTTGCCCTCGTCGAGCTCGGCGTCGCCGATCAGAGCGACGAAGCGGCCGCGGTCGGCCTCGTCCATCAATTCATGCGCGGTGAGATAGTCCTGGACGAGGCTGGCGAAGAGCGTGATGGCGACGCCGAGGCCGACCGAGCCGGTGGAGAAGTCGACCGGGATCTTGTCCTTCGTCCGGCTCGGATAGCTTTGGGCGCCCCCGAAACCACGGAAGTTCTGAAGCGCATCGAGCGATTGCGAGCCGAGCAGATAATGGATTGCATGAAGCACTGGACCGGCGTGCGGCTTCACCGCGACCCGGTCGTTGGGCCCGAGCGCGTGGAAATAGAGTGCGGCCATGATCGCCGTCATCGAAGCGCAGCTCGCCTGGTGCCCGCCGACCTTGAGGCCGTCGCTGTTGTCGCGGATGTGGTTGGCGTGGTGAATCGTCCAGGCGCTGAGCCAGCGCAGGCGCTCGTCAAGCGATTTCAGCGCTTCGATGTCGGTAGTCACGGGCTTAAGCATGCGCTCGCCCCTAGCCTTTGAATCAGGCCTCCGGAAGCGTTTGGAAGTTATCGATCGCGTTGAAAATGCCCGAAATCGCCCGCCGCTCGGTTTCGGTCAGCTCGGGGCGCCAGATGTCGAACAGCAGGATGATCCGCAGATCCTCGCTCGGGTTCATGGCTTCATGCTCGATGCTGTCGTCAAAGATCAGCAGCTTTCCTTCTTCCCATTCGCGGGTTTCGTTGCCGACTCGGAACCAGCAACCCAGAGGAACGATCAGCGGCAAGTGGCAGATGAGGCGGCAATTGAGCATGCCGCTGTGAGGCGGGATATGAGCGCCGGCTTCGAGGCGCGAGAACAAGGCTGCGGGCGTGCGCTTGCCGATATGGCTTAGCGGGACTTTGCCGAGCGCTTCCACCGTGCGCGGACAGCGGTCGGCGACTTCAGGGACGAGCTTGCCGTCGCGCCAGAGATAGAGCGCGGTCCAACTCTGATCGTTGTTCAGATGGTGGAACGCCTTCACCGGCCGGTTCGACTTGTCTTCGACATAGGGGCGGAAATCCGCTCCGTCGCTAAGTAGTGCTAAGAGCTCCTCGCGGATCGCCGGCGTCATTGCTTCGAGCTTGGCTACCCAGTCGAATTCCTGGCGCTCGAAGAACTGCCGCTGCGCGAGGTACGGATAATAAAAGACCGCGGGTTGCTGCGGGTAGATCGTCCGGTTGCCCTTGAGCATGTCCAGGGAATGAGTCAGCCGGGTTCGAGCCTTCGTGTCGGCTGGCTTGAGATCGGCAACTGCCCGATCGAGAGAATGCTCAAATTCGTTCACTCGGCGCTGGATGAAGGTCTGCGCCATTCGAAGTCGCTGGACGGTTCGCGGATCGGACAAAGGACCGCGCGCGGCACCGATCGCCGCCTGGTAAAAGGACATTGCGGCCTTTTCGTCGCCGCTTCGAGCGAATTCGTCGCCGCGGTCAAGCAAAGCCCAGAGATTGGGCAGTTGAGGAGCAGTGCTCACGCGGCCTCGGCGTCGCGCTGGTCGTCGAAGCGCGCCTGTGCGGCGTGGATTTCGCCGACATGGTCCGAGGCCCAGTTCGCGAGCGCGCAAATCGGCTTCTGAAGCGATTTTCCAAGCTCGGTCAGCGCATAGTCCACCCGAGGCGGGAATGGTCGGCGTCACTGTTCGGCTTGACGAGGCCGTCGCGCTCGAGATTGCGGAGCGTGAGCGTCAGCATCCGCTGCGATACTGCCGGGATCTCGCGGCGAAGCTCGTTGAATCGCTTCGGGCCTTCGCTAAGCGTCTGGACGACTAAAACGGTCCATTTGTCGCCGATCCGCGACAGAAGGGTGCTGATGGTGCGGCATACGGGATTGCTGGGGTCTCTCATTGCACTAGTCACCTCAATGTTCCCGTCTCACAAATTTGTTCGTCCGCCACAAAAAAGTGCGTTCTTGCGGGCGAACCGACGGCAGTTATTTAGGGTGCCTCGGTAACAAATCCATACCAAGGAGGCAATAGTGACCGTCCTGCATATCGACGCCAGTATCAATGGCGAGAGCAGCGCCAGCCGCGCGATCAGCCGCTCCATCGTCGATCAGCTCACGATCGAGCGCGGAGGCGGCGACATTGTCTATCGCGATCTTGCGGCGGAGCCGATTGCCGCACCTGACTCTCGACGCCTTCGCCGACACCAAGGTTCTCGACGAGTTCCTGGCCGCCGACACCGTCGTGATCGGCGCGCCGATGTACAATTTCACGCTCCCGACCCAGCTCAAGGCGTGGATCGACCGAATCGTCGTTGCCGGGAAGACCTTCCGTACACGGAAAACGGTCCGGAGGGGCTAGCGAGGGGCAAGCGGGTGATCATCGCGCTCGCCCGAGGCGGCTTCTACAATGAAGGATCGCCCGCAAGCGCGCTCGAGCATCTCGAAACCTATTTGCGCGGAGTCTTCACCTTCATCGGCGTCGAGCCCGAGTTCGTCGCCGCCGACGGCCTCAACATCAGCCCCGAGCAGCGCGACCAGTCGATCAAGGTCGCGCTCGGTGAAACGGTGCGCCTGGCGGCCTGAGCCTGCCAAATTCATGGACCGGCGGCGGGAGCCAAGCGTTGTTCCCGCCGAAGGAGATCAGACTCATGAGCGAACTCGACGCCAAAGACCGCGAAGAACTGAAGGACAGCCATTACGCGTTTCCGAAGGAGCGCAAGGAGCCGCTCAACGATGCCGATCACGTACGCAACGCGATGGCCCGGTTCGACCAGGTCGAAGGCGTGAGCGACGACGAGCGCGACGAGGCCTGGAAGCGCATCAAGGCGGCCGCCAAGAAGCTCGGCGTCGAAGTCCACGAGAAGAGCTGGCGCGAGCTGGGCAAGAAGAAAGGCTAGGCGAGGGCCTGCGCTTGCTCGTGTCTGGCCGAAGTTGCCGTTCAGGCGCCAGAATCTCCCACCCGCATCGAGCTCGCGAAGGGCATGCTCGGCCGTCAGACAAATGACGCCGCTCCTCGAGCGAGCCGATGAGCCAGCCGTCGTTTGCTGGGACTGTCTCGATCGTCCGCGCGGTGGCCATGTCGTTGAGCTTGCCGAGCGAACTCCTGGAGTTCCTCGATCGCCGAGTGCGAATTGCTTTTCTACGCGCCCGCGCATGGGATACAGTCCCTGGACGAATTCGACGGCGTAGCGCATCTTCTTCGCCCTGGATGCGGACCCGTGGCGTCGCATCCCCTCGTCCATGCTGGCGATGTCCGCTGTCAGACGCGATTGTTGCCCAGAGCCTGTCCGAGCCGAGCGGTTCGCGAAGCTCGTCCAGCGGCCGCGCTCGCGAGCTTGCCGGCGCGCCATGCGCCGAGGCGACCCAGCCGACAATGTCGATCAGCAGTCGCCGAAACTTGTGCGAGTTCATCGCGTCGGCGACCTCATCATAGGCCCTCTCGCGCTTGCGGATGAGCTTTGCGCGCTCCTCGTCGTCGAGATCGCGCTCGAGATAGACGTCGAGGTTGCGAGCATCGCCCAGCTGCGCGGTGAACCAGCGTAATTCGTGCCGTAGGTGCTGGTATTCGACATCTTCGATCGCGGGGCGGAACAAGGCGAATGCGGAGCGCAGTCGGCGCATTGCGACGCGGCCCTGGTGAAGGGCCTCCGAGCCGGATTTCCCTTGAGGGCCAACGGCTCATTCAGGCGATAATGTTTGAGGCAGGCGTGGACGATGAGCTCGAATGCTTCCGCGACGGTCATGTCCGGAAGCACGTTGACCGGCGCAGCCTTCGTGACGCGCCCGAGCGTGCCGGCCGCGAGCATGAATCCGCGCTCGGCCTTCGTCAGAACACCGAGGCGGACCGGAACATGGTCGGACAGACGGCCGGCCGCGACGACCAGGCTTGCCGGCGGTCCATCGACCAGCTCGAACTCCAGCTCCGCGAATTCTTGAGTGCGTTCGCCGGCCGTGATGCATCCCGTGGTCGAAGTCGATCTGCATCCGCCCGCTGCGGCCGCCGATCTGCCACGAGGTCCGGTTTACATCGCAGCGAATGATCGGCTTCAACCGCTTTGCCTCTCCCCTGGCAAGCAGGCGATGGATCGGATGGTCGGAGAGCTGCCGAAGATCGGGTTTCAGCGACCTGACCTCGAATTCGATTTCTTCGCGGCTCACCAGCCCAACATTGTCGGTCAGCGGCTTGACAGTCTGGACGAAGCGGCCGCCCGCGCTCCTCACGCGGAGCGTGAAGCCATGCTTCTTCAGCTTTGTCTCGGGAGTGTCATAATAGACTGTCACCTGATCGAGTGAGTGGGACTCGGCGCGCGCGAAGATCGGATCCTGCCGCACCAGCGGCAAATTGTCCGGATCAACATCCAGCTTCAGCTCGATTTCCTGGGTCACGGCTATGTGTCCGATGGCCAAGGTCTCAAACAGCATTAGGCGGTGCTATAGCCGAGATGAAAGTGGTCAAACAGCTCACGCGTGCTGTGGCGAAGGGCTATACATCAGCTGTGACTCGCGAGCAGGATGGCGAACTGCCGGTTCAGACGGCCGCCTTGCCGTGGCGGCTCTCCGGCGAGCAATCGCATCGAGATCCTGCTCGTGACGAGCCGGCGTTCCGGCCGATGGACGATCCCCAAGGGTTGGCCGATGCCAGGAAAGAGCCTGGCCGAAGCAGCCGAGCAGGAAGCGTTCGAGGAAGCAGGTGTTCGTGGCACGATCGATCCAAAGCCGATCGGAACGTTTCGTCACGTAAAGACTCAGCTCGTCGCCGGCGAGCTCGAAGTCGACATCGTGGTTCATCCTTTGTGGGTCGACCGCGAGTTGCCCAAATGGCCCGAGCTCGGACAGCGCAAGCGCAAATGGTTCAGCGTCGAAGGACGCGGCCAAGCGCGTCGAATTCGCCGGAGCTGGCCGAGTTGATCGTCCAATCGGTAAAGCGTCGCTATCCGAACGCCCGTAATGAGGCCGGCTGAATGATCATTGGCGTCTACAGTGCGAAAGGAGGGGTCGGCAAAACCACGCTGGCCGTGAACCTCGCCTGGGCGAGCGCAATATTGTCGAAGCGAAAGACGCTGCTGTGGGATCTCGATGCGCAGGGCGGCTGCCTCGTACATCCTCGGCAGGAACCGCTCGGCGGAGCGGTCCGCAAGAAATCGTCGAGAACCGAGATCTGACCAGCCTGATCCGGTCCACCACTTCATACGAACGCTCGACGTGCTCGGAGCGGACCTATCGCTTCGCCATCTCGACCGCGATTTCCACGAGCTCGGCAAACCGCGACGGCTCGCGAAAGTCGCGGCAAGGCTTGCGTCGCAATACGACCGCGTCATCATCGATTGCCCGCCCGGACTGACCGATACGTCCGACCAGATCCTTCGGGCGGCCGACCTCATCGTCGTTCCCGTCATCCCCGCCGCGCTGTCGCAGCAGAGCGCTCGACATCGATCGTCGAATATATGCGGCGCAAGGAGGGCACGAAGGTCGTTCTCGCTCCCGTCTTCTCGATGGTCGACCGGCGGCGGCTACTGCATCGGCGCGAGCTCGAAGAGCATCCGGCCTGGCCAGTGATCCCGATGGCCAGCGCCTATGAGCGGGTGAGCCAGGAACGCGCTCCGATCGGCGAGCTGCTGCCTCGCATCATCGCCGCCTGTCGAGGCAGTTGCCGACCTTTGGCGGCGAATTGAGAAAGCGCTTGGTAGCGGCAGATAGCGGCTCCCGGCTGGTCACTAATTTTCGAAGCGTGTCACGGAGACTAACATCAGCGTCGATTTGGTCGTGGATTAGCGACGGTCAATCCAAGCTCGAATCGCGGCCCTCACTGCGCGCGGATTTCAGTGACCAACGGGAGTTCGTTCAATCTTTTGATAAGCGCATCGGCGCGGGGATCGTCGAGCAAATCGCGCACCATCATTGGCCACAGATCGAGAGCGGCCTCGGTTGTTCGACGTACCTCCTTCACAGCCCACTTGGGATCAATCCCGAGGAATGATGCCAGCCGCTCAAAGCGATGCAGGTTGACTGATTCAAACCGATGCGTGCCGACGAAGCGCAGGGCGAGCTCGTCTCTTGGTTGGTAAAGGACGGTCGGCACGATGTCGTACGCGGGCGACAGGCGGATCTCGCCGGCCTTGGGGAACCGAAAAGACCAGTTCTTAAGGTGATTGTCTCCATTCCCCACCAAAACGTCGACCGTCACGCGCCGAAATGCCTCCGCTAGATCGGCGCGAGAATCCGTGCTCAGCCGCCGCACCATGTTCATGACGGTGTCGGTCGTGCCCATTGTGTATTTAAAGACATCGAGCGCTCCGAGAACTTGTCCGGCATCTTCGATGTGAACGCGAGCATCGCCGGCCGACCGGTCAAACCGATCGACCACTAAGACATTATCACCGTTTGCTAGAAACTCGGCTGGGACGTCCTTCACCATGTCACGTGGCACGAGCTGACAATGCGCGGCGTCGACACCAACAGCCTGCGCGAGCTGCATCGCCGCGAATTCGCCCTCGGGTAATCCGGGATAGGGTTTTGCTGGCAGCTTGATGATGCAGCGTCCGCTTGCGCCATGCCCCAGCAGCGTCAGCCGGTCGCCGCTGAAGTCGCCGGTCAGCTTGAGTTGGACGCCCGCTAGCGAAAATTTGACCATTCCCTTTGGTTCGGCGGTGGTCAGTCCTCGGACCCTTTCAAGCCGTAGCGGCCCCGCTGACTGAAGATCGTCAGTTTCTGGACTAACAATGACGGCGCCAGGCAGGTCCCCTCCAAGTCGGGTCAAGACATCGAACTGGTCATGGTCGCCGGGTCCCATCTCCGTCAGAACCAGATCGCGCAACGCGCCTTCCGGAAGGAGCCCGGCAAACCAAGGAGGAAGTGCACCTCGCAGCGCAATTTTGTCGCGGCGGTTAGCCAGCCGCTTTTGGCTGTTTTCGTCCAACCTTGTGTCGAACCAGCCGAGGCTCAGGATCGGCCGGCGGGGATCGCGCAAATAGTCCTCGCTTACGACGAACGACACTCCGCCCTCGGCATCGCGGGTCAACGTTCCTGCGCGCATGGGGCGCTGATCTTGATCGAGAATGAAGACCCCGAGGACTGCCGCAATCTTGGCCATCAGCGCTCGTCCTCGTCCTCACCAAGATCGACGAAAAGGTCGTCGAACGCTGAGGTCACATCTCCCTGTGGCATGGAGGATGGAGTGCCACGCACGAAGGATTCGATCTCGGCTGCGCGCGCGCGTGGGACCAAGACTATATCTAGTCCAAGCGCATCGCAGATCTCTACGAGCAGAGTCAGGCGGTCACGACCCCAACGGTCCTGTAACAGGTCGCGCTCAAATTCTGAGATGCGTACTGCATTGCGCCCAACGCGGGACGCTAGATCCCGCTGGCTCATATCCGCCTTGAGGCGCTCTTGGCGGATTTGACGGCCCAACGAAGCGAAACTTGAGAAGGTCATACGGAATTCCGTTAAAAAATACACAAACTTACGGAATTCCGTTATGTGTATTGGGATGGATCATGTCAACGGAATTCCGTAATCTCTACCCAAAAAACACGGAATTCCGTTACAATGGCCGTCACAGCCAATGCGAGTGTTGGACGCAAAAGGCCTTCATCGACCGGTGGGCCAGCGCGATGCGGCATAGGAAGTCGCCCTTGGATCGGTTCCCGGATGCGCCGACTTGGCGGCGATGGACCGGGGGACAGATGTAAACTCAGGCTAACTGAAAGCCCTGCGGAGTGCAGTTTCCGTAACTGCTGCTTGAAAATGCAGCACCACCGGCTCCCGCTTTCACTTGACCGGTTCGCTCGCGAGGCGCAGTGCGCCGAGTCCCGCGCGCTCCGGTCCGCGCCTTCTGTCCGCGTCTGCTCGGCCGAAGGAGGGGGGTTTCATGCGAAGAGCCATTTTGATCGCAGCTGCGCTGTCGACCTCGTCGCTCGCGGCATCGGCGCAAACGCCGCCAGCCGCTCAGCTGGCGGCCAGCCCCGCCGAGGAGGCGGCGAAGTTTGTCACTACCATCATGGACAAGTTCAACGGAGGCGACGTCAAGGCCTGGATCGCTGCGCAGGCGAACGACACGCTGATCGTCGACGAATTCGGCCCCCACATTTGGACCGGCTCGGGCTCGGCGCAACGCTGGCTCGACGACTATATGAAGGATTCCACGGCGGACGGAATCGCCAGCCCACGGGTCGATTATGGCAAACCGCTGCAGGCGACGAGCGACGGGACGACCGCTTATATTGTGTTGCCGACCACCTATCGGTTCGTTCAAAAGGGAACGAAGATGGCCGAGCCAAGCAGCATGACCTTTGTCGTCAAGCGCGACGGAAAGGACTGGAAGATCATCAGCTGGACTTATTCTGCCGCGGGAGCACCAGCGCCCGAGAAATAAACGCAGGCTCGAGATCGGGGGGCGATCGTGACCATGCAGCCGATGCGCAGCAATGCGCGGATTCTCGCCGCATCCATCGTTGGGACTGCGGTCGAATATTACGACTTCTACCTCTACGGCTACGCCGCGGCGCTGGTGTTCGGGCCGCTGTTCTTTCCAGTGAAATCGGCGGCCGCACAGACTTTGCTCGCGTTCATGAGCTTCGGCATTGCCTTCATCGCTCGGCCCATCGGCGCGGTTGTGTTCGGGCATTTCGGTGACCGGAGTCGGACGCAAGGCCACATTGGTCGCGTCGTTGCTGCTGATGGGCAGCTGTACCTTCGCGATCGCCTTCCTTCCGACCTACGCGGCTGCGGGATGGATCGCGCCGATCCTCCTTTGCCTTGCGCGGTTCGGACAGGGGTTCGGCCTTGGCGGCGAGTGGGCCGGAGCGGCGCTGCTTTCCATCGAATATGCTCCCAAAGGCTGGGACTGCCGCTTCGGGATGATGCCGGCGGTTGGGGCTGCATTGGGGAATATCATCGCGACCGCGGTCTTTCTGCTGATGGGCTCTGATCCTGTCGGAGAGCCAATTCATCGCCTGGGGTTGGCGCATCCCGTTCCTCGCCAGCGCGATCCTGATCGCCATCGGGATGTGGGTCAGGCTGAAGATCGCGGAGACTCCAGAATTCCAAGAAGGCGCGAGAGACCAAGCGGCCGCCGCGAGTTCCGATCGTCCGCCTTTTTGCGGAACAGCCGTGGACCGTGCTCGCAGGGGCCAGCTCGGTCGTGTGCGGGTTTGCGGTCGTCTACATGGCGGGCCCATTCGCTTTGGCGCAGGGCACCGGTCCTATCGGCTTTGACCGAGACAGCTTCCTGCTCGTTCAGCTCGCAGCGCTTGTCTGCGCGCTTCCACTGGTCGTCATCTTCGCTTTCGCTGCCGACCGAACCACGAAGACGAAATACTTGCTGCCGACTGTCCTGGCGGTCGTTCCGATCGGACTCTCTGCTGGGTCCCGGACTTAGTTCGGGATCGCTATGGGCGGCTGGTCTCACGCTCTTCGCCTTCGACGCCTCCTGGGCGGTGATCAACGGGTCGTCGTCGGCCTGGCTTTGCCGGCTCTATCCCGTGCACCTTCGCTATTCCGGATTCGCATTTGCGTTCAACACCGGCGGGCTGATCGGCGGCGCCGTGATTCCCATTGTCGCGCAGATGGTCAGCGCGGCGGGCGGCCTGAACTATGTCGGGCTGATCCTCTCGGCGACGGCGCTGATCAGCTTCGCTGCAATCGCCTATTCGGGGCAATCATCGCAAGAGGCCCCGCCTGCGGCCCCGGAACCGGTGCCTGCGGCCTAGGGTCAGACCGAGAGCAGCCGCAGCGGGTTCTCGATATAGCGCCTTGAGCGCCTGCATGAAGCTCGCCGCGTCCCAGCCGTCGACGACGCGGTGGTCGCAGCTCAGCGACAGGTTCATGCGCTTGCGGATCTCGATCTCGCCGTCGATCGGGACGAGCTTCTCTTCGACCTTGTTGACGGCGAGGATCGCGACTTCGGGCCGGTTGATGACCGGCGTCGAGGTGATGCCGCCCATCGGGCCGAGGCTGACGAGATGGTGATGGTCGAGCCCATCAGCTCCTCGCGCGCCGCCTTGCCGGTGCGCGCGGCTTCGGAGAGGCGCAGGATCTCGCGACGCGATCTGCCAGACGCTCAAGCGACTGGGCGTTGCGGATGACCGGCGACCATCAGCCCGTTCGGAGTTTGCGTCGCCATGCCCATGTGCACCGCGCCGTGGCGGGTGATGACGTTCGCATCGTCGTCATAGGTCGCGTTGAGCATCGGCCATTCGGCGAGCGCCGCGCGTCATCGCGGTGATGAGGAAGGGCAGGAGCGTCAGCTTCGGGTTCGAGCCGCGGTCGCTGTTCATCATCGCGCGCGTTTCCTCGAGCGCGGTGACGTCGAATTCCTCGACCAGTGTGAAATGCGGGATGCGGCGCTTCGCCTCCTGCATGTTCTCGGCGATCTTGCGGCGCAGGCCGACGACCTTGATCGTCTCGTCGGTGCGCGCGGCGCTCGCGCCGCGGGTCGAAACGCTGCCGCCGTTGTAGAGGAGATAGGCGTCGAGGTCGGAGTGGCGGATGCGATCGCTGGCGGTCTTCACCTGCGCCAAGGTCGATGCCGAGATCGCGGGCGCGCGCGCGGACCGCGGGCGAGGCGAGGACGTGCGCCTCCGGGCGGCTCCTTCTCGGCGACTTCGGGCTCGACGCGCGGGCGCAGGCGCGGGCTTCGGCGGCTTCGCGACCTCCTCGACCGCAACGACGGGAATTTCCTGCGCCTGCTCGGGCGTCGCTTCGACCGCGCCGTCGGCGAGCGGCCGCTCTTCCTTGCTGTCGTCGACCGGCTCGGCGGCGCGGTCCGCGCCCTTCGGTCTCGATCACCGCCAGCACCGAGCCGATCGGCACCTGGTCGCCGACTTCGCCGGCAAGCTCGAGCACCTTTCCGGCGACCGGGCTTTCCATCTCGACCGTCGCCTTGTCGGTCATCATGTCGGCGATCTGCTGGTCCTCGGCGATCGTGTCGCCGACCTTCACGTGCCAGGCGACGATCTCCGCCTCGGCAATGCCTTCGCCGATGTCGGGCAGCTTGAATTCGTAGCGAGCCATCAGTCCGCCATCACTTTCTCAAGGGCGCGTCTTCATGCGCTTCGGGCCGGGGAAATAGGCCCATTCGTAGGCGTGCGGGTAAGGCGTGTCCCAGCCGGTCACGCGCTCGACCGGCGCTTCGAGGTGATAGAAGCAGCGCTCCTGGACGAGCGCGACCAGCTCGGCGCCGAAGCCGCTGGTGCGCGGCGCTTCGTGGACGACGAGGCAGCGGCCGGTCTTCTTCACCGATTCCTCGATCGTATCGAGGTCGAGCGGGACGAGCGTGCGAAGGTCGATCACCTCGGCGTCGAGGCCCTGCTCCTCGACCGCGGCGAGCGCGACATGGACCATCGTGCCGTAGGCGAGGATCGGTGAGGTCGCCGCCTTCGCGCACGACCGCCGCCTTGCCGATCGGCACCGTGTAATGGCCCTCCGGAACCTCGCTCGCCGGATGCTTGGACCAGGGCTTCACCGGCCGGTCGTGGTGGCCGTCGAACGGGCCGTTGTAGATGCGCTTGGGCTCGAAGAAGATCACCGGGTCGGGATCCTCGATCGCCGCGATCAGCAGGCCCTTCGCATCGTAAGGCGTCGAGGGGATGACGACCTTCAGGCCGGCGATATGGGTGAACAGGCGATTCCGGCGACTGGCTGTGCGTCTGGCCGCCGAAGATGCCGCCGCCGTAGGGCGTGCGGATGACCATCGGCATCGTCCATTCGGCCGGCGGTGCGGTAGCGGATCTTGGCGACTTCGCTGACGATCTGGTCGTAGCCGGGATAGATGTAATCGGCGAACTGGATCTCGATCACCGGCTTGAGGCCGTAGGCGGCCATGCCGACCGCGGTCGCGACGATCCCGCCCTCGCTGATCGGCGCGTCGAACACGCGGGTCTTGCCGAACTCCTTCTGCAGCCCCTCGGTCACCCGGAAGACGCCGCCGAAATAGCCGATGTCCTCGCCGAACACGACGATGTCCTCGTCGCGCGCCATCATCACCTTGTGCGCGTCGTTGAGCGCCTGGATCATGTTCATGGTCGGCATCAGTCGCGGCCCTCGTCAAGCGCCTGCTCGCGCTGCTCGGCGAGGTGCCAGGGCACGTCCGCATAGACGTCCTCGAACATGCTCTCGACATTGTCCTTGCCCTGCTGCGGGAAGGATTCCGAGCTTCTCGGATTCCTTCTGCGCGGCGCGGACCGCGGCGTCGCATTCGGCGGTCATCGCTGCGTGCCGCTCCTCGTCCCATTCGCCGATCGCGAGCAGATGCGCCTTCAGCCGCTCGATCGGATCGCCGAGCGGCCACGCCTTGGCTTCGTTGGTCGGGCGATAGCCGGACGGATCGTCGGAGGTCGAATGGCCTTCGGCGCGATAGGTGAAGAACTCGATCAGCGTCGGGCCGCCGTTCGAGCGCGCGCGCTCGGCCGCCCATTTCACCGCCGCATAGACGGCGAGCGCGTCATTGCCGTCGACCCGAAGGCCCGGCGATGCCATAGCCCACCGCGCGCTGCGCGAAGGTCGCGCGCTCGGCGCCGGCGATCCCGGAGAAGCTCGAGATCGCCCACTGGTTGTTCACCGACGGCGAGGATGACCGGCGCGTTGTAGACCGCGGCGAAGGTCATCGCGCTGTGGAAGTCGCCCTCCGCGGTCGCGCCGTCGCCGACCCAGCCCATCGCGATCCGGCTGTCGCCCTTGATCGCCGCGCCCATCGCCCAGCCGACCGCCTGCGGGAATTGCGTCGCGAGATTGCCCGAGATCGAGAAGAAGCCGTGCGCCTTGTCCGAATACATGATCGGCAGCTGGCGGCCCTTGCAGCTTGTCGCCCTTGTTCGAATAGATCTGGCACATCATCTCCGTCAGCGGATAGCCGCGCGCGATGAGCAGCCCCTGCTGGCGGTAGGTCGGGAAGTGCATGTCCTCGCGGTCGAGCGCGGTCTGCGGCGGCGACCGCGATCGCCTCCTCGCCGGTGCACTTCATGTAGAAGCTGGTCTTTCCCTGCCGCTGGGCGCGGTACATGCGGTCGTCGAAGATGCGCACGGTGACCATGTCGCGAAGCATCTTGCGCAGCGTGTCGGGATCGAGCTTCGGATCCCACGGGCCGACCGCCTTGTCGTCGTCGCCAAGCACTCGGACGAGCGCTGTCGTCAGCGGATGCGTGTCGCTCGCCGGCGCACACTGTGTCGGGGCGCGGAGCCGCGCCGGCGGCGGGAATCTTGAGCGACGAAAAGTCGGGCGTGTCGCCGGGCCGGAATGCCGGCTCGGGCACGTGCAGCGCCAGCTTGCGGCGCGTTGCGGCGCAGGCCTGGATCCTTGTCGCTCATATGCTCTCGCGCGAGCGCTTAGTCCGGACTCGAGCGAGGCGGCAACTGGCATGACAAGTATACTTTACATTGCGGATTCCACGTCCGCGCTTGACGTTGACCGCGCGACGCCGCGAGGGTAGGGCGCGCCCATGGCCGACAAGCATCGACACACCGCCCGACCGCCTCTCGCTCGATCCGCGCAGCGACCATTTCGACGAGGCGCTCCTTTCGCGCGGCGTGGGGATCAAGTTCAACGGCCAGGAAAAGACCAACGTCATCGAATATTCGATTTCGGAAGGCTGGATCCGGGTCGCTGCCGGGCGCAGCCGCGATCGCTACGGCCAGCCGATGACGATCAAGCTCAAGGGCAAGGTCGAGCCCTATTTCGAAAAGCCTGCCCGAAGGCGAAGCTCAGGACGGGCGAAGCTTCCGAAGGATAAGTAGGCGTTCGCCCGGCGCTTGTCCGCGCCATTTCTTGAACGCCCAGCCGCCGAGCGCGAGCGCCGCGAGCGTCGGCACGCTGCGCTTCGCGAGCGCGGCTGCGCCATAGCCGAGGATCGCGCCTTTTGCGCCTTCGTTGCTCGCCGGCGACCTTCTCGCCCAGCCACGCGCCGACACAGCTTCCCGATCATCCTTGCAAACTCCTTCGTTGGATCGCTGACGGCATCAGCGCTGGGCTGGTGGCGAATGTTCCCAACCTAGCGTTGGGAATTGCCGCCAACTCTTGGTCGGCAAAATCTCCCAACCGCGCCTCGCGTCGGCAGTATTTTTCGCAGTTTTGTGGGATTGGCACGCTCCTTGATTAGTATTGTTCATCGGCCCGCAAGCAAACAGGCGGGCGAGAAAAGGAGAGATCAAATGTCGTCGCAGTCGCCTTTCACCCGCACGCTCGTCGCCATCGCCGCGGCGCTCGCCATGAGCACCATCGCGGTCGGCGCAGCAGTCGGCCCGGCTTCGGCCAACGCCAACCCCGTCAAGGTTTCCGTCAATGCCTGAACTCGAAGTTCTTGAAGCGAAGGTCCCGGTCCGCACGCCTCGACTGATCGAGGTCGAGACCGAGCCGAAGAGCGGGCGTTTCGCCCCGGTCGCCGGCTGGCTCAGCGGTCCCGTGTTCAGCCGCGCTCGTGACATCTTCGCGGCGAACATGACCGAGCTTCTCGACCGGGCCGAAGACCCGGCGCGGATGATCCGGATGATCATCCTCGAGATGGAAGAGACGTTGGTCGAAGTTCGCGCAACGGCGGCCCGCTCGATCGCCGACATCAAGGAGATGCGGCGCGCGGTGAGCCGGCTCGACGAGCTCCAGGCCGAACTGGACCGGCAAGGCCGAGCTCGCGCTGTCGCAAGGGCCGTGACGACCTCGCCAAGGCGGCGCTGGTCGAAAAGCAGAAGCCGGCGAGATGGCCGATGGCCTGCGCGACGAGCTCGAGCAGATGGAGCAGGTGCTTCGCGGCTACGAGGCCGACATCGCCAAGCTTCAGGGCAAGCTCCGCGAAGCGCGCGCCCGGCAGAACGCGATCGCGGCGCGGTTCGAGAGCGCGGTGACCCGGGCCAAGGCCCGCGAGATCATGCACGGCAGCCGGACGCTCGACGCGTTCGCGAAGTTCGAGCTGCTCGAGCGCCGCGCCGACTTCGCCGAAGGCCGCTGCGATGCGCTGGGGATCACCAGCCTCGAAGACGAAATCGACCAGCTGCGGGCGTCCGAAAAGATCGACGCCGAGCTGGAAGCCATGAAAGCCGCGCTGCAAAGCGCGCGCGAACTGAAGGAAGGAAGGGGAAATGACGATGGCCCGCAAGATTTACCCGTATTCGCTCGATCGCAAGGACGCGAAGGTCGCCGGCGTCTGCTCGACGCTCGGCGGGATCAGCGGGATCGACCCGACCTTCATCCGCATCGGCTTCGTCGCCGCGGCGATCTTCCTCAGCTTCAAGCTGACGCTGCTCGCCTACGCTGCGATCGGCATCTACCTCGCCGTACAGAAGAAGAGGTCGATCATCGGCGACCGCCGGATGAGCGACTTCGACCGGATGGACCAGGTGTCGAAGCGCAAGCCGACCGTCCACGCGATGCGTAACGACCTCGACGAGACCGACCGCCGGCTGATGGCGATCGATCATCACATCAACAGTCAGAATGAAGAGCTGGCGCGCGAGATCGAAGCGCTCCGCCAGGAGGAGAAGTGATGGACCCGCTGACCATTGGAGTGCTGAGCGCGAGCATCATCGTCGGCCTGGCCGGCGCCAGCCTCGCCGCGCTCAAGGCCTGGAACGGCTGGCTCGAGCTCAAGAAGATGGAGCTGACCCAGATCGCCGGCGAGCGCGGCCTTCCGCCGGCGACCGGACCGGATCGAGATGGCGGACCTCAAGGAGCGGGTCCGCAAGCTCGAGGCGATCGCAGCCGGGATCGACATTTAAGACTTAGTCCCAGCGCGCTTTGCTCCCCAGGCGCGCTGCAGCAGAGGCGGTTCGGATCCTTCCGGACCGCCTCTTTCTATTCTTCGAACGAAGTCAGGATCGGGCATGGGCCGGCGCCGCCTGAGCTGCATTCCTTGCCCAGCCGGCGAAGCGCGTCGCGCGCTCGCTGAAGATCTAAGATCTGGACATCGAGCGCCTTCACCCGGGAATTGGCAAGCTCGCGGGCGCGGCCTCGATCCTCGCTCGCATCGAGGTCGAGCAACTCCTTTATTTCCTGAAGCGTAAATCCGGCTGCCTGGGCCTGCCTGATGAAGCGAAGGCGGCGGACGTCGTCGGAGCCGTAGCGTCTTATTCCCTCATCGCGCGTGGGCGTGTCGAGCAGGCCCCGGCGCTGGTAGAAGCGGATCGTCTCGACCCCCACTCCACCGGCGGCCGCGAGCTTACCGATCGTCAGCGATTGAACGGCTTGACTCTGTACTCATGGTACGGAGGTTATATGGTGATTCGCTCGATCGGAGCAATGCAAAAAGGAGACCCAAAATGACGGATTGCAAGGAAGCAAAAGCCGAACGCAATTGCGGCTGCGCGAATGGCCGCAACTGCCGCTGCAACCCCTGCGCCTGCAAGAATTGCAATTGCTGAATTGATGCACCTCCGGCCGAGCGCCGGGGGTGCAATTCCTAAGGAATTGTCCCTGAAGGCCCTTCCGCTCCTTCTTTGCACTTCGATTGCCGCTTCGCTTGTGGCCGCACCGGCAGCGGCCCAGCCAATGGCAGGCATGAAGATGCCGATGCCGTCCAAGCCGGCGGCGAAAGAGAAGGTCGCGCCGAAGAAGAAGGCCGGGCCCAAAAAGAAAGCGGCGCCGACGTCGGCCACCCCCGAGAATAATGCCGCGCCGAAGAACGATGCTCCCAAGACATCAATGGATGGCATGAACATGCCGGCGGAGCATGGCGGAATGCACATGCCTACAGAGACGAATTCGTCGGCTCAAATGGGTCATTCACAGATGAGCGGCATTGCAACGCCCATCAGTAGGCCCGGCGGCCACGCAATGACGATGACCGGAGCGCTCGGATCCTATCCGGGGCAGCGCGAAAGTTCGGGGACGGCGTGGCAACCCGATGCTTCGGCAGCCTTGGGCATGATGATGTCCAAGAGCAGCGACTGGATGCTCATGGCGCACGGCACGCTCAACCTTGTTTACGATCACCAATCCGGACCGCGCGGCGACGACAAAGCGTTCGCCAGTGGGATGTTCATGGGCATGGCCAGCCGCCCGCTCGGCAAAGGCGCGCTCCAGTTCAGGGCGATGCTCAGCCCCGACCCGCTGATTGGGCCGAGCGGCTATCCGCTTCTTCTCGCGAGCGGTGAAACTGCGAATGGACTCGACCGGCTGATCGATCGGCAGCATCCGCATGACTTCTTCATGGAGCTGTCGGCCTCCGTGTCGCAGGACATCGGAGCGAGGAGCAGCGCCTTTCTCTACGCCGGCCTGCCTGGCGAACCGGCATTCGGTCCGCCATCCTTCATGCACCGCGAGTCGATCATGGACTCGCCCGAGGCGCCGATCACCCACCACTGGCTGGATTCGACGCACATCACCTTTGGTGTGGTGACCGCGGGTCTGATCGTCGATCAAGTGAAGATCGAGGCGAGCCGGTTCAACGGCCGCGAGCCCGATCAGCACCGTTGGAATCTCGAGACGGGGCCCTTGGATTCCTCGTCGGTCCGAGTCTCTTGGAACCCGACCAGGACGCTCGCGCTGCAAGGAAGCTGGGCGCATCTCACCGATCCAGAGCAGCTCGAGCCGGGCGTCGACCAGACCCGCTGGTCGGCGAGCGCGCTCTTTGCCGACGATGTTGCAGACGGATGGCATTCGGCAGCGATGCTCGCCTGGGGACGAAAGTCGAGCGAAGGCCATGAAGATGATGGGTTCGCGGCCGAAGCTTCGTTGCGGCATTCCGGCTGGACTCTGTTCGGGCGCGGCGAAATGGTCGAAAACAGGGAATTGCTAGGGCTTTTGAACAGCCCCGCCTACAGAGTCGGGAAGATTTCCGTGGGAGCCGTCCGCGATTTTGTGATCGCGGACCATTTCAGTATCGGGGCCGGCGGCCTTCTGGCTCTCAACTTCGTGGCCGAGCCGCTCGAACCGCTTTACGGCGGCGCTCATCCCATTGGCGCGATGGGCTTCATCCGCTTGAAGCTGAACTGACGGACCCGGCGCTGACCATTACCCCGATGTAATTTGCCTGGCGGCGGCGCTTTCGACTAGGCACTTGCCCGCGCATGTGATGTGATACTATTACATGTGCAAGGAGGGTGGAGTCGGCGTTTTGTCCCCGAGCGCAATCCTTGCAATGGAGACCGGACACGTTGCTTGCTCGTCGCCTTCCTGCCCTCGCGCTTCTTGCGATTCTGACGAGCGCCTGCGTCGTCGGCCCGAACTTCAAGCCGCCTGCGCCGCCGTCAGTCGTCGACCGTCGCGGCCGACAGCAGCCGCAGACCACCGCCGCGACTCCGGGCGTGCCCGGCGGCGAAGCGCAGCATTTCGTCGCGGGCGCCGACATTCCCGCGGACTGGTGGACCCTGTTCCATTCGCCGCAGCTCAACGCGCTGATCGAGCAGGCGCTCGCGCACAATCCCGATCTCAAGGCGGCGCAGGCGGCGCTGCTCGTCGCGCATGAGAATACGCGGGCGCAGCGCGGCGCCTATCTGCCGCAGGTCAGCGCCGGCGCGAGCATCACGCGACGAGAAGGATCCGTCGGCGACGCTCGCGCCGGTGCCGGCGAACAATGCGTTCGCTCTACACGCTGGTCACGCCGCAGCTCAGCGTCTCCTACGTGCCCGACGTGTTCGGCCTGAACAAGCGGACGGTCGAGAGCCTCGGCGGCGCAGGAGCAGGCGACCCGCTACCAGATGATCGCCGTCGACATCACGCTGAGCGCGAACGTCGCCGCAGGCGGCGATCACCGAAGCATCGCTCGAAGATCAGATCGCGACGACCAACGAGCTGATCGGGATCAACCGCCAGATCCTCAGCCTGCTCCAGTACCAGAAATCGAAGGGCTATATCGGCGGCGCGCGACATCGCCGCGCAGCAGACGCAGCTGGCGCAGCTCGAGGCGTCGCTGCCGCCGCTGATCAAGCAGCGCGATCAGCAGAACAACCTCATCGCGGTGCTGACCGGCCGCTATCCTTCGCAGGCTGCCCGGCGACGAAGTTCACGCTCGCGAGCCTGACGCTTCCGTCCGACCTGCCGCTGAGCCTTCCCTCGACGCTGGTCGAGCAGCGGCCCGACGTGCTTCAGGCCGAAGCGAATATGCACGCGGCGAGCGCCCAGATCGGCGTCGCACGGGCCAACCGGCTGCCCAACATCACGCTCAGCGCGAATGCCGGCAGCAACGCGCTCGCGATCGGCCAGATGTTCGGACCCGGGCACCGGCTTCTGGAACATCGGCGCGGCGCTGCTCGCGCCGATCTTCGACGGCGGCACCCAGCTCCACCAGGAGCGCGGCGCCGCGCTCGCCTATCAGCAGAGCGCCGAACAATATCGCGGCACCGTGCTGACCGCGTTCCAGAATGTCGCCGACACGCTCGTCGCGCTCGAGCAGGACGCCGAATACGCTGAAGGCGACCGCCGCAGCGGCCGATGCGGCCAAGACCAGCCTCGACTCTCGCCCGGCTTCAGTACAAGGACGGCTATGCCGCCTATCTCGCCGTGCTGAACGCCGACCAGGCCTACCAGCAGGCGCGCCTCAGCCTAGTCCAGGCGGAGGCCGACCGCTTCACCGACACCGCCGCGCTGTTCCAGGCGCTGGGCGGCGGCTGGTGGCACCGCCCCGAACTCGATGAGCACCGCCAATGCACAATAGGCGATGTGCGATCGGCGGTCGCCGCTGCGTCGCACTGGCGCTGCTCGCCGGCTGCTCGTCGTCGCCCGACGAGAACAATGCAGCGCCGCGGTCGTGCGCCGAACGTCCGGCTGACCAAGGCGCAGCGCAGCGCACATCCAGCTCTACACGGTGGTGCCGGTCGGCTACCGGCAGAACGATCGAGGCGCCGGGCACGGTCGACTTCGACAACGACCAGGCGACCGCGGTCGTGTCGCCCTTCACCGGGCCCGGTCACCCGATCCTCGTCGCGCTCGGCCAGCCCGTCGCGAAGGGCCAGCCGCTCGCGCTGGTTCAGTCCAGCCGATTTCGCGACCGCCGTCGGCGCCTATCGCAAGGCGGTCGTCGACCGCGGCCAACGCGCGGCGGGTCGCGACCGCCGACCGCGACCTTGCCGCGCACAACGGCATTTCGGAGCGCGAGGCCGCGCAGGCGCAGACCGACGCCGCGAGCGCCGAAGCCGACCGCGACGCGGCGCTGCAGGCGCTGATCTCGATGGGCGTCGATCGCGGCACGATCGCCCGCGCAATGGCCGGAAGCCCGACGGCCGGCCTCGCCGGAGTCATCCGCGCGCCGGTCTCCGGAATCGTCGTCGACAAGCAGATCACGCCGGGCCAGCTGCTCCAGGCCGGCTCGTCGGCCGCGTTCACCGTCGCCAATCTCTCGCAGGTCTGGGTGCTGGCGCAGATCGCTCCGAGCGACCTTTCGCTCGGTCGGCTGTCGACGATGCCGCGACGATCGATCCGCGGCAACGGCACGGGGCCGTTCCACGGCACGGTCGAGAATATCTCCGCGTCGGTCGATCCGAACACGCGCGCGGTCGTCGCGCGGATCGTCGCTCCCAATCCCGGCGACCTCCTCAAGAAGCAGATGTACGTCGACGTCTCGATCGAATTCCGGGCGCGTCAGCACGGGCCTGCTGGTGCCGGTCTCGGCGGTGCTTCGCGACGACGAGAATCTGCCGTTCGTCTATGTCGCGCTGCCCGACGGCAGCTTCGCCCGGCGCCACGTGACGCTCGGCTATCGCGACAGCCAGAATTACGACGTGACCAGCGGCCTCGCGAGCGGCGACAGGATCGTCGCCGAACGGCGCGCTCTTCCTTCAGTTCATGCAGAGCCAATGAGCGACGAGCCGATCGCCGGCCGAGCCGCCGCGGACCGGCTCGTCCTTCATCAACCGGATCGTCGCGCTCAGCCTCGAGCAGCGGATCCTCGTCGCGTTGCTGACGGTGCTGCTGATCGGCGCCGGCATCCGCGCCTGGAACCGGCTGCCGGTCGATGCCTATCCCGACCTGTCGCCGCCGATGGTGTCGATCACCACGCAATGGCCCGGCCATTCGGCCGAAGAAGTGGAACGGCTGATCACCGTTCCGATCGAGCGCGAGATGAACGGCATCCCGAAGGAGAACAATCTCCGCTCGGTCTCGCTCTACGCGTCTGTCGAGCATCGACATCACCTTCGACCAGGACACCGACCGCAATTTCGCGCGGCAGCAGGTGTTCAACCGCCTCGCCGGCCTCGACCTGCCGAGCGGAGTCGCGCCCGACGGTCGAGCCGCTGACCTCGCCGTCGGGGCTGATCTACCGCTACACGCTGCAAAGCCCCGACCGCTCGCCGACCGAGCTCAAGACGTTCGAGGACTGGACCGTCGAGCCGCAATTCCGATCGGTGTCCGGGCGTTGCCGACGATTCCGGGTTCGGCGGCGGGACGATGCAGTATCAGGTGCTGCTCGACCAATATCGCCTCGCCGGCGCGGGCCTGTCGCCGCAGCAGGTCGAGAGCGCGCTCGGCGCCAACAACGGCAACGGCGGCGGCGGATTCTATTCGCGAAGGCGGCCAATTCTATTACGTCCGCGGCCTCGGCCGGCTGTCAGACGCTGGACGACATCGGCAATGTCGTCGTCGCGGTGCACGACGGCATTCCGACGCTGGTCAAGGACGTCGGCGCAGGTCACGCTCGGCATCGCGCCGCGGCTCGGCCAGTTCGGAATCGGCAAGCAGAACGACGCCGTCGAAGGCGTCATCATGCTGCGCACCGGCGAGAAGACGCAGGACGTGCTGAAGCGGCGTCGAAGCGAAGACGCAGCGAGCTCAACACCAGCATCCTGCCCAAGGACGTGAAGGTCGTGCCCTTCTACGACCGCTCCGACCTCGTCCACGAGACCGTCGTCACGGTCGAGAACAACCTGCTGCGCGGCATGCTGCTCGTCGTCGTGATCCTGATCTTCTTCCTCTACGATGTGCGCTCCGGCCTGATCGTCGCGGTGACGATTCCGCTGTCGCTTGCTGTTCGCCTTCGCCTGCCTCGACCTGCAGGGCGCGTCGGCGAACCTGCTGTCGATCGGCGCGATCGACTTCGGGATCCTCGTCGATGCCGCGGTGATCATGGTCGAGAATATCTACCGACGGCTGGCCGAGAGCGAGGAGCGACCCGGACAATGTCATGGCAATCATCCGCGACGCGGCGGCCGAAGTCGACCGGCCGCTCTTCTATTCGGTCGTCGTGATCGTCGTCAGCTTCCTTCCGATCTACGTCCTGTCGGGACCGTCGGGCGTGCTGTTCAAGCCGATGGCCGACACGATGATCTTCGCGCTGATCGGCTCGCTGATCGTCACCCTGACGCTGCTTCCGGTGCTCTGCTCCTGGCTGATGCGGAGCGGCGTTCGCGAGCGGCGCAACGCGATCTTCGAGCGCATCCGAGTCGGCCTACACGCGCGGGCTCGATCATTGCCTCGCGCGGCCGCGCGGGACCATCGGCGTTTCGGCGCTTCTGCTGCTCGCATCGCTGCTGCTGTTCGCCGACGTCGGCGCCGAGTTCATGCCGCATCTCGACGAAGGCGCGCTGTGGGTGCGGGCGACGATGCCCTACACGATCTCCTTCGATGAATCGGCGAAGATCGTGCCGCAGATCCGCTCGATCATCGCGTCCTTTCCGGAAGTGACGGTGGTCGGATCGGAACATGGCCGGCCGGACGACGGCACCGACGCGACCGGCTTCTTCAACGCCGAATTCTACGTCGGGCTGAAGCCCTATTCGAAATGGCGCGGGCCGATCCGCACCAAGCCGCAGCTGATCGCCGCGATCAACGACAAGCTGCAGACCTTCCCCGGCATCACCTTCAATTACACGCAGCCCGCCGAAGACGCGGTCGACGAGGCGGAGACCGGCCTCAAGAGCGCGCTCGCGGTGAAGGTGTTCGGGCCCGACCTCAACGTGCTCGAGCAGAAGGGCAAGGCGATCAAGGCCGTGCTCGAGCATGTGCGCGGAATCAAGGACGTGACGCTGGTCCAGGAGCTCGGCCAGCCGAGCCTCTCGATCCAGATCGATCGCGCCAAGATCGCCCGCTACGGGATCAACGTCGACGACATCAACGGCGCTGATCCAGACCGCGATCGGCGGCGATGTCGCGACCCAGGTCGTGCAGCAGGAGAAGGAGTTCGACCTCGTCGTCCGGCTCCAGGGCCAGTATCGCGACAACCCCGTCGCCATCGGCAACATCCTCGTCGCGACGCCCGACGGGCAGCACATCCCGCTGAAGGAGCTCGCCGACCATCTCCGTCAGCAACGGCGCCTCCTTCATCTACCGCGAGAACAACAGCCGCTTCATCGGCGTCCAGTTCTCGGTCGAGGGGCGCGACCTTGCCGGCGCCGTGCAGGACGCGATGGCGCAGGTCTCGCAGCAAGGTGCAGCTGCCCCAGGGCTATCGCGCCGATTGGGGCGGCGAATATAGCGAATATACCGCGTCGCGCGCGCAGCTGATGACGATCGTGCCGCTGACGCTGCTTCTGATCTTCCTGCTGCTCTTCTTCCTCTACCGGAACTTCAAGTTCCCGGCGATCGCGCTGATCGGCGTGCTGATGTCGGCGCCGGTCGGCGGGATCCTTGCGCTTGTGGCTGACCGGCAACCGCCTTCTCGGTCTCGTCCGGGATTGGTTTCCTCGCGCTGTTCGGAGTCTCGGTGCAGACCGCGCTCGTCTACATCTCCTACGTCAACGAGCTTCGGCTCGGCGGAATGCCGCTGGCGGAAGCGATCCGCGAAAGCGCGATCCTTCGGCTTCGGCCGATCATGATGACCGCGCTGGTCGCGGCGCTCGGGCTGCTCCCGGCGGCGCTCGCGACCGGCGTCGGCACCGACACGCAGCGGCCCTTCGCGGTCGTCATCGTCGGCGGCCTGATCACCTGCCTCTCGATCATCGTCTTCCTGATGCCGGCGCTCTATACTCTGGTCGCGCGCGAAGGCGACCGCCTCGAAGTCTGAGGCTCGCCGTTTCGGTCGATCTACCGGTTTGAATTCTCCCGCTTCGCTCGGCTAGGGCGGCGGAATGCGCCCGGGCGCACTCCCACTCGCCATTCATTCCACGGCGCACCGACTTTAGCCGCGCGTTTGCGCTTGGGATCCTCCTCAACCTCGCAATCGTCGTTGCTGGAGCTCGTGGGCGGTGTGCTGTCGGAATTCAATGGCGCTGATCGCGGACGCGGGCCACAATCTGTCCGACGGGCTTGGGCTGGTGGTCGGCTGGGCGGGAGCAGTGATGGCGAGAACGTCACCGTCGCAGCCGCTTCACTTATGGTCTCAAGAAGGCCTCGATCCTCGCCGCGCTTATCAATGCGCTGATCCTTCTGATCGCCGTGGGCGCGATCGCCTCTGAAGTCGATCCAGCGGCTGATTCATCCGTCGCCGCGGACGGACCCGTGGACGATGATCTGGGTCGCGGGCGGTGGCGATCGTCGATGAACGGAGCGACGGCGCTGCTGTTTGCGCGCGGGCGCGCAAGCGACATCAATGTCCGCGCGGCGTTCCTGCACATGGCCGCCGACGCTGCAATCTCCGCCGGCGTCGTCGTTGCAGGCGCACTGATCCTGTGGACGGGCAAGGAGTGGATCGATCCCGCTGTGAGTATCCTCGTCTCGCTCGTCATCCTGTGGGGAAGCATCGGCCTGCTCAAGGAAGCGCTCGGAATGTCGCTGATGGGCGTTCCTTCGGGGATCGAGCTCGACGACGTACTCGACGAGCTTGCTCGGCTGAGCGGAGTCGAAACCGTGCATCGATCTTCACATATGGCCACTGAGTACGACCGAGACCGCGCTGACAGCGCATCTAGTCGCCCCCAACATCACGTCCACCGACGACCTGCTGACCGCCGCTCGGCGAATGCTCCACGACCGATTTCGGGATCGAGCATTGCACGCTGCAGGTCGAACGAATGCATCTCGAAGACACGGACTGCTGATCCATGAATGTGACATATCTGGAATGCTCGCTGACCGGCGAGCGTTACGAAGCCGGCCGGCCGCACAATCTCAGTAATGCGGGCAAACCGCTGCTCGTCCGCTACGATCTCGAGGCGGCGAAGCGGACGATGACCCGCGAGAGCCTTGCTAGCCGCGAGCCCGGCATGTGGAAATGGCGCGAGCTGCTCCCGTTCGACTGCGAGCCGGTTAGCCTCGGAGAGCCCGAAACGCCGATCGTTCCGCTGCCGAAAATCGCGGCGCTCGAGGCTGCATCCGATCTGCTCGTCAAAGACGAAGGCCGGCTTCCGACCGGATCGTTCAAGGCGCGCGGCCTTGGCATGGCGGTCACCATGGCAAAGCAGTTCGGGATCGAGCGGAGTGGCAATGCCGACCAACGGCAACGCCGGTGCCGCGCTTGCTGCCTACGGAGCGCGGGCGGGGATCGAGACGATCGTCATCTGTCCTGCGGAAACGCCGGAGATCAATGTGACCGAAACCGCTGCTTATGGAGCGCGCGTTTATGTCGCCGACGGCCAGATCGACGAATGCGGAGCGTTGGTCGGGAAGGGCGCTGCGGAAGGGCTTTGGTTCGACTTCTCGACCCTTGAAGGAGCCGTATCGGATCGAGGGCAAGAAGACGATGGGCTTCGAGCTTGCCGAGCAGCTCGGATGGGAGCTGCCCGACGCGATCTTTTATCCGACCGGCGGCGGCACGGGCCTGATTGGAATGTGGAAGGGCTTCGACGAGCTCGAAGCGGTGGGTCTGATCGGTTCCAAGCGCCCGCGCATGTATGCGGTCCAGGCGGAGGGCTGCGCGCCGATGGTCCGCGCTTTCGAGAATGGCAAGGAGTTCGCCGAACGCTGGGAAGATGCTGCGACGGTCGCGACGGGGATTCGCGTTCCAAAGGCGGTCGGCGATTTCCTGATCCTTCGTGCAGTCCGCGAGAGCGGCGGCGCTGCAATCGCCGTATCCGAGGATTCGATCCTTCAAGCGGTCGATGATTGCGCGCGCGACGATGGCTTCCTGCTTTGCCCCGAAGGCGGTGCAGTGCTGGCCGGGTGGAGGAAGGCGCTTCGGCAGGGGCTCGTGGAGCGCAACGAGCGAGTGCTGTTGTTCAACTGCGCGAACGGGAACAAATATCCGCTGGCGGACAGGTCGAAGCGTCTGAAGCTGGAAGAGGCGAGGCCCGAAGCGCTCTAGCCTAGATACGAGTAGCCCCGGCAAGTTTGACCCTGCCGGGGCACCATGCTGAGTTTGTCTTTCGACTCCCTAAGCACGAAACAACCATAGCCGATTCGGCTGTCGGCGCGAGTCCGAATTTGCCGGGAAAGCGACAAAATGGTGGATGAATCGGTGGATAAACCTGTGGAGACTCGGCGCGACTCGGGGAAATCCGCAAAAGAAAGAGCCCCGACAGGCTCGGGCCTGACGGGGCTCTCCATGCTTCCTCCAGTGATTCACGCCATCAAACGACGCCGATCCGCAGGCGTTTCAGCCCGGGTTCCGCCTCGGAGACACGAATCGGTGGACCCGAAGCACGCCGGTAGAACTCAAATGCCGGAGGATGGTTCCTGATCCATGGCAAAGACTCGGCGACTGCGGATTGCGAGCTACAACATCAATGGAATCAATGGCCGGCTGGCGATTCTCAAAGCTTGGCTCGAGGAGTTCAGGCCCGACATCGTCGGGTTGCAGGAGCTCAAATGCACTGACGAGCAATTTCCAGCCGATTCGATCGAGTCGCTCGGTTATTCCGCGATCTGGCACGGACAGAAGAGCTGGAACGGAGTCGCGCTGCTGAGTCGAGTCGGCGATCCGGTCGAAATTCGCCGTGCGCTTCCGGGGGATCCGAACCTCGAGCAGAGCCGGTACATCGAAGCAGCGATCTGCGGAGTGCTGATCGGCAACATATACGCGCCGAACGGCAACCCGAAGCCGGGGCCGAAGTTCGAATACAAGCTCGCCTGGCTCGACTCGCTGGCGGTGCACGCGCAGGCCCTGCTCGACAGCGAAGTGCCCGCCTTGCTGATGGGCGACTTCAACGTGATCCCGACGAGCGAGGACGTCTACAAACCCGAGCGATGGCTGAAGGATGCGCTGTTCGCACCCGAGGCTCGGGAAAAGTATCGCGCGCTCGTTGGGCAGGGCTGGACCGATGCGATCCGCCACATGTTCCCGGACAAGCGCATCTACACCTTCTGGCATTACTGGCGGAATTCGTTCGAGCGAGACGCCGGGATCCGAATCGATCATTTCCTGCTCAGCCGCACCCTCGCCAAGAAGCTGAAGGGCGCCGGGGTCGACCGGACGCCGCGCGGCTGGGAGAAGACCAGCGACCATGCGCCGGTGTGGGTCGAGATCGAGCGATGACCAAGGCAATGCGAGGTTCAGCGAGCAATGCTAGAGTGGAGAGCTTGCATTCACCGGAGGAGCGGGCGCAACGTTGCGGTCCAAAGCTCCCCAGTGCATGTGGTAGCGCTATCAACGAACAGGTGACGGACATGACGCGTACGGCAACTCGATTCCTGATCGCCATCGCTTTGGCAGCTGGGGGAGCAACGGTAGCGAATGCCCAGGCGGCGGGCGCTGCTGGCCCACTTCCAGGGACTGGCGATTCGACCAAGATCTCGCAGGGCAACCAGCAGAACAATTCCGACTACAATCATTTGATCAGCTCCGGGGACGACAAGCCCAAAAAGACGGATGATCGGCCGCAGGCGCATCAGGCTCCAGTCCCTGCGACTGCTGCCGACATCAAGTCCGGCGCATCGCTCCGCGACATCAAGGGCATCGAGATCGGAACGATCGTTTCGGTCGACTCCAATCAGGCGGTGGTCGATACTGGCAAGACCAAGATCGGAGTTCCGCTGGTCGCGTTCGGCAAGGACGATCGCGGACTTCTGCTTGGAATGACATCCGACAAGTTCAACGAGCTGATCGCGAAGGCACAGTTGCACTGAGCACTCCGAAGCGCACCCAATCGCCTTCAGTGACGACAGGAATGGACCTGTCGAATGCAGTCCGCATCGCCGAGTTCGGAGCGGTCGATCCGGAGCAGTTCAGGACCGAGATCGAGACAAGGCACGAGCCCGCCGTCCTGCGCGGGCTCGTCGCCGATTGGCCCGCCGTCCAGTCATCGCGGCGATCGGGTTCGGAACTGGTCGAATATCTCAGCACTCGCGACAATGGCGCAAGGGTCCGCGCCTTTCTCGGTCAGCCGGGAATCCGCGGACGCTATTTCTATTCGGCGAATGTCGACGGGTTCAATTTCGCAGCCGCCGAGACGACGCTCAGCAATCTGCTCAAGACCTTGCTCGATCCGGCCGAAAAGGACCGCTCGATCTACATGGGGTCGACGGGCACAAACCAAATGCTTCCGCGCTTCGCTGCGGAGAATGTGATGCCGCTCATCGATCCATCGAAGGCCGAGCCGCGAATCTGGATCGGGAACGACAGCCGGGTCGCTCCGCATTATGACGAGGCCGACAATATCGCCTGCGTGGTCTCCGGCCGGCGGCGGTTCATCCTCTTCCCGACCGAGCAGATCGAGAATCTCTATGTCGGGCCGATTGACCGAACGATCGCCGGTCAGCCGATCAGCATGGTCGACCTCGATGCGCCGGATTATGAGCGATTCCCGAAGTTCCGAGAGGCCGAGCGCCAAGCGCTCGTCGCCGATCTCGAGCCGGGCGATGCAATCTACATTCCGGCCCTCTGGTGGCACTCGGTGCAGGCCACCGGCGCGGTGAATGCGCTGGTCAATTACTGGTGGACCGATCATCCGCCGGATGCTGGTTCACCAATGCATGCGCTCGGCCACGGGCTGCTTACGATCAGCCATCTGCCCGAGCACAAGCGGGAGGCATGGCGAATCCTGTTTGATCATTATGTGTTTAAGGCGAACGGCGAGCCGGCCGAGCATATCCCTGAGCCTGCGCGCGGAATCATCGGCCGCTCGACTCCTGAGCTTAGGCGGATGATCAAGCAGTTCCTGATGCGAGCACTGACGAGCCTCTGACCTTGCGAATCGACCGGCGCCGGTTCCTGTTGTCGAGCGCTGCTGCGAGCTGCGCGGGCTCGGTCCCGGCACAGGGCAATTCGCCGTACCAGCCGACATGGGAATCGCTCGCGAACGGCTACCACGTCCCCGACTGGTTCCGCGACGCGAAATTCGGGATCTGGGCGCATTGGGGGCCACAATGCCAGCCCGAGTGGGGCGATTGGTACGCCCGCCTGATGTACATTCAGGGGCGCCAGCCGTGGTTTCCTCCAGAAACCGCTTACGACCACCACCTCAAGCATTACGGGCATCCGAGCGGGACCGGCTTCATCGACATCATCGGCCAGTGGAAAGCCGAAGCGTGGCGGCCCGAAGAGCTGATCTCGCGCTATTCGAAAGCCGGTGCGCGCTACTTTTTCGCGATGGCCAGCCACCACGACAATTTCGACAATTTCGCGAGTAAATATCATACGTGGAATTCGACCCGGGTAGGGCCGAAGCGGGACATCCTTGGCGGGTGGGAGCCGGCGGTCCGCGCCGCAGGGCTGAAGTTCGGGATTTCCAATCATTCGAGCCACGCGTGGCACTGGTACCAGGTCGCCTACGGCTATGATCCGGAAGGGTCGATGCGTGGTCGCCGGTACGACGCTTACTGGCTGAGGAAGCGCCACGGCCGCGGTAAGTTCTGGGAAGGGCTCGATCCGCAGGAGCTGTACACCGGCCCATATTACGTGGCGCCGGACGGAATCGCTTCCGATCAGGCGATGATGGAGTGGCACGACAAGCGCGACGGGCAGTGGCTGGAAGCTGCGCCGCCGTTCAACGCCGATTTCGTTCGAAAATGGCTGCTTCGCCAGAACCAGATCGTCGACGATTATCGGCCCGACCTCATCTATTTCGACGACACTGGGCTTCCGCTCGGAAAAACCGGGCTGGAGGCCGCCGCTCATTATTATAACCGGGCGCTCGCGTGGCGCGGCGAGGCGGATGTGGTCGTCTTCGGGAAGAAGCTCGACGGAGTGCAGCGCCGAGCGATCGTCGAGGATGTCGAGCGCGGCTTCCTCGATGAGATCCGCGAGCTTCCGTGGCAGACCGATACCTGCATCGGCAACTGGCATTATTCGCGACGGATCTACGATGAGAATGGCTACAAGAGTTCGCGGCAGGTCATCCAGCGGCTTGCCGACGTGGTGTCGAAGAACGGCAATCTGCTGCTCAACATCCCGGTCCGCGGAGACGGGACGATCGACGAGAAGGAGGCGGCGATCGTCGATGAGATTGCGTCGTGGACGGGCCGGAACGGCGAAGCGATCTTCGGCACCCGGCCGTGGCGGAAGTTCGGCGAAGGACCGACGAGGCCGCCCGAGGGCATTCTGAACGAGGATCAGGCAAAGCCGTTCACCGGAGCCGACATAAGGTTCACTCGTAAGGGTGAAGCGCTCTACGCGATCTTCATGGAATGGCCCGACAGCGAAAGCGCGATCGGATCGCTCGGCGAGCGCTCCTTGCCGGACGCGGTCATCGAAGGGGTCGAGCTCGTCGGCGGCCCATCGCTTCGGTTCCGACGCGACAGCGATGCTCTTCGAGCAAGCTTGCCGCCGCCTGCTCGAGGCGCGTTCACGCCGGTCATTCGCATCCTCGGCCGGGGCTTAGTATGACGTTCGGATGCGGACGCTTTCCTTCCTTCTTGCCTTGCTTGCAATGAGCTCGACCGGCCAGGCCGAGCACCGGCCGAGCGCCCGCGAGGCGGGAATCAGCTTCGGCGTCCTTCCGACCGGTCCGCTCAATGCGATCACCGACGTCACCGGGGTTCGAGTGGGCCAGGTGACGATCGTCGAGGGAAGCAATATCCGGACCGGCGTCACCGCAATCCTTCCGCACGGCGGCAATCTCTACCAGGACAAGGTTCCGGCCGGCTTCGCGGTCGGCAATGCCTATGGCAAGTTCATGGGCTCGACCCAGATTAGGGAACTCGGGGAGATCGAGACTCCGATCCTCCTCACGAACACGCTCAACGTTCCCGAAGCCGCGGCCGGGATCATCGAATGGACTCTGAAGCAGCCGGGCAATGCGGACGTGCGCTCGGTCAATGCGGTCGTTGGAGAAACCAACGACGGAACGCTCAACGACATTCGCGCGCGCCGGGTGCGTCCGGCGGATGCAGTCGCCGCGATTGAATCGGCGATCGAAGGTCCGGTGCAGGAAGGTGCGGTCGGCGCAGGCACCGGAACCATCGCGTTCAGCTGGAAGGGCGGAATCGGAACCAGCTCGCGCAAGCTTCCAGCGAACCTCGGTGGATGGACTCTGGGAGTGCTTGTTCAGACCAATTATGGCGGAGTGCTTCAAGTGGCCGGAGTCCCGATCGGCCAGGAGCTCGGGCAATATTATCTGAAGGACGAGCTTTCGAAGGCGAGCGGCGATGGGTCGTGCATCGTGGTGATCGCGACCGACGCTCCGATTTCGGATCGGAATCTCGAACGGCTCGCGCATCGCGGCCTCCTCGGAATCGCCCGGACCGGTTCGCCGATGACCAACGGATCGGGCGAATATGCAATCGCCTTTTCGACCAGCCTCGATGTCCGGCGAACGCCCGAGCGGCGAGCGAAACCCAGCACTATTGTCGACCTTCCCAACGAGCAGATGTCGCCCTTGTTCGAAGCCGCCGTCGAAGCGGCGGAGGAAGCAGCGATCAACTCTTTGTTCGAAGCGACCCCGATGGACGGCAACGGCCGTCACATCGATGCGCTTCCGATCGATCAGGTCGTCAGGCTCTACAAGCGTGCTCGGCGCTGATCAGCGCATCCGCACTTTAAGCGGCGCTCCGCTGTAGGTGACCGTCGCATCGGGCTTGGCGTCGAACGCCAGCGGGCGAGGAAAAAGCCGGGCTCATCCAGCGGATGTTGAACAGGCGCGCTCCGGCCATCCCCGAATAGCCTTTGCCCTCGCGCATTCCGATTGCCAGGGTCCTGGTCTTCTCGTCCCATTTGAACGGGATCCGCGAATAATGGCCGTGGAGATACTGGCGGCTGACGCCGTCGTCCTCGTAGAGCGAGAAGCTGCCGTCGGCACCGGTGTAGACGTTGAGCGTGACCGGCCCCTTCTTGTCCTGCGCAGTGAACTGGATCGCCGGGCCGGTCGGGATGATCGAGCCGGAGCGGACGAACAAGGGCATTCGCTCATAGGGCGCCGCGGCCGCGATCGTCTGTCCGCCCTTTAGATTGCGGCCAGTGTAGAAGTCGTACCAGCTCGAACCGGCCGGCAAATAGACCTTGCGCGAGCGCGCCTGATACTCGGTCACCGGAGCTACGAGGAGCGCCGGGCCCGAACATATATTCATCGCCAATCTTCCACACGTTCCTGTCGGGTTCAAAATCCATGACCAGCGCGCGCATGATCGTTCTGTCGTTGAAGTAAGTGTCGGCCCCGAGCGTATAGATATAGGGCATGAGCCGGTAGCGTAGCCGGTCGTACCAGACCATCGAATCGTAGGTCGGCGAGCCCTCCGGCGACATCTCGAAGATCTCGCGCTTGATATTCTCTCCGTGGCTTCGGAAGATCGGCGAGAAGGCGCCGAACTGGAACCAGCGCGTGTTGAGCTCGAGCCACTCGGCGAGGTCGGCGGCAGTCGGCTTGATGAAGCGCTGCTCCATCGTGTAGCCACCAATATCGTGGCTCCAGTTCGGATCGCCGGACAGTGAAAAATTGAGGCCGGCCGAAATCTGTTCGCGCAAATTGTCCCAGCGCGAGGCGACATCGCCGGACCATATTGCGGCGCTGTCGCGCTGGATTCCGCCGAACGCCGAGCGCGTCAGGATGAAAGGGCGAACGTCCGGCTTGTCGGCGATCTGGTGGTCGTGAACGCCGTCGACGTGGACCAGCGGATAAGAATTGAAATTGGGCTTCGAGGGGCCGCTCGTCGTCGGACCCATCCGCCGAGCGGTCTCCTCAGGCGAGATATTCGAATGGAAATCCGGCTCGTCTGAATCGAGCCACCAGGCATCGAAACCCTTGCTTTCGATCCCCTTGCGGACCTGGCTCCAGTAGAGGTCTCGGGCGGCCGGATTAAAGGGATCGTAGAAGGCATTGAAATAACCGGGGCCGACCCAGTCGAGGTACATCCATTTGATGGTGTTCGGGTCCTTCGGCTCGTCCGGTCGCGGGTTCGCCATTCGGTCGTACATTCCGTGGATCGCTTCGAGCGCTTCGTAATTGGGCATGCCCTTGTAATATTTCGCCCAGACCGAGATCATGACGTGAGCACCCTTGGAATGGATGTCGTCGACCATCTTCCTTGGATCGGGAAAGCGCGCCGGGTCGAAGCACTGGCAGCCCCATTGATCCTGCGGCCAGTAGAGCCAGTCCTGGACGATATTGTCGAGCGGAAGCCCGCGCTTGCGATATTCGTCAAGGACTGCGAGCAGTTGGTCCTGGGTCTCGTAGCGCTGACGGCTCTGCCAGAAGCCATAGGCCCATTTCGGGCAGGATCGGCGCCTTGCCCGTCAGCGCGCGATAGCCGGCGATCACCTCGTCCATGCTCTTGCCCGGGATGAAATAATAATCGACCGCATTGCGCGAAATCGGATGAGAGCGTCAGCGAATGGCGATCGGCGTCGGAACGGGGATTGTCGTGCAGAAGCGCGATATAGCCCGAGTCCGGATCCCACTCGATCGCGCATGCTCGTGCGGCTTACCGGCGGCGAGCTCGACGTCGAAATTATGGTAGAAGGGATTCCAGTTCTGCCGCCAGCGGTCGAGCATCTCGCGGCCATCGACGAACAGCTTGAAATAGCTGGAGCCGTACAGGCGGAAGCGGTGCAGGCCGCCGCTTGAGAAACGATCGTGCCTTGCCAGGTGACGTGCAGGCCCGGGACAGTCTGCTGCATGTCGGCCGTTCGAGTGCCCGGGGCCAGCGGTTCACATCTTCGAGATATTGAAGCTGGATCGTGGGTTCGCTGCGTCTTCGATGGTCTTGCCGTTGACGCTGTAGGTTGCGGTCCAGCCGCGACCGCCATTGACTTGCAAACCGTCATCGGCGCGCCCGCATAGGTGTAAGGCTTGGACTCGCCGAAGCGAGTGACCGAGTTGTTGTCCCACAACAAACCGTAATTGAGAGTCGAAACGACGAACGGGATCGCGACGTCCATATTGTGCTGCGAGAGCAGGACGTCCTCGCCGTTATAGTTCATCTGCCCGTTCTGGTGCTGGCCGAGGCCGTAGAAGCCTTCGTCCGTTCCGCGATTGAACTGCTGCGAGATCGGCAAGCCAGGGCACGCCCTCTGCGCTCGTCTGCGCGAAGGACGGCGGCGCGCTCTTCGGCAGCACGACTTTGTCGCCCGGGCTCACTTCGGAAGCTGACGGCGCCGGTTTCGAGATCGACCTCGGCGGAGGATTTGCCGGTATTGAGCATCGCTGATCGGCGACAGGCGCTCCTCGTCGAGCCGGTGAAGCGCGCTCGCGAGCGGTTTCGCCCTCACCATCAGGCTCGGCGGGCAAGTCCGCGATTTCGGCCCGGCGACTGCGTCACGCGAATGATGCCGTCGGCGATAGACCTGCAGCCGCACGGCCGGTCCTTCATTCGGAGTGACGATGATTCCGCGTCGGTCCGCTCGACCCTCTGGCGCAAACGCGGCGGTGCCGACCCCGGCGAGAGCACAGGCGATCACTCTTCGTCTCATCGATAGGTCCCCATCCGAACCTTGAGCAGGGTCGGTTTCGTCAAGTTGAGGCCATAATCGGTCTGGTCGCCGTTCCAGCGGCGCTTCATCACCCAGCGGCCGTTGTCGAACGTGCCTTCCTCGACGTCGAGGAACTGGACGTTCTCGCCGGCTCGCGGCTGGTCGAGAGCGAAGCGAATGCGCACGTCCGATCCGGCGACGAGGAATTCGTCCGTGGCCGAGCTGGATGACCGCCGCGCCGCCGACCGGCAGGTCCTTCTTCGGGTTCGGCCGGCATGTCGATCCAGGTCCAGTCGCGCTCGCCGAACTCCCACATCCCGTACATCGCGCTGACCTTCCAGCGGCCCAGCATCGCGCGTCTGGTCCGAGCCGTCCTTGGGCTTGGCGAAGCCGACGTCGGATGCTCGAACGCGAGCCGCGCCCAGTCGCGCGCGATCGGTGCGAGCAATCGGTACTTGGACGCGAATGCCTCGAGCGTGTCCGGTCGAGCTGCCTCGCGCCGAGCGGGAAATTGGAATAGCCGGTCGCGTCCATTCCGAACGGCGACCAGCCGATCGCGCCGTGCCCGAGCGCCAGCCAGAGGAAGCGCGAATATTCGAACGCATTGCCGTTCTCCGGGCACGAACAGCGCATTGTCGCGGCCGCGCATAATGATCGAGCTGCGCAGCGTAGACCCTGTCGTCGCGGTCGTAGATGTCGGGCGCGACGAGCGAGATGTGCGGCGCCGCGGCCTTCCAGATCTCGATCACGTTCCAGTTCGGACCGCCGCTCGCGCCATATTGGGCGCCTTCTTCCTTGAACGGATCGCTGAGCGCGGCGTTGGCGTACATCGGCAGGTCGAGCTCGGCCTGGCCGGCGGCGGCGACCTGGTCGACATAGCGCGCGGTGTACCAGGCGTTGAACGCCTGGTCGGCTTTCCAGCCGTAGACCTCCGACCAGGTTCCGCTCTTGCCGGTCTGGCGCGCGAGTGCGGCCGGGATCGGCTCGGCGAACAGCCGGTTGGCCTCGGCCGAGAAATCGCGCGGCGACTGCGTAGCTGCCGGTCTCGTTCTCGACCTGCACCATGATGACGGTGTGCTGCGGATCGATCTCGCGAACATGGCGCATCAGCGCAGCGAAGGCGCGGCTGTCCGCCTCGCAGCGTCGAGGCGGCGAGCGGCGTCAGGACGTAATGAGTTTTGCCGTCCTTGGTGATCATCCGCGGGAAGCGCTTGGTGTCGCCCTTCACCCATTCGGGCGCGTAGCTCGGGCTCGTGTTCTTGAACGCACCGAACCAGAGCAGGACGAGCCGCACGTTGTGCTGGCGCGCCTGCGGAAGGAGCGTGTCGACCCATGAAAAATCGAACCTGCCCTCCGCCGGCTCGATCTGCTCCCAAGCGACTGGAATCTCGACCGTGTTGGCGTGGATCGCGGTCGATGACCGGCCAGACCTCGGGCAGGATCGCCGGATAGTTGCTGCTGTTGTTGGTCTGCGCGCCGAGGATCAGGAACGGCGCTCCGTCGACGAGCAGCGCATGCCTGCCGTCGGCATTCGACGATTCGCGGAAGCGGCGCCGATTGCGCGTCGGCCGTCGGAGCGGCACATCAGCAAGGCTCCAAGCAAGCAGCGCGCGCAAGCTTCTCACGATTCTCCCCTCTGGCTGTTTGCATCGCCTGTTGGTAGCGCTAACGCAAGAGGCGAACAGGAGCGGGGGAGGGCAATGGCTCGCATCGTGAAATTGGTGCTCTGGCTGGTCGCTGGCGGCGAGCTTGTTCGCTGCGCCCGCGCTTGCCGAAACGACACAGGAAGTCGTGAACAAGGCGCCGAACGGCCTCGCTCTGACTCCGCCGATGGGCTGGAACAGCTGGAACAAGTTCGCCTGCGACGTCAACGAGCAGACGGTGCGCGACACGGCCGACGCGATGGTCGCCTCGGGCATGCGCGACGCCGGGCTACCAATATGTCGTCATCGACGATTGCTGGCAGGGTCCGCGCGACGCCAACGGCTTCATCACCGCCGATGCGCAGAAGTTCCCGTCGGGCATCAAGGCGCTCGCCGACTACGTGCATTCGCGCGGGCTGAAGTTCGGCATCTATTCGGACGCGGGCCGGCTGACCTGCGGCGGACGGCCGGGCGGGCCAGGGCCATGAATATCAGGACGCGCTCACCTACGCGCGCTGGGGCGTCGATTATCTCAAGTACGACTGGTGCAACACCGGCGACCGCAATGCCGCAGGAAGCTTATGCAGTGATGGCCGACGCGCTTCGCGCAGAGCGGCCGCGCGATCGTCTTCTCGATGTGCGAATGGGGCACCGCCAAGCCGTGGCTATGGGCGAAGAACACCGGCAACCTGTGGCGGACGACGGGCGACATCTTCGACAGCTTCTCGACGCAAGGACAAGCGACAGACTGGGCGCATCACGGTGACCGAGATCGTCGATCTGAACGAGCCTTTGTGGCCCTTCGCGGGGCCCGGGCACTGGAACGACGCAGACATGCTCGAGGTCGGCAACGGCGGGATGACTCCGGCCGAATACCGGTCGCATTTCTCGCTGTGGGCGATGATGGCCTCGCCGCTGATGGCGGGGAACGACGTCGCGCACATGGACGAGACCACGCGCTCGATCCTGCTCAACAAGGAAGTGATCGCAGTCGACCAGGACCCGCTCGGGCGTACAGGGTCATCGCGTGTGGAAGGACGGCGACAGCGAAGTCTGGGTGAAGCCGCTCGCCGAGCGGCGCGACGGCGCTGCTGCTGTTCAACCGCGGCGATGCGCCGGCGACGATCCGCGCGACGGCCGAGCAGCTCGGCTGGCCGGCGGGCGTGCGCGCGAAAGTGCGCGACCTGTGGGCGCACAAGGATCTGGCGCGCTGGTCCGGCTCGATCGCAGCGACCGTCGAGCCGCACGGCGTCGCGATGTTCGTCGTCCAGCCTTAGCGCGCTCGGCGCTTCAGCCGCGCTCGCGTAACTGCGTTCCGGATCACGGCCTGCGTCGATGTGTCGACGTCGAACACGCTGTACCAGCCCTGCGGCTCGTGCGGCGGGTCGCCGACGTAGCTGGTGTCGCCGCGGATGGAAATGATGGTCGGGATGCTGCGCCCGGCCTTCGCCGCCCCAGCCCCAGAAATGCGTCCCTGCGACCGGCCCGCCGAGCGTTCATGCTGTCGAGCGCGAGCTGCGTAGATGAGCGCGTAGAACTTGTCCTTGAACGTCGTCGGCGTGCCGGGCTCGTAGCTCCCGCCGTCGCGCGGGAAGCCGAACTCCTCGATCACCAGCGGCTTGCCCAGGCGCTCCGCGATCGCCGAGCTGCCGCGCGAAATAGTCGCGCGTGTTCTTCTCGACGGTCGGCCAGGTGCCGGGGAGATCCTTCGGGTCGGCCCAGCTCCAGTTCTGCGGCCAGATGTGCGCGGTCATGTAATCGATCGCCGGCGAGCTGTGCGCATCGATGACGCACTGGTCGCTGTCCGCCGCAGCCCTGCGTTCCCTCGCTTCCGGTGCGACACCATGTGGTTGGGATCGATCGACTTGATCAGCCGCGCCGTGTGCGTCGATCCACTGCGAGATAGGCCGGCATGTGCCGCTGGCACGGCTTCGGCGCTTCCGCCGGGCCGCGGCTCGTTGGCGAGCTGCCACGCCTGGATCGCGGGATCGTCGCGAATAGCGCCGGCCGGTGATCGCTGTTGGTGCGCCCGACGACCGCGCGAATATAATCGTCGAGCATCGCGACCGCCGTCGGGCTGCCGTAGAATTCCGAGCTCATGTCGGGGAATTCCGGCCACGGGTGCGCCGGGTCGTTCATGTTGATGTAGCGGCCGCCGTTGGTCCAGTAGAGATAGGTCATGAACCCGCCCGACCATTCCCAGAAATTGGCGAGGTAGATCACCGCCTTCATGTCGCGCTTGCCCATTTCCGCGAGCGCGAAGTCGAGGCCGCCGAGGAGCGTCTCGTTGTAGTGGCTGGTCCGGTCGCGGAAGGTCGGGCGCACCGAGTTCTTGAGCGGCGACAGCTCCGAGCTGCCGAGCATGCGGACGCTGTTGATCCCGAGGCCAGCGAGGCGATCGAGCTCGCGCTTGCAGGCGGGCGCGGTTGCCGTATGGCGCGTCGGCGCCGAGATAGGCCGCGTACCACATGTTCGTGCCGACGTAGCGGTACCGCGCGCCGCCGAGCTCGCAGCGCCGTTCCGTCGCGGCGGACGAACTGCGGCCGCGGGCGGTGCAGCGCGGAGCGGCACTGCGGACGCGGCGAGCATCGCCGAGGTGCCGGCGAGCAGATCGCGCCGGGTGATTGTTGCGGACATTCGTCGCTCCCTTCATTCGGGCAGGCTATTTCAGCGGCGGTGCGGCGCGCAAGGTAGCGCTACCATTCGCGCAGCAATGTCGACGCAATGACTGCGTTGCACCTGTTGCTACGCGAGCAACGGCCGCCGCGAAATTTGCACTACCGAAAGCACGCATTGACTGGCGTCGAACTTTGCATACGAATGCATGCTGCTCACGAAAGTGGGCTGGGGAGAGTTGCGACAACACGGGCCGTGCGCCGCAAGAGCATAGGAAATATGCCGGCGCTGTTTCATTTGAGGCCTGTTTGGTAGCGCTACCACTCCTCGCCGACTCGGGGGCCCCGGAAACGGGTTCGAGGGGAGAAAATTATGTTTGGATGCTCGGCACGGACTGCGCGCATGTTGCGGTGCGGTGCGTCGACCATGGTTCTCGGCGCTGCGCTGCTGCAGGCCAATCCGGCTTTTGCGCAAGACCAGCCGACAGTCGGACACTGCGGCGACCCCGCTCAGCCAGCGCACGAGCACGGCAAGAACCCGACTCCGCCAGAGCGCTCCCGAAAAGAACGCCATCATCATCACGGGCACGCGGCGGGCGCTGCGCACCTCGCAGCAGATCAAGAAGAACGCCGACACGGTCGTCGACTCGATCACTGCGACCGACATCGGCGCCTTCCCCGACAAGTCGGTGGCCGAAGCGCTCCAGCGCGTTCCCGGAATCACCGTCAACCGCTTTGCGGCGACCAGCGACACGGCGCACTTCTCCGCCGAGCCGTCGGGCGTCATCATCCGCGGCCTTCCGCAGGTCCGCTCCGAATTCAACGGCCGCGACACCTTCAGCGCGAACAGCAGCCGCGGCCTCAGCTGGACCGACATCACTCCTGAGCTTCTCGCCGGGCGTCGACGTCTACAAGAACCAGACCGCCGACATGATCGAGGGCGGAATTGCCGGCACGCGTCGACCTTGCGCACGCGCGTCCCGTTCGACGCGACGGGCCAGCTGATCCAGGTCGGCGCCCGCGCCAACTACGGCGACCTCGACAAGAAATGGACGCCGGACGTCAACGGCTTTTACAGCAACCGCTGGCAGACCGGCGCCGGCGAGTTCGGCATCATGGCCAACCTCGCTTATTCGCAGGTCAAGACCCGGTCGCAGGGCATCCAGTACGGCCGAACGCGCGATCGTCGAAAACGGCGGTGCCGGCTGGCCGGCGCGAAGCCTTCTTGCCGGCTTCGATCAATTTCCTCAACAACGAATATGACCGCAAGCGCTACGGCATCGCCGGCCGCCGGCGCAGTGGAAGAGCAACAGCGGCAAGGTGCTGCTCACCGCGCAATATCTGCGCTCGCTCTACAAGAACACGTGGCAGGAAGATGATTTCGGCTCGTTCGGCCTCGGCCCCGATCTTTACGGCTCAGAATGTCCGCACGCGGATCCTAGGGCCGCTGAACGGGGCGGGCAACCTCAGCGGGCGCATTCCGGTTCCCGCCCCCGGAACGCCGGCCTTCACGTTCGACTCCGACGGCAATTTCCAGACCGGCGTCGCCAATCGCGACAACAGCAACGGCCAGCTGGTGGGGTAATCCTGGACGCGAACGCCGGCTTCGGCGTGAATGACCAGGGCCAGCCGATGTTCGACGCCTGCTACGGCTGGGGCGGCGCGCCGCAACTGCAGCTACTACGCTCGCCAATGGACATCCCAGCTACGGCGTCGACGTCGGCACCGACAGCCGCGTCAACCAGAACCGCGAGCATGACGCAGGATGCTGGCGCTCAACCTGAAGTGGGATCCGACCAACGACCTGCACTTCAACTTCGACGGCCAGTACGTCAATTCGAAGGTCGACAATTACGACATCTCGATCGAGGCCACTCGTTCGCGAACGTCGGCCTCGATGCGACCGGGCGCGCTTCCGCGCATCACGCTTGCGCCCCCGACCAACATCAACCAGTCGGCCGGCGGCCTCGCCAACCCCGACAATTGGTACTGCGGTCGGTCATGGACC
Organism: uncultured Alphaproteobacteria bacterium; assembly: GCA_963738825.1. Taxonomy (GTDB): domain Bacteria; phylum Pseudomonadota; class Alphaproteobacteria; order Sphingomonadales; family Sphingomonadaceae; genus Sphingomicrobium. The sequence continues at coordinate 5,442 of CAVTYB010000001.1, read as the reverse complement.
ACCTCGAGGACAGCAGCGGGCCACGAATATGCGCTTCGCGGCGACGGCGACTAGGACTTCCATAGCGACTGGCTCAACAGCCTGAAGTTCGGCGCGCGCTTCGCCGACCGCAAGCAGCTGGTCCAGTGGAGCACGTACAACTGGCAGAATATCGCCAACACCTGGACGGACTGCGGCAACGCGCATCCGTACTGGAACCTCGACAGCCAGCCGGGCGGGACCTGCAACGCGACTGGAGAAACGTTCAAGGGCTATCCGGCCGGCGCCTATACGATGCAGGCATTCGGCGACGGCATTCTTCGGCGGCAACCTCGGCATCTTCCCGTTCGTGCCGTTCGACTTCCTTGCAGAATCATGGCGCCGACCTGTTCAGCCAGCGAGCTGACCGGCGTCGGACAGTTCATTCCGATCTGCGATCGCAACGGCCAGATCCCAGGCGTAACGCCGGTCGAGCTTCCGAATAGCTGCTTCACTCCTGACGAAGTCGACAAGGTCCAGGAAAGGACCAAGTCCGTCTACGCGATGCTGAAGTTCGGCGGACCCGATGCAATGATCGGAAGCCTGAAGATCAGCGGCAATATCGGCGGTCGCTTCGTCGCTACCGATGACGAAAGCGACGGCTTCCTTCGTTATGCTACCGTTCCCGGGCTGAACGCGGCGCTGTGTCCGCGCGTGCCGGTCGTGGCGGGCGGACTTGACCGGAACCGCGCCCATCCCGGGCGATCCCAACTTTACACCTCCGCCGAACGGCGGCGCTTACTACCCATCCTTCTGCTACCTCAGTCCGGCAGGACATCCAATATGCGAGCGGCGGCGGAACGCCGTCCTCGGCGTCGAACAAATTCAATGTGTTCCTGCCGAGCTTCAACGTGCGGATCGACCTGTCGCCGAAATGGCTGATCAGGTTCGCGGCGTCGAAGGCGATTTCGCGGCCCGATATCGGTCTCCTCAAGAATTATCTGGCGATCGGGATGAACCTGCCGAACGGCAGCGACCTCACCGACAGTCGCTGGGTGATCGGCCCCGACGGTCAACCGACTGGGGTCAATCCCTTCTACTCGGCGAACGCCTTCAATCCGTATCTGAAACCGAGCGAAGCGTGGCAATACGACCTGTCCGTCGAAAATTACTTCGCGAATGTCGGGCAGTTCAGCGTCGCGGCCTTCTACAAGAAGTTCACCAACTACATTCAGTACGGAACTTTCGCCGAAAATATCGTCAACAACGGCGTCAGTCGGACCGTGCTGGTCACCGGGCCTGCGAACGGCACCGGTGCGAAGATCACGGGCTTCGAAGCCGATTATCAGCGCTTCTTCGACTTCCTGCCCGGCCTGTGGAGCGGCCTCGGTATCCAGGCCAACTTCACCTTCGTGAAGAACAAGGGAGTCCCGAACGCCAACCTCACACCGGTCGGCAATTCGGGCGCCATCACCAACCCCGGCAACGCACAGACGTCGCTCGAGCCTGGCTCGCTCGAGGGCCTCTCCAAGTACACCTACAACATCGTCGGCATGTACGAGAAGGGCAGGGTGTCGGCGCGCCTCGCCTATAACTGGCGGTCGCAATATCTCGTCACCGCGGTCGATTGCTGCGTCTATCTGCCGGTGTGGCAGAAGGGGGCGGGCTATCTCGACGCTTCGGTCCGCTACCGGGCGAGCGACGCGATCGAGTTCAGTATCGAGGCCAGCAACCTCCTGAACACCAAGACCGAGCTTGAGCTCAGGTGACCGACGTTCACAGCCCAGAGGGCAAGGTCATCCTGACCCCGAACGGCTACTTCCAGAACGATCGCCGCCTCATCCTCGGCGTTCGCTGGAAGATGGAAGCGACTCCTGCGCCGCCGCCGCCGGCGGCCGTGCCGCCTCCGGCGCCTCCTCCGCCGCCGCCGCCGCCAGAGACCCAGACGTGTGCCGATGGCTCTGTGGTCGCTGTGTCGGCCCAGTGCCCGGCTCCGCCGCCACCGCCGCAGCCGGTGCCCGAGCGCGGCTCGTAAGCGGAACAGTCTCTGAGCGAGGCAAATCGATCGCTAGCGCTTACTTGAATTGGGGTGTCGTTCAGCGAAACGGCACCCCTTTTCGTTGCGCAAAAGGGCGTGACGCACTTGAGGTGCTGAGATAGCTCTTAACGAGGAGCTCGGCACGGAAGCATTGTGGTGGATCAACCGCTTGAAATCCTAATCCTCGGGGGCGGCACGGCAGGCTGGATGGCTGCCGCGGGCCTTGTTTCGCCGGATCCCGCCCAGCCGCTGCCGGATCCGACTGGTCGAATCCGACGAGATCGGCATCGTCGGAGTCGGCGAAGCGACGCTTGCCGCACATCAAGAACTTCAACGATTCGATCGGGATCGATGAAGCGGAGATGATGCGGGCGACCAACGCGACCTTTAAGCTCGGAATCGATTTCGTCGACTGGGGCTACAAAGGATCCCGCTACATCCACCCGTTCGGAGTCCATGGCTCCGCTCAGTCGGGCCTCGGTTTCCACCAGGAGTGGCTGAGGTCGGTGCGGTCCGGACGCGACTGGGACATCCAGCAATTCTCCTTCGCCTGCATGGCCGCTCGGGACAACCGCTTCGACTTCCCGGCAACCGGCAAGGCGATCAATTCGACTTTGTCATATGCTTACCATTTCGACGCGAGCCTCTACGCGAAGTTCCTAAGGGCGCATGCGGAGCCGCGTGGGATCATTCGGATCGAAGGCAAGGTCCGCGATGTCGAGCAGGACTCCGAAAGCGGGGATATCCGAGCTCTGATCATGGAATCGGGCGAGCGCTTGGCGGCCGATTTCTTCATCGACTGCTCCGGCTTCCGTTCGCTCCTCCTTGCCGACAAGTTGGGCGCTGAGTGGGAGGATTGGTCGAAATGGCTGGTGTGCGACCGAGCGCTGCCGGTGCCGACGGAGCGGTGCGGCGACCTGACGCCATATACTAGGGTGATCGCGATGGACTCCGGATGGCGATGGCGCATTCCGCTGCAGCACCGGACCGGCAATGGCTATGTCTTCTCGAGCCGCTTCATCGATGAGGAAAAGGCGCTCGAGGAACTGCTCTCGAGCCTCGACGAGCCGACGATCGCGGAACCCCGCCTGTTGAAGTTCCAGGCGGGCCGACGGACCAGTTCCTGGGTGCGCAACTGTGTCGCGATCGGGCTTTCGAGCGGGTTCCTTGAGCCGCTTGAATCGACCAGCATCTATCTGATCCAGATCGCGATCATGAACCTTCTGTCGCTGCTTCCGACACGCCGGTACGACCAGCGCCTAGTCGACGAGTTCAACCTCCGGATCGATCTGGAATATGAGCGGATCCGCGACTTTCTGATCCTTCACTATCACTCGACCTCGCGCGACGACACGGAGATGTGGCGTTACTGCCGGACGATGGAGGTTCCCGACAGCCTCGAACGCAAGCTGCGTCTCTTCCGTCACTCCGCGGTGGTGCCTCAATATCGCGACGGACTGTTTACCCCGCCGAGCTGGATCAGCGTGTTATTCGGTCAGGGCGAAAAGCCGGAGCATTATAATCCGCTCGCCGACGCAATGCCGATCGATCGGCTTCTCGAAACTCTCGATCGGCTGCGCGAAGACATTCGCGACCGTGTCGATGAGATGCCAAGACACGCATCTTTTCTCGAACGCTACGCCAATGCCGCCGCGTCGGGCGAGGCGCTTGCCGCCGAGGCCAGGGAAGGCTTGTGAGGGGGCGCGTTCAGTCGGTCGCAGTGGTTGGCAGGGACGCGCCGCTGTGGCTCGCTGCGGCCGCAGTGCAGCGTGCGCTCGGACGCACCGGAGTGACGGTCCGGGCGGTCGAGCTCGGATCAATGCTTTCCCAAGTGGACGTTTATGCCGCGGTTCCGTCACTCGCTTCGCTCCACCGCTTGCTCGGTCTCGATGAACGGGTCGTGCTCGACGTCTGCAATGGCGTGCCGATGGTCGGGCAAAGATTTTCGAATTGGGCGAAGGGCGCTTCACCCTTCCTCATCGCTTATGATGACGAGCTTCGCCACCGGCAGCGACCTCGCCTTCGTTCAATATTGGACGAAGGGGGCGCTGGAGGGGCTTCGCGTCGGCTACCAGGAATTCTCGCTCGGCTGCGCCTGCGCGCGTCTCAACACTGTCCCAACTGCCTCGTCCATGCCCGCCGATCTCGGGGCGAGCTACGGATATCATCTCGATTCTGCGATCTACTCGGAACTGATCAAGCAGCTCGCGCTGCGCCTCGGCGTCGAGGCTGCGGATGCAGATGTCGCAAGGATCGATTCAAGTGGCGAGAAGATAGACGGGATCGATCTCGCTGACGGCACTCGAATCACTGCCGATCTGTACATTGACGCGTCGGGCCGGGAGGGGCGTCTGATCGGCGCTCTGGCCGGCGCCGAATTTGATTCATGGAGGACTTGGCTGCCGTGCGACCGCATCTTTGCTGCGAATGCACCGCGGCTTCCGCGCCTTCCCGCATTCAGCCAGATATCCGCATTCCACGGCGGCTGGGTCGGCATGTTTCCGCTTCGAGATCGAACACCCGTCCTGGTTGCTTATGACAGCGGTGCGATCAGCGACGCTGACGTCGCGGGGCTCGCCAGCGTCATCGCTCGGCTGCCAATCAGCGGCGAGGCGGTCGTCAGCGAGATTCGCACCGGAATGCAACGTTCGCCGTGGATCGGGAATTGCATCGCCATCGGTGAGGCAGCGATTGCCCTCGATCCGATCGACGCGGTCGAGCTGCAGGTGACTCACGGCTGCCTTTCGCACCTGATGACCTTGTTCCCGGCGACCGCGGACGAATTTCCCGAAGCCGAGGCCTATAATCAGACGGTCCGCCTTTTCGGTTCGAACATTCGCGACTTCCAGGCGGCGCATTACATTCTCAATCGCCGCTTTGACGAACCCATGTGGGACCGGGTCCGAGGCGCCCAAATGCCTCCGGGCCTGAAGCGGAAGGTGGACATGTTCAGGGCTCGAGCGCTCGTCCCGATCAACGATGAGGAAAGCTTCCACGATCAGTTGTGGACCTTGTTGCTGTTGGGATCGGGGGTCATTCCCGAGGGCTATGATCCGAGGATCGATTCACTGTCGGATCAGCAGCATATCGAGACGGTCCAGGGACGCCTGAAAGAGGTTGCAGCCATGGCTCAGCAAATGCCGTCGGTCGAACAGTTCCTCGGCATCGACCAGTCCGCACCAGCACAGGTGATCGGATGACCAATCCTGCCCCTCGCGACATGGTCATCGTTGGCGGTGGTACCGCCGGTTGGATGGCTGCTGCAGCACTTGCGAAATGCGCCGGTACTCAGCAGCACCGGATCACGCTCGTCGAATCCGAAGAGATCGGAACCGTCGGCGTGGGCGAATCAACCATCCCGCCGATTCAGCTGTTCAACCAATTGCTTGGAATCGATGAGAACGAATTCGTCCGCGAGACCAAGGCGACGTTCAAGCTTGGCATCG